>CAYXRB010000053.1:0-1736 GCA_964467565.1 uncultured Pseudomonadales bacterium | reverse complement strand
CTTAAAGAAGAATATCTTGCTTGATAAGTTAGGCTTGGTTTGGGTACCTTATTATGCCTTTGAGTCAGGTAAAGATTGGATAACAGTACCGGCTTATAAGTAAAATTTTAGTGGTGCAGTAGAAAATACTGCACCACATTTTTAAATAATGATCTATTAGGTTTTAGAACAACTCAAAAGTTTAACATTGCTTATCGACTAGGCTGAACTGAAGTAATGGCACCTAGCTGGTTAACTTCTAATTCCCACTCACTGCCAATAACCGCCTGTGAAAAAAGGTCCACATTATTGGTAGTGTAGGTTAACTGGTCGCCATCTGCATTGAAGACGATTGTGTAAGTTTCACTTTGCTGCCCATATCTTTCTGTTGAACTGAGAGTTGTGTTGGGCCATCTTGGTTGAAGGTCATAACCAGATAAGGTTAAGGTATCAATAACCGTCCAAGCCATTCCCTCATATTCGCAGTAATCATCATAAACGCGATACTCGCAGTCTTGCCTCACCTCACCAATGCCTGTGCCGGTGTCAACAGTGTATGGTTCACCACAGACCTCGGTTGCATTGGCTTGTGGTTGATCTGATGTGTAACGATACTCCGTTGAACAGGCCACCAGGTTTGCCCCATCTGGAATCTCATCATACCAAGTCCGTCCTCTGACGGTTGTATACCCTTCGACCAAAACAGTACGTTCCCAACCTACAGCCTCCACGGTGGCATTGGTTGTTTCGGTTGATAACATCTGGAAGATAAATATGCCGCCGACGATACAAGCTACCAGGATGGCTAGAATCAAAAGGATAAGGCATCCCTTTGAAAGTTGCTTTGGCTGAGTCGTGGGGCTTACAGGGGTTTTATCTCGATCCTCAATTTTTTCCCCACTGGCGCGCACTTCTGCATCGATGCTAATATCGCTGCCGCATTTTTTACATAAATTATCGGTAGATAAGTTACGCGTGCCGCAATAGGGGCAGTGCTTATCAGGGCCTGTTTTTGCCATTCGGATGAGCGCTTCATCCTTGATGAATTCGAATTTTTCTTGATCGACCTTCTCGAATTGCACATCGGGTGGTTGGGGTGCGCCACAACTTGTGCAAGATTTAATGGGGCCAGGGTTTTCAGTGCCGCAAAATGCACATTTCCAAATCAAGTAAACATAGCCTAAAATTTTCTTTGCCACAATTCCTCCAGGCTTAAGTGTGCAAACTACATCCTAACTTAATCCATATTATAGATAATAAAGTGCTTTTAATCTACCTAACTTAACTTTTGAGTTATAAAGCTCCATTTTTCAAACTTTACTCTAACTGGTGATTCGATTTTTAATTGGTGGTTTGGCTAACTTCGGATTGCATGGATCTTATACTAATTAAACTAATAAGAGAAACCAAAGGCGGAAATCCAATCAAGAGGGGTAATATCAATACTATAGTGAATATGCTAAGGAGCAAGGCCACAAATCCAATAACGATGACATGAACCGGATAGGAAAAGATAAAAGCGAAACTTCTTTTCCATGCACCAATCAATGATTTGTCATCATTCATTGTAAAGAATCCCGGTGTATAAAATTGTACTAAGAAGAAAATGCTCCCAAGAATTATTGTGAACCCGACTAGCAAGTAAGCCCAACTGGCTTTTATATTAATGTAAAACCAGAGATTAATGACAGTAAAGAAGATTCCTGCGAAACAAACGACTCCCCAAGCTAAGCTTTTTAAGAAATGGCTTTTAAACC
>CAYXRB010000052.1:0-1835 GCA_964467565.1 uncultured Pseudomonadales bacterium | reverse complement strand
CTATTTGTTATTTAAGTGGGCACTTGGTTATGATAGATGTTATAAAGAAATTGATTGCTGTTTTTTTTATTACTTATTCTGGTTTTTGGTTATGTCCAGTAGTTTGTGGCGAAAAAATATTACAAGTGTCAACGCCATCGGTTCAATCGCAGTGTTGCAACAATGATTTTTTAAATTAAGATGTCGGGAGTTGCACTTGCCATTATTTTTGGTGCTGCTGGAGCAAATATGATTTATCAGGGTGAGTGTTTGGCTCTCGAAGTGTATGCTGGTGTGCCGTTAGGCACCTCACATATTGTTTCACGCTATGCAAAAGCTTTTGGACCACTTGTCGTAGCTTTTGGCCTTTATTATATTGCTTGGCGATGGTGGTTAAATCGTCATTTCGGAAAAAATGTTACAAATCGGCCGATTCATGATGGCTCAACGAGTTAATAGCCCGTATAACCTTGAGATTATAAGCGGGCCTATAGCTCAGGTGGTTAGAGCACCCCGCTGATAACGGGGAGGTCAGTCGTTCAAGTCGACTTAGGCCCACCATGTCTTTCGCCTGCGTAAAAACTTCAAAGAAACTCTAGATGACGTCGGGCTGCGCCAACTCAAATAAGAGTGACGTGACAGATCAAGACTGGGGCCGAAGTTCTAAAATAAGAAAAAGTTTAAAAATAGATTCGACTTGAGATCAACTGAGAAAAGTGCGGGGATGTAGCTCAGTTGGTAGAGCGTCCGCTTTGCACGCGGAAGGCCAGCGGTTCGAATCCGCTCATCTCCACCAGCCTACGCCAAGGCTACGGCTGGCACGGCCAACTTTTTAACTGGTTGTTATTGATTGAAGAGATAAAGCTTTTATGTAAGTAGATCATAAAATTTTTTTCTTGTGATCTTTGAAATGCATGTTGTTAAGAATTACCTGAGCATTATTAGCACGATTATTTGAGTGATTTGAGTTTTAAAACTTATATCACAGCATTTCAATTGAGAACTAGTTTTAAGATTGTGATTAATTGTAAAGGGCATTTGGTGGATGCCTTGGTATCAGGAGGCGATGAAGGAGGCAGAAGGCTGCCAAAAGCTTCGGGGAGCTGTCAATCAAGCTTTGATCCGAAGGTATCCGAATGGGGAAACCCAATCTGGCAAAACCAGATTACCATTCTCAGAATTCATATGAGCATGGAGCGAACGGCGTGAACTGAAACATCTCAGTAGCGCTAGGAAGATAAAACGAATGTGATTCCCTCAGTAGTGGTGAGCGAAAGGGGAAGGGCCTAAACTTTTACTATGCAAGCTGGTACGCGTTGTAGTAAGAGGGTTGTGGGATACGAACATCAAGAAGTACCATTCTTGTATCGATATTTATGATTTAGCAAAACGGCTTGGAAAGGTCGGCCACAGAGGGTGAAAGCCCCGTATGTGAAAAATGCATAAGATCGTAGTTCGTGCACCCGAGTATCACGGAGCACGTGGAATTTCGTGAGAATCTGCCCCGACCATGGGGTAAGGCTAAATACTACCTGATGACCGATAGTGAACGAGTACCGTGAGGGAAAGGTGAAAAGAACCCCGGAAGCGCGACCACGTACCTTTTGCATAATGAGCCAACGAGTTATTCCTACGGTGCAAGGTTAAGCTTTGAAAGAGCGGAGCCGGAGCGAAAGCGAGTCTTAATAGGGCGATTAAGTACCGTGGGATAGACCCGAAACCTAGCGAGCTACCCATGTCCAGGATGAAATCTCAGTAAAATGAGATGGAGGTCCGAACCGGTGTAGGTTGAAAACTGCTCGGATGAGGTGTGGGTAGGAGTGAAAGGCTAAACAAGCTAGGAGATAGCTGGTTCT
>CAYXRB010000051.1:2374-4213 GCA_964467565.1 uncultured Pseudomonadales bacterium | reverse complement strand
CCGCTGGGCAACCCACGGCGGTATCACCCTCGCGAATGCCCACCCCCATTCCGACTGTACAAAGCGCTTCTATGTGGTCCACAACGGCATCATCGAAAACTTCCAAAAGCTAAAATCATCATTACAGGCTAAACATCATCACTTCAAATCGCAAACTGATACCGAAGTGATCGCCCACCTGATGGAACAGCTCAGCCTTAATCTAGAACCAGACAAAGCCTTTGCCAAGCTTACCCTTCTTATCACGGGCTCCAACGCTGTCGTTATCCTCGACAATCAAGAAAAAGTACTCTACGCCTATAAAACTGGTTCGCCCTTAGTCATTGGTAAAACGCCTCTCTCCGCCCTGCTTTCATCCGACATGCCAACCCTATCCCAGCAAGCCTCCCACGTCTACCCGTTAGGTGACGGCGAAGCGGTAAAACTAACTGGCAAAATCTGGACATTTCTTGAGAATAAACCAGTAAAGTGGATTCCTACAAAATCAATGATGTCCCTGCCCACCGCTCACCGCTCACCGCTCACCGCCCCTCACCACATGCTTGCCGAAATCCTCGAACAACCAACCGTATGGCAACGCATCATCGATAATCATCACCTTCTCAAACCAGTCGCTAAACATCTCTCTGCTCACTGCTCACTGCCCGCAGCCAACGTTATCTGCACTGGCTGCGGCACTGCCGGTTATGCCGCCCAAATGTTAGCCGGCCTGCTCCAACCTCACCTACAAAATCCTGTCGTCTCCATCGTAGCCAGCGAGATTCCCTTTCAACCTTTAAACATTAATCACCAAACATTAATTATTGCCCTATCACAGTCTGGGGAAACTCTCGACACCCTAAACGCCGCCAAGCTTGTCCAATCTAAAGGTGGCAAAGTCCTAAGCCTCACCAATGTTGGCCTCAGTTCGCTTGCACGTTTAGCAAATGTGTCTCTAGATCTAAGCGCCGGCCCCGAAGTGGCAGTCTGTGCCACTAAATCGTTTACCGCCATGATCCTCTGGTCACTCCTTCTATCGGCTTCATTAGCGCAATCAAACAAAAATATTGCTAATCAACTTTCAAAAGCCATTAAAGCTGCACAGCAATTAATCGCACCTACACAACTCAAGAAAGTTAAATCCCTGGCTTACCAAATAGCCGCCCGGGAACATGCCTTTGTCTTAGGCCGCGGCCTCTATGTACCTCTGGCCTACGAAACCGCCCTTAAAGCCAAAGAGGTTAGCTATCTTCATTTCGAGGCCTTTCCATCAGGTGAACTCAAGCATGGCGTTATCGCGCTCATCGAGCACGGCACTCCCGTTATCCTGCATCTCCCCGATGATGATTCCTACCATCTCCAATTAGCCGCCGCTCAAGAAGTAAAAGCCCGGGGCGCGTTGGTCATTGGCCTTGGCTCATCTCCCAACGAGGTCTTTGACCATTTCATCAACATTCCAGACGTTGGCATTGCCACTTTCCTCCTTCATGCCGTGGTTGGCCAACTCTTGGGCTACTATCTTGCTGTGGCCAGAGGGCTCGACCCCGACATGCCACGCAACCTTGCCAAATCCGTCACCGTCGCCTAAAAAACACTACTCTGCCTGGCTGTCGGCACCCAAGTCACGTTTGCCATGCACCACTGCCTCCCCATACTTCCCCACCAACTTCAGTGGCTGTGCCTGCCCCCACACTATCTCAAAAACCTGCTTTTGCATCGACGCCAGGTATCTATTGTGCATCTCCACACAAAACACGTCGTGTTGTTCTAAGTAATGGCACATGGCATACACGTCGTTATACAAAAACACATCAGCATTTACTTCAAGCACAGCCGGATCTATATACCGGACCTGCCACC
>CAYXRB010000051.1:698-2364 GCA_964467565.1 uncultured Pseudomonadales bacterium | reverse complement strand
AGTAAACGCTTCAATTTTCCTTCGGTTCGTAATTGTCCGCGTCAAAATTTTCTTTTCCACCATCGCTTGTCGCAGCTTCTCTGCTTCTGCCTGAGGTAAATACGCATCAGCATTCGCCACCTCGTAACTCAATAACATTCTGTCTGCCTCTAGCACATTCCAATTTACCTGAGACAACCCCCGTGTCCCCTGATAATAAAGTACCTTCGACCCCGGCTTGTGCACTCCCACCCGCCGCGCCAATACCTCGGCGACTTTGGGCAAGTTTTTTCTCAGCACCTCCAGTTCTGCCTCCCGTTTAGTCAGCATCAATTCCAGCTGCGCCGGTTCCAAAGCGCTAAACCTAAAACCCGTTTCGTTAAACTGCGTCGCTGCCAGTTCCTTGGCAATCAGCTTGTCCAAAATCCTGTACACTTTCGTCCTGCCCATCTTCAACTGTCGCGACAATTGCAGTGCCGTTACCACCCCGTTTTCCAACATACCCAGATACACTCGGGACTCATCCTCATTCAAACCATACGGCGTTAACAAATCGATTAAGTTGTCTGTTCGTCCGGACATCTCTTTGAATATACCACGTCCCGATCTTACAATGCAGTTATGAATTTTCTGCTCATCTCCACCCTCTTCGCCATCGTCACGCCACTCATCGGCATTACCGCCGTACTCAAAGGCACCTTCAAGCCTCAGCGCATGACCCGGTTCCTCATCCTTATCCTCTCAGTCCTGTTTGTGGGCACCCTCTACGCCCAAAACGACCGCACCGGGATCTATATTGCCTCGGCCCAACTGGTCGGTGCTTTTGCAATTTTCCTCTTGTCGCTTAAACGCGGCATGGGCGGCACCAATCGCTTCGACTTTTTCATCCTCTTTTTGGCAATTGCATCCCTGATAATTTGGCAAACGACCCAAAACGCCCTCCTTGGCCTTATCATGTCAGTCGTTACCGATTTCATCGCTTTCGTACCCACCTTGGTTAAAACCTGGCGCTTCCCTCATACCGAAGACTGGCGCTTCTATATGTCAGATGTCCTTGCCAGCACCTTCTCCCTCCTCTCAATCCAAGTACTTACTCTGGCTACCCTCACCTTCCCTCTCTACATCTTTCTCATTAATACCACCAGCGTCTTCCTAATCCTCTCCCGCCGCCATAAGCCCCAATCTGGGAAATGAACATCCGGTCCGGACAGGTGAATTATAGTTTAGGTTTTAGTTTTTCGACTTTAGTATTTATCTGGACGGAAACTATACTTATTCGTTATGCTTGGAACTTGACTCTTTTGCGACTATTGGAACTTATTTACATTACTCCACCCGTAAACTATTCCTCATTACTTCTTCCGTGCTCGTCAGCCCTTGCTCACACTTGAGTAACCCGTCGGCAAACAAACTCACATACCCGTTTTTCTTCAAGGTTTCCCGCAACTCATCCTCCCCCTTCTGTTGCCGTATGATCCCCCTCACTCCGGCTTCTATCTGTAACACCTCATAAATCCCCAACCGTCCGCTATACCCGATGTTTTGGCACGCCTCACACCCCCTGCCTTTTACCAACTGCTTTGGTGCGCGCCCCAATGTTTTAGTAAACAAATCTATTTCATCGAGCGTCGGCGCATACGCGGTCTTACAGTGATTGCACACCTTGCGCACCAACCGCTGGGCTACA
>CAYXRB010000051.1:0-688 GCA_964467565.1 uncultured Pseudomonadales bacterium | reverse complement strand
CCAGGTCTAGCAATCGATACACCACCCCTACCGCGTCTGGAGCGTGGATCGTTGACATCACCATGTGCCCGGTTAAACCCGACTCTACCGCAATCAAGGCTGTTTCTTTATCTCTAATCTCGCCTACCAGGATGATGTCGGGCGACAACCGCAAGATCGACCGTAACCCCTCACCAAAGGTAAAACCGACCTCTTCCCGCACCGGCATCTGGTTTACAAATGGCAGCTGGTATTCCACCGGGTCCTCGATAGTCATCACGTTAAAGTCGTGGTTGGCATTCAAGTGGGTAATCGTCGAATACAGCGTGGTCGTCTTGCCGCTGCCCGTTGGTCCACACACCAAGAGCAGCCCGCTTTTCGACTGCAATATTTGCTGGTAGGTCTTTAACGACCCCTCGCTAAACCCCAAATCCTTGAGCGCCATCTCGATCGAGGAAAGCTGGAGGATTCTGATCACCACCAACTCGTCATATATCGTTTGTACAATCTCAATCCTCAAGTTAACCGACTTACCCCCACTCTCAAACACGTACTGCCCCTCCTGCACCCTTCTTCTCTCGGTCGTATCCAGTTTAGCCAAAATCTTTAACCGGGCAATGATGGCGGCGTAGTGTGTGCGGTCAAATTGCCCTAATTGGTACAGCACCCCGTCAATCCGCGTTCTCACCAGTAAAACGTCCTTTTGGGG
>CAYXRB010000050.1:0-4376 GCA_964467565.1 uncultured Pseudomonadales bacterium | reverse complement strand
TGGCAAGGGGACCGTTTCCAGACGGACCATTGGGCGTGGGGCCAAAGGTGAAAGCGGCAAAGGTAAGCACCCCGGTGGTGTTATCGATATCGGCGGGGAGGGAGGAGACTGAGCGCCCAGTGGAGCCCAGGTATGAGGCATCGGTGACGGTGTTAACCTGGATGATGGCCGGGTCGAAGTTGAGGGTAAACTGGTAGGAACCAAGATTGGTGACGTCGCTGATGGTAACATTAAGATTAACTTGGTTACCCAGGGTGGCGTTTTGGGTGGGCGGGTCAATGGCAACACCGGTTTGGGATTGGGCATTGGAAAAGGTAACAAAGTAAAAAAGTAACGAGGCAACGAGGCCAATAAGAGTTAATAGGCGATGGGCACTGGGCATCATGATCCTTTCAGATATCTTTTTTAAGATATATTTTTATGTTTTGGTCTTTCCTGGCTTGAACAGGAATCTATAACTGACGGATTGTCCGAGAGCTGAAGATCCCTGCCTGCGTAGGGATGACAGGTTAAGGTTGTTAATTACAAGGCGTGTTCCAGGTATTGGCGACGGTTTGGACGTCGATGATGTCGATGTCGCCATCGGCATCGAAATCGGCCGAGCCGTTATAGAGCGCGTTGCCATGGCCAGAATTCCAGAGGGTGGCGACGTGCATGACATCGAGAATGTTTAAGGTATTATCGGGAATAAAGTCGAATGGCTGGGTACAGGTGGAGAAGGAAATAGTGGCCGGAGACACTAGCCGCATAGCGTCATGGTCGAATTGGAAGGCGGCAACCAGGGTGGGGTCTGTGGGTGTTTGTTGGTCTCTTAAAGTAAGTTCGGTGGTGCCGGTTGCGTTGGCGGTAGCTTGTAATTGGAGGGTAGCAACTTTAAAGGGACCGGAGTCGGTGGGTAGAGTACAGCCAGCTTCGGTGCACATTACCCCGAGAAAGACATAGGCTTGGTTTAGATGGGCGGCGCTGGTTGCCGGGCAAGGATCACCTTCTTGATACTCACAATTAGGAAGGACCATAGTTAACTCAGGGCCAATAAGAAACGGATGATTGGAGCGAGGTGTTAATTTAGTTGAGTCAAAGTTAATACGTAGTTCCATGGCTGATACCTGATTGGAATTAGGGAAGACGAGCACGTCAACATCAAGAGGTTGAGAAGGGGCAATGACGGATGAACTGGGAAGAAGAATGACATCAACCCCGTTGGGGCTGGAAGCAGCGTCGCTTGGAGCAGCGTTGGTGGAAGTGATCTGACGAATGGCAAAAAAGGTGAGGATGCCAAAGACACACACCAGCAAAACACTAAAAACCCGATTGATTCGGATCATAGCCTGTCCTCTACGATGAATCACGTATCTATTAAATGGTCATGGTAACTATAAAGGCAGCACTTCTTTTAGTCAAACAATTTAAACGGTTTGCTGGTAGGGGGTTAGATCTACTTTTATACCCGGTCCCATAGTTGAGGATACAACTAATTTGACGAGTTTTCGGCCGCCGACGGCTTTGATTAAAGCTTCGAGATTGGCAATAAGTTCCGCTTGGGCTTGATTAGTTTTACCCAGAGTTACATGCAGCAGAGGATTTTTCTTTTCGCTGCGGACCGTGACTTTACCGGCTTCTAGTTCGTGCTTGCGTTTATCGGGGTTGGGAGAAATTGTGCCGTTTTTTGGATTGGGCATTAACCCTTTGGGACCTAAAACTCGGGCGAGCTTAGCCAATTTTGGCATCATGGCGGGGGCGGCAACTAAGACATCGAAGTCAATTTTACCCGCTTCAATGTCCGTAATAACTTCATCGGTTGCAACGACAACCCGGCGAGTGACACCTGTGGAATGGGGGAAGGCAATTTCGACGTTGACGGTGCTGTCTTTGGTGACGGCGTCGGCGACAACAGTACCGGAAAAAGTGGAGTAACTGGTTTTCTTGGCCAGATCGATAGCTTGGGATAGGGGATAAGCTTTGGTACGGTCAACTAAGGCGCGGGCGGCGTTGTATTTGTAGGAACGGCTTTTGGGGGCTTTTTTGACAGCAATCTCTTTGTTCTCTTCAATTTTGTCTTCGATTTTTTCCTGAATCTCTTCTTTTTTTGCCTCTTTCGCGGCTTTTTTTGCCTCTTTTTCGGCTTTTTCTTTGGCTTCTAACTCTTTGAGCCGTGAAGCTTCTGCCTTGGATTGTTCTTCCATATCCTTTAATTCATCTTCGGATATGCCCATATCAACGGTCTTCATTTTTTGTTTAGCCATGATGCTCCTTTTTGTCGCAGTGGTCAGTGATCGGTGATAAGTGATCAGTAACGCACAAATTTGTAATACACCGCTTCCGGCGGGAAACTCGAATCTCGAAATACGAAATTCGAAACAATACCTAATTTATAAAATCCAATAATCAAACGGGAAAGACTTTTAATAAAGTTACCGGTCACAGGGGACAAGTAACAAGAAGCTTTAGTCTCTCCCGGGCCGGGGTTTAGCCCGCTCGGTAATAACGAGCCCCACTCAACCGAAGTTTTGTGGGATATTTATTGACTTTACTGACTTACTTTTACACCCATATTTTTAGCAGTGCCCGTGACGCTGCGCATGGCAGCATCCAGGGAAAGGGTGTTCATATCCTGCATTTTTTCTTGGGCAATTGCCTTGATTTGATCGGGGGTGATGGTGCCCACGATCTCGGAGGGGGGTTTACTGGAACCTTTTTGGATTTTTAAGGCCTGCTTAATCATTTCGGAGGTGGGTGGGAGTTTAATGACGAAATCGAAAGTGCGGTCTTCGAAGATGGTGATTTGGGCGGGCAAAACCTGGCCCATTTTGGCTTTGGTGGCTTCGTTATATTTATTAACAAAGTCCATGATGTTGACGCCGTGGGGACCTAAGGCGGTGCCGACTGGGGGAGCTGGAGTTGCCTTACCTGCCTGGAGGTTAAGTTTTAGAACGGTTTTAATTTTTTTGGCCATAAATTCCTCGCTTGGTGAGGAAAAACTAAAGTCTAAATAACCAAAATCTAAACAAGCTGAGAATTTAATCGAGTTACTGTTTAGTTTTTTTAAGGTTTAGGTTTTTAAATAAGACAGGAGGTATTGTAGTCGTTGCAAAAGCTCTAGGCAAGCAGGGAAAGACTACTTATCAAAACCGAGAGTTATTTAAGGTGGCTTTTGACGATTTGGACAAGTTCGTTGGTGCCAACGGTGTCTTTGGCAACAAAGTCGACTGCCCCTAAAGCCAGCACTTGGTCTTTGCTGTACTGATAAGCGAAATTGGAGTACATGATGATGGGCCCATTCTTTTTAGTTGGTGGATGTTCTTGCAAGGCTTTTAAAAAGCCCATCCCATCGAGAATGGGCATTTTGATATCAGAGATTATGGCATCATAGCCGCCGGCTTGAGCTTTTTCGAGACCTTGTTGGCCATTGGCGCACAAATCAACGTCAAATCCGTTGGCGGTGAATAAGTCTTTGATGAGTTGGGCTAAACCCGGGTGATCTTCGAGGATAAGTAATTTTTTATTGGCCATAGTGGCTTTCTTGTTTAAGCGGGTGTATGGTTGGCCGGGTGAGGGTGGGCGGCAATAATGGCTTCGATGTGATCAACTAGATTGGTGGTAGTGAGGTCGTCTTTGATGATGAAGTCGGCAGCGCCGGCATCGAGGGCTTGTTTGCGAGCATAATCATAGCTGTGACTAGAGAAAACGACAATAGGCCCATTGGGAGTGGGAGGGGGAGTGGCTTTAATTTTGGCTAAAAATTCGAATCCATCGAGCTGGGGCATTTTGAGGTCGAGAAGAATTGCGGAGAAACCACCTTTGAGTGCGTAGGCTAAGCCTTGGGCACCGTCAGATGCTTGGGTAACTTCGAAACCAGCGTGACTAAAAAGACTGGCTAACATAGCCCGAATGGAGGGGTGATCTTCGACGATGAGGATTTGACGCATATTTTTAAAGATAATCTTTATCGAATTTGGAGGGTATACACATCTGCGGTTTGAGTGCCTTGGGAGTCGAGTAGTGTAACCTGGATTTTATACCGACCGGTGCTTTGGGGGGTGCCTTTAAACCCACAAGTGATTTGATTGATCGAGGTGTCTTCGAGGGGTAAGCAGACTGAAGGAGACAAATTTTCGGGCAGGAAGTCGATGTCCATGGATAGGGTGGCATTAATATTTTTGGATTGCCCGGCAAAATTTGTGTCGTAAGGTTGTCTGTTGAAAATCCGATTGCATCCTTTGCAAGCCCCAATAATTCCGTTAAAGTGAAATTTGTTTCGACATGAGGATAAACAGCGCTTATTACATTTGGAAGCCTTAGGCTCAGTGATTTTTTAATTGCTGATTTAATAAATTGCTGCTGCATTTCCACTCTTCACACATCTCCGTTCGGGAAAG
>CAYXRB010000049.1:3311-4462 GCA_964467565.1 uncultured Pseudomonadales bacterium | reverse complement strand
GGTCGGTCACCGCCGACGCCCAAGGCAATTGGTCCTACACCCCAGGTCAAGACTTGGCTGTAGGTAACCATAACCTTACCGTTAACGCCACCGACGCTCAGGGTCGTACTTCCACCGCCGGCCTCACCTTTGCCGTCTCTTCTACCGCCGCCGCAGGTACCGGTGGAACCCCAGCGCCTACGTCTGCCGCCGCCGATCAAACCTTACCTCAAGCCGGTAATATCCACCTCACCATCTTTGTTGCTATGCTCGGGTTCTTGTTCCTCATCACCGGCCTGGCCGTCACGCGGCTCCGCTAGCCTTAGCCTTTAAGAATTTCTACTTTGCCATTATTGGTAGCTCTTCTGCCTGATTGATTGGCATTTGATTCTGATGCACTTATCAAGGCTTGATTGCCCTATCCGTTAGTCTTCTGATTTCTAAGATTAACTTAACTACCGATTCCGCCGACTAGCCGACTCGCTGATCATCTGATAAGCCGATTAGCCGATACTCTGACCCTCTGATTTGCCGATCTGCTGACCTTCCGATCCCACCAATTATCCTCCCCCCAATCTTTATAAGCCAATTCTTACAATAATTTCATCTGGCAAGCATACAGGTAGGGTAATCTATACTCCGCGTTTAATAAGTAATCAGCCTAAGTAGCTTTGAGACAAAAAAATATGTCAAAAAGGCCTACAAAAAAGCATCGTCGAAGGGAGGTGAATGTCATGGTCAAAACCCTAGTTGCCAGTTTCACCCTGGTTGCCTTAGTCGCCAGCGTGTGGGCTACCGCTATCTACGCGCAAACCGCCTCTCCCACCCCCCCCCCCCCCCCCCCCTCCACCACTCCTTCCCCCACCCCCACGGGTTCTACAGCTGCTCCTACCTCAGCCCCCAGCACCGGCTACGGCACCCTTCGTTAAGGGTATAACCGCTGCTTAATGCAGCCATCAGCTGCACACATAAATGAATCAAACTACTTGGTAAGCAACCACCCTGGTTCGAGTCTGCTCGATCGGGTGGTTGCCTGCGAAGACGCACAAATGATATGAAAAAATTGTTTCTTCTCTCAGTCGTCCCGGGCATACTCCTACTAACACAGTTCGTCCCTCAAGATTATCCGACAACCTCCCCGCAACCCACCCCGGCCGTTGCCGGTATTGCCA
>CAYXRB010000049.1:0-3301 GCA_964467565.1 uncultured Pseudomonadales bacterium | reverse complement strand
CTCACCTACCAGTGCGCCGACTCCAACGCCGGCCGTTATCGAATCACCCCAAACCTTGGTCATTCCTAAGCTGCAAGTAACCGCTCAAGTAGAACCCGTCGGCCAAGATGATCGTGGACGCATGGATGTGCCCAAAAACGACTTTAACGTGTCATGGTGGATGTTAGGTACTCGTCCGGGCGAAACCGGCAGTGCCGTAATGGCCGGGCATTTAGACACCCGGCAGGGGACCGCTGCTATTTTTTTTGATCTTGATGACTTGGTCCCTGGAGACCAAGTGCAAGTCGTTGGTCAAAAAGGTGAAACCCTCACTTTTGAAGTCATAAAAAGTGAGATTTTCCCCGATGCCCAATTTCCCATCGAAGAAGTGTTTTTAGATCACTCAGGCATCTATTTAAACCTGATTACCTGCGACGGCGTCTTTGACCAAAATGCCGCTAACTACGCAGACCGCCTGGTGGTATTTACTAAACTTATTGATACCAGTCAGGAAACTATCTAATTCGTTTTTTATACCGGCTCTGCTTCCAGATCCTCTGTATGCAATCTTTCTCCTGTATCTTCATTCTCTTCCCTCGGCTGGACCACACAAAACAACCCCTGCGGCGAACACTGTCTGTGCTTAGGTAGTTTTCTTATTGTGGTTAGTCTATCTATACCTTGATCAAAGACACTCAGCGCAGCTCTAATAGCTCGGTATGGTATCGTATCGGAATCAGGTAAGTTCATGGCGACTTTTAATTGTGTTTGAAGATAACTTGCCCGAACTCCCAGGCCAGTGATAATCGGTATGCGTAAAGGCGGGTCACTCATTACATCGACCTCTACCATCTCATTCTGTCTAAAAACTCCCTTCTCGTCCTCATCGCCCCCAATAGGCGTACCTTCCGGGGTTATTCCGGCTAACAACACAAATTCGCCACTATCGCTTTTCTTTCCTACATCAGAAAATATGTCTACAAAAACCGGCGGGTCCGAATTAACCCTAATCCTGGCCATACCCCCCAAGGAATATAACCCTTCTGGGCTCACCGCATCATCTCTTCCTTGAGCCAGTGCTTCCTCATCAGTCATAAAAACCCTCTCAACTGTAATCAAACCCGCTTCAGCTAATAGCTCTAGGCCTTTTTTTACTTTTTTGATGGAAGGCTCATCATTAGGGACCAGAATATCTACATCATTTGAGTCAGATAATAATCCTGACAGGGTGTTTACAAGACGCTCACCTGTGCCACGTATAAGTGCAAACTGAATTTCTTTAAATTCATCCAGCAGAGGTCTAATGTTAGTCAGAGTTTTAAACAACTCATCTTCTTGGATCTTTAACCGTTCGGAGTAAGTCAGATATTCACCACTATTAACATATGCCGTATTGTCCATACCCTCATTTTACCGTTAAACTAAACCTCAATAAATTACCTATTATGAAAGTGTTTTAAAAAATCCACATCGATGATAAACCGTTCTCCAGCTCAGTTACCTCTACCTTACCAGCCTGCAATTGTTCCGATCCCACCACCTCAGTTGGTTCTACCATGTGCATAAAGCTTACACTCAACAAAAAGGCAAAACCAAGAAAGAGTTGAAATATTTCTTTGTGCATAAAGCTCCGTTTCTAGTGTTTCAATTAAACACGCCCTTAGCCAAAGTCATGTAAAACCAAAGTAACGGAAGAGTAAATACCCATTTATCAATTTTTTTATGCTCTGTTTGTTAAAAAAAGCCACCCTTGGGTGACCTTTATTTAATACTATTCACGTTTAACAACTTTCGTTTTATTTATACGGTGTTTTGAGCATTCCGCAGAAGTGTAATTTTTTAGAATTTCGGCTTTATTTTTTGCTTCATTGATTGGATTTTGAATCTCATGCGCTTATTGGATATTTTTTAACTACGGCCTCCACCCTTCGTAGGCATAGTAGTTACCGTATTGCGCTACGCACACATACGGCGTGTTTGCCCGCATATTGCGCGCGTGCCCTGCAGAGTTAATCCATAAATCCACCACCCTACGGTAGTCGCTGGTCATGGCAATATTCTCAGTCACATACGAATACCCTGGGTAGGGTAGTGATCTGGAATTCACCCGCTGGCTAAAGCCATTGTGATTAAACGAAGTGCTAATCTCACGCGCCCTGGTGGCCGCAAAGGCCCAGGTGTACGGGTCCATCGCCACTGCCCCAAGCCCCTGTGAAACACGGTACGCGTTGACTCGATCCAGCAAATACTGCTGTACCGTGGTTGTAACCGCCCGGGTCGGCATTGGTGTTTGGGTGGGTGTTGAGGTGTTTGTTAGTGTGGGGCTGGGAGTCCTAGTCGGGCTTGGCACTATTACACTCGGATTACTCGTAGGGGTTGGTGTTCGGATAGGGGTTAGCGTGGGGGTTACTGCTGTTCGCGGGGTCATGGTAGGGGTATTAAACCACTGCTGCCATGGTGTAATCGTGGGCATGGCTGGCATTGTCGGCAGTGGTTTGGGTGTGGGGAACACAAAAGTAAATGGTGTGCGCAACTGTGTCAAAAGCGACGACATTTGCTCATTCGAACCCATACTCACCGAAGCCGCATTAACCACTGGCGGTACGGTTAATCCCACCGCAATTGCCACCACTATTAATGCAGGTGCTGAGCCAAGCCGAAAAACTTGCATTTTCATAAAAACCACTCCTTGTAAAAGGAAATAATTCACAAATTTGTATGAAGAAAGTTTCAAGCAATCAATTAGCCGGTGTCTGTGCACTGATCTAAAAAGATCAAGGTATCCGTGTGCGGTTAACCCATTTCTTAGAAGTTTCCGAAGTCTCAGTGCATATTCTGTCCTAATATGCATGTAGCCCTCACCTTAACTTACCCGATTCTTACAATCAAGCTCAACCACAATAATCACCACACTACCTACGGTATAATTAAACACTATTCCCAGAGAGGTACCCTCAAAACAAAAAGCCGAATACACACATTATTTCCCGCATATGATCCAAATGATCGTAAGACCAAAAACTCAACATCATCCAAAATCACTCAAAAAAATCATGGCTCGATTTAGTAAACCCCTAATCATCTTGGTCATTCTTATTGAGTTGGTGTTATTGGCGGTTACCGATTCATATTCCAACACTACTCCTCGCCGCCCAAAACCAGAAAACCAACGCTACCTCATCACTGGCGAACATGACACCAATCCCGCTAATGATGTTATTTACCAAAAAGTATTCCTCTCTCTACCAAGACCACTCATGCTTCATTCGGTAACCTTTCAGTTATCCAGTGTTGATGAAGAAATCTCACGCGGTAATAACCC
>CAYXRB010000048.1:0-4892 GCA_964467565.1 uncultured Pseudomonadales bacterium | reverse complement strand
TGTTTCGGTAACAGCAGGCTCTGCTACCTCGCCACCAGACACTTGATTTTCCTCTGCGGGAGGAGGTGTCGGTTCAACTAAGCCCTGTTCCCCTGCAGGCTGAACTTCACCCGCAACCGGAGTCACTACAGGACTCTCTGGGGTAGGCGGTACCATTCCACACCCTACAGCAACGGCATAAACAGCCCCACCTGCTGCAGCTTTAACAATTTTTCTTTGTCTTGGCGTAAGTCCGTTCCAAACCCTTCCTGTTAATCCAGGCGCAATCATACCCACATTCATCAATTCGTTAAAAGTTAGTGACCTCCCATCTTCTAAAGCAGATAATGCTTCATAAGAGGCTACCAACGCTTCTTCATGGAATTTATCTGGAATTCGCCCAGTTACGTATTCAAAATAGGCTAAACCCAAACTCGGGTCACTAGCGATTATATCCTCTAGAATTTTTCTCGCTTCTGGCGCAGACTTCCGCAAATCTGTTAGCATAAATTCCGGAACGTTTCTTTCCGGCATTCCACCAATTGTATTTGCTAATCGTCTTATCTCACCCTTGATATCACCGTATACTGTATACTCCCCATCTGCCTGGTCTTCTACCTTCAGTAACCAATCCGCGCCTGTCCTCATCGCAGCTCTGAGATTATCAAATCCTTTAGCAGCTTCGGTCTTAACTGATCTAGATAGCGGCCTAAAACCCCTATCAGAAGCTGAAACTTCCATAGGGTTAATTTCATTCTCACCCGGAATGATGGCAGGTGGAGTTTTGCCCAACAAATCTTCAAGACTCATAGTAAACCTGCACTTCGGGAGTGCGTTTCCCATGACACTTCGGGAATGCTCGTTTTACTGATTCCGATAAAGTAAACGCAGGGGAAATTGCTCGAATAATAACTGTAATGCTCATAGTTCAGTATTTTACTATAGGACTTTAAAAGAGTCTACTATAGTAAACTTACTGCCATTGTAGTGCAAACCCCCAAAAATTCACAAGCTAATCAAGAGAATAAGTAAAAACTGTCTACGGCGCCACCGGTAAGGTTTCACGCCACTCATACGACGGCCGCAAAAATCCGTCTGGGGCGTTTAACAAAAAGTCCGGCCGGTACACAAACTGTTCTGCCGGCTGCGAATCATTAGCCAAATCCCGCTCTAAATCCACCCCGCCCCAGCCAATAAACATACCCTCTGCCAGGAGTGGATCATCGAGGTTTGGGCCCTGAGATTCCGTAGTGATCGTACCATTTGCAATAAAAATGCCCTCCAGTACTGTCACATTTTGATGTATCAAGATGTTTCCCTCCACGATTAATGCCAAGAAGGAACCTGGTTCCACGTTAATATTTCCGTTAATTAGCAAGTCATCTTCCACAAAAATTACATAGTTGTGCGCACTGGTATTTAAGTCCCAACCTGAAGCTATTGTCATATGGTTTGTCGAAACAGCAACCGATGTAGATGGGAAGGGGCCGCCGCCGTTATAATCGGTTACCAACGGCACAGGCAATTCAAACAACTCCACAAAATAATCAAAATCTTCGCGCCGGTTCGCACTGATATCGTACTGCGAATCTGCCCGCCAATTCGACGCCGACACCGGCGGATTATCCAAACTAATACTCCCGGTATAGGTTAAAACCCCGTTATCCATTATCCCGCTTACCTCTTCCAAGGGGTACTGCCCCGCCGGGTTATGGTCCACCACATTACCGTTATTTGCTCCCACATCGCCGCCAAAAGTTTGCCACCACGCCGGCAAGCGTGACAAATAAAAGTAATATGTATCAGGCGATCCAGATTGGATATCGATGCTATACGTGCATGTTTGTCCCAAACCGCGGCATTCACAGGCAAATCCGCTCGAAGTCGGTACCTGTAACTGTAATACTTGGCTGTTTCCTGTAACAACCCCATTTAGAGTCGCTCTTCCCCCTGCAATCAAAGCATTCAAATTACTTGGCGCACTTAGAGTAACTGGCTGGCCGTTTACACCCAACGATAATGGCGCAGTCGGCCCAGTACAGTACCCCAAACCAATCGGTGATTCACCATCACCTTCAACCACAAACACATCGATAGAAGATGGTGGCGGTGGTGGCAATGTTACCGTTGGCGTAGGCGAAAGTGTTGGCGTGGGAGTATTCGTAGGTGTTGGTGTAGGTGTTCTGGTTGGCGTGGGCGTTCTCGTGGGGGTGGGGGTCGGTGCTGCCGGACACGTTATCGTCTGTGTATGCAAGCCCCAATTAGAGCTGTTGGGTAAGGCTCGGTTTTCACCGTTTAAGGCACCGCTGGAATTTATCCCCAGAGCATACGCGGTTATCGTGTGTGGTTGCCCGTCTCTAAAACTAGCCGGCAACGTGTAGTTAAACCTATGATTTGGCGTACCGCCACACTCCGCCGTCACAGCCGCCTCGTTGCTGGCATTCGCAGTCGTATCGCCTATGTAGCTTGTGCCTTCGTATAAATGCACAATCAAACCCTGGCTATATCGGTCAGAATCACACGCCCAGCCATGAACCGTACACGCCGCGTTATTGGGTGTGTCATGGAAACCCTTCATCACACTTGCTGGAGGCACATAACCACACCCACCCGAACACCCCCAATCCAGGGTGTAATCAATGGTGTTTGGTGGCATATACGCCGGAGTGCAATATGACCAATTGCCGTCAAAGACCCCATCGTGTGAGCAGCACCAAGAACGGGCGCAATTATAGCCAGTGTATCCATCCGGTGCTGGTGGACAGGTGCCGGAATTGCCCATTCGGGCACACTCACCCGCACTAACACATGTTCCCCCCACTAAATTGCCTTGGGCATAAACTGGTGACGGGGTGTACAAACCCAACAACAACGAAATTATTAAAGCTAGAAACCCCGAGCGGACTAAAAACAACCAATAAGGGTGGAGTTGTTTCATTGTAGAACTACCATACAATCGGTTACTAATTGGGAACACTCGGGCGTATCACACGCGCCAAATACTTGAACGCCTGCTTTAATTTTTGTTAATACACCGGTGGCACTCTCTTTATAACGCTCATTCAGCCCCGGGTTCAACACTTCTACTTCTCCCTCACACGCCCATACTGTTTCTAATTCACTTCCATCCATGCTCTGCAACCATAGTTGGTTTGTGTTGGTATCAAACGCCTTAACCACACCTGATGCCGTAACATCTCCGCTTAAGGCTTGATTGCTAAAGACCACCGGCAACGGGGTTTGCTGTACAGCTTCTCCCGTCGTTTGCATCGATATTGGCTTACTCATTCCGGACTGATCCTTGTAACTCCTAAACCAATCCATCACCCTATCTGGCTTGGCAAACAAATAAACCGACACTACTAAAAAAGCCACCAAAAATAAAAACGACGCCAACATCGCTAGTTGTGAAAACCGTTCAGCTGTATGTCTCATACTCTTCTTTCATACTACGAGGAAATCAACCCTCTTGGCAAGCAGTGATCAATAATCACCTGTTTGTCTTGTATAATGAACGCCGCACCAGGGTTTACCCTGCCCGTCCGCCAAAGCTTTAGTATAGGAGGGAGCTTGTCGAAGGGCCCGTAGTTAAACGGTATAACACGTCATTCGCACCCGCCTGCTGCCATACTTGGGCCGTTAGTACAGTGGTAGTACGGTGCATTCGGCCCGAACAAGGGCTTGTAGTTCAACGGTAGAACAGTGCATTCGCATTGCACAAATGGGGGTTCAATTCCCCCCAAGTCCACAATAAATCAGTCTTAGACGGGCTAAACATTGCACAGTTGATGTTTCGATATTGCAAGCATAAGAACCCGTAGGCTCTTATACGAAGCAATATATGAGGAAGCGTAGCGTTCAAGAAACATAACGTAGTTATTCTTGAAAAGCGAGCAAGCTCTTATTACCCCACGGTCCACATCATGGCGGGCAGGTTGACGAGTTCCGGGTTCCCTGCCTGCCGGCAGGCAGGAATTCCCGGTGGGTCCAGAAACCCTAATGTGTCATTGCGAGGAGCCATCCGCGACGAAGCAATCTCAGAAAAAATTACCCACGGTCTAAGATTCTGTTATCTGATTTTAGGAGTTTATTTTTTTACTTATTAGCCCGATTGTGCCTTATTGATTGAAACTTGAAATTTTTGCGCTTATTTATTTATTTGTCTTTTAGTCTTTAAATTTTAGATTTTAGAATTTACCTAATTAATTGGAATTTGAATCTTATGACTAATTTGTTTAGACTTTAGGTTTTCGACTTTAGTTTTTTACCCTCGCCAAGTAGCTCCCGATTTGTCATTGCGAGGAGCCATCCGCGACGAAGCTATCTCAGAAAGAATTACCCACGGTCTAAGATTCTGTTGTCTGATTTAAGGAGTTTTTTTTACTTATTGGTCCGATTGTGCTTTATTGATTGGATCTTGGTACTTTTGAGTCTATTTGCATTATTCGTTTAGACTTTAGGTTTTCGACTTTAGTTTTTAATTTCTATCCACCAATTCCCAAATCTTTTTCTTCAATTCATCCGTCCCCTCATGCCTCGCCGCCGAAAGCAATAGTACCTCCGACCCTTTGTCTTTAAAATAATTACTGATCACCGCCCACTGCTCAATGTCCACTAACTCCCGTTTATTAACCACCACCATACTCGGCTTCTTAAGCAAATCTTGCCCATACTCCTCAAGCTCCCTCCTCACCCCCTGGTATTGCCCCCACAGGGTTTCTGCCCACTGCTCACCGCTTCCTGCCCACCTATCTTCCATCGGCGATACCACAAACACCAAGGCCTTACACCGTTCAATGTGCCTCAAGAAATCCGTACCCAACCCTTTGCCCTCATGCGCGTCTTCTATCAATCCTGGTATATCCGCCAACACCATTGATCTTCTTGTTCCTTGTTCCTTGTTCCTTGTTCCT
>CAYXRB010000047.1:5383-5666 GCA_964467565.1 uncultured Pseudomonadales bacterium | reverse complement strand
ACGTCTGCTTAAGTGCAGTAACGAGCGCAACCCCTGTTCTGTGTTAGATAATCACAGAAGACTGCCTTACAACAAGTAGGGAGGAAGGAGGGGACGACGTCAAGTCATCATGGCGCTTACATCCAGGGCCACACACATCCTACAATGGGAAGGACAACGGGTCGCGAAAGGGTAACCTCGAGCCAATCCTTATAAACCTTTCCTCAGTTCGGATTGAGGGCTGAAACTCGCCCTCATGAAGCCGGAATTGGTAGTAATCGCAGGTCAGCAGACTGCGGTGAAT
>CAYXRB010000047.1:1128-5373 GCA_964467565.1 uncultured Pseudomonadales bacterium | reverse complement strand
ACGTTCTCGCTCCTTGTACACACTGCCCGTCAAGCCAGCAAAGTCGGTAGCGCCCGAAGCGGATGTTCCAAACCGTAAGGATGGACTCTTCTAAGGTGAGATCGGCGATGAGGACTAAGTCGTAACAAGGTATCCGTTCTGGAAGGAGCGGATGGATCACCTCCTTTCTAAGGAGAACAGGTGTTAACTCTCACGCGTTAACTCCTATCCTGCAGTAATGCAGGAGAAACATTCTCTCAAATCCCTGGTGTTTACACGCAGGGCAATCTTTCCTACCACATCAAAGACTAAGGAATAAAATTAACCCCTCACTTTTTCTTGATAGCAATAAAACAGCTGATTCAGCCGTTTTGGCTTTCAGGAAAAGGTGAGGGGTTTTTGATGACTGCAATTACCGGATTAATCTATAGGTCTTTTATATTGTGTTAATAACTTTAAATAAACTGTACATTTATTCCCATATATAGCTTATAAATATAATCCACATCAATCATAAAGAAGGTCTTAAATTTGCTGGGTTTTTAACTCGTATTGACAGGAGTGTTCCAGATATGGTCAGATGAATAAGTAGTGATTGAAAACCGCCTACGCCAAAGGCTACGGTGGTCGAAGGGGGGTGAGGTGTGTGGCTAAAAAAGCCAAGAAAACAACTAAGAAGGCCGTAAAGAAGATGGTGGCCACACCAGCCCCAAAGCAAACCGGCATGGATGAAGAAAAGTGGAAATTGGTCATCGCCCTAATCTTGTTTGCAATGATCCCACTGTTGTACTACACCATGGCCTATTAGTTTTGTTTAAAAACCTGCCGCTCCTGTTAGAAGCTTTTTCTATACCAGTTTTTAAGCTGTGGTAGCATGAAGAAGCTTTTAGTAGGAGCTTTTTTATGAGGGTGTTGGGTATAGATCCTGGTACAGGACGGCTGGGTTGGGCATTGGTTGAAGGGAATAGAAGCAAGCAAACGCTATTGGTGTGTGGGTGTTTTGAGACGGCGGTGAAAGAGGTAGCAGCTAAGAGGTTGGCAGAGATTTCGTATTTTGTCGAAGAACTAGTAGACAAGTATAAGCCCGACGAGGCGGCGGTAGAGGATTTGTTCTTTTTTAAGAATGCGAAAACAGTGATTCGGGTGTCGGAGTCGCGCGGGGTGGTGGTGGCGGGGATTGCTAGAGCTAAGATACCGGTGTTTGATTACACGCCGCTGCAGGTAAAGCAGACGGTGACCGGGTATGGACGGGCAGAAAAAGCACAGGTGCAAAAAATGATTAAAGCATTGTTACATTTAGAGGCGGTGCCAAAACCCGATGATGCCGCGGACGCGGTGGCGGTTGGGGTGACTCATTTACTCTTTAATAGGAAACTACTTGATCAGGGGAATCAGTAGGTCGGCTAATAGCGGAATCAGCGCATCAAGTGCTATCGGCGTAATCAGAAAGTCGGCGAGTCGGCGATATCGGCGGACTAGGAGACTCGGCTTGCAGTAGAATTATCTAGTTCAGATAATGATGGGAAGATGATAAATGATGTGACGGAATTGAGGGTATATCAGAGGGCATTACACGCATTAGATTTAGTTTATGCTCTTGCAAAAAAGATACCAAGATCGCACGACAGGTTGTATAAACAAATTACGAGTGCTGCAGAAAGTGTACCAGCCCAAATCGCTGAAGGTTTCGGAAAGCGCAGGTCGCCAAAGGAGTTCTTGAGATTTTTAGAAATGGCATTGGGTTCGAGTGATGAAGTTATTTCTCACTGCCGTTCGATTGAAGTACTTGCTAAACATTATCCTCAGATTCGGCCACTAGAAACTCAGAAAATTATTGACGAATACCACATTATTTCCAAGCAGTTGAATGTTTTGAGGAATAAGTGGGTTGTGCACCAAAAGTAGCTGATTTGCTGCTTGCTGATTTAGCTGATAACGCTGAAGTGCTGATGTTAAGAAAAGAAAAGCGGTAGGTATGCTGCCTGGACATACCTACCGCTTGGGGCAGAAGATAACTTATGGTTGTTAGTCCGCCTTCGCGGAATTCCGGGATGTTTTAGGCGAACGTATTTTCATTAGAGTATGGTTTTTTCCGCTTCGGCGGATTTCAGCCCTCAATTTGATACGTTGTGTTTTTTTGTACTCTATGTTTCCATGGCCTTTGGCCTTTGGCCTTGGGGCTTCAACGTGCGTGGGAATCGGAGGCGACTATCACGGGGGAGTCGGGGGTTTCTTTGGAATAACGGGGGGCATACCCTAACTGGACGGCGGCGTCGTTGCAGAGGCGGTAGCCACCTAGGTTGAGCCAAGTATTTAAGGTATCGGTTTTGTTTTCTTTGGCTTCAAAGTAGATATTGGCCCATTGGGCATAGCGTTCGACTTCGTTAACTTTAGCCAAGGCTTTGGCTTGGGTGCGCCATAAGTAGTGGGAGCGAAGGGAGGCGATAAACTGGGAACGTGACATTTGTCCGGCAATATACTCGCGAGCCCAACCGCCGCCGTTGTAGCCGGCCATAGCCGCGTGAATGTTGCCATTGGCAGCAGTTAGAGAAGCCTTAAAGACCTTGCCTGGCCCGGCAGCGGCAGACGCATTGGGATCAAAACCATTAGCGCCGGCTAAATTAGCTCCGGTAACTTGGAAGAGGCCTTTAACGCCGGTACTGCTGACGGCGAAGTTATTGCCACAGGATTCGATTTGCATGATGGTAGCGATAATGTCGGGGTCTTGTTGCTGTTCTTTTGACCAGCGGCAGATATCGGATTCCCAGGCTTTGACTTCTTGGGTAAAGGTGTCGGAAACCTTACAGTCGGCTTGGGGGGATTGGGTAGGGTTGGGAGAAGGTTGGGGAGTAGGGAGAGCCGAGGCCACCAGGGCGGCGGGCACGGGGGAAATAAGTTGGGAATTGGTGAGGAGATTGTAGGTATAGGCAAGGGAGCTGTGGACGGTGGTGGTGACGGTGCTTAAAAAACCGACAAGGAAGACGCGAATTTTGTTGTTGGTGTTTTGGCTAATCACGGAAAAATCCTTACACTTTCTTTACTAACTTTTAAAACAGCCGAGAATTGAATGTAAAGTAGGAGAAAAGGATTGATTAAAATTGGGTAAGAATCCAGGGGAAACTGAAAATATTACCTCTAGTATTACGAGTAACCAGAACGAGGGCTTGGTAACTTGCTAAGGGGCTTTTTTGGTAAGGGTTTTCTTACAATAGACCTGAGCGTATAGACACCTATGGCTGGGATCAAACGTTGTTGTTTTGGTTAGGGGGTGTTGGGAGGGGAGAGAAGTGAAGGGGTTATAGACGGTTAAGCGGTATGAGAGTGAATTATTCTGACAGTTTGAGAGTGGACGGGAGTGTTTGGTCGGGAATTGTTCCAAATTTGAAGCAGAGTTTTTGTGGCAGTTGCCATAATATAGTTGATTTTTTACTTTAGAGTGTTACGGTGGTGGAATGGTTTTGCCCGAAATGTTAGCTGGGATAGATCTCGAAACCCAGCGCACGAGCTACTCAAGTTTTTGTATGTATTGTGGGGTTTTTGTGAGAGAGGTAAATGGCGTTGCCTTAGAACACATACCCGCGGTTGGGATTATGTATGACGGATGGTGTGAGGGGTGTTTAACCAGAGAGTTGAACCAATTGGGACTTAAGAAGGAAGTAGAATAAGGCTTGTGTTGCGCAGGTTTTTTTGTTTAATTGGAGAATGGTTGTTAGCGGTGCCGGCGGCGGCGTTGGTGACGATTACGACGAGCATTCAACCTTGCCGCTGCTGTTCCAGCGGTTAAGATGCCCGCCGCAGCAAGGCCTATTAATGTTGCCTCGGCACTAGGACCAATTGGATCGGTAACGGCATCGGATGCTGATTCGACAATTGATGGGCCAGAAGGAAGCCAAGGAGGGTTGGGAGTGGTGGTTGGGTTGGTGAGCGTAAAGGGGTCTGCTTCTAGTGGGGCGCAGCCGGGAAGATAGAGTAAGGTAAAAAGCAAACCCACGGCTAGTGCAGGTTTTTCACGAAACAAACGCTCCCATTCTAGGGCGGAACCTTTCCAATTATTTTGGGCCACAGTTTCCATAAGGAGGAATTATACCAAGACTTTAGAAGTGTGGGGCACCAATGTTCGGTATGATACATCACCTGATTAGACAATTTTTTTTATTGCAGGGGGATGTAATCACCGGTTGGGTCAAGGCGCTGGAGTTCGCTTTCAATAAAGGCGCGAAAAGCCTCTTCTCCCGGTGTGCGGTTGTTGGGATCGAAAAATCTTTG
>CAYXRB010000047.1:0-1118 GCA_964467565.1 uncultured Pseudomonadales bacterium | reverse complement strand
ATGTCTTGGGGTTTAAGTTTTATAAACTTGTTTATAAAGCCAATTTCTGTTAGCAGTATTGACCTAACGGTATCGGAACTTACTTGATTAGGTTTGCCATGTTGTTGATGTGCTGCATTGGCGGCGTCGGCAATGTCGAGACAAGCTAATTCGTTATTGGCCACACTTTTTAGGTCTGCAATAGAAATTCCAGACTCAGGATCTTGGAGCATTTTGGTGAGGGCTAGGGCTTGCATGTCGGTACTGGCGGGATGTTTTCTTGAGACGTGTATAAAAGCTTTTATGGCAGCGTGAATAGCTTCTTGATTTTTTTCTGGGGAGTTTGTGGTTACTGGTTCGCGTTCGGGTGGTTTGGTCATGATGGTTGGGATTATACAGGGTTAGAAACTTTCGATTAATCGAAATGAAGGATTACTGTTAAAAATGGTTGCAAATTTAAAGAGGGCGCGGGCGGCAGGGAAGCGGAAAGTGTACCAAAGTAGGTACATTTGTGCTTGCCCAGCCGCGCCGCGTGCCCCAGAGGGCTATTTTCGACCGGAGTCGAGTCTAACCCTCTGAAGGCGCGCACCGATTAGGTCTGGGGGAGGATTGGGGTGGGGGGAGGGGGCGGGGCGCCCCGCACTCCGCACAAGGGCCATGTGGCCCTGTGGACGTGCGCGGAGTCGAACCGCGATCCGGCAGGCTGCACTTTGGCCTTACCCACCGTCGAACCCTTCCACGCCCCATAGAAATTGCGCCAGGGGACACCGGGCTTTAGCCCGGTGGGGAATGGCGCTTGCCTCCTTTCCCTTCCCGTGATATAATTAGATTGCTATGAGCAAACAAACTCGGCACGCAACCTACAACATCAACTACCACCTCGTCTGGTGTCCGAAATACCGGCGTCCAGTCCTGGCGGGGAATGTTGGCGTGCGCCTGGCCGAATTGCTGCCCGAATACGTCCAGGAGCTTGACGGTGAGGTGCTTGACCTGGTTGTGATGCCGGACCACGTTCACCTGTTCGCTTCGTTCCCGCCGACGCTGGCAATTAGCCAGATTATGTACAGGCTGAAAGGTTCGACCAGCCACCAACTGCGGAAAGAGTTTCCGCACCTCAAGAGTCGCTTGCCCTCGCTCTG
>CAYXRB010000046.1:0-5770 GCA_964467565.1 uncultured Pseudomonadales bacterium | reverse complement strand
TAGTTCAGGCCAATATTGAATGCTTTTTGTGTTCGAAATCAAGCAAGACAGTTGATTGTATTTGATGTTATTACGTATTATTTGATATTTAATGTTCTATTTGTCTTTACCAGGCTTACTTGATTCAGAATGAGTACTAACTTCGGGTTTAAGCTGATCGTCTGGGGTTGCGGCTTGCCATAATAACTCAAAGATCTGGCGCTGCATGGCGGCGACTTTGGCATTGTAAATTTCGACACCAAAAATTTCTTTGTCGGTACCCTGCCAGTCGTAGATGGCGACCACGTTGTTGTACACATCCATGCTATGGATGACGTTAAAAGTAGACGAAGGAAGGTAGCGGGTGGAGAAGTGCTTATGAAAGGGGTTTGGGGCTTGTGAAAGATAGCTTTTTAGGCCACCAACGCTTTCAAGGTAGCCATCTGAGATAATATCGCGCAGTTCGATTTTGGCTGAATACATTTCTTCGTAGAGCCACGCGGCAAATTTATTACCAACACAATTTTCGAAGAGTGTTTGGGTGTACCCAACCGTGCCGTTGGTAGCTTTGAGGATGTTAGCAGCCATTTGCTGAATGCCGGCTTTTCCCTTATAAAATTTAACATTGGTGTCTGCTTGGCGGCGATGGAGGTGATGGGTGAGGTACGCTTCAACCTGGGGAAAAAGAGTGGCGAGTTGATGCACTTGAGCTTGTTTGACTTCGAGTAAGGGTTTGAGGGCGTGGGGTGGTACAGCTTGAATAAGAGTGCGATTTTCATCGACAATGTGTTCGACCAGCTTTTGGTGCTTGAGCATCTCGATGAGGCGGTACACGCGAGTGCGCGGCAGCGAGGTTTTGCGTGCCAGTTCAAGAATTGAAAGTGCGCCGTGAGTGGAGAGTGTGTGGTAGAGCTTGGTTTGGTCGGGCGATAGCCCGAGGGCGAGCAAGAATTCTTTTAAGGCTTTTTCCTCTGGTAATGCTGAAGGTGGGGGCATATTGTCTAATTTTTGGACAACAGTTTTACAATCTTTTAAGGTTAAGGATACAATCCGGCTAATTAAATGTCTAGCAATTGGACACCCTGTGCCTCAACATGGGTGTCGAAAACCACCTACGTCTTTTAAGTTGAACTACAGCCAGTAAAAAAGCCATATACGTAAAAACTTTAGCGAGCTGAAGGAGGTGAGAAATATGGTACAAGTTTTGCCAGGAGCACGCGGTATACGGCAGGCTTATGATGTGGTTTTAAAAGCCAGGAAAGCCGACATTATCTGTTTGAGCCAAAATTATGAAGCAGTGATAGGCGACTACTTTGAAAAACAATTTGCGCCACAGTTGTATGGAAAAGTCACAACGCGTGAGGGGCTGCCAGACTGAAAATCGGACTTATGCAAAGACAAAAGATGCTTCAATCAACCAAGTACGATTTTCTGGTATAAAGGCAACCGAAACGGATTTAATCGTGACTGAAAACAGGGTGGTGATGGTGTCTTTTAATCTGGATTCACCCATGGCTGTAGTAGTTGACGAGACAGAGTTGGTGAAGTTTTTTAAGCATTGGTTTGAGGATTTTTGGAATAGAGCACGGGAGTGAGGCATAATAGCCGGGAGGGTTTTAGGGTAACCCCTCCCGGCTAAGACAATAGATGTCTATGGTGACGTATTATTTTGAATACGATAGTTTAAGTTGTGGGAGCTGGTGGTTTGAAGTAGGTGAGCGATGCGGCCGAAAAAAAGAAATAACTTATTGACCCTCCATTTACAATACGCTCATGCTGCATGAAGTGTTAAAGCCAATAATATCGACTACTGATAGATTGTCGCATACTATTATCGATTGGCATGATAAGAATTTGATTAATGTGGCTCAAATTTTTAATACAGACGGTGGCAATTTTCCCTACGGATACTTGGTGTTGGACTTGTGTTGTGGGGGTGCACGGGATGGTGAGGGATGGCTTCCGGTGGTGGCGCAGGGATTGGGTATGTTAGGAGCTCGGGTATATGGCGTAGACCTGGCTGCACAACCTAGGAATATGACCGCATACACCCATATACGAGCAGACATATTACGACAGCCTTTAGTAGAAATATTACCTTTAGAAACTCAGTTTGATCTGGTAATTTGGTTACTTACTTCAATAAATCCGCCCTCAGAGGTGTATCAAAAATCGTTATCTGAACATCCTGGTAAAAGGATGAACATTGAGACGGCTGAAGATCTGATAATTAGCCAGTTACCATCATTGATGGTGCCTGGTGGTTTGTGTATGGTCCAGGCACATAAATTCGAGGGAAGTACTTTTTATAATTTTGCTTTGCTGATGAAATCTGATGCGGGGGAGTTAATACGTCTTAGAGAGTATGAAAAGGGTTGGAATCAATAATGGAAAAAAACTGATTTACTTTATGGGATGGAAAAGACTCTACACACTACCCTCGAACGGTTCAGATACCTCACCCTGATTATTAATCTAGGCACTTGTCTGGAGATTCGGGGGCTGGATTGTCAATTTTTATGGAAATATATGTAAGAGGTTGGGTTATTGATTTGGAGAGGGTGTAATACCCAATACCCACAGGACTTGTTCTTTTTTATATCGCCTATCGCCGCGCGAGTTGATGCGGATGGCCGGGAGTTTACCGCGCTTGCCCCAGCGTTTAAGGGTAAGCGGAGAGACCCGCAAGATATCGGCGACTTCGCGGACGGTTAAGAGGTCGGGGAGGTTGTTGAGATCGGGTGTTTTGCGGACTCTTGGTGTTCTTTTGGTGGGTTCTGCTACTTTTTGATCCATTTTGCTCCTTTAAAGTGAAAAATGATGGAAGTATTTATTATTTTAACCATATCAATCTATTAACCAAGGTGTCAATGGTGACTTTGTAATTTCTTATTACCACTCATTTTTATTTTATGTACCAGTTAAATTTAACCTGTGATTTATTTTGTTTAGAACTGATGTTTATTGATATATTTATTTGAGGGTTGTCTGGGGCTATGGTTTTAGTGTTAAGTAGTACCATGGAAAATTTGGATTTAGTATCAAGAAGGCAAGCCTGGTTAATGGCTGTGGGGTATAACCCACCTTTTAAGGACAGTTGCCCGAAAAGCCCAGAGCCTGTTCAAGTTGGAAGGGCTGGGGTTGACTCCTTGCTTTTTAGATGCCTGGTGGTGGGTGTTGGTAAACCAAATCCAAGTTGTCAGAAATGTATTTTTAACAGGAGAATCGACGATCCTCTGGAAGTGTTATTCCCTAACGGAAATGGGTCGATGCATAGTGATGAGGTTGACGAGGATCAAATACCCATGGCGGTTTTAAGATGGCCGCCGAAAAACTGGAGACTAATAAACTAAAAACCCCGCGGGTGAGGCGGGGTTTTGTTATCGATAGAAAAAGATTTTACTTAAGCTCGACCTGCGCTCCGGCTTCTTCGAGTTTCTTCTTGGCAGCTTCGGCGTCTTCTTTCTTAGCCCCTTCAAGAACAGCCTTGGGGGCGGCTTCGACTAAGTCTTTGGCTTCTTTAAGGCCAAGAGCTTGGTTGATTTCGCGAACGGCCTTGATAACGGCGATCTTATTGGCACCACCGTTAGCTAGAACGACGTCGAACGATGTTTTTTCTTCGGCGGGTTCGGCACCGGCTGCAACGCCTGCGGGGGCGGCACCGGCCACCATCATGGGAGCAGCGGCGGAAACGCCAAACTTGTCTTCAAGGGCTTTGACGAGTTCCGACAGATCGAGGACTGAGAGTTTTTCAACTTCGTCGATAATTTTTTGAATTTTTGCAGATACTTTTACATCTGCTTTTGCGGCTTCATCTGCCATATATAAACTCCTTTCAGGAGTGAATTCGATATTCGAAATCCTTCGACAAGCTCAGGACAAGTTCGAAATTCGAAAAACTTGTTAACTAATTTGTATTTTTCTTATCTTTAATAGCATTCAAGGCGACAACTAAACCACGAATATTGCCGTGCAAGACATTAACCAGACCGAAGATAGGTGAGTTGAGGCGGGCGAGGAGCATGCCATAGAGTTCTGTTTTGCCAGGGAGGGTGGCGAGGTTCTTAAGGTCAGCCATGCTTAAGACTTGGTCGGAGGCGGCTTCATCAGAGCCTTTTAAAAGCATGCCGGCTTTGAGTTTTAGGGTTTGGTGATCACGCGCAAATTCGACAAGCGTTTTGGTGGGGGCGACGGGATCGTCTTGGCTTATGACCAAAGCGGTAGGCCCGTTTAAAGCTTCGTCGAGTGAAGCGGGGACTTCTTGTAAACGCTCTTTTAACGCCAATTTGATGAGGCGATTTTTGATTACCCCTAAGGTAGCGCCAGAGGCTTTGACCTTTTGGCGAAGGCTGGTTTGATCATTGACGCTTATGCCAGAATAGTCGGCGATGATAATGGACTTAGCGGTTTTTAACTCGTTAGTTAATTGACCGACAGTGTCGATATTTTGTTTGTTTGGCATATTTTTAACTTTCTATTCATTCTTTTGCTTGCCCAAAAGAACGAATCAAGAAAAGGGCACCCAAAGAACGGTCTTTCATGATAGCAATTCGCTCATATTATATGGGTGAACTAGCCGAGAATAGCTCGGCGGCGAACATCCACCCATATTAAGAATTCGCTACTTGCTATCTTGAATAGCTTGCGTTCATGGGATTTAAAAGAGCTATAAAAAAAGCTTCTCCAAGAGAAGCTTCAGAATAAACAACTAAGTGTTGTGATGACTGATTTGCTTCCTCGGCGCGAATTATATCGGTGAACAGTGGAAGGAGAGCGGAGAACTGTAATCACCTAAGACACGCTGTCTTGGGAACAGAGGGTAGTATAGCAGAGAGTAGGGTATGTGCAAGTCTATTCGCCGGATGGCTTGATTTCAGCTTAAAAGCCTTGAGGATAGAAATCCCTGGGTGGATCATCGACAGATGGCGTGGGGTAAGTGGAATAGTTTGTGTCAATGGTTTGGGACTGCATGCGGGCGAAGAGGCTGCTCGCTGAAGCGGCGTATTCATCGAGGGAAATACTTTCTGCGGGGGCCGAGATGGGTTGGATGCTGCCAATGTCTTTAAGACTTAGAGCAAAAGCAATTCTATAGGTTTCACGATCGAGGGCGAATGGCACAGCGTTGGTAGAGCCTTGGTTTAAGAAAGACTGGTTATCGATAGTGCTCGATATGGCGAGGTGATTGAGGAGGTAGTTGGCTTTATTGATGTAGAGGTCAACGACAATGTCTTTGATGACATCGGAGGGGAGGACTTGATCTGAGTCGAGGGCGTAACTGAGGCTGGATGCTTGGGGTGTGCCTTGGGAGAGTGTTTGGATAACACGATTTATGCTGTCGCCGGTGAGTTTTAGGTTTAGGTGGTAGACGGGATCGCCATCTTTAGAACTGGAGGTCATGATTAAGTTGGGGAGAATGTCTTGTTCATAGAGAGAGGTTAATGTTTGGCGATAGGCTTCGTCGAAGGGAGCCTGGTCTGTCTCAGATTCAGACTCGTTGAGGAGATCGCGTGCTTGTGAATCGAGAGTGGTTTGATCGATTTTTACCCATTGATTGAGAAAAAAGTCGAAATCTGAAAGCTGGGCACCGGTGATACCGGCAAGCATGCCCAGAACGCCTTGAGGGAGGGTGTTGAGCTTAAAATATAAGGATTGGTCAAGGTAGGTAAGATCACCGCTGAGTTGGTTCGAAATATTAAGGTTTAGGGCAGTACGAGGGTTATTGACATCGGTCCAGTCAAAATCGCCTTCGAGAACCAGATCAAAATTTTCGTTGCCAAGAAGACTGACGAGG
>CAYXRB010000045.1:354-6102 GCA_964467565.1 uncultured Pseudomonadales bacterium | reverse complement strand
GCGCACCCGGTAAACCCTCAACCAGCAAAACACTTCCCCGTACCTGGTTTACGAATCCAATCTCTTTGGTTTTCTGGGTGTGTTCTTTAAACTGCGCCATCGGCTCCTGCCTTTCGCGATGTCAACGAATCCAACAAACCCCTTAAACTTCCGTCATGGTACTTACCTCCCCGAGTGATCGCCGCCCCACCTATCAGCAATGGGTTATACGAAAACTTAATTACGGCCTTCTCACCTAAGCGCTTTTTAAGCCGTTGGCCCATGAGCTTGACAATTCCCCAGGCAGGTTCTTGCGCCACCTCAATAGCCACCACTTGATTTAGCTGTCGCAGTTCCATTAAGTGTTTATTCAGTACTTCTTTTAACTCAGGCAGAGAAGTTTTTGAAGTCACCCCTAAATAATCTATCGTAGTGGATCGCAATATATCTAAAAGATTCAATGAACTGGTCGAATCCGCCGTTTTTATCTGCCTCAATGCCGTTTCCAATTCCTCTACAAGATAGTCAACCTCATCGACCGTGATCAAAGATTGCCAAAGCTTAGATAACTCCGTTGCGCTCTGCATTGTCTAAAGCCTCCAAAACTAAATGCTCCTGGTCTTTTGCCGTTAAGGTTCGCTTTAGCGCCAACTCCACCACCTTGCGCACATTTTGCTGCAACGTTTTTTCGTAATCTGCCATCCGCTGCTTCTTATATACCTCAAGCTCCCCTTCCATCCGCTGGTATGTCTCCATCAAATTTTTCTGCATCGCCGCCTGGGTCAGCGACATTTTGCTGCCAATTCCTTCAACTACCGAATGGATTTCTTGATTAACCGTTTCATGCATAGCCTTGGTCAAAGTCTCAAGGGTTTTTTGCATATACTGATTAGTTTCACCTAGTTGCGTCGTAAATACCTGGCCCTGCTGTTGCACCATCGCCGTGATCGACTGCTCAAGGAACGCCCGAGATTGCTGGGTCATAATCTCTGCTGCCGAGATCGTCTCTCCGGCTTTAGCCCTGGCTTGATCCAACAACATCTCTGCTTGCTTTTGCGCCACCCGTACCACCTGGTCAGCCTGTGCCCGTGCTGCAACCTCTAGTTCTTGCTGTCTTTTCCGCGCGTCATCGTAAGACTTCAACAGCTTAAAGTACGACACCACCATACCCAGAGAAATGGCCATGAGCACGATCACTACCACCAACAAACCGTACGACAAATAAACTATGGGCAGGTCCATAACACACAGTATAACAACAATCCTTGAGCTTTGTCTTCAAGTTGACGTGTTCAACCCAATCCAACTATTTTCTGGTAATTTTCAGATCAAGTCATAAAGATAAAGTATGGCAACAAAATAGCCTATCCAGAATCATTCCACCAATCAAGCAATGCAGTCGAAGGTTATTTTCCCGCCTGCTCGAGAAAGATCAATTTTGTGACTATTTATGCCAACCCCTCCAGCAAATTCCTTCCGGTCATCTCGGTCGGTACCGGTATCCCCAACATACTCAACAGGGTCGGCGCTACATCGGCCTGATTTCCCTTAGGTAATTTAATTTGCCTGCCCCTAAGATCTCTTGAGGCAAATATCAATGGGATTGGATAGTTTGAATGGTCAGTGTTCACGGTGCCGATGTCACTGGTATAGAAAAAAGTGCCCGGTGGGTAGGTAATCAACTCCTCGGCGTTACCGTGATCAGCGGTAACGACCAACAACCCGTTTCTGGCCAACACTTCTTTTTCAAATACCCCTAAAGCCGCATCCACTTTCTCTATTGCATTAATTGTGGCGCGAATATTACCGGTGTGGGCGACCATATCCGGGTTGGCAAAATTCACAATCAGTACCTGATAGAGATCTTTACCCAGTGCTTTTACAACCCGCTTAGTCAATGCCGGAAGCGCCATTTCGGGCTTTAAGTCGTAGGTCGCTACCTTAGGCGAGGTGACGATATCCACTTCTTCCCCTTCAAACCTGTCTTCTCTCGCACCGTCAAAGTAATAGGTCACCATGCGTTCTTTTTCACTTTCGGCCAGATGCAATTGTCGCCAACCCTTTTTTGCAAAAACCTCTGTTAAGCTGTTGGCTAATCGCTCCTCTGGCGGGAAGGCCACCCCCGCCACTGGAATACCCTTTTGGTACTCGGTCATGGTAACAACGTGTAAATTGCGGGGAAAATACTCTCGGTTAAACGTGGTGATAACCGCACCATCACCACTTCCCCCACCCAGCCCAAATCCAAAAGCTGTTCCCTGGGTATGTTCAAAATCAGGCAAGGTTAACGCCATGGTCAATTCTCTGGCCCGATCGACCCTAAAATTAAAGTAAATTACTACATCGTTATCCCGAACCGTTAACGCTTGTGTTCGCTCACCCAAAATGAGTGCCGGTTCAATAAACTCATCCCCTTTGCCGCCGGCATACGTGGCTTGGGCTGCTTCGGCAGCCGTACGGTAGGCTTTACCTTTCCCAAGTACTATAGCCGCGTAAGCTGCGTTAATTCTCTCCCATCTGGCATCGCGGTCCATGGCGTAATACCGGCCACTCACCGTGGCAATCTCACCCACTCCCGTTTTTTGCAAACGCTGTTCTAAATCACTCAATATCTGGGCTGCTTCTGTGGGCGGTGAATCCCGTCCGTCAGTGAACGCGTGTAATACTATCCGCACGTTCTGTTGGCGTGCCAGCTCCAGTAAAGCTTCTAAGTGCTGCATTGAAGAGTGGACGTTGCCGCTGCCCACTAATCCCATCAAGTGCAATCGAGATCCGCGCGTTTTTGCTTGGACGAAAGCATCCACTAAGGCTTGATTGGTATATATCGAGTGGTTTTTGATACTACGGTTAATCCGCTCTAAACTCTGGAAAATCACTCTTCCCACACCCAAGGTCAAGTGACCAACCTCGCTGTTACCCACTTCATTTGCCGGTAGCCCTACCGCTTCGCCCGAAGCAATAATTTGGCCCCAAGGATATGTCTGTAACATTCGGTCATAATTCGGTGTTTTAGCCAAGTGAATTGCATTTCCCGGGTTGGGTGGTGCAATACCAAACCCATCCATCACCACCAATACGATAGGCTTAATCTGATTGTTAGGAGAAGCTCTCAACCAAGCAAACATAATTCTCCTTATGGCTTACATTCATAGTCCGATAAAATAAATAGACAAAACTTTCAGAGTATAAAGTCTTTAGGTCATTAATTTTTATCATTAGTTTTCTTGACTTATGTATCCAATCTAAGGTATTTGAATTCTATGTCTTGTTGTCATGCAAGTGTTTTCATCCGCATGCACTCGTACTATCTGGGCTTCGTGTAGATCTTTCTAAATGATAAGTATCATGTACGCCACACCCAAACCCACTAATACAATCAGTATTGCCACACCCACATGCAATAACACGTTAAACTGGATCTGCTTAACCGCTAAAGGATTCCTTCCAATTGCCTCTACCCCCGTCCTCGACATCCTTCCAAAGTAGGTAAATCCTAATCCAAATGATATTAAAGCCATCAAAGCCGCAATGAGGTAGCGAAATGAGTCGAGTGGTGACAACTGAGAGGCATTACTCGCATTTTGCAACACCGTTACTAAGTTGGACCGTGTGTTGCTCAGTGTGGTTACCGGTCCGATTTTTAGGGCCACTCGTATACTCCCCCTCCCCTCCCCCGAAAAAGCATCCATAGCTGTGCCCAACACAAAACCGTTATCAGTTGCCCTTTGCGCCAATCCAGGGGTGCTCGAAGTGGTAACGTAATCGCCAGCGGTAATATCACCCCCCGCATTATTCACTGCCACCATTACAATCCCCTCACTCATCACCAGCACTCCCTGGGCTTCTGTATCTTCTTCAAAATAAACACCCGGATTATTAGTTTGTACTGCATGCATCTTCGGATCATACTCATTCTGACAGACCCCAAATCCACCCTCTTGCGAGCAAATCACCGCCCCGTCAAACCCGGTGCCACTCTGAAGCTCTATTCTATACGCCACCCCAGTGGTCAAATCCTGGGCAAACGCCGGAAACGGCCCCCTAATCACACTCAGGGTAAACGCCAATTGACATACACCCAAAAAATATAAAAGTTTCCGTGGCTGCTTCATAGGTCTGCTCATACCATTATGCCATCATTTTAAACTCCAATGCTACTCTGCCAGTCTTTTAGAAGAATTAATCATGTACTTTTTATCTCTTCTATGCGATTTCGACAAAAATAAACAGCCCTAATCTACGTTCGCATGGGGTGTGAAAACTTTTTCCATATATTAGTTTCCGTACACTTTTTAGTTTCAAATCTCGCGTAACCATTTGTATCGTGAATGAACCACTCTGAATGCTTTTTACCAGAGGTAATTGTCCACGATTAGCCCTTGACATGGATGAGGTTTTCAAGGCATTCTAAAGTTAGACAAAAAAGTTATACAAAGTTGCCCAAAACCAGATAAAAATGCCCGAACAAACTGTCCTTCTCTCTATCTCCGAAGCTGCCCAGAAATTGGGTATTTCGTCTAAGACTCTACGCCGCTGGGAAAAAGCAGGCTTACTCACAGCTATTCGTACCCAAGGTGGCCATCGCCGTTACCCGTACAATGTTTTAGTCGAATTAAAAAGGACCAAAAAACACAAGCGGTATCACCCAACCATTCACGCGCTGAGTACCCCCCAAGCTGCTCCCAACCTCATCGCTCCTCCCCCAACGCCGCACAACCACACTCTCTCTGCACAATTTGCCGGCCTCACCACATCCAAGTTCGCGCCCACTCCGTTAGAAGTCACCAGCAGCAGTGGTTTATTAGCCTTAAAGAAATACCAAGCCCAAAAAATTAACCTTCCCACCAACACCCCCTACCCTCAAGCTGCTCAGCACGTATTGGGCCCTCATCTTCACCTATTTCGGCTGGGGCTCCTTCGGCATCATGGTGCTGCGCAACTTCTTCAACGCCGTCCCCCGTGAGCTCAAGGATGCCGCGCGTATCGACGGCGCCGGCCACTGGCAGATGTTCACCCGCATCATGCTGCCCCTGGCGCGACCTTCGCTTGCCACCATTGCCTACTCGAATGGCCTGCCTTTCCTAAGCCGTTTTTGGGCAGGTGTGCCTTCATCAGATCAAGTGGTTGCCTCCCCCAAAACACCCGATTCATCTTTTGCCGGTGTCTTGGGAAGTACCACTGCTCCCTTCCCCCAACTAAACGTCAACCTCGACACTCTCTTCCACGCTTCAGTCAACATCGATGGTGCTCTCACGGTCAATAACGACGCCCTCGTCACGGGATCACTTACCCTCGGCCAAAATTTAACTTTTTCTAACTCCGGTGCATCACTATCATCTACAGCATCAGATTACATCATTTCATCAGGTGGTTTAGCAGTAGGCGGTAGTTCGTCACTTGGTATCAGTTCTCTTGGCGCCGCCACTCTGACCAGCGGTTCCTTCTCCGGGCCGGTTACGGTAGGCGGCACCACTACCTTAAACGGCAATCTCACTGCCTCGGGCACTCTCATCAATCTTGGTGCCACCACTTCCACCACCAACATCACTGGTAACCAACTAACCCTCACCAGCGGTCAAATCCTCCAACTGCGCAGCAATAACGACCTCGATGACTATATCTATGTATCAACCACAGATAATCAACCGGGCTTCTTCTTTGCCGGCGTGTCCGCGACTAATGATCCCGGCTTTAGAATTAACTCCTCTACCGGTAAAGTCGAATACCGTGACGAAAACACCACAACTTGGGTCACTCTCGACAGCCTCG
>CAYXRB010000045.1:0-344 GCA_964467565.1 uncultured Pseudomonadales bacterium | reverse complement strand
AATACGGTAATTGATCTTTGCAAGGTTACGCCGGATATCCCAACCCAGCTGTTTTCCGACGGCGGGGCTTATCTCTACCCCACCAATCGTGAATCGCTGCGAATCTTTGACAGTAGCGGGACAGATTATATCGATATATCTCATGATGGAACAAATGTAGTCGTAACTACCCAAAATACTTCAAATCTTAGCTTTGATAACAACTTACTCCTCAACGGCTCTGCCACCCTCACCCTTCCCAATAGCAATACACTCGCCGGGGTGGCTAACTTCACCCAGTTTTCCCAAGGTATAAGTGTTGGTGATAACACCACCTATTACGTCAACTCCTCGGGCGATGCCAA
>CAYXRB010000044.1:6032-6339 GCA_964467565.1 uncultured Pseudomonadales bacterium | reverse complement strand
CCATGCCACCGAAACTAGAAATGGCCTCCCTATTCCTAATCCGGATTTAAAACACCTGCCGGTGTTCGTCGTCGAAAACCACATCCGGCCTGGTGCTTTAGGCTATTCCGCCGAACAAGTCCAAACCCTGTTTCGCCTTGCACCCCAGTACCAGCAAAAAGTGGGCCTCATGATCGACCTATTCCACTACGACGACGCTCTATCCCTCTACAATTCAGACCCGTTAATTCGTCTCAGCGAGATGGCTCAGGTAATTCCAAACCTGCTAGAGTACCTCAGAAACACTACCAATCCGAACATCTTTGTT
>CAYXRB010000044.1:1739-6022 GCA_964467565.1 uncultured Pseudomonadales bacterium | reverse complement strand
GGTCGGCCGCGACCGCAATGACTCGCTGGACTTTAATGCCATCAACACTCCCACGGGCATTTCTCTCATGCAGCAACTGTTAAACGCCACCGAGCCTAATCTTCTGGTCATCGAAAACCAACAAGGTCTCCCCTACAACCTCTACCTTACCCAAAAACATCTCAATAGCATTGCCGCCCGCCAACTCGTCATTGCTACCTTCACCCGTAATCTAATTAACACGTGCTAAGCTAAACAATTAACTCCGCCCCCCCGCATCTTCATGTGCTTCACGCACATCTTCCTTAAGCTTACTCTGAAACGCTTCCATCGGCTTTTCTTTTGTCACAACAAACCTGCTTGCTACTACATACTGTTGCTGTTCAGGCAATTGTCTAAACGCAGCCAGCTCCTCGCGACTTCTTTCATCTTCTTGTGGGGTAACCATATTATTCTATATAAATATTAATTATAGGTCCTATTGACTATTTTACCTCATCAAAATAAACTATGCCATAACTTTTACTATGAACTCTTTAAGCTGTGAAGTTTTGGGACCAAACGATGGCTGGGATCACGATATAGATGGCCAAGGAAACTTCATCTATCCAGGAAAAGTTCCCCAAGCCTACAGCGCAGAAACTGGCCAACCTGCAACCCAAGAAATAGATGCCCTGGGAAACCCCGCGGGCACCAATTACGACCACAATGGGAATCCGATACCCAACCATTAACAACCACCCGTCACTCCCAACCACCCTTAATCATCACAAAATACACCCCTTTTTTCATAAACGTCAGATTGCCCAATACCTTATGATACGTTCCTATCAAGGCTTCCGCGTTTTGCCGGTCGTAAAACTCTAATCCATATTCATGCATCATACTTCGTCCCCCCCAGTAGCTGGCTATCTGTAAACCCAATCTTCCCACCGCTGCCGCCGTCAATGCCGGTTTATGTGCCCCGTAAATTCCTCCACATAAACCAGGTACGCCCGGAAAAATGTCCAATCCCACTGCCATTTCTTGCGTAATATCAAAAAAATCTCCGCCCACTTCACCCTCATCTTCACCAAAAAGTCCATGCATTCTTGTATACCAGTCCACTATCACTTCTAGCACTTTTTTCTTCGACCCCATCGCTTCTCCGATATCAAGAACTAAGTCACCCTTCCGTTTAAGCGCCATTGTAGCCATTAATCCATCTCTTATAGGTATAGCACTGGAATTTAAACGTAAACTTCCTGCCAGTTTTAACTTTTCATTTATCTGTATCGTTGCTGACTCCAGGCCAATCCACTCGGCTTCAGATAAACGAAAACTCGATCTGCTTAGCATTCGCCCACTCTCGGTATGAAACGGTCCGGTCCCTCCTCGCTCTGTCCAAAACACTGTCATGAATCCAATTTTAAGGTTGTTATTCAAAAACGCAATACATCAATGAAATACACACAGTTTATCCGGCCCTACTTTCAAGTTAACTATAAACAAATCAACTCGATTAAAACAAAGTATGGTAGTTGCTAAACATCTTATGGGTTAAATCCGTTTGCTACCATCCAATCATAAAGTTGTTGGGCACTTAACCCGGCTTCCTGTGCTGCTTGGGTTAGTTGAGCGTTTAGAGTGACTTGAGCATCAGATGTATCAATATATCCTCTTACAGCAGCAAGTCTTGCAGCATCACCCATTACCTCGCACGCACGTGCCGCCACAGCAACTGGTACTCTTCCGGTAACTTTGCTTTCTTGTGTTGACATTGCTCAGATTATACCTGAAGAATAAAAGCCATAACTATCTCAACAATCCCCACTGTAACTACACTCCCCTAACCCTCAGAATTTCCATCAACATTCCGTGTCCAATAATCCATCAATACCTGTCCGGCTAAACTCGTCAACGCTTCACCTTCGTCTAACTTTTCCAACAACGCCTCTCCACGCTCTAAGGCTATATGTCCACCTTCTACCAAATACCCTATTAATGCCCGTGTCTCTACAATCAACGGATCCTGTCCCTCGCAAAACATATCCCTCCTCTCGCCAAATGAAGTGTACCATGCACTCACAACCAAGGAGCTCACGTAAGTCGTGTTTGCAGTCTAAATATCTGTCGGTTTACGCCAACAGATTCGCTGCTCAATTTCCGACTATCTACCAGATCATCTAGGAATACGTGGTCCAGTCGAACCAGTCCTCCCAGGATGTGGATCGGGTACGTCTGTTATTGGAACAACATGGATCACCTCAACATATGGTTTACCATCGGCTGTTTTCCTTTGCACTTCCATCGTTTTGCTGTCTATTAGCACTGGGCCTATTGGTCCGCTTGCCCAATTTGTCGTCCATCCATCTCGATCAACCTCAACAGGTGTCTCACCCGCTTGCACAACTTCTCTTGGCATAATTTTTTCCTATTCAAACTCAATAATTAACAAACATTGCACAACCCGTATCTTACACCCGGGTCAACCTTAAACCAAGAATGCTTCTCCCAGCCCGTCCCGTACAATGCATTTTCCGGCCACTACCCTAACTTTCGAACCGTCTAACCTCCTAACCGTCTCCAATTCCTCCGATCCCGGCTGCATCCACACTCGAGTAATCCCCAAACGCTCCGCCTGGTGTACCACTTTCTTAGTCACCTCTGGCGGCACCACCGTAATCACTACCATAACACCCAGTGTATCTGGATGTGCCTGCACCACCGCCTCCAGGTCTGCATAACACTTCTCCCCCTCCACCTCCCCATACTTAGGATTCACCGGTAGCGCTGTAAAACCCCTCAATTTCAGGTGTTTCCACACCCTATAACCCCATTTTGAAGTATCCTGAGACACCCCCACCACCACAAACACATTGCTTGGCTTAATCCATTCACTCCAGTTCATATCAGCATAATACCTCAATAATGTCTATTTTGCCTAAATATGCCTGGAAGTCAGGTAAAAAAACTACGCATCCACTCTACCCAATACGTTTTTTATGTCCCTTCTCTTTATCGAACTTACTAATTCTCGAGTATTTTAAAGTGTATTGCCTTCACAGTAGATATTTACTCTGGTTTTTACCTAAATCTCATCAGAACACGTAACAAATTCCAGAGATAAACGAAATTATGTTAAGAACCTACTAAACTTGACATTACTATAGGATAGTTATACAATTGCGCCCGATTACTTTCTAGAGGAATCAAAAGCGTTTTTCTCTTATTTTCCTGCCCATTTCAAGTTAATAGCCCCTCTGCCCTCCCCTCCGCTAACCGGGTGTGTTGTTGGGAGTAGTGGGGTCCAAGCCCCTCTAGAAAGGTAAGTGCTTCTTGGCGCTTTTTGGCTTGGGCCCTGCCACCCCCGGCACCAACCCCCTCCAATAGCTGGAGGAAAGGTTGATTGCTCGGGAAAGCGTGGAACTTTACCAAAAGCTCCACCAGGCCAAAGCTTTGTAAAAAGCCCAGGCCAGAACCTTAACAAGCGAATGACTAAAAATAAGTGTGGTGTAAACCATACTACTCGAGTCCAACCAAACTATCATGATTTTCTCCTCTGGGTCACTGGAAGTAGACTGGGTCTCAAGCCTTCTTGAGGCCGTTCTCCTTCCAGTGACTTATAGACAACAATCAGCAGCCCCCCGGGGAGCCTTGCTGTTTACGGATGGCCTTCGCCCATCACAAAGCCTGGCGGAGCTACTACAGGCTCCAGGCAGCGAAGAAAACGGATGGTTGCTTTCCATTCGTCATGGCAGGCCTTTTGCCAAGTTAAAGAAGCGGCGGTCCTTCCCCACGTCACTACTCGAGGGAAGACAGATTATTGTGAAAATCACCAAGCGGAGGCACCCCGCCCCCGCAAAAAAGAAGAGGAAAATCATGAAAAAGCACCGTTTAGTTGTTGGAGTAGGCATAATTCTTTGCCTGCTTCTAATGTCGACGTTTGCGGTCCTGGCAACTCCGATCGATTCGTTCGGATGGAACCACCTCCAGCGGGTTATCCGCTCGGATGGTGAGAGCTTCAGAATCTCGGGGCGCATCGTCAACTACGGCCCCGAGGCCGAACTGACTGTCCAGCTCAGTTTCGGTACCGCTAGCCAGGTTATGTCTCACAATACTTTCGGTCCATACCACATCGGGCCTGGTGAAAGTCAGGAGGTGGACTGGGATCAGGAATATCTGATTCCGCCGGTTGAGGAAGGGCTCTTCTTCGCCACCGTAACAGTGTGCGACGACGATCTTTGTCGCACCACAAAGACCCAGATGTACGACCGACGGGTCAATCCTGGACTGGAACAACTTCATATCCAACACCAAGAGAA
>CAYXRB010000044.1:0-1693 GCA_964467565.1 uncultured Pseudomonadales bacterium | reverse complement strand
GTCGACCTCAAAGACTATGCCACTTACCCGGCGACTCCGCTGGAAATGATGGTCAAAGCTTCTACCGAAGGAGCCGACGACCTCTATGAGTGGTTCACGCTGGAGGCGGAATACATGGCCTGCGCCCCGCCACCAACGACCACGCCCACCGCTTCCCCAACGCCCACAATCACAGTTACCCCGGTACACCAATTGTGGCGGTTATTCTTTCCCCTTGTAAGCGGGCGTGAGGAAACAACCCCCACACCAACCCCTTCGCCGACGCCCACCTCCACACCAGTGTTCACACCCACACCTTCGCCGACCCCCACCGAAAACCAGCCCGGGTGCATGCGCTTCAATCTCGAAGTCTGGGGTGGTTCAACTCCGGCTAGCGGCACCTATCGTGCCTTTGACGTCGCCACTGGCAACCAATTGGCCAGTTGGCACGCCGAGGCTGATGCCACCGACAGTGGGTGGATCTACACGGCTCCGCTAGACGGTGCCAAGTGGGTCCGAGTGACTTTCACCTACGACAGCTCGGGCGAAAGCGTCGAGCTTGTCATACTCAACCCGGCCTGGGGTACTGGTTATGGTTGGATTGAGCCTGGAGTTTGTCACGCCATCGAAGTTAAGTTCCCCTAGCGGGATCTCCTCGGTGTGACTACACCACCCCCTTCCCCCATGAAAAGTGGGCAGGAGACTAGCTAATTCTGCTAGATGGAAGGGGTAAGCAACCTCCGAAAAGTCCCATCAGGGACCTGGCAAACGTCGCCTAGGAGTTATGGTTTCTTAAGTCATTCGCTTTAAGCGACTGACTACTGTGGATCCTTCACGGATCAAAACATCTCCCTTTGGGAATGTATTCACAGTAGTCGGTCTTCAGCTTCGTCGCATTCGATGCGGCCTGATGAGGACCTTCTAATCCAACAGTCCGAAAAGCTAATTATTCAAAAGTCTTTTCCCGGCAGGTCTTTGCATTTGCGGTAAAGATTTTGCTTAAAAAAGGCTTAGAGATCGTTAGTTGTAACGATCGCACCTTAACAGCGCACCGAAATAAACACCTTACTTTGAAGAGGGGTAGAAAGGAGATGGTGTCTCTTCCCTCCCCCTCTTCAACGATGAAGTTGGGTCCACCCCGCGGCCTCGCCGTCAAAAAAGGAGATCGGAATGTTCGATAAGGCTTTAATTTTATTTTTAATTATGTTTTTGTTGTTTCTAGTTTTTGTGTGGCATTTGAACCTTTAAGGAGAAAGATGGAAAACGAAAAATCGAGCAAGGTCCGAAAAGTAGTAGCCACGGGGTTACTGCTTCTAATTTTTCTTTCAATAGTACTGTCATGGCTAGCCTATAGCCGTCACCAGGACCGCCGTTATTGGTCGTTTGAAGGCTTGGTTTTCACCGAGCCTTCAGTCCAGGTTTGGAAACTACAGGAAGAGCCCGTCTGGGTACTAGACCGCTGCCTGTTCCCCCAAGAACAGGTAACAGTGGTCCTTTATCCCCAGGGTGGGTTCGTGACCACCCTGGTCCTGTACAGGCTAGAGGGCGACCGCTGCCTCGAGCAGTCACACCCTCCCAAGAACGGCGAGGAGAGGTGGTTTCTTATCACCACCGTACGCCCGCCTGAACCCCCGCCCCCTCCACCCACCCTCTCAATCCCCTGACCCAGTACATACACCCCATCGCCAGCAACCTGCCCATCCATCTCTCCCCC
>CAYXRB010000043.1:1599-6355 GCA_964467565.1 uncultured Pseudomonadales bacterium | reverse complement strand
AGCGAGGTGCCGCCCAAGATGAAGAAGAGGACGACGAGCAGAATCGCAAGCAAAACACCAACAAGAAGACCGTTTGATGACGCAGAGGAATCGCGTTCAACGATGGTTTGAGCCATACAGGTCCTTTCTGTGAGTAATTTAATAACATGATAAGGTTAATGTCTGGGATTTAAGAATACGTGAGTGACCAAGTAAGCGTACGGTAAGGTTCTTTGGCATGACCGCAAATGTACCGGGCATGAGCTTTGAATGACTACACGACATTGTCTTCGTTAAATTCGGTTCTCCCCCACTTTCTATCAACAATACGGTGGTTAGGGGTGCAGGGGTGATCTTCTTGATCGGCGACTTAGCAATGGGTATATTCGCACAATATAACTCTGGGCGATTCTAAAGGCTGTGGTACTATAAGTCATCATGGCCAAGCCACGCCTTAGTTATTGGACTAAACTACACCACTACCTTAACCCGCTGCGGCGGCTGGGAACACGGCGGTATTCGTCTCGATTACCAATTACGGTGACAGTGCTCGCGTGTATAGTGACGGAGTACTTGTTTTTAAGAGTTTTTATACAGGGTGGGCAGGGTAGTTTAATTGCCATATTTCTCTTTATTGGGTTGATCGTGTACTTTGCTTTTCGGGACGGTTTGCGGGGTGGTTTTTTAGCAGCCTTAATAACGGTAAATTACTACTTATACATTGTGTATACCCGACAGCAGGATAATTTTGAAAACGGGATACGCTCGACAGCGCTGTTTGGAATATCGTACTTTGCGATTGCAGGGGTAATCGGGTGGTTGAGGCAAACGGTGGACAAAGTGATTGAAGAAGAAGCCAACGGCCGGAGGCGGCTTAAGGCAGTGATCCAGCAACTACCGTTAGGGGTCATAATTCGCAATGCCCGCGGAGAGGTGGAGATGGCAAATAGCCAAGCAGAGCAGATTTTGCGGACACGAATTCCCATTGGCCATTCGATTGCTAAAGGCCCGATTGTAAAGGGGGCAGATACCGATAAAAGGGCTAGATCTCCCAAGCAGGTTTTTAATGAAGTAATGAGCAATGGAAAGCCGGTGTTAAGACAAGAATACGAGCTATTACCCGACAAGGGGGCAAAGGTGTTTGTCCAAAGTAGCACGAGTGTGATTCGGGACGGAAAAGGGATACCGATTGCTTTAGCAAGTATATTCTCGGACATTACGGCAGAAAAAGAACATGAATTGCGCAAGGACGACTTTATAAACATGGCCTCTCACGAATTGAAGACGCCAATAACAAGCATAAAATTATACACAGAAATGTTGATGCAGCGTGTTAAAAAAATTAACGACGAGACCGTACAAAAAGCAGTGGAGCGGATTGGGGTGCAAACCGAAAAGTTGCACGAATTGGTGGTGGAATTGTTGGATGTTTCACGGATTCAAACGGGAAAGTTATCACTTAAACTAGAGGAATTTAGATTAGACGAATTGGCCCGGGAAATAATCGAGGGAGTGCAGAAACCAACCCAATCACCGATTCGCTTGGTGTGTAAAAACAAGGTGACGGTGAAAGCTGATAAGCTGCGGATATACCAGGTGTTAGCGAACTTGCTATCGAATGCGATCAAATTTTCGCCGGAAGAAAAACCAATAACGGTGCGGATATCGACTAAAGGAAGAAAAGTTTTGGTAGAGGTTAAAGATAGAGGCTTGGGAATTGCCAAGAGCAAGCATGCCAAAATATTTGAGCGCCTCTATCAAGTAACCGATGCTCCGGATACTAAGTACCCAGGACTGGGCATGGGGCTGTATGTGGCCAAAGAAATCATAGAGCGGCATAAAGGTAAAATATGGGTAGAAAGCCAGCAAGGAAAGGGCGCGACGTTTATTATTAGTTTGCCTTATCAGCCCGGAAATCAACAAAGGGGCATAAAGAGAGGGTAGAGGTTATTCAAACGAATGAGCACCTGAGTACTGATAATTGACAACGATGAAGGCATTCTAGAAGCCATGGGCATTTTGTTGGAGGATGAGGGGTATGTGATCAAGTCGATCCTTAAGGCAGACGAAACGTGGGCAGTGGTTAAGAGTTTCAAACCCAGCATAATTCTATTAGACGTATTGTTATCGGGGGTGGATGGCAAAGCGATTTGCACGCGATTGAAACAGGATGAGAGCACTAAAAATATTCCGGTACTAATGCTTTCGGCGCACGCGGCAACCGAGGCTTCCTTTGACCGCTGCGGGGCTGAGGCATTTATTGCCAAGCCGTTTAAGACTGAAGATCTGCTGCTGACGATTGAATTACTGACACGGCAGGCGACGATACATTGAGGTAGCGCTGCAGGTAAAATTGGTTTATTTTGGATGAGTTACTCAGAAGGGTGCGGGTTGGGGAGGTATTTTTTGACGAGGTTGAGAAAATCATCCAATTCGAAGGGTTTGTTTAAAAAACCATCGGCGCCGGCTTCTTGGGCCATGCTTTGAGTATCTTTATTAGCTGACACCATAACCACAGGGATATGCTTTAAGTGTGGTTGGTTTTTAATGAACCGGCAAATATCACGACCATCCATGCCCGACATCCAGATATCGAGCAAGACAAGGTCGGGATAATTTTTATCCATTTTATAAATGACTTCACCATCCACTGCCTTGAGCACGTCGTAACCCTCATCTTCTAAAACCATCCCCAGTACTTCTAAAATGCTGGGGTCGTCGTCGGCAACCAAAATTCTTCTTTTACTTTTTGTTTGATTAGTCATGCATTAATTCTACTTCGGCTAATTTATTGGGTTGATTTTTTATAGCTAGGCCATTAAACGGAAGGGTAAAACAAAAGAGTGACCCTTTACCTTGGGTACTTTCAACCCAAATTTGGCCATGGTGGCGCTTAATAAGCTGGGCAGAAATGAAGAGGCCAAGCCCGAGCCCGGGAAAGGTGTCTTGCTTGGCACCGGTGACACGATAAAAGCGTTTAAAAATAAGCGGTTGTTTATCGAGGGCAATGCCGACACCAAAATCGCGGACACAGATTTTGGCTTGCGCTTTGGTGGCAGAAAGGGAGACTATGATTTGGCTATCGTAAGGGGAATACTTGATCGCATTGGACAGTAGGTTGGTGAGGACTTGACCGATGCGTTCACGGTCGCCGGTAATATTCTTTTTTACCTTGCCTTGGAGTGAGAGGGTGTGTCTATCGGTGGTGAGTTGTAAAGATTCAATGACTTCCGAAGCTAATAGGTTGACATCGAATGTCTCGATATGAAATTGGAGCTTGCCGGTTTGAATCTTGGTAACATCTAATAAATCTTGAATTAGTGAGTTTAATTTATTGATTTGGCCATCCATTTTGGCCATAAAAGCGGCGGCATCGTGATTACCTTGTTTAATAAAACGCGTATGCAGAATTTGGGTGTAGCCTTTAAGGCTAGTGACTGGGGTTTTTAATTCATGGGAAGCAATGCCGATGAATTCGTCTTTTTGGCGCTCTAATTCTTTGCGCTTGGTAATGTCATGCCTAATGGCAATAAATTTTTTGGGCTGGCCGTGCTCGTCTAAGCGGGGCGTGATGGTGGTGTCGACCCAATAGTACTGGCCATTTTTAGCGCGGTTTCTAATTTCGCCTTGCCACACTTTGCCACTTAAGATGGTTTGCCACATCTTAGAAAAACTCAGGCGGGTGATACTTAGAGTTAATAACACGATGGGTTTTGCCGACGAGCTCGTCTTTGGAATAGTGCGAGATTTCTAAGAATTTATCGTTAACGTACTGAATCATACCGGCTTTATCGGTGACGGCCACAATAGCCGATTGGTCGAGAGCGTAGTTGATCTGCTCAATATCAAGGAGGGCTTGTTTTTCGGATTCTTTCCTTTGGGTAATATCGAAAGAAATATTGACTACTTGATTAACCCGATTCGTTTTTGGATCGCGGCTTAAGACATTGCCGACCGTGTGAAGCCACACCCAATGGCCTTTTTTATGTTTCATGCGATACTCAAAGTTGACGATCATGGTACCGTCTGGGCGAATTGATTTTTTGCGATTGGCGGCGGCTAACGCCTCTTGGTTTTGCCGGGTAATTTGGGGCATGTCGTCGGGATGGACAAGAGAAATGGCAAAGGGAATCCCACCTTTGATAAATTCTTGGGGTGAATAACCAAGCAAGGCTTTGCTGGTATTATTAACATACAGATACTGACCGGTAGTAATATTATAAGCGGCAATGAGTGCGGGGACCCGATCGGTAATATCCATCGGAGCTGAACTGGTGGAAAGCCGTGGGAGAGTAGCCGTCGGCGGTGGTGATTGATTGCCGTTTGTTATAGCAACTCCTTTAGCATGGGGGGAAAAACTACCAGGATTCGTAATTGATTAGCCCTTTTTTTGAAAAAAAGTAATTATCTAATGATAGGCGTTGTTTTGAGAGGTTACGTAAGAAGTCTATTAAATTTTGGTAAGAAGAAGTTTTTCTTGTGGATGCAAGAGAGTGGGAGATTTTGTCCTAATTAAACTTGCCGCTGGGGTGAGTCAGTTATTACTGAGCAGGTGAGAAGGCACCAAAGCTCCAGCCGGGGCCGGTGACTAATTCGAAGAGGACAAAAAGGGCGTAACCTAAAAGAAGCACGAGGCCTTCGGATCGGGAGAGGGAGAACCGGCTCTTGGCAAAGTAGCCAAAAAGGCCAAGGCAAATAAGAAAGACGATAACCGAATAGTTGGAACCATCGGCCGGAACGGCACCTGACACCACTAAGCGCAAGACGCCCATCTCGA
>CAYXRB010000043.1:0-1589 GCA_964467565.1 uncultured Pseudomonadales bacterium | reverse complement strand
GCACGGACCGCGACTGTGATTTCGGGCATGTTGGTACCCACGGCAATGAGTAGGATACTAATGATAAACGGCGACACACCCCACACAGTGGCAATGGTGGTGGTTTGCTCAATAAGCAAACGGCTGCCGATGAAGACTACGACAACGGCGACGATCATTTTTGCAATACTCATATAAATGGTTGAGCGTGAAAGGTTGATCATGATGAGTCGTCCGAGAGAATGGTTGTTCTTTTCTTGCATGTATAAAAAATAGGCGTAAATAAATACGCAGACAATGGCGTCGATTAAAGAAATGGAGCCATCGAGAGTGAGTAGGGCAGGGAAACCCACCACCATAATGGCGGTGACCAATTCTTTAAAGTGGAACGAGTGGTTTAAGTTGATGCCGTTGCCCACTACGGCTAAAAGGGGGACTACGAATAAGAATACGACGACGGAGCTGCCAATAAGGTTGCCCACAAAAATTTCGGGTTGTTGATTGAGGACGGCAGTGATACCGACCACGATTTCGGTGATGGAGGTGAAGAGGCCTAGGATAAAAAACGAGACGATAAACGACGACATGCGCAGGGAGTGCGAAATCTTGGTGATTGCCGAGACGGCTAGGCCGGAACCGATCCAGAGCAGCACAAAAGAGAGGGTGAAGAGTATAAAGTTGACTATAAGCATACGTAGGGATTATTGTAGAGTACTCAGTGAGCTTTTGGGCAGTATGGGAATAGGGTTGGTACTTAATACATCTGACTATGGACTAGTTAAAAAACTATGAAGTATGGTATTAGCGATGAAGGTGCTTGAACCGAATTGGTACAATCTTTTTTAGCTACTAAGAAAGGGATGGAAATGCAGAACATAACGGGTGGGACAGTACACGAATTACCCGCTGATTTGCGCAACGCTTTGGTGGCTGACAAAAAAGCTTTGGGGTTGTGGGAAGGGTTAACGCCACTGGCGCGCAATGAGTGGATTTGTTGGGTAACATTTGTGAAGAAGGAGAGTACCCGAAGAGAGCACGTGGAGAGAACGGTAAAGGAATTAAATGAAGGCATGCGCCGGCCGTGCTGTTGGATTGGATGTATTCACCGGAAGGATAAAAAGATAAGCCCATCGGTGCAGGGGATATTGAAAAAACTAGGTACAAAGAAATCGTAGTGTAAGGTTGCAGTGGTTACGGCTTTGAGCTGCTTTTGCTTTTTTGGTTGAGCGTGACAGCGGTGCGGACAAGATCAATAAAGGCGGTTTCATCGAGCTGGTCGCCCTGGCGAAGGATAATGGCACGGTACGAGTTGATTAGTCCCTTGGGGTCATGCTTTTTAAGGGCTGGGCCTTTGGAAAGCGCTAAACGGAGGTGCTTTTGGTAAATTTCGCCGGTAGAGAGCATACCGGTGTGGTACCACACCAAGACGCCATTGGGGTTCGAGGCGGTTTTGTATTTTACTTCTTCTGTTATGCTGGGGTCGGCTTGCTGAAAGAGAATGCGGATGCGTGCCATTACCTGGCCGCGCCAATCGTTGTGGAGTTTAAAAGAATTGTCAGCTGAAGTGTCTTTGTTGGCCATGGGAGTATTCTAACAAACAAGATTAGCTT
>CAYXRB010000042.1:6113-6380 GCA_964467565.1 uncultured Pseudomonadales bacterium | reverse complement strand
AATACCGCAGCGGAGTTTTTGAGTTCTTGGGCGCGGGTGATATCTAAGCCTGATGGTTTATTGGGATCCTGGCCGTTGGTAACGCACAGCAAATCGAGCTTGCCAGCTTGGGCCAGCTTGATAATGGTGCCCCCGGGGCCAAAGGCTTCGTCGTCGGGATGGGCAAAAATTGCAAGGGTTTTTTGAGGAAGGCGCATGATTAAGAAATGTATATATTAATACAAAGGCCATTTGGCGAAATCGGGTGCAATGCCCATGATTACGGTT
>CAYXRB010000042.1:0-6103 GCA_964467565.1 uncultured Pseudomonadales bacterium | reverse complement strand
GAGGAATTAAGCTAGGATTGAGCGCGTAAGCCGTGAGCCTTAGGTGTCCTTCTAATATAACAGGTACCTCTGCTTGGCTTGAGGTTACTAAAATAGGAGGGGGGAATTGACATTTATTTTTAATTAACTTTTCGACGGCAAAAAAACGGTCATTAGGCTGATCAAATACTACTTTACCTGATTTAAGGTTTTCGGCTGCCTTTTTAACTAACCTCGTCCCATCGCTAAGCTCATTCCAATAACTATAGTCAATATATTTTAGATTGAGCAGTTCATCACGGCTTATTGTAGCTTTATACCAGTCAATTTTGGTGGGAAAACCTTCAAATAATTGCTTATTTTTGCCGAAGCCACGTAACTGGCTAAGCAAGGTTCTACGAAGCGTGTTTTTTTGGTAATTATTAAGGTCATCATCTACGATGTCAGCTTTTGTGGCTTGGTGTTTCTTTAGCAAGCTTTTTAAGCGAGGCCCAAACCGGTCAGAATCAATTTCTGCTTGTAAATAAGCCAACACCATTTCTGGTTCCGACGATTTACCAATTACTTTCATAGTAGTGAAAAGGCGTACTGAAGTTCGGCTTTGATGTCGGGGGTGGTATCGAGTTTTTGGGATTCAGAGAGCGTGAACCAGCCGATACCGTCGGTCTCTTCAATATTTTGTTTAAGTTTTGTTGAACCGACTGGTTTAACCAGGTACGCCAAAACAAGATGCTGCTCACAACCGCGTGGCCATAATGTGGATGTGTTGGGTTGGCTGGGATCGGCGGATTTGCGTCGAGTATCGAAATTGTCGCGGCTGATCCAGTGAAGGTTGGAGTAAAGGGGATTGGGGACAAATTGTGAGTAAGTACTGGCCACTTGAGTGTTAGAAACAGCCTTGACCTTAATGCCCGTTTCCTCCCAGCATTCCCGCTGGGCTGCCTGGTGCGGTAATTCGCCGTCATCGACATGACCGCCAGGAGCGAGCCAGATTTTGAGTTTTTTGTGTTTGACAAGCAAAACTTTAGATTTATGAAAACAGAACGCAACGGCGGTAAGGCAAATGCGGGCATTGTATGAGGAGAGAGATCGCATGGTCTGACACTAGTTCTATTGAGTTCACTTTGATTTTAAACTACTATCGAGCAATTGTAGAACAACTTAGAACAACATTTTTACTGTAATTGATAATATCTAATCCTTGAGGACTGTAGTGGTGGATGAGTCGGCAATATCGACAAGCCGCGCGATAACGACCCCACGCCGCAAGTAGGTGCCTTCGGGAACGCAGGTGATAAGCCTTAACTCTTTGACGTCGGTGCGTTGTTCTAGAATATAAAAGTCATCGGGATTTACTTCGAGTTTTTTGTCGACTTCATAGGTAAAGCGTTGATCGCCAAAGTCTACGTAGATACGGTCGCTTTTGCGCAGGGTCATAAGGGTAGAGAAAATCGAAACATAGCGGCGTTGATTGTGAATGCTGGGGTTATAAAACTGACGTAAGACTGAATGGCCAAATACCACCGTACTCCCCGCCTCTCCGGGAGTGGCGGTACCGGGGTACTGGATTAGGCTTTGGCTCAAATCGGTACCGTCGATTTGAACGGTTGCTTCAAAGATGTTGAGCTTAGGGATAGAGATATCGTACGTATCAATAATAATGGGCTGGGCATGAGGTGATTGGGCACCTGGAAACCAAGAACTGGGATTAATGAGGTCAACTTGCGCTCCGAGAACTTGGGCAACACCCGGGGTATACATGGGGATGGTATCGTTTAAGTTGGTGCCGAGGAGTGAATCGGGAACGGGGGCGGTAAAAGAGTTTTGTTGGTACGAGGGCGTGACAAATAGTTGGTAGTTGATAAGCGGCCAGGTAACGTTTGCGATGAGCAAGCTACCCAAGGTGATAAGTAAGGGTCCGGCTATCCGTTTTACACGAGACGGTTGCGGTGGAGGGTAATGACTAAAGTACCCTTTGGGGAGATGACAGACTAAGGGTGCTTTTCGATAGGTATACAGGGCCATATACCTACCTTAGAGCTTTACATCTCCTGGTTCAATAGTAACGCTGATACGTTCAGCCCGCTGGGGGTAGGTATACAACGGGCCAGGAAAGGCGGGAGTAACGGTAACCGAGGCGTTGTCAAAGTTGGGTAATGTCTTGAGATAATCTTGAACCAACACGACCTGTTTACCGCGTATGCGCGAAACTATCTCGTTGGGGTTGATGTTGGGCAATAAGAGTAAATTGATGGTGGCGGTGACCGAAGCGGTTTGTGAGTCTTGTTCAGCCGATGAATCACTTACTTCCAGACTGGTAGCTTCGGGTAAGAGTTTAAAGTTGGGCGGGATTTGATCCTTTAACAGTTCCTGTCCTAAAACAGTAAGGTCATTTTTCTGGTAAGAATACAGAGTCAAAGATACGGTGGCCGAATAATTAAAAGTTTCGGTTTCGGTATTAACTCCAGGATCAGCGTTGGTTTCATCGATTTCGGGTTCGCCGGCGACTACAATTCCTACTAAGGGACCGGCTTGTTCTTGGGCGGCGGCACTAACCCGAGTCTGGAGGGTATTGATAACATCTAGTCTGGCATCTTGAATGTCTTGGTTGCTGACCACGGCGACTTCGCGGGCAAAACCGCCGCTTAAGGCGGCTTTATTTTGGGCAATGTAGGTATCGGTAGAAAAATTGGCAATAGTAAACTGGGTGTTGGTGGGTAGGTTGGAGGCTTCACCAATGGCCGAAGCGGTGACTGGCACGTCGGCGCTGCTGGGGACCACCGTGAGAGAGAAATCGGCGTTTTCGGTAGTGCTGGCCGAAGCGACGCGAACTTCCCGATCAAGGGTGAAGGTTAGGTTTTGAAATCGAATTTGTGTACCTTGGGCAAAAGTACGACTACTGGAGGTGCGATTGTAAACAGTGACAGTGCCTTTGGCAGGTTCACCGACAGTTTTAGTGCCGGTAGCCGGGTAACTACGCGAGTCGGATTGGGTGAGGGTTTGAACGGTGGCTGGGATGGTTTTTGAAGGTACATTCATGGTACCGATATCGGGGTCGAGAAAAAAAGTGATTTCTTTAGTGATGGGTTGGGGTTTAAGGGTAATAACAAGACTGGCATTTGGCAGATACCAATACGCCATGGTGCCGCCGACAATAAGGAACAATAACAGCCCTAACGCTATTGCGATAATGGTAACGCGGTTTAGTTTACGAGTAGAACTGCGGTGCGTTTTAAATTTTGGTAAGTATTTACCAAAATAACGGGAAAGGTGCATGAGTGAAAAGCTGGGGACAGCAATAGAAGGTAGTCTGAATGGTTTATTAGTTTTTGCCGAACTGGTGGAGGATTGATTGTCTGATGCAAGGGCGGGTTGATCGGTGTCAATTTCTTGTGAAAGTGGTTTAGTTGAAGGTAGCTTAAAAGGGGTGGTAGGGCTTTGTGGGGAGGGGGGGGTGGAAGATTTCTTGGTTGTAAAGCCGAATTCGGCGGCTAAATTAGGGGCAATTAATTCATCAGATTCGAGCTTGTGTTCGGATGTCGGAACGTGCTCAATCGCCGGTTGAATATCTGGAGTATGAGTTAATTGGGTTTCACTCTCACTTCCGCTGCGGATTTCTTGAGCATCCATCTCAGGTTCCAATAATTCGGGAGGAGAAGTCTTTGCCTTGTCAGAGCTATCTGTTCTAGAAAATTCGGAATCGGCCACGCTTAAAACCGGAACGTGATCGGGGGCTTTTGCCTCTAAACCAAGGGATTGGGCTACTTCTTGCCCGCCAGAAAGAGCGACTGCCTGAATAGTAAAGTCTCTGGCAAGGGATTCGATTTTCGGAAAATGTAAAAAAGGTAATTTAGCTTGCCAGTCTACCGCAATAAGCTCCTGTTTAATGCCCTCTAAATCCTCACGCCCATCATACAGAATCATGCGTGAAGGGAGGTTGTCGCTTTTCGGAAATCGAGCAATGCCTTCTTCCACGTCACTGGAAATATTTTCGCTGCGGCCCACTACCTGAGTGCCTTCGAGTTTTCCCAAGTATACGAGGCTAACCGCGATTTCGGAGCCAGATAGATTGATGAGTATGGCCGAAGGTGGGCTGCCTTCGGTGTCGTTTAAGAAATTAATCAAGGCTTCGGTGGTGACTACGAAACCGACCGGTTTTAAGCCCAGTTTTTTACACATTTCTTTTAAGATTGGCTTGTGTTGTGGGGCGATAACATTGCCTGAAACCCATGTTTCGGGGAGGCCAAAAATAACTTCATCCGGCTCATTTTCAATTCCAGCTAAGGAATCGGCTAAGGAAGTGTCAACGGCGGTGATGAGTTGTTCGTCATCCCCTTGATTATCGAAGGACTGGACCGAACCGATCGAGACTATTTCGGTATGTTCACGACGAACTTGCCAGACGGCTGATTTGACGACTGTTGGACTAATTTCGACCGCAAGAAACTGCCGGATGGATTCCGGTTGCTTGTTAAATTTGGATAACAGATTTGGCAGATCCATCTGTTGTGCGCAATCCTTTGCACGCTTTTGAGCCCACCGGTTGGGCAGACTACTATACGCCACGGGTGAGGATGGGCAGTGGAGAGAAACTAGCTGGTGGTTTGGGAGAGGTAGACACGACGAACTCCCGCTCCAACGGCTTCCTCTTTTTTAATTGTAACGGCTCCGATTTTACCTGTCGAGGAAACGTGAGGCCCGCCGCAGAGTTCTTTAGAGTACCAATCGGTTATAGGGTCATTACCGATAGTGTAAACGCTGACTTTATCGGGGTACTTTTCTCGAAAAAAGGCGAGCGCGCCGGATTTTAATGCTTCGTCTTTTGATTCAATGGTTTTATGGACCGGAAGATTAGCATTAATTTTGTCATTAATAATAGTTTCAATTTTGTGTTTTTGCTCGTCGGTAAGTTTAGTAGGGTGTTTGAAGTCGAAGCGTAACCTGTCGGCGGTGATGTGTGAACCCATTTGCTGGACGTGGTCGCCTAACACGTCACGTAGGGCTTGATGGAGTAAGTGAGTCGCGGTGTGGAATTTAACGATGGCTTCGGACTGATCGGCAAGGCCGCCTTTGAACATGCCAGCTGACGTGGAGCGCGATTGGTCTTGGTGCTTTTCATATTCGGCTTTAAACGCTTGGTGATCTAATTTAATACCGCGCTCTGTTAAGATTTCTTGGGTAATTTCTAGAGGAAACCCATACGATTGGTAGAGGTCGAAAGCGAATTTGCCAGTGAATGCTGATTCAGGTTGTTTGTTAATCAGCGCCATGCCTTTATGCAACGACTTAGCAAAGCGGTCTCGTTCTTCGATGATAGGGGCAACGATGGAATCGAGGTTGTATTTTGTATCGAAGTAGATGGGTGTATATGTGTGGACTACGGCCCTGACAAGGGAGCGGTACTGATCATCGGGTGTGGGTTTGGTAATGTCTCCCGAAAGCGTTTGGAGCTTGACCATAACGCGGCGCAGGAGCCGGCGTAAAAAATAGCCTTGCATTTTATTGGCGGGCAAAACACCGCCTTGGATAAGAAAGACAGCAGCCTTTAAGTGATCGGCAATGACACGGAAATGGGATTTGTTATTGGTGTATGACGATTTCGAAACAGTTTCGAGTGTTGAAATTATTTCTGAGAATAAATCAGTTTTGAAGACATCGTTGTCACCGTTGGCAATTGCAGCCATACGTTCTAAACCACCGCCAAAGTCAACATTTTGGGCCGGAAGTGGTGTGAAAGATCCGTCTTTTTGCTTCACATATTCCATAAAGACTGAGTTGCCAAATTCCATAAAGCGCCCGCAGTCGCAGTTGACGTGACAGGGTTCGTTTTTGAAAAGTGAGTTTTCGTGCAACTTGAGATTAGCGCCAAAATCGTAAAAGGCTTCTGAGTCGGGGCCGCCGATTTCTCCGGGCGGCATATTTTCGGGTTCGCCGGCTCTGGACCACCAATTCTTTTTCGCGGGGTAGGTATAGATCTTTATCTTGGGATCAAAACCATCGACTCCTGGTTTGTCGGGTGCATTGGTTTTGAAGAGGTTTTGCCAAATTTTGATGGATTCGTCGTCTTTTGGGGCTGCTTTTGAACCTTCAAAGACCGAGACGTATATCTTGCTGGGGTCTATGC
>CAYXRB010000041.1:6155-6435 GCA_964467565.1 uncultured Pseudomonadales bacterium | reverse complement strand
CTACCAAATGTTCGTCAGCCAACCGGCCACTTCACCCGCCGATATCGTGCCCACCCGCGCCCCCATTCCCACCCTTCTCCCCACTACTCCAGCCGAGGTCATGGGTGAACCCACCACCAATCCCAACATCATGCCTATAGAAGAAGATAGTTCAGCTACTTCGGCCGGCATGGATACCACAGAACCTACCCCTCTAGATTTCATAGACATGTAATTGCCTTTCTCCAACTCTGGTTGTGATACACTTTCGCCATGGCGAAAGTGTATCACAACCAGAGTT
>CAYXRB010000041.1:0-6145 GCA_964467565.1 uncultured Pseudomonadales bacterium | reverse complement strand
TCATCTTGGCCGTTATTGCCGTCGGCCTTGGGTACCTCAAATTTACCTCTCAACCACAAGCAATTACTTCATTCAATGATTGTGTCCAATCCCGCCAAAGCCAGATTCAAACCGGACCGCCGGTTTCGTGCACTACCCTCACCGGTCAAGTCTTCTATCAACAATCAACGCCGCCACAAACCCCCTCCCTCTCGCCCTTTCCCCTCGCCACCCCCACTCCCTCTACGTCATCGGCTACTTTTTCCTTAACCACCGATCCTACCACCGGCATCCATACCTTCACCGATTCGGTCAATAAATTTTCCCTCACCATCCCCGGCCTCTGGACCCCCAAAACCCCCACCATTGCCACCGACCCCTCACTCACGCTTACTCATCAAGAAGACGAGTTTATCTCAGGCGTCATCTTCACTCCGCTTTCCCGACCGGCGAATGAATTGGCAGCCGCGGTCCCCAACCCCACGCCGTATCAATTCGGGGGTTGGCAAGGCACTATTGGCGTCGCGCCCGGCGAAATCCCGACCGAAGTCATTGTGCTCACCCCCATTGCATCCTCTAGTCCGCAACTGCGTCTTACCTGGGCCCGCACCGAACCCGACACTAACCCTATCACGCCCGCTTCGCACCTTCACCCCCTTCTTGGCGCCCTTAGAGCTCTGCCATAATTGTGTGCAAGGTTCAATGTCTGCTATGCTGAAAAGGTATGCAAACCTCTGCCCAGGTTCCGGCAGCTCCTGCGCCACCCAATCAAACTGGTTCCCCCACGAGTAACCCGGCCGCCCCCGCTCCTCCGACAGCTACGTCTGCTACCAAAAATTCCTCTCCGTCATCGCCGCTTAAAAATATCCTTCTCATATTTTTAATCGCCCTTATTGCTTTTTCGGTGGGTATTGGTGGGGTCTATGCCTACTTTACTATCTTCTCCGATTCCACTCCCCCGCCACCCGCACCCCGCTCCACCACTCTTGGGGCCAAAGCCCAAGCACCATCCCCCAGCCCCTCACCCGCTCCCAACCTCACCCCACAACCAGAAGTAGTCGACCAACCCCTCAGCGGCACGCTCGCCTATATCCAGGACAACCAAATTTACACCATCAAAGCCGATCGTACCTTGCCCGACCAAATCACTTCCGATGACACTATCAAAAAAGAATTAGCTTCTACCCCCAACGGCGAATCTCTGGTATACACCTTTAACGACATTAAGCCCGACCAAAAAGGGACCGGTTTGGCCTTAGTCAACCGCACCACCAAAAAAATCACCACCCTACTCGAACCAGCCGAAAACATCCTCCAACAACCCCGTATCTCTCCCAACAACGAATATGTCAGTATTTGGGTCGATCAAGGTAAAGAAAGCTGGATCGTTCGGATAAAGGACGGTGAAATTACTTTACGCTATGGCACTACCCAAGAAAAAAGCATCTCCCCCATGGTCTGGATTCCAGGCACTAGCCGCGTTAGTTTTGTGCTGGTCAACGAACTCTTCGCCTCCAACGTCAACGGTGATCAGCTGCGCTCCTATGCCACCAATGTCTTAGGTATGACCACACAAACAGATGAAGGCATCCCCGCCGCGCTCTTAGCCCCGGTCTGGTCTGCTAACTCCCGCTTCGTCGCCTACCATAAAGAAGATGGCCTCTACCTTATAGACACTTATTCCAATCAGGAAACACCTATCGAAACCACCAAGGATAAAGATCAAGGCAAAAAAGCGCCTTTCCGCGCTCTAAACTTTACCAACAACTCTTCCCATCTGCTGTATGCCAATAATCTCAAGCCCGACGGTCAATCCACCTTCCTCTATTCAATTGCCGAAAAGAAATCAGTTCCCGTGGGTGATTTCGGTACCAATGCCCTCGTGGCCGCCGGTCGTATTCTTAGCCCCAGTTCGGACTCCACCGGCTTACATCGTTATTCACTCGAAACTTGGCAAAACGACCCGTGTACCCAAATTACCCCCGATTTCTCACAAGCCTCACTCTCCGACAACGGTACCGCTCTATTAAGCCTTGAGTCTGCACAGGGCATTCCCACCCTCACCCTCACCGATACTATCGCGTGCTCGTCGTACGATGTGATTAAAGCCACCAACCTTTCCTCCCCGCTCTGGTTACCCAATTAACACCACGTATTAAACTTATGCTCCCTCCAACTCAAAACCCACAGCCATTTCCATCCCCTCAAACTCAAGATGACGCCACCCCACCGCCAATAGCGGTCCCACTCCCCAACCCTCCCCCTAAACACCGACTCCCCTTACTGTTACTTGGCATTTTCGGCGCTGTATTAATCATAAGTATCTCTGCCTTTTATCTTTTCTCCAAAGCCCGATCCAACTACGCCCAAACCCATACAAGCAGTCCTACTCCATCTCTTCAGCCTTCCGAAGCTTTAGCGGAGGAGACCTCCACCGCCAATTGGCTAACCTACACCAATACCATGCACGGCTTCTCTTTCAAACACCCCTCCCACCTAGCACCCTCTTGGGGCAAAGAAGCGCTAAACGGCAACGAGGACGAAGTAGAGAAAAATCCCACCACCACTAATAACATTTGGATTTTAAAAGATAACAATCCCATCCTACGGATCGTCATAACCTCTGATCCAGGACGAAACCTCGAATGGTATCTGGAGCACGGTATCTCCATGGACGAAACTATACAATACACTCTGAGTGAAGTACTTGGAATTCCTGCTCTCTATTCCACGAGCCAGGGGAATGAATATTACCTACTTATCCATAACGAGAAACTGTTCAATATTTATTTGTCTTATCAGGACAACGCCCTTGCCAACCAAATCCTCTCCACCCTTACCTTAACCAATACTGGTTTAGCCACCTATACCCACCCAACCCTAGGATTGTCCTTCCAACACGATCCATTGATCCCGGTGGTAGATTCCACTGCCCCAAGCACATCCGCCTCATACCTCCGCATTTTTACTAAAGACTTAAGTAACTACCAAGATGAACCGAATGGCTACGACCTCGAGACTGCACTCCTCGATAAAAAAGCCTTAGATAACAACAGCCTCTCAAACGTCACCATAGACTGGCCGGCAACCCCGAGTACTCTAACCCATCTCAACAATAACACCTACGCCCAAGAATTTATGGTCTTAAGCCGGTTAGATGTCTGCGACGTTACCCTCGAGCGCCGGCTTATCTTTTACTACAAGAATCATCAAATTATCCTGGTATATCAGGGTGATCCTCAGTGGCTTTCTCAAGACAATACGTACCTTATCACCGACCCTAACAACTGTGGTGATAGCAAAGTATGGGATTTTGAAAATAATACTGCCCAAACATTTATCAGTGACCTAAAAAACAACCAAGCCTCACCGGCAATTCAATCCTGGTACAATCAATTGACCCAGATCCTTACCACCGTAACTTTCTCCAATTAAATCCAGCTATGGAAAACCCCATGCAAACGCCGGCAGAAGCAGGTATAAATCCATCCACCCAGCTTTCTCCGGCACCCCAACCTAAAAAGCTAAGAATCGTGCCGATTGTCATTGGTATTGTCGTGATTGTGGCTCTTGCCCTTACCGGGTATCTCTTTTTCCAAAACCAAAAATCAGATTCCCCAACCTCCCCACAACAAGTAACCCCCTCCCCTTACGAAACCTCGCAACAAGAGATCCTCGATTCATCCACCGCCAATTGGCTACCCTATACCAACCATCAATATGCCTTTTCCACCAAATACCACCCCAGCGCACCCCCCACCGAAGAAGTCGGTAATAGAGATGTCGGCCAATTTACCTTTATGTCTAAAGTCAATTTTGGCCCCAATCCTCCCCAAGGCGATTTTAGTTATTCCCTCGAAGTGAACCAGCAAAAGACCGTCGAAAATTATCGGCAAGAATTAATCGGGCACATTACCGACGCCATTGACTCGCAAGAATTGGTTACCATAAATGGCCTGGAGTGGACCAAATTTAATTACCAGCTATTCGTTAATAACCAAAACCTCCCGGTCACCCTCGCTTTCATCACACAAGGTGACTTTGGCTATGCCGTCACTGCCAAAAGCCAAGACATCACCCAGATCCTCTCCACCTTTGCATTTTTAGAAGATACATCTACTTGGAAAGCCTACACTGACTCTTCACATAATTTCTCGATAAATTTTCCACCCGATGGAGGTATTGAACCCAACCAAAACAGCAGTTACACACGTATCCAGAATTATTCAAATAACGACAACGAGCCAGGATTAAAACCAGGAGAATTTTATATTGAGATATACAGCCAACCGTTAAATGACCCTGAAACGAGCTTAAGCTCTGCATGCGAAAGAGTATTCAAATCTTCCACCCTAATAAATCAATCTTTCTACACAGGTGAGGTTTCAGCAGGAGGAGAACCGGGAGGAATTGTAAAGGGTATATGTTTTATCTCAGATATGAACGATTTTATACTCATTAAGGCCACAGAAAATCATCCCAACACACCTCTCGCCGATCAAATCCTCTCCACCTTTAAGTTTGTTCAAGAATAAACCGCCAAGGCAACTAAAACTCCAAACCTTATCCCATCACCTCTATTAATGTAAAGAAATCAGAGGGTCATCCAAAATCTGGGATAATTGCCCCATACTATTGTCGTTATCAGGCCAAGACTTTTGAAGTTGAGTAGTAAGATAACTGCTCCATAGACTTTGAACGTTAGGGGCTAAAAGTCGCTTAACGACTCTACCCACATCTGCAACTCTATCGGTGTTCGCTCGATAAATATTCATTTTTGAACCCACACTTACTTCCTTCCACCATTCTCTATTCCAAAGTAATTGCAGTATAGTCAGAACTCGGGGATTTTTATGACTTACCAATCTAGGCTTCTCTATGTCTAATTTTTCCACTAATCCTGGGCTAAATAGATGTAAAGCGTTTACTAATCCCATATGCAATGTCCCCCTTATAACAACAACCGATCGGTTATCCTGATTAGAACTATTAGCAATCTGTGCTGCCAAGCGGAAATCACGCATCATCATACCTGCAATCGCTAATACAGTTGACTCGTAAAGATTTAAAAAATTACCTTGTCCTATTTTCATGTTAGAAATCCATTCGTCAACGTGTGTAAGATTGGTTTTGGGTGGATTTTCGAACTCAAATCCAATAAGTTGGGGATACTCATCCTGTAACTGTTGGATCTGCTCATACTGGTTTTGTGTGTAAACAGCTCCAGATGAGTAATTATCAGAACGCACTAGAAGATTTCCAATATCAACAATACTTCTTCCTTCATACATCTTCACTACCGCTCGAGGTACAATAGCACCGTTCTCTAGAAAAAATATTATTTGTCTTTGTTGATTAACTACTATTTCAGAAAAAGCACGTTGCGCGATAATACTTTCAGCAAACATTCTCGAATCTCTTAATGCATGAGGTTCAAATATGCCCAAAAAAGTTGGCAAGCTTAGTGTGTATGTAGGTCTTTTTGCCACAATTTCTTTCAAAACACCAACCTCACTACCTCCATTATCAAGCAAAACTTGCCGAAAAGAGGGACCGTCAATTTCTCTAGGCATAATGCGGGGATTTTATCTTAAAACTATTCAATAACACAAGCATTTTCTGCTATACCATTTACTTATTTCAGCATCCATCGCCACTTTTTCTTCGCCCACTCACCGGCATAGTCCACGCCTATTCGTCGTGTTGCGATTATGTTGGAATTTGATAATTGGATTTTGGAATTACGACCAGCTTCCTCTATCCATAATTGATTGCTGGTGGCCACATCTTCCCCATAAAAACTCTTGTCTAATTTAAGCCACCGCCCCACTCTCCCCGGCCCACAAATGTTTTCTTGTAACTTGTTCCTTGTCACTCGTAACCCCCTTATCAACACCGCCTGCTTTGCCCGTCCGTAGCCCTTTGCCCCACGTAGCCTTGGCGGCTCATCCTTCTCAGGGAGGGCCACCACACCCCTTATTAGTACCGCTTGCGGCTCATCCACCTTCCCCGTCACAATGTTAATCAGCCAATACATTCCGTAAATCAGGTACACGTATACCAGCCCGGCCCGGCCATACATCACTTCGGTTCTTGCCGTCCTGCCAAACCGCGCATGACACGCCAAGTCCTCCTCACCCCGGTACGACTCAACCTCGGTAATCAC
>CAYXRB010000040.1:6583-6980 GCA_964467565.1 uncultured Pseudomonadales bacterium | reverse complement strand
TTGCCTTAACCCTTGTGCTTATCACCTTTAGCTACGCCATCGCCGGTTTTGTCGTCGACCTCATCTACATTGTTACCTTCGTCGTCGTCTACCTCTTAAACACCTTTGGCATCGTCAGCGACCCCACCCTGGCCCTCAACAATGTTCTTGGTGAAAACGTCATCACCCTAGCCTTCCGCATGGCCTTTAGTGACGTCAACCAAGGCGCAAACACCGCTGTCGGCAACCTTCTGGCAGACGCTTTTGCTCCCAACGGTGGCATTTGGGGTTCGTTTGTCGATTTCATTACCAGTGCTATCGCCGGCTTAATCATTGCCGTGGCCATCATCATTGCCATGTTCCGCACCCTCTTTGCCCTCATCATGTACCTTTGTTTCGTCAAACCTCTCACTCCCCA
>CAYXRB010000040.1:377-6573 GCA_964467565.1 uncultured Pseudomonadales bacterium | reverse complement strand
TTCGCCCCCCTCCAACTCTTATTAAACGCCATGCCCCAAATGAACACCTTAAGCAGTTGGCTCAAAGGCTTGGTCGCCAACGCTGCCGTCTTCCCCGCTGTGGCCATCTTTTTACTCATCGGCATTGCTCTAGCCGGCAAAGACGCCGATGATCTTAATCGAGATTTTGGCGTTAACCCGCAAATCGGCCGCGACGGCACCACTTGGGTCGCCCCCCTCCTCTCCACCGGCGGCTCTGCCGTTGGCCCCCTCATTGGCCTGGGTATGATCCTGCTTCTGCCCGAAATCGTTAAAATCGTCCACCGCGTCTTTAACTATGAAGATAAATTTGGCCTTGGCGGCGCCGCCATGGGCAATTTCGCCGCCGGCTGGGCCCCGGTTAACCGGGTCGTCGGCGCCCCCGGCCGAATTGGTGCTGGCTTGGTTCGAACTGCTGTCGGAAGTGTATCTGCCGAAGTATTCCGCCAAGCTGGAGGTGCTATTTACCAAAACCGTTTACAAGAACCTGTTGAAAAATTTATAGGTCGATTTAAAAAGCCGGGAGTTGATAACGCACCGGAAACTGTTCATGATCAGACTAATGTAATCGGGGCAAGAACCCCATCTTCACTGGGTGATCCCAACCGTGCACAACCACCAGATCCCAACAACCCCACTTTAAGACAATAACGTATTTATTAGCAGTCGTAAAAAGGTCTTTTAAATCGATTCGAGCTCTTCAATATTAAGACCAGAACGTTCCACTTCTGTTCGCACTGCTTCGTATTCACTCCTCCGTTGTACTTTAGATGCTTTTAATTGTTCTAGTATCCATTCCCTATCAGCCACATCAAAAGTAGTGTTGTCTCTTAAAAACTCCTCCATTACCCGCGCAAACACATTTGTAGAAAACATCTCTAACTTTCGTGCCAAATACCGCTCCCGCAGTGGTAAGTGTGTAATATCCTTCATGATCCATTTCCCTGTGCTGGGGTCAATAATTCCCTCCCAAGCATATACAACCTTTCGTCCTTGTGCGCTAATATAAGGTTTCTCGCCTTCCGGAAATATTACCTCATCACCTCTTTCACGAAATAACCCCACTAACCACTTCTCCACCTCTCCATAAACGGGGTCTCCAAAATCTAAAGTTAGTAATTGGCCCTCGGTTCCAGGGGAACCTAAACCAATTTTCTTTTTCCAATGATACTGAACCCCACCCTCCACCACAGTTTGTAACTTCTTTAAATACATCATCATGGTACGCTTCTGTGCGTCACCTGGTAGGTGGCTTAATGCCCCCGCCCGACCCAACATTACTTCGGCCATATTTTTAAAATATTCACCTACCGTTTCCTTTCCCGATAAACCAAACCCTTCATTTAAAATTGCGTGTGCAATATTGTGGCCAAGAACTTCACCCAATTCGTCGCCCCAAGCTTTAGGATTAATATTAAAACCAGCTCTACCTAATACTGAGGGGTCAAGTGATTGAACTACTTTTCTTGCTGCGTCTAAAGAGCCCGCAAATGCCTTTCCAGCTACAGACATATATTTAAGCTGCATCTGCTCCTGCTTTACATCATCACCCCAAAAGAAAAAGCCCATCGAGTTTGCGTATTTTAAAGCCAACATTTTTCCATACCAGCCCTCATAACACCAATCGGGCAAGTCATCTCTTCCACCAAGCGACACAATTAAGTCTTTGTGCGAGACATCCCGAATTATCTCTGCTTCCCCCTCACCCATTGCATTCATCATTGCGACCTGCTCTAACCCTGGGCGTGGATGTTCAAAAGGAGAGCGTTTCTCCCAATAGTAGCCGCCCCCTGCGTCTTCCTGTAAATAATCAACTCTTTTTGTCTTCAATACATCTACTCTTAATTCTGCTAGGCGTGCTTCCATTCCTGCTCTATTTACCAACCCCTTGGCAAATTGATTGGCAATCCAACGAGCCTCATGATAAATTCTATTCACCTCATGTATATCGTGGTGCTGGCCAGGATATTCTCTTCTCGAAATCGCATAATGTTCTAATATCCGCCTCTGGGCTTCCATCGTTTTCTTATCACTCACCACATCTTCATTCGTCACTCCGGGATCAGTGGTACTTCTAACCCGGTGCAACTGGATAGGACCTAGGAATCGTTCCTGATTCTCCAATTGATAAGGATCAGTCATGTCGTCGATTCGCTTCGGTACCACATGCCTTTCCTTTCCTCGCGCAATATCAAGTCCTTGGTATAAGGCAAAGTTGTAAGCGTTTAAATTTATCTTTCTCCCAACCAAGGCACCAAACATACTCATCGTAATGTCTCTTAAATCAATGTCTGTAATTGCATGTCTCCACACATACTCATCAGGAATAACAGATCTCATTGAAGTTTCTAAATGCTGCTTTTTCCGGCATGCCGGGTCAAAAAAAGCATCATACTGAGTAACTGCCAACAACAGTAAAGCATTACTATTAAACTCACCGGCTTTAATTACTACCAAGTCTGTTCCAACTAATTCCCCTCTTTTTTCTGGCGGAATAGCCAGCAATAAATCATCATCCCAACGCAATACCGAGTTTGCTTCTAATCCGGAACCACTCGTTGTTTCATGCCCAACAATTTTTGTAGGATCGATTCCATGCCTTAAATAAATCCTGTCTCTTCGCGGGTTTCCACCCTCATATTCTTTAAATATATCCTCAAGTGTCAAGAGCCATTCTCCGGGAATTAATCGCTCAGGAGCTTTTGGATCAGGCATGCCACTTGCCAGAACAAAGCTTGCCTTGACTTTCCGATTTAATATGCCTTCTCGAAACTCATCTGTGATTCCAGGGTCAAGCAAGCTAAATTGGTCTCCTCTCTGATAACTCACACCGCCTATTGAAATATCTTCTTCAGCCATCAACAACGGGACGTCTGGCGACACCTCCCGATACTCTACATCATTTCCAGTCCAAAAATCCATGTCTCTGCGAGCACTCAATTCAATCGATTTTTTCTTTACGTCTTTTGCCAACCACAAACCATTTTGGGTTTGTTCAAATCTATCAGCCAGTAACAAAGTAGGCTTCCAATAACAACTAACTAAAGCCCGCAAATGCTTGCCTTCTAACCCTGCATGCATAGCCCTCTCAGCCGTGCCTCCATCCGCATCTGTAGCCGGTTTTAATGATTTATATAACTCTTTTAAAGCTGGTGCCGCTTCTGCCACATAAAGACGAAGTTGGTCTGGAACAAATATTCGTAACCTCTCCGATTTGAAAGCAATAAATCCCACAGCCTTTCCATAGCCCTTAGGATCAATCGCACCCGCAATTATCCCATCAGACAAACGTTCTCTAATTTGTCTAAAAGTAAGCCAGGAATCTGCGTCGTTTTCTTTTATTTCACCCATGTTTAATAGTTGAAGTAAATTAGAAGCTTGAAAAGTAAAAATTCTGTCTTGAGCTCCCAACGTTTGCATTTCTGCCTGAGAAATGTACCTACTTAATGCCGCAGTGTCGCTATCAATGTAAGTTTCAACAGCCGCTACCAACTCCCGCTTGGCTTGCAATAACCTCTCAGCTTGTGTTCCCTGTAAAGCATTAAGGTAAGGATCAATATCTGTAGAAGGGTATCGACCTGTTCGCGGGTCAGGATCATCTAATAACGGCGCAACCACCCTGCGTGCCCTCACTAGCCTTAAGCGGTCTTCCCGGTTGGTTGAGCGTTTGAACCGCTCAATTTCTAATTTATCCGCGTCGTCAAGTTCTTGTTCAGCCACAGGCTCAACCCTGTTGAGAAATGCGTCCCACGAACTTCTACTCAACCTACCCTCCAAGGACAATTCTATGGCTTGATTAAAAGTCCTAGACTTCATTGCACCCAAAATATCTATAGGAATTTCTTGAGGCATACTATAATGTACCGCCAAATTGTTTATACATATTTATCCTAAACTGCTCAGGAGAAGCTTTAAAAATCGTAGAAAACATTATCCTTTTAACCTCTTGTTTTGATTTATCATCCAATTCATTCCAATCCTCACCACTTAAAATTTCAGGCATAAAGCTTTCGAAGCGACTTAATAATAAACCAACAACCCTAGTAGCCAAATCCAACTTCTGTTCGTTACCAAAACTTTTTCCAATTACGTTCTGCTGTGTATTTAATCCGATTGTCGCTTGAGTATGTGCAAGTTTTGCCCTTTGTTCCTCGGTGAGGATGGATTTGTTATATTTCTTTTCCAACTCGGCAATAACTCTTAACACATCCAATTCATCCGCATAGTAAGGATCGGGTTTAGAGGACGGTGGGCGGTGGGTGGTGGACGGTGAAGCACTTTGTGCTTGCTGTCCGCTGCTCACTGTTTCTTGGTCACTGGTATGTTGGTCGTCATTCATAGTTATAGGCTTTATTCTATCAAATTCATCTCAAGAAAACCACTTTTAGCATACCATGTCACTCACTCATACTTTAGCACTTAATTCATTATTCATAATTCTTCATTCGTATCCTCATTCTCCTCTGGTATGATAAGGTCATGGCCACCAGCGACTCTGTCCAGCTCAAAGAACTCACCAAGGCTCAAATGAGTTCCATTCGACAAGACGTAAAAAAATTTTTAAGCATCTTCAAACTCTCTATCCTCAGCACACAACCCTCAGCCACTGACATCCTATGGGGCAAAAAAACTCTCACCCGAGAAGGAATCGTGGATTGGTTTAACACCTTTATTAAATCACACGGCGAATTCGTAAATGGCTACTTACCCAAGAATAAACTCACAGAAATTACTGTTGATTCACTAGCAAACCCCGAATATTTGGGCTACCTCATCAATCAACTCAACCTCGTCGAATCGTTTCTTGTTACCCCCGAAGGTGCCGAGGTTGAAGATCATGAAACCGAATTGGAGTACAAGCGGCCAGAAGAACCCGCAGAAGCACCAACGCAAGACAAAAAAGACACCACCGACGATATGTCTGACCCCCGGCCGGCCAGCGAAGATTTTAGCCGCCAACAAAAATTAACCCCCACCAAAACCATTCAAGACTTGCTTAAAGCCCAGCGCGAGTTTATCGAAGCCCAAACCCTCATAAACCAAGAAGCCATTCGCCAAGCTGCTGCGGTCGAAGCGGTATTGCGCGAACACGTTAAACAAACCGTTCACAACTCGGACCTTGCCGACGCGGTGGCTAAAAAGGCCAGACCAATAATCGAAAAGCACCTCACTGCCGGCCTAAGCCAAGCACCCAACCTCGAGCCAGATACCATCGCCCACATCATGCGTGAATTACCAAAAATATTTGACCAAGCTGACCCAGGTTTAGCTGCTTTTGGCCGTAATATACCCCCCACCACCCTTCACGAATTAAGTCAAACCACCCACCAAGCTCTGCAAAACTCTCCATCGCGCTTCGTATTAACCCCTCAAGGCCCCCATGGCCAAACCACCATCCAAAAACTAGCCCAAAACCTCCCCACCACCCAAGACCTGGGGCATGTTCTTGACTCACATCTTCAAACAACCCTCCTTAATCCTGCCCAAGCCCAAGTGGTGCGCGACACCATTATTACCCAGACCAAAACCCTGGGTATTGTTGCCCCCAACACCCCCGATCTCATTTCCATCCTCCAAACCACCAATCAAGGCAATGACGCGGTTGCCAGTGTCCTTGCCAGTCTTACTGCCCAAGAAAAACAGCTACTCGAAACGTCGGCCAAACTCTACACCCAAACTCCCCAGTTTGTCGCCGACGCCTACCAAGCCGCCATTCCCGCTCAAGCCGACCAAGCCCTCACCGATAATTTAAACCAGCACTTTAGCCCGAATCAAGCGTCCCAAATTCGCGCCACCATTCAACAAAACCTTCCCCAACTGGTGCATTCCCCCAATCCCACCAACGCACTAAACCAACACCTTTCCCCATACCAGATTCAACTTAATCCCAATACTCATGGATTTATTAATCATTTTTTGGGACAAATCGACACCCCCACCACCGACGCCTTTATCTCGCAACTCAGCCAGACTGACCCCACCCAACCATCACCGGCTCAATTAGTCGAATTCTTAAAAACCCTCAAACCCCAAAACACTCACACACTTCTGCAGCGCGCGCTTGCTGGTTTTAAAAACACTTCCGCCGATCATGCAGAGTTTGCCAGCCAACTCCAAAACTTACTCAATACCAATGATGTCGATGGCGCCCTAAAACTTGTCAGCAATCAACCAAACC
>CAYXRB010000040.1:0-367 GCA_964467565.1 uncultured Pseudomonadales bacterium | reverse complement strand
GCTTTCTCAGACAACATTATCTTATGCAACAACCCAATTTGCTCCCCCAAGGCCTCAACCCGGCGTCGGTTTCTTAAGCAACTTCCGCACCTTTATTAGCAGCATTCCCACCAATATTCGCCTCTTTTTCACCAGCCCCACTACCGTTATTAGCAACTTTACCACCCGCATCACCACCTTCTTTTCTAACCTTGGCGGTGGCAGTGGCGGACTCCTCTCCAAAGTCGGACAGGCTGTATCCGGTCTCGGTAGATCCCTGGCCCCGGCAGTCCAAAAAGCCGGGCAATTGGCCGCACAAGGCGCCGCTGCCCTTGGCCGCATGGCTCTAGCTGGGGCTCAAACCGCTCTTACCGCCCTAGGCCCACTC
>CAYXRB010000039.1:4549-6999 GCA_964467565.1 uncultured Pseudomonadales bacterium | reverse complement strand
TATCACCACCACCCCCTCTTTAACCATCTCGCCTGTAATCAAGTTGGGTACTCCCGTCGCGCTCACCACAACATCACAGTCAAGTAAATCATTTTTTGTCAACTCTCTCCCATACACCCTTACCCTTTTATATTTTCCCCTTAATACTTGTGCTAATGGTTTACCCACAATCTCACTCCTGCCTACCACCGCAATTTGTTTCGAATTTAGATTTTCGGCTTTAGACTTTAAACTTAGCGAGTTAGCCTTTAAACCTAAAGCGATCTCGAGTGTTGTCAACACCCCTTTTACCGTCGCCGGCAATATTTGCCATGACCCGTCAGAAACTTTTTCCAGGTTAGTTGTCGTTAGGCAGTCAACATCCTTTTTCGGGTCAATCGCGTCCGCCACCCCCCTCCACCAACTATTAAACCCTAAAGTACTCTGATCCCTAAAGTATCCTTCCCAAACCCGCTTCGCCGGTTTCTGCACCATTACCCCATGAATATTTTCATTCCCACCAGCCGCTTCAATTCTGCTCACCAATTCAGCGGTATCATTACCCATCGATGCCAAGTGCGGCACAAATTCTACCCCTACTCTGGCTGCTGCTTCCTTCTTTAATTCGGTATACAGCAAACCCGCTTCATCCTCTGGAAATACAAAACTCACCAAAACCGGAGTATACCTTAAAGCCTTCACTTTCTTTGCCACTTCTTTTTCTTTTGCCAATGCAGTGGCAATGCCGTCAAAAACCGTTGTCCTCATTAATCAATTTTACCATTTAGCCTGGATATAATACCTACATATTCTTCAGAAGTAATAATTACACATACAATTTCCACTATTTTAATAGTAGAATCATATGATTTTTTATGAATAAAGAATTAGATTTTGAATCATTAGCTTCTCAGGCAGTATCTTCCTTATTTACATTCAACTCTGCCAGAAGAATTAGCCGCCACTTAAAATATGGGGTGGCTCTCGTTGTAACCGCTATACCATCCGAAGGCCCCATTAATCCAACCATACCTAACAGCCCAATTCTGGAAAAAGTTGGCGGTGTCGGTGAATCTAGTATTGGACATGCTTTAGCGGAGCTTTTCGATTTATCAGAAGATGACTATTATCTTCGTTCCGGAACTCTAATGCGACGAACGGGTGCACAGCTCGGGCACACAGGTGCAGATTTCTACACCTGGCGCCAACAAATGGAGTCAGAGGGTAATTTCTACTACGAGCAACAAGTAGACGAACAAATGGTTACTGATGTTATTTTGCTTTCCCTTGCAGCGGCGAAAATTAAAAAGCCTGTTGTGGCCGAATCAAAACTATTAGCATTACAGCTGAACGCGATCCAAAAAAATTGGTTGGGCAGGTTACTTCGCACTACACCAAAACTCCCTGCTATCGTCAAGATTGGAGTTACAGCAGATGATCATGTCGCAACACTACGAATGGCCAGAAGGGAATTGGGACGCAGTCCTACTCCTCAGGAAATAACAGAATTTTCCAATAATAGAGCGGGTAGATTTAAGGTTGACCAATCTCTATATCATCAAGCTCACAGTAACTTAATTACCTATAATAGAGCCAATTTACTAGGAGTTGTTGATTTGGTGGTAGACAACTCGGCAGAAATTCAGCAACAACAGCGGGATGAATATTTACATTGCATAGCACTTGCCATAATTCGGCAGATTGCCACAGTTGCACCTGAAGTAAATAGCTTTCCACTTGCGGTAAATACTATCGAACCTACTAAGACGCCCAAAATCGCTTCTAATCCACTATATTTCCGTAATTCTCCTTAATCGCATATTATCAACTCATTGATGCGTCCAATCGGCAAAGCCAATTATTTCCGAAGGTGTAATGCCTACTTCCTCATAAAATGTCGTACCGTACCGCTTATTTATTATCCACACAGGGTTCCGGTCATTTGTCGTCGAACCCCTGCCGTCTGCCCTAAAGTCGGTAATGCTGGTGCCATTTGTCCAAATGTTTGAATGCAGCCAAACAAAAGTTCGGCGCAAAGCATTATTTTGCCAAGAATAAATATCAGCAAAACCATGACGGCGCAATATTTCGGTTTGCATCACTATGCCATTTAATGCCCCATACACATAGTCTTCGTAAGGCAGCGGGTAAACCGGGTCCGCTCCGGCACAGCCACTACACCGGCGCATGTCGTCGGGCACTACTCCGTCTACCGATCGGGTCACGCCATCGGCAAATATACGGGTGGTACCCATCGCGTTTATGCCCACCGGCGCCGCGGGGTTAGCCTGCCAGGTTAATTCCCCATAGTCAAATCCTGCATAAGCAGCCCTGTCTCCCAGCCAGCCTTTTAAGACTGTCGCTATTCTGTTTATTTCTGCCAATTCATTCGCATCTGTCTGATACAAATATGCCGCCACTGCCGCCCGGCTGCCGCCACACATAGTCCCCCAATTATTCGGCCGGTTCTC
>CAYXRB010000039.1:0-4539 GCA_964467565.1 uncultured Pseudomonadales bacterium | reverse complement strand
AGGTGCCACCTTCTGTAGTCGGGGCAGTCCTCAAATACCGTAACTTATTTCTAAATTGGGTATCTAAGCTTGGATTATAAATTCTTAAGTTTATTAAATCCGCCGCAATCACATACGCACCCAGCTCTCTCCCCAATGCTAAAGCTCTTCCAGGGTATGTGCCGCTATTAACTATGGCCGTAATCGCTTGAATAACCCCGTCGCGAGATGCGGTGTTACCAGCTTTTGCAAAATGAAACCCCCGTGCTAAGGTAATAACATTCCCATTGCTATCCTGGTCGTATAAATGAAAATTATCCACCGATGTACTCGTTGCCCAGGTAACTAATGTGTTCCATGCGGTACCTGATGCGGGTAATGCAGAAATCTCTGCCTGAGAGATATAAACACCCCCCGTCTGTACCGGTCCTTGGGTGGGAGTGGGTAGGGTAGACGTTGGCGATGGCGTTGGTGTCCTGGTTGGTGTAGGGCTGGCAACTCTGGTAGGTGTCGGGCTTGGTTGGCCTAGTGTTGGGGTCGGGTTGGCTGTGGTCGGGCTTGGTGGGGTACTTTGGCTGCCAAAGGAGTTTACCAACAGCCTAAAGTCAAACAGGTTGACCACTCCATTCCCGTTCAGGTCTGCGCCCCCTTGCATGGCACTGCCGTAATACGGCACCAAGGCTAAAGCATCCCGGTAGTCTACCCTCCCGTCGCTATTAACGTCTCCAGTTAATAGTGGTGGGCTGGTCCCGGCTGACTTTACCTCAACTGCCACCACTGCCCAGTCTACTGCCCCGCCCATCGACCCCGGCACGATGTGGGGAGAAGTAAAGCCCACCCGGTACTGGGTCGCCACTCCAGCGGCGCTACCGCCACCCCCTTCAGAGGTAACTTCGGCGCTTTCGGTAAACCCTGCTCCCGGGGTGTGGGTTGCAGCCCGCAACGATACTGCCGAGAATATAAGGGAGTTCGTGTTTTGGGGGGTTAGAGTCAGGGCATAGGAGTTAGTGTCCACTCCGCCACTGCACTCGCCATTTACACCCAGGGTATTAGCACTGGCCACATTCCCCAACGGTGCAGTGGCACTCGCCCCGCTAATCCGGTGCACGGCGATCACCGCCGAAGTCAAGCTTGATTTGGGCTCCAGTGTTGCCGTCACCACTCCGCTACTGGTTGGTGATCCATACGCCCACCACACCTCGGTGCTCGTTTGTCCCCGTGCCCCGCACTGTGACCCTGCCCTCTGCCAGGTAAGCCCAAGTCCGGTAACATTACTCACCACCCCAGAAGCCTTGGTCGACACCGCTGCCAGGTACAAAGAGTTAACCCCCCCGGCAATGGCGGTAGTGGAAACGGTAGTCACTCCGGTAGATGCGTTAATATCCCCAGTCGCGGTGGCTACAATACTTAAAGTGCTTTGTGCCTCAACCTTCTCCGGCTTAAGTTTCGCTTGCAACAAAAAAAGTACCACCAACCCGGCAAATAACAGGGCAAAATACAAGGGCTTTAAATATTTAAACATATGATCAAACAATCATTCCAACAACCCAACTCATTAAGTAAGCACATTACTCATCTTAATTAAGAGTAAAGTATCAAGTCAATGAAGCAATTGGCGTTATCATGTACCGTGGCTTATTTTCCCAGTAAAAAAAGCTCAGTCGGTATTTCCCAACAAACCTGACTTACCTATCCTTCCCATTAAACCACTGGCCTTAAAAGGTTCGGCTTCAACATGCCGGCTCATATCCCAAATCACCCGCTCTCCGTTCCCCACCTTCCTTCTCGTGTCAGTGTCCGAAAGTTTTACCGAAAACCTTCCGGCATGAGGGAACAGTAAAAAAGCTGCCTCAGCAGCCATTTCCACTCTGTGTTTATAATGTTCTAGAAAAAGCCGGGCAAAAGTATCTCGATAAGTCCGCCCTTCACGCACAAAAACGTTCTGCACAAACTTGGGCACCCAAAGCCTCCCGCTGTTCCCCCGGCTAAATGATGCAAATTTATCCTGCAATAAATCCACGCTAAAATCTAAGTGCCAAACATACGTCCCAGCCGATAAATACCAAGTTGATCTCACCACCAGTGCATTAATCAATATATGAATATCATTCTCAAACGCACGCTCTTCTAATCCAGCTTTGAAAGACCTCCCGCCAATTCGACTCCTCCCCACATGCATTTTATCTGCTAAAACCAACGCCCATTGTAAGGGCAAACCGTCATTTAGTGCTTTCTTTTTTGCCTTTAACACCGGTTCTTCATGGTAGGCAATCGCGTACTCTACCACCGCCCATTCTTTTGGATACTTGTGCCAATTTTTAAACATCACTTTTAACAACCTGATAGAATCATCCGAATGGTTTTTACGACCCAGTAAGTTGCCAAAATCATGCAACATCCCCACTAAAGTAATCAGTACTTCGGTCTGGCCATCAAAATAATCGGTCCCGTCAAAATTTGTTCCTGCCCTATGCAACAACTCCATCCCTCGTTGCGCTACCCACAAGGTGTGCCTGTCGGTATGGTCATTAAACCCGTGCGGTAATTCACTATCCAATACCGGCCCCACATAATCCAAGGCTCTGCCCAACCCATGATATAAATACGCTAATGCCTGGCCCCGCGACCCCAATTTTAGGTACTCGCCAAAATCCCACATTTGTTTTATCCGCGGCGGATTACTAGCCGTTAAAAAAGGAAAATCTTTCTTATTAAATTCAATACCTGTTTTCTCTAAAAACTCCCAAAACCCTTCTCCACCCGATCTTATAAATATCGGCGCTGTATTTGTATCCCCTCGCTTCATTTTAAAGAGTATACACGATATCAATCTACCATGTATCAAACATAATATAGTTCTTCAGTGCCGATCAAATTTCGAATACTCGGGATTGCTAACCAAGCCATATCCTTGTCTGGTAAGAGTTCACCTAGACCCGGTCTATTGCTCAGATATTCACCTAACGCATTATTGATTGGGCTAGCAACATCGTTACAACCGCGTTGTCGTATAGGCTTGACAGAATTTACCAATTCTCCAGCTAAATTTAGCAATTCAGGAGTTTGTCCCAGTAATCTGTATGTAAAAATCTCTTCATTACTAAGACCGTTAGCTTTCCCGTTTACACCGTTATTTAACTCAACCACCAACGGTCTCAAGTAGTCTGCAAAAGGCAAACCGCCATTGACATTCATTACCACATCATCTGGAATTCTTCTATATAATTCTTCAAACTCAGTTCTTGATGTAGGTTTTACCCAAAAAAATGATTCTAAACTTACACCCACACTTAACTTTAAAGGATTACCATAAAATGAAATACCTTGAACAGTTAACCCGACACGTGACCTAAATTGGTGTAACCCTATATCCGGAACAGTTGATAAAAGTTCTTTATTATGCCGTTTGATGTCATCAATCTCTCCTTTAGGTTTATTCATTGGTTTCCAAACACGCTTTAATGGATCAAAATAATCCACAATCACATCTGAACTACCACGCAATAAATATGCGCCGCCACCCATCAGGTCTAATTGTTCTACCGATCTGCCCTTTGCTAGCCTCCTACTTCTTGCTGCAAACACTGCTTTGTTATAAAAATCGAAATAATCTGCGCTATCAGATAAAAGCTCTGGATTTAGAAGGCCGGGGTTCCCTTTTAAAGCTGCAATTATAAATGGACTATGAATCAGTGCATCGTTGAATTTTCTCTCATCTACCTCGGGTTCTGCCACATCAACTATTAGGGGTAACCTTCCATGAGCTGTTTGTATACTTTTACCATCCGCCATTTCATCAAGACCTCTGAATTTATGACTACCAGGAGTATGTGCCATTAATAATACTAATCCGGTTGCACGATATATATGAGATTCAGTTATTTGTCTGCTCTCAATAAATTGTATGGCCATATAAAAAAACGCGCCTTTAGGCGCGCTCCGTAACTACGTTGGTTCCGATAACGGAACCGCAACCAATAATCTTAATTTGAAAATTTTGATATAAAAAAACACCTGCTTGATACTTGGTTTCCATTACGCCTCCCGTTTGCGTAATTTGTGTTACTTGGACCAATGTAAGGTGTTAATATCCACCCTAATTAGTTACCGTATTATACACATTTAGTACACACCAGGTCAACTGTACCGTCAACCCCCAATTTCCCCAAAAGTAATGTAAGTGTATGAAAATTGTGAGTAAATTGTAAGACCTAAGGTTTTGCTCGACTCGCCTCTTTAGCAATTAATATCTCGTACTCCTTCCGAATCACTTGCGCCGCGTCCCTGCCTCTAAACAAGATCGCGCTCACCACCTGCACCGCGCTTGCCCCCACCTCAAGCTTACTTTTCACCTGCGTACCGTCGATCACTCCTCCTACCGCCACAATCGGAATCCCCCCTTTCGTCACTTGTTTCATTTCCCAAACCACCGATCGTGCTACCGACCGCATACTGGCCCCACACCAACCACCCGGTTCGCCGTTCGGGTCGGGCATGGTGTTGCTGGCCACTATCGCATCAATTTTTGACGCCATAAATACATCGCCCAAGGCTGAATAC
>CAYXRB010000038.1:754-7761 GCA_964467565.1 uncultured Pseudomonadales bacterium | reverse complement strand
CAAAAGCCGTAAAACTTAAAATCACCCAATATACTACCTCTGTGTCTACCGAATCATTTCTTGAGTACATAACCGCTCAAGACAAAATCGTCGCTTTCCTGCGGCTTTCTCATCCCATAACTAGCCTTCAAGTACCTCTTTCAGAATTAAATCAGGCAGCAATTATCCGCGAAGTCCATGTGTATGGCCAAATGACTAAAGTCAAAACTACTTCGGTTTCCTCCGCCCAACACTTAGGACTTGGAAAAAAACTAATAAAGCAGGCCATTAAATTGAGTACAAAAAACGGCTACAAAAAATTATCCGTCATCTCCGCCATCGGCACCCGCGAGTATTACCAAAAACTCGGGTTTAACCAAGGCAAGCTCTACCAGCACTTATCTATCTAACACGTTTAATTTAAGCCTTTTCCAAAATTTCCTTTGGAACCTCTAGTTTTTCAAACCACCCTCTGCGATATAACACCGCAATAATGGCGTATACCCCTACATCCAGCCAGGTTTCTTCAATGCTTTCGTTAACGGGTGCATTACCCTGCATTAATAAGTGCTTAATCCGCTCGATTTTTTCACTTATCCGCAAAGCTACTCCCAATTCCTTAACCGACATTATATTACCCTTGCCGTAATCCTTATGCTTTTTTAGAAACATCTGCAACAATTCTTCTTCCACTTTTTTATACGCTTCATCTAACGTTGCTGGTTGTTGGGCCATATCATTCATAAAACCTCCGGTGTATAAATTCAAATTTAGTGTACGACTCAAACTATTTTGATGCAACCAAAACCCATGTCTTACTCATTTGTTTGAATAACAGATGTCCAGTTCGAATGCTTGTGTAATCGTAAAATCGATAATAAATCGAAGCCGTGATACTTGCCAATAAAGCTAAGAGAATTACCACTACCACGGCCTCCTTGGGCATTCCGCGCTGTTTAAAAAATTCTTTAACTGCACCAGCCAGTATAATGCAAATGGCATTAGTGGTAAAAATGCATGCCTTGCGCACCACTAAAAACTCCTGCTCTAACAGGAGTCCACACCAAGTAGAGTGATAAAAACACCCCCGTTATAGCTGTCACCAGCAAACATGTTAAGTATAAAATTTTCTTTCCAGATAACTGATAAGTGCGTCTTAACTCAAACCTCGCAAACCAATAACCCAAAAAACTGGTTAAAAACCAATACACCCATGACGGCAGTCCATACTCCAACCATTCAAACAGACCTATCAAACCAACAACGTACGTGTCCGCATGTGCTTGCACAGTAGCAGTAAGTAGCGGCCCAATCACCAATGGGTTTTGCACTAAATACGTCATTTGACCCTGCACGCTGACTCCTTGGGGTACATCTGCAATTTCAGCCAGCTGTGGCAAACTTAGCCGGACAGCTACGAGCGTTAGGCATGATAATAGGGTTAAGCTCGTCAAATAGACTTTTGTTTGTAAGCCAGCCGGCCTAAGCGGTATTAAAAATGACAAACCAAGCACTGGCCAATACCCTGGTTTCACCAAGAGCGTGGCAGTCAGAAGCAGCCAGTTACCAATCAAATGCTTCCAACACAAGGGTATTAGTCTGTGAGTGATTTTTAACCAATACGCAAAGAGTGCCAGTATCAACGAGTATAATAGGCTATCATACGAGTACGCCGTTACCTGGTAAAGCGTCATCGGTAACACGGGAAAAATAATTAAAAGGCTCTTGAACTGTGTAGGTACAATTTGCCCAGCCCACCAAAGTCGAATAATTAATTAGTATTCACATCTTTTCTAAAATCCAACAAAACCTCATACGAGCTCATGTGTATACTAAGCATAGTGGTATGAAGATAAAACCTTTCCTACTTCTCGTTGGTATTTTCATTCTTGGTTCTGCCTTGCGTCTTGTCTATCTAAATTCGGCCCCTTCTACTATTTTTGAAGACGAAATCCTTCATGGCTACCTGGGCAAATTTTTGTGGCAAAACGGTATTGATTTATACGGTAATCATTGGCCATTATTGTATTTTGATAAATTCGGCGACTATTTTATTATTGGGCCTATTTACCTTTCCGGTTTAGCAGTGCATCTGTTGGGCAATACTGATTTTGCTATCCGGTTCCCCACAGCAGTATTGGGTAGTTTTACTATTTTAGTGTTTTATTTCATAACCAAACTCTGGACTAAATCTACCCAAACAGCATTACTTTCTAGCGTTCTTTTGGCACTACTTCCCTGGCATGTGGTCCTGTCCCGCGTCACTGCCGAAAGTATCATGGAGTCACTATTCATCCTCATCGGCCTTATAGGATTAATTCAGTTTTATCGCAAGCAAAAACTCCCCTATATTTGGCTTGTTTTTACGGTCATTAGCTTTTGTTTTGCTGGTTGGCTCTACCATGTCAGTCGCTTAGCCGTACCAATGATCCTCCTTTCAGCCAGCGTCTTATTTGCCTCAACCCGCGTTCACCTTGGTAAAAAAGTGGCACTTTTCATCACCACCCTCGGGTTTTTCTTAATAGTAATCTATATATTTTCAACTCCCTGGGGTAAAGGCCGGGCTTCACAAACGTCAATATTTTCTCCAACTTCGCCCACTCTTATTCGCACAACCGAATTGTCTAATAACCTGGGGCCAAACAACGTTTTTCTCGCTCGGGCCTTTTATAACAAGGTGATCGGGTACTTTTGGGACTTTGGCCGTGAGTATGTTCGCTACTTTTCTCTCGATTTTTTACTGTACAACGGTTGGCAGAATACTATGTATCAGGTCCCTCACACCGGCCCAGTGTATTTTACTGTCATAGGCGGCCTCTTGATATTATTCTTGCCATTTGGCAAACGTTTAACCCTCTCACCAAAAGCTTTTTTAGGATTAGTGTTATTTCTTGCCATAGCCCCAATCCCGGCATCGTTTACAATTATCGACAGCCCAAATCTTCGCCGCAGCCTTCTACTTGTCTTTCCGCTCTTAATGTTAAGTGCTTTGGGCTGGGATAAATTCCTTCGTTCTTTTCCCAACTATAGAAAACAAATCATACTTGTTTTATGTGCTCTATTAAGCCTCGAAGCCCTCAATTTTAGTTTTCAATATGTTAAACAGTACTCCCAGTATTCTAGCCTTTTTAGAAACGATGGGTATCGAGAATTAGCCCAGTATCTGGGCAACCATCGTGACTCGTTCACTTCCCCCGTCTATGTACCTCACACTGGTGCCCTCCCACTCTACTACCTTTATTACGCCAATGACTTTAATCCTTCATACGCAGGCCTTTTCGGCAAAGATCTCGCCATTAAGAATATTGGGCCGTATTATTTTGTACCAGAATGGTGCCCGAGCCAGGGAATGTTGAGCTCTCCTGATCACGACCTTACGTTAGTCGAGTCACAGTCGTGTGGCAACGTACCCAGCGGTTATTACGTTAACACTCGCATCGTCGGCATTAATCCAATGCTTGGGTTTAGAATTGCCACTGCTGCGGCTCAGATTTCAACGAACTCTCTACCCATAAACCCTTAAACCATGGCAAAAATTGTCATCTCAACAAAAACTGTAGTGCTTCTTGTGTTAAGCACGCTGCTCCTCATACTTGTTGTATGGCCGCTGCTTAAACCAGGTTTAATTCTTGGCATGGATGGCGAGCTACACTTAGGTCGGTTAACCGCGTACACACATGCTCTTAAGGCCTTACATTTTCCTGTGCGGTGGGCGGCTACATTGCAGTACGACCATGGATCTCCGATCTTCATCTTGGCCTATCCATTACCGTACTTCCTTGGCAGTATTTTTTTACTCTCCGGCCTACCACTAACTATTACCTACAAACTGTTAATCGCCTTAAGTCTCTTAAGTGGCGGGGCTGGGGTTTACTTTTTTTGTAAGTCGCTCAAAATTGGCCAGCTCGTTTCTCTCTCTCTCGCAACCGTATATGTCTTTGCTCCCTACCATCTGCTTAACGCCTACGTCCGGGTAGCTCTTGGTGAGCTCTTTCTCATCGCTTGGCCAGGCTGGTGGTTATTTTTTCTCCTTCGCTACAAACGCAACCCTGCCCGTAAATCCACCCTCTTAGTATTAACACTAATCAGCAATGTGCTGATTCTTTCTCATCAAATCCTCGGTATTCTTACCCTTGGTTACTTAGTTTTTCTAACCAGCCTCATCTTTAAGCCAAAAACAATCCTACCCATTCTTCAGACTCTATTATTTTCCGTTCTCCTTACTGCGTGGTTCTGGCTGCCTGCAGGTATTGAATCAAAATACACTATGCTCGAAAGCCAGCTCAGTACTAAGCCAGTCACCGATAATCTTTTAAGCTTTCAGCAGTTGCTTTACCAACCGTGGTCATACGAATGGCGCACAACGCCGGTAATGATCGGAATTCCACTATCTATAGGATTATTTCTACTGGGAGTTGTCATTTTTATCAGTAAGGATATTCGCACAATTGTTGCGTATTGCTCAATCATAATCCTTATCTTAGCCTGCACCTCTGTTTCGCTGCCGCTGTGGCAACTGCCAAGTCCTTTAGAGTATTTTCAAACACCCTGGCGCTTACTTAACCTCGTTCTCATAGGCTTCATCGTGGTGCTGGCGCCGCAACTTAAGACCAAAAGGCTTTTATCTTCGCTTATCCTCATCCTAGCCTTCTTCACCGTTCTAGACTCTGTTCCCAAACTTACCAATACTCCCAACCAAGCCATTGATTCTAACTATTACTGGGCCTATCCCAAAAGCACCGCTTGGCACTGGGAAGGCACACCTGTCTGGACTGCTGGTGACCCCAGCCAATATCCTGCTCAACCGTTCCAACTTATTGGGCAGGGAAAAATCATTGCTTCAGCGAAATCGTTTGTACAGCACACGGTGCAGGTTGAAGTTGAAGTGCCTTCGATATTAGTCGACAACACGTTTTATTTTCCTGGCTGGCGAGCTTTTGTTAACGATGTACCTACAACCATCGAGTTTCAAGACATTAACCATCGAGGCCTTATCACGCTTTCTCTACCGCCCGGCACCCACGTAGTCGATATCGTATTTGGTAAAACGAAGGTTAGGTTCCTTGCCGAATTGGTGTCAGTCTTTGGCACTATCATTTTACTTTATTGGTACCGCAAGTCGTTATTTCAAGAGTTCTAATACTCTCGCATTCTTTCTTGAAATCAAATGTAGTTTTCAAAAAGCGACGATGACGTATATATGAAGCTTCTTTCTCAACTACAATCAAAGCCAAACGCGGTGGTTTTCCTTTTTCACTTTAATCCTTGGTGCCGTATTTTTTCACGCTTCTCTAGCCCAAGGTCACTGTATTTAGAAGGCAGTTACTTTTTTTAAACGCTCTCGTCAACGGCATCTACGATGACGTTATTCGCCAGCGCTTAGTAGTTAATGTCATCAATCAAATTCCTCTTCGAGTTGCCACCCTCTTAAATCTAAATAACTATAATGTATTATCAATCATCTTTAATCTTCCTTTATTCTTTTACCCCCTCCTCATCACTGCATCTGTTTCACTCTATTTTATAAAAAAGACCTTACCCGGCCTCTCACTTATTCCCTTGCTGTTCTACCTTAACTTTGCAACCCCCTCATTATTCTTTTCCATTAACCCCGCTTTCCTTTTTTTTCTCGCTCTGGCTCGTCAATGTAGCCATATTAATAAATACAAAATATTCAAATCTTTCAAAATTTTTCTTGATTGAGATGTCTTCGTCCGCTCCCGCCGTTTTAAGCACGCCCTTACTTCAATATGCCTCAACCCTCAAATCCCAGATTCACCCAATGGGTTATTACTCCATTTCCCCTCACTTACTGCCCGCTTTAGCTACTTAAAAAAAACCGGCGTGGCTATGTCTCCCAAACTGCCGAAAAAGAAGTCATATCAAACCACGCGATTGCCGGTGTTTATTTTTTTAAGAGTACCAAAAAATTTTTAACTGCTGCCAATAAGCTTCTAACCCAACGCTTAGGCGCTCACCCAAAAGAACATACAATTTCGCTTACCTACAATTTCATTATTGCCTCAGGCGGGAAAATTCGTGCTTACCCCGCCCAAGAATACGCCAGTTTCGGCACACCTGCAGAACTTAAGCGCTACCTTAATCATCCAATTCGTAAGTCAATAGCAACATTGCCTAGTTTCTAACAATCATCTCTTCTAATTCCTTCACCCCTCCAAAAGCCACCCTGTCGATTATGGTCGAATTCATGCCCATCATTCTGGCTGGCGTTATCACAAAGTCACCCCATTTTTGATTCACCGCATCAATCGCCGTATACAAACGCTCGTTTCGCAAAGTGTTTTCAAATAAACCCAGTTGAATATTGCGGGCGTCAACCAGGTTAAAAACCGACACCGCCAAATTTCGTACCGGTTTCCGGTAGGGGCACTGGGCAAATAACCTAAAAAGCTCTTTATAAATTTCGGTGGTCGAAAATAAGTCCCGCTCAATCGTATGGCCTCTATGCCAATGGGTGCCGTCACGAAACATAACCAAAAAGTGAATCCCGTGGCAGTAGTAGCCGCCTTTGCGCAAACGCTGGCACATTTTAGTGGTCAGTTTCATTATCAGCGGTGCTAACTCTTCGTCTGCGGTATACGGCGTTTGTAAGGCGTACGAATGACCAAAACTTTTTCGTTCATTTTCATACTGGTCAATTTCCCAACCCCGCAATCGCAAATGCCAGTAATAGCCTACAATCGACGCAAACGCAGCTTTAAGTAGATAAACCGGAGCGTTGGCAAATTCCGTTACCGTGTAGATGCCAAAGTTATTAAGCCGGATCATGTTTCTTAGCTTTATCCCGCACAAGTCATCCAGCTTAAGCCGGGCATAAACTTCTTGGTAGTTGGTAACGTCAATAATGTCCAAACCGTCAGGTTTATTCAGGCCCGCCCCGGTTTTAGCCAGAAACCGGTTCGGTCCTATTCCCACTGAAACGGTTAACCAGTCGCCAACCTCTTTGCGTATTCGCTCTTTTATTTCCCTTCCTACTGCTAAAACTCCGTGGTTAAAGGCCGTACACC
>CAYXRB010000038.1:0-718 GCA_964467565.1 uncultured Pseudomonadales bacterium | reverse complement strand
AGGTCTAACACAAACTCATCAATTGATTTAGGCACGACTTTATTGGTGTATTCCGTTAACAAACGCTTTAATTGCAGGTGGACAGACCGGTACTTCCACGGGTCTGGCGTTTTAATCACGAGCTTAGGGTAAAGGCGCCGCCCTTCTTTTACCCGCATGCCCACCCGGACCCCCAACTGCTTTGCTTCTCTGCTGGGGGAAACAATGCAACCTCCTGGGCTGTCGTAGGCAGCCACGGCCATCGGTACCCCGCGCAAATGAGGGTTGGCTTGTTGTTCCACGCTGGCAAAACATGAATTAAGGTCCAGGTGGAGTAGGGTAGGGGGCTTGGGATTAAAAGGTAGGTATAACTCAGACCGCATAGACACACCCAAAATAAACACGAAGAAACTACCTTCACTATAAACCCGAAAATAATACGAATCAAGCCGTAATCAATGCCCGGGGTATAATAAGGCTCATTACTATGTGTGGTCGATTTGAAAACAGTGAACCCCAAAAAATCAAACAACGTTTTAACGTTGCTATTCAACCAGAATTAATGGCGCAGCCCAACTACAACATTTCACCTTCCCAAAATGTGTACACGCTCTCAGGAAACCCAGTCTCAGCGGTCTGGCGAAAATGGGGATTTATCCCGCACTTTGTTAAAGATCCAAAAAAATCGCCCAAACCGATTAATGCACGGGTGGAAACGCTGTTTCATTCTGGCTTTTAC
>CAYXRB010000037.1:1894-8329 GCA_964467565.1 uncultured Pseudomonadales bacterium | reverse complement strand
AAAATCTATGGCACAGATACTAGCGGAAAGACAAGCCATGAAAGAGTAGGAGGAAAAGAAGTGTTTAGGAGCTTTACGACTCAAAAATGAATCTAAAGGGCGCGAGTATACTGCTTTATTGGAAGGTAAGCTGAGCGAGTTAGATTCGTTAGTTGCTGAACGCTTACAGCAATTAGTTACCCGTTGGGATCTGGAACAGCATATAAAGGATATCTCTGAGTTTTTTGGTGAGTCCCATGTAATGCTGATTCATTCGGATAATCCATACTCCTCAACTGATTGGTGGGGTTTTGGTAGTAGTACTCTAAATGAGATAGTTAAGTCCACTACTAAATTAAAAGGTGATACAAAAGGTTTAGGGATACTCATTTATTCAGGCAACTATCCGGGAACAGAAGGTGATGGAAAAGCCATTAAATTTCTTGAATTAGATCGACGAACATTGTTAGTGGCTCCTGGAATAAATTGGGCAATTGATACTTGTCCTATAATTTCAGATCCCAGTCAAATTAAAGAAGCATATCTGAGTGTATTTGAGCGAAACATGGAAAAGTGGCGGATAGCTCGTCGGGAGGATTATTCAAGTATGTAAAAATTGGTGGGGTGAAGGGATGTTTAAATTTTTAGGAATAAATTAGACATAAGATTTTATCCCCACCAGAACCTTACCACTCGATGGGGTCGTGGCCGTTGAGCATTAAAAAGGCGTTGGTTTGGCTAAAGGGGCGGGAACCAAAGAAGCCATTGTGAGCGGAGAGCGGGGAGGGGTGGGCGGACTCGATGACCAAATGCTTGGTGCGGTTGATGACCCCACCTTTTTTTTGGGCATAGGCGCCCCAGAGGATAAAGACGAGGTCTTTTTTTTGGTCGGATAACACTTTGATAATAGCGTCGGTAAAAAGCTCCCAACCTTTTTTTTGATGAGAGCCTGCGGAACCGGCTCTAACGGTGAGAGTGGCGTTTAAGAGCAGTACGCCCTGTTTCGCCCAGTGCGTAAGATCGCCTGTTTGAGGTATGGGCTGTCCGATGTCGTTGTGCATTTCTTTATAGATGTTAAGTAAAGAGGGGGGGAAGCGAACACCGGGGTTAACGGCAAAAGCGAGTCCATTGGCTTGGCCGGGGCCATGGTAAGGGTCTTGGCCCAAGATGACCACCTTGACGGTGTCGAAGGGGGTAAGCTCAAGGGCGCGAAAAATAAACTTAGGAGGAGGATACACGGTGGTGGATTTATATTCCTGTTTAACAAACTGGGCTAACTCTTGAAAATAGGGCTCATCAAACTCACCTATTAGGTGCTGCTTCCATGACGGTTCAAGTTTGACGTCCATACTTACTTAAGCGACATGTGACAAGTAACAGGTGACAAGAAATCGCAATGAAGACAGGATAGCACGGAGGACAAGGCTTGCGCCCGAATGCCAGATAGCATAGGATCAGCTGTATGCGTAATACCAAAATTGTGGCAACCATCGGGCCCGCTTGGGATGACGAGGAGAAAGTGGAGCGAATGCTTAGGGCGGGAGTGAATGTGGTGCGGTTTAACATGAAACACGCCGATGTGGAATGGCATTCGCAGCGAATGGAGCTGGTGGAGCGGGTGTGTAAAAAACTAAAGATGCGGGTAGCGATACTGATGGACTTACAAGGGCCAGAGGTTCGGGTAAACGATGTGCCAGAACAGTATGCGCTGGTGGATGAAGGTGATGAAGTGGTGTTTACGGGGCCAAACATGGGGGGTATTGGATTGGACCATAAGGAAATACTGCACGAAGTGGAAGTGGGGCAAACGATATATGTTGACGACGGTTTTGTGGAATTAGAAGTGGTAAAAGTGGATGAGGAAAAAATAAGGGCACAGGTAGTGGCGGGGGGCGCGATTAAACCAAGAAAGACGGTGAATTTTCCGGGGATGAAGTTGGACTTTCCGACCTTGGTAGAGCGGGATCTAGAACACTTAACCCTGGTAGCGCGGCACCATGTAGACTGGGTGGCGCTGTCATTTGTGCGAAAGGCAAGTGATATTGAACAGTTGCGACATGAACTGAGGAAGTTTGAAATTACCCCATGGGTGATGGCAAAAATTGAACACCCCGAAGCGGTCGAGCATTTTGAGGAGATAATGGCAGCGGCAGACGGAGTGATGGTAGCCCGAGGGGATTTGGGGGTGGAGTACGCGTTGGAGGAAGTGCCAGGGTTGCAGCGGATGATGGTGAAGCGGGCTAGGCACATGGGTAAGCCGGTGATAATTGCCACCCAAATGCTGGAATCGATGATTACCAATCCGCGGCCAACCAGAGCCGAGGTGTCGGATGTGGCAACGGCGGCGTACGAAGAAGTGGACGCGGTGATGCTGTCGGCTGAAAGCGCGGCTGGGAAGTACCCGATTAGAGCGGTGCAAACAATGGCCCGGATTTTAGAGCGGGCAGAAAAGGATGTGGAGTATTCTGAACTGGCACCAATGGAGGAGAATCGGGAAATAGGACAAGGCATTGTAGCGGCAGCAAAAACGCTGCTGACGACCAGTTTTGGTAAGGACGTAACCATGAGGGGAATTGTGGTATTGAGCGATACCGGCAGAACAGCGAGGCTATTGGCACGGATGCGGCCCCAATTGCCGATTTACGCGTTAGCGCGCGACGTACAGGTGCTGGATACGCTGTGTGTGTCTTGGGGAGTGGTACCAGTGTATTACCACTACGAGCAGGGTGATCGGGTAGACATTGAAGCAATATGCAAAAAATTATTACTACTGGGTTTGGCGAGTGCTGGTGACCAATTTTTGATGATTTATGGGGAGACTTGGGGAAAGCCGGGAATGACGCGGGTGCTGAGGGTGCAGGAAATTGTGGCGTGAGAGGGGCGTGATAGACTGTTGAGAATGAAGCTTGCGGAAAAGGAACGACAATCCTTGGTATTGGGGGGGGATACACGGTGGTTAATGGTGGGGGCGCTGACCGTAGTGTTTGCAATTGGCGTACTCGTGGGTTTTGGAGCAGGACGATGGTTGCCGACGATTCCCCCTGAGGAGGGGCGAGTGGTAGCGGGAGGAGTTGAGCCAACGGCTGAGCCGACTGAGGAACCGACGCTAACCCCAGTGGAGATTACGATGATAGCCGTGGGTGACGTAATGCTGGGCAGGAGCGTGCGGGAGCAAATGATTGCGCGAAATGATTGGACGTGGCCATGGCTAGAAGTGGGTGAAAAGCTTAAGAGTGTTGACATAACGATAGGGAATTTAGAGTCGCAGATAGTAACGGGGTGAACCCAGCATGAAAACCGGTTTATGTTTTGCTCGAACCCGGAGGCGGTGGAGGGGTTAACATTTGCCGGAGTGGATGTGTTGAGCTTGGTAAATAACCATGATCTAAATTACGGCGTGGCCGGTAGAGAGGATTCCTTTCGCTTGTTGGCAGCGGCGAGTATTAGTGGGGTGATGCCTAGTACTTTGGTTACCCAACAAGTGAAGGGGACACGGTTTGGGTTTTTGGCATACGATGAGGTAACGACGTCAATAGTGATAGAGGAAATGATAGAGAGGGTGGCCAGCGGGGCAGCAGAAACGGACGTGTTGGTGGGAATTATTCACTGGGGAGCTGAATACCAGGCAAGTGCGAGTGCGCGTCAGATGACCTTGGGAAGGGCGATGGTGGACGCAGGGATGGATGTAGTGGTGGGGGCACACCCGCACTGGGTGCAAAACATTGAAGAGTATAAGGGTAAGCTAATCTTCTACTCGCTGGGTAACTTTGTGTTTGACCAGATGTGGAGTGAAGAGACACGCCGAGGAGCGGCAGTGGAATTACGATTTACGATTTATGATTCACGAATAGAACAGATTGAATACAATATGTTGCCGGTTAGAATTTACGATTACGGGCAGCCGCGGTGGGAGTAAAATCGATACAAGAATCAAGATTTTTGAATTAATTTAAAAAACTCACTTCGTATAAATTTCGGTGTTGATGTTAGAATCGGGATAACATATGGCAGAGAATCAGGTTGAGGAAATAAAGCAAAAGGTTGATATTACCGCCATTATTGGTGAGCGGTTAGAGTTGAAGCGGGCAGGGAAAAATTTAAAAGGCTTGTGCCCCTTTCACGGTGAGAAAACGCCGTCGTTTTTTGTGTCACCCGACATGCAGCTGTTTACCTGTTTTGGCTGCGGGGTTAAAGGTGATGTTTACACTTTTTTACAGCAGTATGAGAGTTGGACGTTTGTGGAAACGCTGGAGTATTTGGCGAACAAGGCTGGAGTAAGATTGGAAAATAGAACTCGAGATTCCAGCGCCGATGCGTATAGGGAACGATTGTATGAGCTATTATCGTTGGCCCAAGAGTACTATCACTATTTACTCACTGAACACACAGTGGGGCGTAACGGTTTGGCTTATTTAAAAGGTCGGGGAGTGAGCAGGCAGTCGATACGGGATTTTCATTTAGGTTATGCGCCGCATAATTGGCGGTCTTTGCTCGACTACTTGGTAGGTAAAAAAGGATTTAAACCAGAAGAAGTGGAAGCGGCGGGGTTAGCTATACGTTCAAGTAGAACAAGTAGTGCAAGTAGCATGAGTAGAACCCACTCTCGCCAAGGCTTTGGTGGGCAAGTACGGAATTACTATGACCGATTTAGGGGGCGGATCATGTTTCCCTTAACCACAACCAGCGGCAGGGTGGTAGGTTTTTCTGGAAGGATAGTGCAGATGCCAACTGTGGCGAAACCTGATCGAGAAGAGGTGAAATACATTAATACACCCGAGACAAAGATTTACCACAAGGGCGAGTTATTATTTGGATTAAGCTTGGCAAAACAGGGGATTCGCGAAAGCGACCGAGTGCTGGTGATGGAGGGGGAAATGGACGTGATATTAAGCCGGCAGGCATTTGTGGACGAAGTGGTGGCGATTAAGGGATCGGCCTTAACTGAGGCGCAGGCTTTACTACTAAAACGATTAACCGGCACGGTAGTGTTGTGTTTGGATGCTGACGCGGCTGGGCAAGAAGCGATGCGACGAGCAATAGTGATTGGGGAAAAGGTAGGGTTAAACCTGCGGGTGTTGGATTTAAAGGGTGGTAAGGATCCGGCAGATTTAGCACAGGCAAACCCAAAGAAGTGGCGAGAGATGAGCCAAAAAACGGAATCGGTCCATGAGTTTTTAATGAATTTGGCGTTTGAGAAACATGACCCGGAGACCGGAGAAGGACAAAAAGCGATTACTCACGAACTATTGCAGGTATGGGGTAGGCTTACTAATGCGGTGGAGCAGGCTTTTTGGCTTAAGAAATTGGCGCAGAGGTTAGGAGTAGGTTTGGGGGTCTTGGAGAGAGAATTACAAAAAGCGACTTCTGGTATACCCGATAGACAAGAGAGAGAGAGTTTGCGGCACCAAGTGGAGAAAAAGCAATCCAGGCGGGAAACGATTGAGCGATTTTTGCTGGCAGCGGCTTTGCAAGCAGAAGGCCATGGGGAGCGTTTGTGGACAACACTAAAAGAGGAGTGGTTTGAGAACGGATACTTATCGCGTTTACTAGCGGGATTAAAAGGGGTCAATTCTGCCCACGCTAAAAAACCGCTTAAGGGACTATTACTCCACATGCCCGTGGAACAACAAGAGTTAATTAAAGAACTTTATTTAAGTGAAGGAAGTGTGTTTGAGCAGACGAGTGAAGAGATGGTGAGGTCGTTTGAGCGGAGCAAAGAAATTTTGAAAGAACTGTACGCCAGAAATCGATTGAATGGTTTAGCAGCACGTTTAAGCCAAGCGGATTTGCCTGAGGTAAAAAAACGTGAACTGAGGGCAGAATACCAGCAATTAGCCAAAGAGATAGGGGCTGAGGCGAAATAAGTCACACTTTTCAGACCCCGCACTCTTGTTAATAGGACTGAATCTTGGTTAGATACTTACCCTACTTGTAAACTTTATATGTGGTATTCGTATATCCGACGTTATTAATAGTTTTGAAAACAATGGAGTGTCGGATATAATACCCGGTACAGCCCCGTGATGGGGTGTTTTTTAGTGAGAGGGGTACTTCATGGCTGCAGATTTAAGTAAAAAAGACCAAGAGCGCAGAGATAAAATAAAAGCGCTAATCAAACAGGGCGAAGACCAGGGATTTGTGTCGCAAGACCAGATTTTAGAAATATTCATACTCCCCGAACAGTATCTAGAGGAATTGGACGATTTGTACGATAATTTGCTCGCCCGTGGAATTGACGTATTTGAGAGCACAGCTGAGGGTGATGGGGAAATTGAGTTGCAATCACAGTCAGAGCTGGAGAGGGAATTGGAATTACTGTCGACGCTGGCTGATTCAAGTGTGTCTGACCCGGTACGGATGTACCTTAAAGAAATTGGCCGGATACCGCTACTGACCCGTGAACAAGAGATATCACTGGCCCAAAAAGTGGAGATGGGGGATTTGAATGCCAAAGCC
>CAYXRB010000037.1:254-1884 GCA_964467565.1 uncultured Pseudomonadales bacterium | reverse complement strand
TGGTGGTGAGTATCGCCAAAAAGAATATTGGCCGGGGCATGACCTTTTTGGATTTAATCCAGGAAGGGAATAAAGGCTTGATCAGAGCCGTAGAAAAATACGATTGGATGAAGGGGTATAAGTTTAGTACCTACGCGACCTGGTGGATTCGGCAAGCGATAACGCGCGCGATTGCAGATCAGGCGAGGACGATCCGGATTCCGGTGCACATGGTAGAAACAATTAATAAATTAATCCGGATTTCGAGGAAACTGATGCAGGATTTGGGCCGGGAGCCAACGCCCGAGGAAATTGCCGATGAAATGGAAGTCACGGCTGATAAGGTGCGGGAGATATTAAAAATTTCGCAAAAGACTACCAGTTTAGAAACACCCATTGGCGACGACGACGATAGCTACCTGGGGGATTTTATTGCTGACGAGAATACGTTAACGCCGTATGAAGCCACAAGCAAACGATTGCTTAAGGAAAATATTAATGAGGTACTGCAGGCGTTAAGTGAACGAGAGGCCCGGGTACTCAAGATGCGGTTTGGGCTAGAAGGGCAACGGCCTATGACCTTAGAAGAAGTGGGGAAGAAGTTTGGGGTGACGCGCGAGCGGATTAGGCAAATTGAGGCAAAGGCGCTAAGAAAGCTTAAGCACCCGAGCCGGCGTAAGAAACTGCAGGATTTTTTAGATTAAAGATAACATTATTCTGCCGCTTTTTGTACGTAATCAATATAGCCAGTCAATTTAGGTCATGAGCATGGGAAAGGAAGTCAGATACACTCTAAAACGTAACAACCCCGATTCTGCAATCAAGTACGTTTTGGAGGCTATGCAAGGTGATCCTGAGTCGGAAGCGGAGGAGCGTTTAGGTGTAGAGCTGGCTCAAGCCTCACGATTTATTCCTGGCGAACGAGTGAGTGATTATATTGAAAGACTTTTTGCTCTTTATCCAACAAGGGAACAGCAAGCCTATCTCTCAGCTTTGGATGCGGTCGCGCGACCATCTGCATACAGTACGGTAATATTCCAGCGCTTATATGAAGGCGAAGATTTGGATCCAAGAATGGAAGAGGTTTTTCCCCGGGGACTCAACCCTCAGTTAGAAGGGGTAGATTGGGAATCACCTTCAAGCTGGATGCTGAGGATGCAACCAGACTATGTTAACCGTGCAATAGTTGCGCTAAATTGGGCTGCTTATTTGATTGAAAAGTTTGGCAAAGACTTAAAAAGTCAGGCTATTTCTCAGATTTCAAATGTTTACTTAAATGAATCAACCAATGACGTACATGGTAAATTGCGGGATAAAGTTAAAATAAGACTAGCACAAGCAGTCATAAAAGCGACGTCTGCTCTACCAAATAAGCAAGCGATGCGTGATGTCATTACGAGAAGTGTAAGCGAAAAGGTTACTGAACTTGGTTTGGATACCTTTACTCATAAGGTGGCTCAAGAGATGAGAAGTATGGCTGGAAACATGGGAAATCCTATCGTAGCAGTTAAGTTTCAATCAGATTACTCTAGCTTAGATGGTGCCCTACCTGATTTAGGCATGCATCCAGCAATTGGTTCTGATCTTAAAATGGCTTATCAGTACGAAATTGGATTTCTGCCTCGGGGGTGAATTGATTTCTAACCAAGGC
>CAYXRB010000037.1:0-244 GCA_964467565.1 uncultured Pseudomonadales bacterium | reverse complement strand
GATTACATTTCATGAGCCTTTAAGACACTAGGGGCATGAGAAATTTGCTACTGATTGTATCAACTTGGATCCTGTTGGCACTCATATTGTGGCCGATCCGGGTAATGGTTTAGAAAACTTTAAAGCGTGAGAATTTTTTGGGATGGGTTGGTTTTTTATAATGGCGTAACTGGGCGATCTTGTTATTGAGAAGTAATTATTGGGGATAAAAAAGGCAGTGTGTGACAGAAATGAGTGGATTTGT
>CAYXRB010000036.1:7080-8416 GCA_964467565.1 uncultured Pseudomonadales bacterium | reverse complement strand
TTCCGTATGGGTTGGGCCCATCACATTCCCGATTTTTACTTTAACCACCATTTTGACTCCCAAGACTACTGGATGGCCCAACCTATAGCCGCTCAACTTATCTTACACCACGACCTAGCGACTCTAGAGCAATTGTCTCGTCACTTCTCACCCCGTCAATGGCCAGGGTAATTAATTGCCCCCTCCTATTAAATATTTTACATAAAAATCTCAATACGTATTTTTGTTACGATAAGTATAGTATGAAATCTCTGCGCATTCTGATTGTTTCTGGTTTACTAATCTCCATTCTCCTTAATCCTCAATTAACTACCGCCCAAACCTGTACTAACGCACCCGTTTCCCCACCCCTTACCGACTTAGGTTCCTCCACCTACACCCTGCAATACTGGACCGGCACCACCTCAAACCGTCAATGGACCAGTGTCACCGAACTTGGCGGTTTGTATGCCAATGGCTCCAATCTCCCCCCTCAAAACCATCACCAAACGGCCGTAGAAATTGCCCAGGGTACCCATTCGCTTAAAAAAATTCTGCCCCGCGATGCCTTAGGACAACCCGATAACAACGGCCGTATTGGGGTCATGGCCATCGGCATGTCCAATACGTCTGCCGAATTTGGTACTTTTGTGAGTAGGGTCCAAGATGTTTCTGGCATAAATTCACAAGTCTTCCTTGTTAACACCGCCATGTCGAGCGCGACGGTCAGTTACTGGGATCAGCCTGGCGACATTGGATGGTCGAATGCCCTAAGCCGGCTTGGTAGTCACACTGCCCCCCAAGTACAGGTTGCATGGCTAAAACTAGCCGAAGCCTCTCCCAACGATTACGAGAATTATGTCAATTACATGCACCAGGGATTAGCTAACGTCATGCTTTCCAGCCGGGTTCATTTTCCAAATCTCCAACTAATCTTAGCCTCATCACGCACTCGTTCTACCTCGATCTTCACCCTGCCATCAAACGGCGGTGGTGGTTTAAATTCCGAACCATTTGCTTTTCAGGGTGGGTTCGCCACTCGCCGGCTTATCGTAGAACAAGCCGGCAATCCCACCGGCCGCCTCAATCTTTCTCAAGCTCCACTTACTCTATGGGGGCCTTACCTCTGGATTAATGGTGATTCCCCCCGGTCTGACGGCCTCACCTGGGGAGCTGCCGATGTCCAACAAGACTGCACCCACCCTTCAGCTATTGGTTCGAATAAAGTGGCCGATCAACTGCTTCAGTATTTTATGACCAGCCCCTATACTACCCCGTGGTTCCTCCAAGACAGTTCCGGCAGTCAAAACCTTACCATCACCACCACTATTGTCAGCCAAAATCCTCAGACCGTGCG
>CAYXRB010000036.1:6838-7070 GCA_964467565.1 uncultured Pseudomonadales bacterium | reverse complement strand
ATTGCCCAAAACTTGGGAACTGCTACCCCATACTGGAATTTTGGTGATGGAACCGGTTCGCTGGAAACATCTCCGGTAAAAACGTTTTACACTCAAGGTAACTATCCCATTCGTCTCACCGCAGTCGACGCCACCGGCCGCTCTACAATAAGCCAAATAAACTTGTCAGTTGGGAATACCCCAACCCCACTGCCAGGGGACTTTAACAGTGACGGTGATCGTGATAGTGGCG
>CAYXRB010000036.1:2595-6769 GCA_964467565.1 uncultured Pseudomonadales bacterium | reverse complement strand
ACTTTAGTCTGTTTCTACCTTCTTTTGGCTCCAATAACGGCTTCTTCAACCTCATCGGGCCAAATATTATTAATATCTTTGACTTCAATGTGTTAGTTACTTCTTTGTTTCATTAATTAATGCCATTTTTTTCTTTCCAAATAAATCCCAAACATAAATAGTAGTGTTAGCGGTTTATACTGCACGTTAGCAAATAATTACACCAGTTAATTTATATTGATATATTTAGCTATTTAATAGTATCGAACACAATATATCACTCAAGCCAATATTTTGTACCAGGCAAGAATCAAACTATTAACGACTTTAATTAGGGATAAACAGTTAATTTATTAATAAGTACATATATTGTATTCATATTAAACCTATAACAAAATAAATTAGAAAGGTGTTTATACCCCTCCTCAATCACTTTTACCCGCCCCAACACCAACAGGCTTTTAATCTAAACTCACTCCCAATTTTATTAACTACGCTTTAATTTTCATTAAACTTACCCGTTGCACAATTAATGTTACGTATCAACGCTTCTATAAATGCCAATTCGTTCAACATCACCTCATTTTCCAATTGTCACATAAATCAATCGTCCTATCTAAAGTCGTTCGGGTAATCCAACGTTTAAGCCTAAACCAAAATATCAAAATTAAAATTTTTTAAACTAGCCGAATTTTTCGGCGAGCTGAAAACCCCCAAAACCAGCTTTATTAATTCACACCCGTATGGAGAGGAAGAGTACAATGGTTCAAAAATTATTTATTACACAGTTTTATTTTTTGCCCAAATTCTTTACTGTTTAAGACCACCACCCAATACTTAATAAAAACAACTCATGCAATCTCTCTCGCAGTTTCTTTAGAAATAATTATTCTGTTAAGGTAGACCAAACCTTTTTACCAGTAGCCTTTTCCCACATACAGCACTTCACTGCCTGCAAGAACATGTTCATATAATTCCGGTGAATTTATCGGTGCCACCATGGCACCGGTATCTTGCTTTAACTCACCTCTGGAATTGGTCCAGCTAAATGGTTTAGGTAACATCTCAAACCCAAATTTGGCATGTAGCCGCAAAGACTTTTTATTATTCTGGTCTACCGACAAAAACCCCACATCGCATTTATTTCTCCTAAGGTAATTCATTGCCATTCGGGCTACTTTAGTGGCTATACCTCTGCGCCGCCTGTCGGGATGGGTGCATATACCATAACCACCAAACTTTACCATTGTTCCTTCATAGTTTTGCATGCTCTCATAAATGCCTGCCCAACCTACTAACGTGTTGTTAATATATGCCAGTACCTGTGCACTCTTCGGGTGAATGAAATCTTCTCCTGCTTATTACTCACTAATCCGAGTAAATACTAAACGCTGCAAAATAGTCACTTCATTCTGTTGATTTCCAGAAAGTGAGGTAAGCATAAATACGGTAAGTTCAATTAAATCCATACAGTTCCATTCTAAAGTATATCCGCTATTATCTCTAACAAAAATCAATTTATCTCGTTATTCAATCTTTAGTAATCCAACTAGCTATCAATTAGTTCGTGCTAAAAATTAGTACTCACGACAAGGCTCTTTTTAAATCATACCAAGAAATCGGCATTTTAAATTAATTCCAGTCGTCATATATCAAAATTCACGATTACTGGCAGAAAACATCAATCCTTTAAAACACCCCAAAAACGGCTTTATTTCCTACCTTAGGTAACAGTAATACTTTACTACCTACCATCTTACCTCTATCTTTATTAAATCATGATTTCATAAACACAAGTTCATAAGTATCCGCGATTCTAAAATATTTAGTTCATTTCATTTTTGGATTACTTCACACTCCACTCTTCAACTTCAAAGAGGGATTTCTTCTTCGGATCCTCAACCACTACTACAAGTATCATGGCATGTGGAATCAACGTCTAAAAAGCCAATGTATAATATCGCAGTTTATACCAACCTTCGATCTGCCTCGATCTCATTAATTCAACGATCTTCTTTATAATTACTAATACTGCCTCAACGTGTTTCTTATAAATGGTACATTTCAAAGATGTATATAATTATTTAGTTAGCATTTCATATTTAGATTGCCATTAAATATCCTATATCTATTTCAATTAGTGAAATAGTATCACTTTATAAATTGCTCAAAAATCGACTAGGAACTTAACCTTATATAAGATCACAACCTCTAACATCTACTTCCATTAACAAACATCAATCAAATCCTCAACTCAATTAATTCAATCTAGCCTTACCAAACCGTAGCAGCCTATTATAAGTCAACCTGAATCCTCATATTTATTTACCGATTAAATATTAGTAATCCGGTTAGCCTGTTAAAGCTATCAATCATCTTTAATATATATCATAATATATTTAAATATATATAAATATTCTGGTCAGCAATTATACTTAAATAAATATCGTGTTAATGAACGTATGTACATATGTTTAATAATGCGACTTCATTATTCAACAACCCCTCGTCAAATCGTGATAAGCCAATATTGAGTTATTTAATAGATTAGTACTTCGGTCAATAACACATATATTTTAACTTGCAGGTACAACTACCTTTAATCGATATTTTTTGAAAAAAACTCCCCAAGAAAAACTGGTAAATTTCCAATTTCCTCTAACGCAATTTCAAACAAATAATACCCTATAACATGAAAATAAAATTAGACAAAAACCTTATCCCAATATAGGACATTTACCCATGAAACATTCGACTAATTGCCTCATTTTCTACTCTTTATGAAAATATCCCCTAGTTATTTGTCTTTAGTAATTTATTTATTACCTTCACCTCTACCATAACGGATACGCCCTAACCCTACAACCCTCAACAGCCGACGCCGAGAAACAATAGTTTCCTACATGCCAATCCCGACTAAGATAATCACATTATTGGCATGCACTTTTAGCAACCCCCCGTCTAAAGAAAAAGCTTGTTTTGAACCATCTGGCAAAACCACCTCAACCATTTTTTTAATCAAAGTTATAAAATTCTCATGAGACGTTAATATATCAAACCGACCCGTCTCATTGATCGAGGTTACCGAAACAACAGCACCTTTAAAAAGGATTGATTCACGGCTCGCAATTGTTAGGGCAAGTTGGTTATCACTCATTTCTGTAGTTCCGCTAAACTACCGATAAACATTAGATCACTCTCGGGTACTTCATCCACCGCTCCGCTTAATATATTGGCCAAATCAGATACGCTTGACTTAAGCGGCACGTATACCCCTTTTTCCCCGTGCTGTCCTTCTGCCACCGCAAATCGTTGGGTAAGGTAATTCTTAATCTTCCGCCCACGCCGCAGCACCAACATATCATTTTTCGAAAGTTCTGCCTCTCCCATTAGCTGCACCATGCGTTCCAAACGCACTGTTTCTTCTAAAATAACTTTAGCTTTAATAACTGATTCATAATGTATATCACCAACTAAATGTGGTGTTAACCATGAAGAAGTGCTAGCCAATATATCAATAGCAGGCAAATAGCCTTGTTGGTACGCTTCTCGCGACATCACCACACTCGAATCCAGATAGGGCATAATTGCCTGAACAGCGTGGTCCAACATGTCGTCTGACGGCACGTACACCGCTTCGATGGCACTCACGACACCACCCTGGGTGGAAATCAGTCTTTCTTGAAAGGCCGCCGTTTCCGATTCCAAGGTTGGCTGGTAACCATCTTCAGAGGGTAATACGTCCGTTACGGTCGAGAGTTCGTTCCCCGCCTGAACAAACCGGAAAACGTTATCAATAAAAAACAATACATCCCTCTGCATCTGATCTCGGTAGTATTCCATTAAGGTTAGCGCCGAAAAAGCCGCTATAAACCGCGCTGCTGGGCTCTCACCCATTTGCCCAAACAAAAGTGATGTCTGGCTAAATACCCCACTCTTTTCCAGTGCTTTCCATAATTCCAATCCCTCACGGCTACGCTCACCTACACCGGCAAACACCGACACCACTTTCCCTCCACCCTTACCCACAATATTGTGCAGTAGTTCAGTGAGCAGCATTGTCTTACCCACACCTGCACCGCCAAATATCCCCATCTTCCCACCCGCCACCAGCGGGCAAAAAAGGTCCACCACTTTTATACCGGTTTCAACGATCCCTTGAAGGGCTTTGGTATCTAAGCGCCGTTTTTGATGC
>CAYXRB010000036.1:0-2585 GCA_964467565.1 uncultured Pseudomonadales bacterium | reverse complement strand
CACGACTCCTTCGCTTTCACCTCCCCTTTGCCATCCAACGGCCGACCCATTAGGTCAATCACTCTCCCCATTAAATCGGGACCAACCGGGATCTTCATGCCCTGCCGGGTTAGCCGGACCACCATCCCCCGCTCAATCTCCCGGGCACTGCCTAAAGATAGACAGTACACCCTGCCATCCCCGGACGACGCGTACACCATTAATTTAATCCCGCTCTCCTCACTCCCCTCTAAAAATTCATACATCGAAGGCATCTCTTCGGTAAACTCCACCTCAACAATTTGGCCTTTCACCCCAATCACTTTTCCGCCGAATGGTGCGCTTTTTGATGTAGTCATAGGTTAGCTGAGTAAAAACTCCGAATAACCGGGATTAATGCAGCCAGCTGCTTTTTACCCGCAATTGTTTGTTGCATTTGTGAATATTCTTTCTGGGTCATCTTGCTTCTATCTTTGGCTGCCTCTCCTGCGCGGTCCATGGCTACCATCCTCGCTGCAAATTTCGCCAGTTGCGATTCCCGCACCGTCTGGTCAAATAGCGTCGCGAAAATTTCCCGCTCAAAAAATGCTAACACTGCCTCCAGCGACGGCTCAAACAAGTAGGGTTCATAGGGTTGGGCTTCCGCCCTGCCCAACGTTGTCGCCGACACTGTGTAGACGCTAGGCACCTGGGTAATCACGTTTTTATATTTACCGTAATATACATGGATCTCCTCATACTGGACCAGATGTTTTAAGATTTCATTAAAAGCGGGGGTATCAATCCGGTCATCGGGCAACTCAAATTCCGTGTACGGCTTATTACCCATCTCTTCTTTGAACATGGCTACCCCCACCGACCCGATTATCGTCGCCTCACTCCCTTTTTTAACGTCCTCAATAAATAATTCATACGTCTTGCGGATAATATCGCCATATAACCTGGTTTTTGCCGCAATCAAGACTGCCACCGTCAGGCCGTTGTGAGACAACATCGTCACTTTCTTTTTCGGGCTCACCCCCAGTCTTTTCTCTTCGGCTAGCTTGTGTTCATAAGAAGCCCTGGCTTGCGAAAATATCGATTCCAATTGCTCCAAAAACCAACGGGAGTACAACACACCTTGCCGCACTCGGTTCATCCGTTCCAAGGCTACCTCGCCATAAACCTCTACCATTGCCTGGAGGAGGCCTAAGTCGGCTAATTCGTCTCGTATCGATCGCAGAGTCTTCATTTTTGTACTCCTCCGGCTAAACTACCCAGGATCAACTCCCGCGACACTTTTACTACGTCCATAAATTGGGTAAAGTCATAGTCGGGTTTTACCAGCTCGTTTATAGCCTGGGTCATCCGCGGATCATTCCTGTAGGCATTTGCCAGCTCAAGCAACCGTTGTTTTATCAGGGTAATTTCAAGATTCTCAAATATTCCCGCCCAAATTGCGGCAATTAGGACCGCGTTAATCGGCAGCGGTATTGTTAGGTCTGGCGATTGGTCAAATACTGCCAGGATTTGATCTCCCAAGGTAAGCAAGCGCTTTACCTCAGCGCTTAACTCACCGCCAAAGTGTGTCAACCGAGTCAATTTCTCATGGTGTACTAAAAATCCCGAAAGCTCTCTCGATAACGACCGCATCAATTTGCTCTGGGTCTGGTGGCCTACCCGAGTTACCGACAAGAAAGGGTTCACCGCCGGCCTTCTCCCCTTGTTAAACAAATCCTTGTCAAAAAAAATGTGCCCGTCCGTCATTGACATTAAATTTGTCTGAATATAACCAGATATATCCCCGGCTACGGTCTCGGCTACCGGCAACAGGGTAATCGATCCTTTCTCAAATTGCCCCCCTCTTTCCATTATTCTCGACTGGGCGTAAAAAATATCGCCCGGATACGCATTCCTTCCTGGAAATCGGTGCGCCAGTAACGATGCTTCTCGGTAGTGTTTGGCGTGCAAGGTCATGTCATCTAAAATCACCAGTACATCTTTTCCTTGGTCTTTAAAGTATTCCGCCACCGTCAAGGCTGTATAGGGGGTCATAATTACATTACCCGGCGCGCTGGCCGCTGTCGAGATTACCCCAATCACCTGCTCGAGTATTTGCATTCGGGTTAGGTATTCATGGAGTAAGTAAACTTCGGTTACCAGTCTTCCGATGCCGCCATACACACAAATCCCACCACGTAACGAGTGGCTCAAAATTACCTGGCGTAAAAAGCCGGTCTTACCGATTTTTCTATCCCCCATCACCAGTTGTCGTTGGCCTTGGGCTAATGGCACTACCAAGTCAACCACGCTCACACCGGATTCAAAAGCCCGGTCAAGCTCCCGCCGTTGGTCCAGATTCGCCGGATGTATATCAACCTCCCGGTACTCAACATTGGCTCCCAAGCCTTTGAGCGGCACATCGAAACCTTTTCCAAGAGGGGTAATAAACTTTCCCAGCAAAGCCGTGCTTGCCGGAATCCTCAAACGTGACTCTAGCCGCGCCACCTTCGTCCCGATCGGAAACTCACCGTAATCGTACATCAGCACTTCTACCCTATCAGGCGTTAACGACATCACTTGGCCAAGCTCCCCCGTTTCCAACACAACCAACTCTCTTAAGCGCG
>CAYXRB010000035.1:5978-8624 GCA_964467565.1 uncultured Pseudomonadales bacterium | reverse complement strand
CAGTGGGTGGTTGAGAATCACCATTGGCAGGAGAATTAAATGGATTATTTTGGGCAGAATCGTCCATACAGGGTTATACTACCCAATTCGTTGCAATAAATGCAAGGGGAAATCTAAAGATAATCAACACAATTAAATAGACACAAAGTTTCCAAAAAAAAGCAGTTGGACAGAAGATCCAATACCACAAACACTTAAGGTTAAAGTGAAGAGTAAGTAATATAACAGCAATAAACTCAAATGCGCCAAAAAACAAGCATTTAGACAAATAGCTTACTAAAGAACAACTAAAGGAATAACAATACAGTTAGAGCTCGATGTTTTTGAGGATGATGTGGCAGGTAGCCCACAAATCGTTGCGGCAGGAGAAGGTGTAGACGTACCCGTTCTTTTCAAAGTAGACGTTGGTAAAGGTATCGCCCACTATCTGGCGTGCAGGGACTGAGCCGTTGAGCTCGTAATTAACCGCTGTATTCTGGGCGTTATTCGTGCCGTCCCAATTAGAACGAAGGCTTAGGGAAACAATGTTGGGGCTTATGGCAATGGTGGTTACGCCGGTGGTGCGGTTTCTGATCGCCGTTTGAGGACTCCAACCTTTGGGGAGGTAGAAAGCAATTTTTTGGTCGGGATATCGGTGTTTGACCCAATCACTGCCGATTGCGGTACCACTAGGGCTTTGGGTAGGGATGGGGTCGGCAGTAGCGGGTGCTTGGGTTGGTTGTGGCTGGCTGGTTTTAGCAGCAGCAGTTGGGGTAGGAGAGGTTATGGCCACTCCGCCTTTAGTAGTGGCTGGAGCATCGGAATTAGTTTGGGAATCGGTGAGCGGGCGAGCACTGGGGGAACTAATGGTGGGTAGATTGAACTCGGGGGTGGGGAAGAACTCGTCGCCGTTAAAGTCTGTAACTTCGTCTAGGGGAGCGAACGTTGACTGGGTAAAGGTAGCGCCATAAAAAGTCCGACACTGTAAAGGGTACGATTCCAGTATTCTGGAGCCGACAAAAGTGCGACACGAATTAAAGTCTTTGGGGAAGCGGGTAGCAATAAACCAAATTAGGCCGATAATAAGAAGAACACCGATGATTGGGACCAGGGGAAACCGTGGCCGGGAAATGTAGGTGGTAGTGGTGTTGGGTACCGGAGGAGGAGAAAAGCTTTGGGTGTCGGTTTGAGTAGTAGTCGTTTTGGTTGTCGAAGATGGTTCGACATTGCCTGAAACGTCGATCGAATTGTATAAATGATCGTACTGTTTGTCGTATTGCATAGTTTTAAAGAATACTTGCTTAATAACAAAAGTTGTTGGTGCGGATTATACCACTCAAAAGGCTTATAGCAAATGTTACGTGGATATTCTGTTACCAAAAGCGCTGAACACATCGCAGACTACTCACGCCTCTACTTTATGAAGATAGTTGTTCAAGTCTTCATGTTTTCTTTGGAAGTGTTAGGATGGGTGCACATTTAGCAGGATTAAATCATGTTCGGTTATTTAAAAGGACAAGTGGCATTTAGGAGGGGTGCTGAGGTATGGGTGGTGGTTGGCGGGGTAGGGTACCGAGTAAAAATGCATACTTCAAAATTCAAAAAGCAAAATGGTGAAGGGGTGGAATTGTTTATTCACACGGCGGTACGGGAAAATGATATTTCACTGTATGGTTTTGAGACCATGGAGGAGCTGCAATTGTTTGAGTTGTTGTTGACTGTGTCGGGTGTGGGGGCGAAAACAGCCCAGGCGATAGTGGGGGATGGGACGGTTGACCAGATAGGAAAAGCGATACGAGAAGCGGATGTGGGCTTTTTTACCAGGGTGCCAGGGATTGGCAAAAAAGGGGCGCAACGGATTATTGTGGATTTAAAAGGGAAACTCGGGTCGCTTAAGGAACTGGATTTTAGCGAAGACGGGGAGGTAGATGAGGTAACGATGGCGTTGATGCAATTTGGTTTTAAAAAGCAGGCGATCGATTTAGTGGTAGCCAAGCTTAACAGGGACCTTTCGGTAGAGGAGAGAGTAAGGGAAGCTTTGCAGCGATTAGGGAAGAGGATTTGAAAACGAATTATGAATAAAGAATTATGATTAGCGACAAAGCGATACCCAATAGTATTGAGTACTCTCAAATGGAGGAAAAACTCTTTACGTCGCTTCGGGCGGGGAGTTGGGACGAATTCGTGGGCCAAAACAAAGTGCGACGTTCATTAGTGCTGGCGATGAGGGCAGCAAAGGAACGAGGCGAAGGATTATACCATGTTTTGCTGTATGGTCCACCGGGACTGGGGAAAACGACACTCGCCCACATAATTGCTAAAGAAATGGGGGTAAACATACGGGTTACCAGCGGGCCGGCGTTGGAGCGCTCGGGCGATATTGCCGCGATTCTCACCGGGCTTGAAGAAGGGGATGTGTTGTTTATCGACGAAATCCACCGATTGAACCGATCGGTTGAAGAAACGATCTACCCCGCCTTAGAAGACTTTTGTATCGATGTGGTGTTGGGTAAAGGCCCGGCAGCCAAAACACTGCGGTTGGATTTGCCGCGCTTTACGTTGGTGGGGGCGACGACGCAGGTGGGTAAATTGTCGGGACCGCTGCGTGATAGGTTTGGATTGATTCATCGTCTAGATTTTTATGATGAGAATTCTATCCATAATATT
>CAYXRB010000035.1:1576-5968 GCA_964467565.1 uncultured Pseudomonadales bacterium | reverse complement strand
CCGGACGAATTGGCAGAGATAGTGACAATGGCGGCTAAAAAATTACAGGTACAGATAGACTCACCGGCGGCGTTGATGCTGGGGGCGCGGTGCCGCAAAACGGCGCGAATTGCGCTAAAGCTCTTAAAGCGGGCGCGAGATTTAGCACAGGTGGAAAAGCAGGCGGTAATTACCACCGCGGTAGTGGAGGAAGCACTAAATGTGTTAGAAGTGGACGAAATGGGCCTGGACGGGTCTGACCGGAAGATCCTGATCACCCTCATAGAAAAATATGGAGGCGGGCCGGTGGGGTTAAATACTTTAGCAGCGAGCATTGCCGAAGACGTGACTACTATAGAAGATGTCTATGAGCCTTTTTTAATGCAATTGGGAATGTTGAAGAGAACTTCTAGAGGAAGAGAGGCAACGCTTAAGGCGTTTAAACATTTGGGGATTAAACACGGTTAGCCAGGGTTTAGAAGAGCCAAATATTCTGCTATAGGGTTGATTTTAAGTTTAGGGTGTGTATAATGCCAGAAACTTCTGCCCGAGTTAGTAATTAACCGGGCATTTTTTATGAAATTGAGACTTGCAACACTTTTAAGCATCATTGCTTTTGGGGTAAGTGGTTACTTAGGATACGCGGTAGTGGCTGATTCACAAGATGTATGCCCTGAGGGTGGTGACTGGACGAGTCATGTTCAAGTTAACGCACAGTCATACAACTATAATGCTCCCGAAGGATTTTTAATTGTCGAGGCTTGTTATAAGGCGGGTAATACTTTAGTTTTTGACACCTATACTCCTGGTGTAACTGAAGTCGCTTTAGAATCGTCGGTTTGGAATAGAAAAGGGTGCAGCCAGGGTCAAAACGGATGCAATTTTCAGGACATTAGCCATGTATCGTTTAAAATTGCCGGAGTAGTGTCAACACCCACTCCCACACCTACCGTGGTGCTGACCCCTACCGATGCACCGACGCCCACCCTAACCCCGACACATACCCCCACCCCCACTACTACCCCAACCAGTACGCCAACGCCGACTTTGACGCCAACCCAAAAACCAACAAAGGCCCCCACCTCCACTCCAACCCCGACAAATTCTCCAACCCCCACTCAGGAACCAACGGCTACCCTAACTCCAACTAACACACCAACACCCACCTCTACAGAAGAACCAAGCCCTACCCCCACCACTACCCCAGCGGTTACTTCCACGATTACACCAACCGTGACACCAACTCCGGTATGTGAAGAAGGGGATGTGGGTTGTATTATCCTTGACTGTGACGGCGGGGGAGAGTGTGAAGTAATTATCGGAGCTTCGCCCACACCTACTCCGACCCCGACTACTATTGCCGAGCCTACGAGCACCCCAACTCCTGGACCGACCACAACATCCGCTCCTGGGCCAACTGCTACACCTGAACCTGGCCGGGGCGGTGGTGAAGTAGCTGGAGCTTCGACTACGTCGGGAAGTGTATTAGGCGCTACCGAACTTGCCTTTACCGGTAACTCGTATGAAGGCATACTAGATATGGTGGGGATTGGTGGTTACTTAACCAGTCTGACCGCTTTAGTGATGTATGCCAAAGCGAATAAGAAAAGCCGATAAAAAATCCATTACTTTTGTTCAAAAGAAAAGTCATACGCCTAGAACCAAAGCATTTTGGCTAGGCGTGCTTTTGGTAGGGATGCTTTTTCAACTTACTTGGGTAATTGGGAAAAGATACTTTTCCCTGGTGTCTCTGAGTACCAATCCTGGTGTAGCGGCGCTAGAGCAAGAGGTCGTAGGGCCTAAGACAGCACCCAAACAAGTCTTGATTCTTAATAAGGTTGGGGTGGGTTTAGCGGCGGTACCGCTGACTCAGGGCAGATGGCAAGTACCCGAGGAGGAAGCTGCATATTTAGTTGGATCAGGTTTGCCTGGAAGTGGGGGGAATATTGTGGTGTACGGGCACAATAAGGATTCGATTTTTGGAGGCTTAAAAAAAGTAGAAGTAGGAGAAATAGTGCGACTGGTGACAGATGAAGGGACTTATGAGTATGCAGTTACTCATCTTGAGACCGTGGAACCCACGGCGGTAGAGTGGCTGGAACCAACGGAAGCAGAAGTTTTAACTTTATATACGTGTACCGGTTTTTTGGATAGTAAACGGTTAATTGTTAGAGCAGAGCGCTTGATGTAGGAATAGTGTGTGTATGATAGAATTCGGGCGTACCTGATACGGGTGACTAGCTCAGGTGGTTAGAGCGCTATCCTGATAAGATAGAGGTCCATGGTTCGAGTCCATGGTCACCCACTCTGCAATATAATTATTTCCTGCCTGTGAAAGGTTTTTATGGTCAATGAAACTAGTCCGAGCTTAACGATTCAAGAAGCCGGCAATCCAGGTTGTGGGTTGGGGACACCAGACGCTTGTTTTGCCTTAATAGTGGGATCAGAAGGCCTAGTTTGTGGAGTGTTAGCACAACCAGCGATAGCTCAAATGGCTGGACTACAACTTAATTGGAGAGTGAATAGAGATTCTGAAGATGGACAGGTATGGTGTCCAAGGGAAGTCTTAGTTAACTCTAAAAGGCCGCCATCAGCAAGTTAGACTTAAGCGTTGGCTTAGCATTATTTATTAGGTTAGTTGCTCATGGTATTCCACCTTCGTATGTTCAGGAGAACTACGTAGGGCACGGCTACACTGAGATACTACTATTCATTACAACTTACCATGGTATAGTGGCAAAACTCTTACCGATATTTGCCGAAAAAATAACCTAAGATGGTGGTTGACTCAAGGCGGAAACCTTTGGTACAATCGCTTACGCTTGAAAGAGGAATGTCTAAATTGTTTATGCTGATTCTGACCCAACAAACTTACTTCTCACATCGAACCTTGATGTGTGAACAGCGTTGTTGACACTGGGCAGACACAGTTTACAAAGACACTCCTCGACAAGAGGAGTTTTTTTATAAACGAATTATTCGAATAATCACGAATAAATAGTCGCACGTTACATAAAATTACGTTCAAAATCAGGGCCGTTAGCTCATCTGGTAGAGCACTTCATTTGCAATGAAGAGGTGGCCAGTTCGAGCCTGGCACGGTCCACTTAAACTTTTGGTTATTGGTTTTGGTTCGCCTCACCGGCCTACTGAAACCAACAACCAGGAGCTTAAAACATTCTTGGCCGCTCTTTGACCCTATTTATGTGATGGTTGCACCTTTGTATTCGCTTATAACGAGTACAGCAACCCGAGTGTGTTTTGGGGAAAGAAAAGTGCGGATTACGTACCTTAACAATTAAATACTGGAAATATTGAAAAAAATATGTAATTACAGCATAGGCTCTATCAAAAGAGCCATTGCATGAGTCAAATACAAAGCTATTCTACTCAGGCAAGCAGCGGATGCCTTGGCATTGTGTGCCGAAGAAGGACGTACATGACCACGAAAGTCGTCGGGGAGTTGTCAAGAAACAGTGATCCGGCGGTGTCCGAATGGAGCAATCCACCCGTATGTAAATGCGGGGATCCTATCGCAAGATAGGAGGGGAACCCACTGAACTGAAATATCTAAGTAAGTGGAGGAAAAGAAATCGTAAGAGATTCCCTTAGTAAGCGACGAGCGAACAGGGATCAGCCTAAACCCCTCACCTTTTGTTCTTTAAAACAAGAATATACATGTAGTACATGTACTCCAGTATATTCTGTACAGCCCAAGTCTAGATGAGTTTTATAACGGAAGTGCTCAAGATTTAAAACTCAGGTATAGACAGCATATTGCTCAAGAAGTGCTTTCTACCAAAGCGGTAAATGATTGGAAACTTGTGTATTACGAAGCGTATACATCACGATCACTCGCATTTCGTAGGGAAAAGTCACTTAAAAAACGAGCAAAAGCATGGCAAGAATTATTGAAACGAATTTTAGAGGATAAAAGGTGAGGGGGGTTACAGGATCTCTCATATGCTGATTCAGTCTGTTAAAAGAACGATCTGGAAAGTTCGACCATAGAGAGTGAAAGTCTCGTATTCTAAAACAGTCTGTATCGGCGAGAGACACCTAAGTACTACGGGAGACGGCAAACTCCCTTAGGAAGTCGGGGTGACCATACTCCAAGGCTAAACACGCACAATGACCGATAGTGAACGAGTACCGTAAGGGAAAGGTGAAAAGAAGGGTGAGACACCCAGTGAAATAGTACCTGAAACTGCTTGCTAACAAGCAGCTAGAGTCCCTCACCTTTTCTTAGCAGCTTCAAGACGACTTATTAAGTCGTTTTCGTTGCCAGGAAAAGGTGAGGGATGATAGCGTGCCTATTGAAGAATGATCCACCGAGTTACTAATTACTGCGAGCTTAAGCCATTGCCATGGCGGAGGCGGAGTGAAAGCGAGCCTGAATAGGGCGATTTAGTA
>CAYXRB010000035.1:0-1566 GCA_964467565.1 uncultured Pseudomonadales bacterium | reverse complement strand
GGGCGACTAGTAGTAGTTAGTAGACCCGAAACCGGTCGATCTACCCATGGCCAGGGTGAACTTGAGAGAAATCTCAAGGGAGGCCCGAACCAGTTCATGTTGCAAGATGTTTGGATGAGCTGTGGGTGGGGGTAATATGCCAATCGAGTCCGGAGATAGCTGGCTCTCCCTGAAACATATATAGGTATGGGCTCAAAATTTACCCTACGGGGGTAGAGCACTGGATGGGCATCGGGTGGGAAACCGCTCGTGTTCAATCAAACTCCGAATACCGTAGCTAATATTTTGGGACTCAGTACGCCGGGGCTAAGCTCGGCGGGCAAAAGGGAAACATCCCAGACCATCGTCTAAGGTCTCTAATATTTTCGCTAAGTGGGAAAGGAAGTCATTTTTCTAAAACACCCAGGAGGTCGGCTTAGAAGCAGCCATCCTTGAAAGAAAGCGTAACAGCTCACTGGCCGAGAAAAGTGGCGCCGAAGATATACGAGGCTCAAGCGAAAAACCGAAGACATGGATCTCGTCCGTAGGACGAGGAAATTCGAAATACAAATTACGAAATTCGAAGCAAAATTCAGAATTTTAAATATTACTTAAATGTAATTTATTTAGACATTTTTTAACAGTTGTTTCGAGTTGCGAATTTAGATATTCGGATTTTCGCGTCCTGCGGGCGGGGTGGTAAGGGAGCGTTCTAGTGGCGGTGAAGCCATACTGTAAGGTGTGGTGGAGTAACTAGAAGTGAGAATGGTGGAATGAGTAGCGTGAAGCTGGTGAGAATCCAGCTCGCCGTAAGTCCAAGGTTTCTGGGGCAACGTTCGTCGGCCCCAGGTTAGACGACCCTAAGGTGAGGCCACACTGGCGTAGCCGATGGATTACAGGTTAATATTCCTGTTCTTTTTTAGAATCGTTATTAGTTGGGGTAGGACGCTTGAGGTTAATCGAAGTGCCGCGATGAAGTTGCGGTGTGTAAGCTGCAAAGAAGTTTCAATTGGCAAATCCGTTGAGATGTTTATTTGAGCAGTGACGCCAAGTCTGGAGTTATCCGGGCAAGTTCGATGATATCTTGAGACGAGAAAAGTATCGCAACGAGAGTCTAAAAAATCCGTACCAACAACCGACACTGGTGGACGAGTCGAGTAGACACAGGCGAGCGGGAGAACTTTTTTTAAGGAATTCGGCAAATAATCTGGGCGTACGTTCGCAATATGCCCCTCCTAAGCTTTGTGCTTTGCACAAAGAAATTCGAAGTACGAATATCGAAAAACGAAACAAATTCTAAACGTTTCGAATTTCGGATTTTGATTTTCGGATTTCCTTGTGCAAGGCATGAGGCAAGGGATGCAACTAAAGAATACGGAAGGACTGTTTAACAAAAACACAGGTCTATGCAAACTCGAAAGAGGAAGTATATGGGCTGAGGCCTGCCCAGTGCTGGTAGGTTAACTGAGAGGGTTAATCGTCGCAAGACGACCGGCCTTTGATTGAAGCCCCAGTGAACGGCAGCAGTAACTATAACTGTTCTATGGTAGCGAAGTCCCTAGTCGCTTAATTAGCGACCTGCACGAA
>CAYXRB010000034.1:3652-9301 GCA_964467565.1 uncultured Pseudomonadales bacterium | reverse complement strand
TAGGCACCATCGTCGTGCCACCCACCATCACTGCAGCAAACAAAGGGGCACTTAAAGCCGTCTTAATCCAGTCCCGACGCCATAGCGGGCGCAACCAGATGCTAATCTGGGTACTGGCCGCAAAACACCCTCTTCGTCTTAAGCTAATAAACCGTGAGTAACGCTTCCTCGGCCACAAGAAAATCTTCCGAACTCTGCGGACCGCCATTTTTAACAGCCATTTGTGAGATGTATGCATACTGCAGCCCTACGGCTGCTGTTAAAAAGCTAAACTCTTGTCCGTCACTTAGCCGGGATGCCTCCTTAAAAGCCATCCGATCAACCAAATGCGAATCGCCTTTGGCGCGACTCTTCCAAGCGTTCTGCTTAAGTGCACCAGGCATCTATTAAATGCTTGGGCATAAAAAATCCTCAATCTCTTCGTTTTTACCCGAGTCAATCGAGGCAACAGTGTCAAATGATAGCAAAAAAACTAAAAGAGTCAAATGCAATCCCGCCTGGTACCAGGCGTAGGAAAAATACACAGTTCATCCAGACATAAAACTCGAGAAGAATAACCGCAAACTTGATAGAGGTTTACACTGCCTCAAGAACAGAGTAGTCTGGATCTTGGTAGGAAGTAATTAAAGGAGACTACATATGCCCACTATTGCCATTAATGGCTTTGGCCGTATTGGCCGCACCGCCCTGCGCGTTTGGCTAAACCGCCCTGATCTACAGGAAAAAATCAATCTTCCGGTGGTAAACACCTCTGGTAGTATGGACGTTGACGGCTGGGCGCATCTTTTAAAATACGATACCGCCTATCGACCGTTACCTTACGAAGTCAAATTCGAGGTAGTAAAAAAAGCCAAGGAGGTAACCGACCAGGACCCACTTATCGGTCACCTCGATGTAAATGGCAAACGCATTGCCCTCCTTGCCCAACGTGATCCAGCCAAAATCCCCTGGACCCAATACGGCGTCGACGTCGTAATTGAAGCTACCGGCGCATTTCGTGACGAGAAAAAGGCGGGAGCTCACCTCCACGCCGGCGCCAAAAAAGTCCTCATCTCCGCTCCCTCCAAGGGCGGACCCATCAAGACCCATGTCATCGGTGTTAACGAATATGACGGCTCCTTTCCCATTGCCGACAATGCCTCATGTACTACTAACTGCATTGCCCCCATCGCCGCCATCATTAATGAAAAGTTTGGGGTTGTTAAAGCCGCCCTCACTACCATCCACGCGTATACCGACGACCAAAACCTTCAAGACGGCTCGCACCACGACGACTTACGCCGTGCCCGAGCTGCGGGGATGAACATGGTCCCTACCTCAACTGGTGCTGCCGTAGCCGTCACCCAAACCATTCCCGAACTCCAAGGCTTATTCGATGGCATTTCTATAAGGGTGCCCGTTATTACCGGCTCCATCTCCGACCTCACTTTTGTGATTAAGCGTCCCACTTCTGTTGAAGAGGTAAATCAAGCCATCAAAGACGCCGCCAATACCGATCGCTGGCGGGGTATTATCGCTTGGACTGAAGAACCATTAGTCAGCAGCGACATTATTGGTCGGCGGGAATCGACTATCGCAGACCTATCCTTAACTCAGGTTATCTCCGGCGACTTAGTCAAAATTCTTGCCTGGTACGATAACGAGTGGGGCTATTGCAATAGGCTCGTTGAGCAGGCAATTGTTGTCGGCAGCAAGTAAAATAATTCGTCAGACTTGCTAACGATTCAGTTAACGGCTCGTTGCTTTAGTGAAGTGGGGCAATCCGTTATTAGAACAAGCGGTGGTAGTGGGTAGCCAATAGTGCTCAGAAACTCTTTAAAATACTCCGCACTTCCTTTTAGGTGACTCGGTAAACCCAGTTTTAATATCACATCTCTATTATTTCTAAAACAGCTTTTTCTAAGCGGACAAACATTATATGCATAACCCGCCAGCCAGTTATTTTTATGCCGTTCCCTTATTGCGCTAAGGTTAAATCCTCCAGACTTGATATATAATGCCCTAAGTTCTGGCCGGATGGCGAAGTGGAAACGCGGTGGTCTGCAAAACCTCTATGCGCGGGTTCGATTCCCGCTCCGGCCTCAAAAAAAATCCCGGGCAGTTAACCCGGGATTATCGAAAAATCTTACTCAAGTCTTGATTACTTGCCTCGAGTAATCGTAATTTTCTTAGGCTTCGCTTCTTCTGCTTTCCTAAAAGACACCATCACCACGCCTTTTTCAATTGAGGCCTTAGGGTCTTGCTTCATATCAATATTACCGGGTACGGCCACTTTATAAGAATAGCTTCGGGTGGCTTTACGGTAGTATTTTTTACCTTCTTTCTGTTCTTGTGACTCTTCTGCCCGGATCCACAGCACCCCTTTTTCAAAGGTGATGTCAACCTTATCTTCATCCACCCCAGCCACACTTGCTTTCACCACTACTTCATCTTCGGTTTCATAAATGTCTAAGTTATCGCCACTCGTAAAAGGGGCCAGGCTGTCATCTTCGTCCCAATCCCACACATTAGGCCAACGTAAAGAAAACGGCTGCCATCGGACCATAGCCATCTGTCATCACCTCCTTCCGCTCAAAAAATTTCAAAATGTGATTCCCAAGAACTCCGACTCCACTCTTGCTTGCAAATAGAGCCACTCGGGATCAGGGTAGTTAACTGGCACTCATATGTAATGACTGCCAATTGCATACTAATAAACTGAGTCGCATTTGTCAAGCTCAAGCTACTCTGGTATTATTCGGCATGCCACACTAACCAGTGAACTACCAAAACAAATCAGCCTATAAAATAGGGCCTAAGATATTAAATCTATGATAAAGTTATTTTTTATCTTCGTTGCCAGTCTGGTATTGGGCGGCTGTACCTTGCCCTTTTTACCCCAACCCAAAGCAGCCCTACAGGTATCTTCCGATCCAACCGCCTCGGTCTACCTAAACGACAATCGGACCGGTCAAACGACGTATTTCGATGACAGCTTAAAACCCGGGGATTACACCTTAAAAATGAGTGTCGACAATGACCCCAGTAAAACCTGGCAAACACCAATCACCCTGCTTGCCCAACTCGTCACCGTCGTCAATCGCACTTTTGGAGACACCCCTGAATTATCCTCTTACTTTGTTCTCCAACTCGAGCCTTTAGAGAGTAAAAACGCCATCGAGTTATCAGTCTTAAGCCTTCCAGATAATGTCATAGTCAAAATCAACGGCCAACCCGAAGGGTTTAGCCCGGTTAGTGTCACCGATATCGAAGAAGGGGACCACAGTATTACTCTAACCTCCCCCGGCTACACCGATCTAAACATTAAAGCTCAAACCAAAAAGGGTTACAAACTTATCGTTTCTGCCGGGTTGGCTAGGCAACCAGAATCACTTAACAGTGCTGATGCAATCGCCTCTCCCAGTGCCCAGTTAGAAATTACTCCCCCTGCTACCCCGAGCGGCCGTTTAACTCCTTCACCGCGCACCTCTCCCACACCTACCCTACGTACCACTCCTGCTACCACTCCCAACAACGCAACCGGCTCGGCCTCTCTAACTCCCCCATATGTTACTATTCGCACTACTCCCACCGGTTGGCTCAGGGTGCGCTCCGCCCCCGACTCCAACGCAGAAAACGAAGTTGCCCGTGTTAACCCGGGAGAAAAGTATAAATTCGTTGAGTCCAACGACGCTGGATGGTACAAAATCGAATACAAACCAAACGCTCAAGGTTGGATTTCAGGCCAATACGCCGACCTCATTCGGTAAAAAACTGCATTCTACCGTACCACTTACTTCTCCCGTATCACTAATGCCAAACCTGCTCCAATCAATAGTAAGGGCCAAAATTTACCCCAGTCGATAAATCGCGTTAACCCCATATTTTGCAGCAGTAACACTATACCCATCACCATAATCAGTATTCCCCAAGTTACCCGTGCATCACCCGGAGGAGTTGTCTTAATTATGGTGGCAGCCATTTTTTTCATTTCCAAAGCATTGTCCTGAATTGTTTGTTCTGGGTTATTCTCTATCACGGCTTCATCTGTCGGCATCACCAACCATAGGATTAAGTATGCTAATACGCCAAATCCTCCCATAACTGTCACTAATACAAAAAATAAACGCACTACTGTTGGGTCAATCCTAAAGTAGTGGGCAATTCCCGCGCACACCCCCGCTACCATTTTTTCAGCTGTAACTCGGGTCAAACGGGTCGGCCGCTCTGGAGTAGAAGCTTTTTTATTGGGCATATACCTCAAGTATACACCAAAGTAATCCTTACATTTTAGATATGGTACTCAGTAGAAACACTAGTAAAAATCAGAAAATATTGAAGGCCATCATAGTCCAATATTACTTTATGAACAAATCGCTTTGCTCACTCTCTCGCCACTCCTCTTCGGCTACGTATGCCTTACATCCCGATCGTTCATTAATGTCACTCATTGTGCAGTCGACGGCCGACTTTACCTGTCGGGAGCGCGCCGTATCAAACCCGTTTTTAAAGTCCTCACAAGTCTCGAAACAGGGGTAGCCTTGGTACGTCTGCTCAGGCAGAATCTCCTGGCTCTGTGTCGGGGTGCACCCTGCCAGGACTATGCTGGTAAAAGTAAGCAATGACAATAATTTCAACATTTCAATCACTTAATCCGCCCACCTCCTCTGTTTTTTCTGGGCGGGGCTCTTCTAACTGGGCTGACCTACTGGCGTGTAAATATTCACCAAAAAAATCTAAATCATGATTTATTACTGTTTCCCAAACAGGCCTTAAGTCATGGTCCGCTGCCGGGTAGGTGTAGTACTTCACCTCCAAATCTTGGTCTTCAAGGGTACTCACCAGCTCATTCGACCATTCCACGGGGATCGCATCATCCCCGGTCCCTTGGTGAACCTGCACGGGGGCAGTAATCCAATCCCAGTATCGGTCAATCGAAAAGTCAAAAACATCGTACTGTTTTTCAAATTCGGCCACCACCTTACGCAGCGCTTTTCCTTGGTCATCACTTTCATCGGTATAGTACAAAATTGAATAGGGGAATGATTTTGAAACTGGTGCCCATAGCGTTGTCGGGTAAGCATCCCCGGTAATCTGTAAAAGCGATAATGCAATTTGCCCGCCATTACTGTGTGCCCAAATTCCCATCCGGTACATGTCTATAAACGATAGTTGTGGCAAGGAGGCAATTAAGTCGAGCAATTGACGGGGTTTTTCTAACCGTGCGCCGATACTGTCAGGATCAGGTGGGTCAGATTCACCATAGCCCAAAAAATCTGGGGCAATCGTAATAAAACCATTACTCGCAAACCTCGCTGCCGCATTACGGGTACCCACTCCAGTTTGGTAAATTTCTAAAGGTACAAAACCGCGTATCATCATAATTACCGGAAATTTAACCTTCGAAGAATCAGTTGCATCCAACGGTAAATTTAACTGTCCGGTCATTCTCTTACCATCGGTCATGTACGAAAATTGATAAGCGGTGAACGTTTCTTCTTGGCCCAGCACATCCTCTAACACAATCTGACTCGACTGCGGGACGTATTCCGATTTAAGATAATTAAACGTGTGCTTTAAGTACGGCAATGGAGTCGGCGTCGGCGATGGGCCAAAGAAGGTCAGCGTATTCCCCTCATTGTTCGATCTCCCTTGCCACAATGACAGCCC
>CAYXRB010000034.1:0-3620 GCA_964467565.1 uncultured Pseudomonadales bacterium | reverse complement strand
TATTCCCAAAAAAACTCCAACCGCGATCGCCGCTAGACTTAATGCAATTCTTTGTATCCACATCACATATGCTAGTGTAAGCAACCCGGTCCCTAATTTCCAGGTCAACAATACCTAAGCACTCTTATTACTCCGTCAAATCCTCTTGTGAGAAACTTTGAAAGTCTTTTTCTGTATCCAATTCCATCAATTCTTGCTCAATCATTTCGGCTTCTGCCGCCGGGTCATCCAAAAACGGCTGCGCTGTGGGTTGTGCAGATTCAGCCGATTCTGCATCCCCTGATGTCGAAGATCCTCCCAATAGCGAACAACCACCGAGTAGTAACATGCTGCCACCTACTAATAGCCATTGTCTGAATGTTTTTAATTTCATTCTGCCTCCACTGCTGTTGGGCTAATCGTGACACTTTTGGTTGGTCTAAGGCTTCCTGCTACTCCACAAGCCTGACCAGATTGCTTCAACTCCGGTTGCAGCGTACTCCTAAAATATGTCTGTAACGCCTGGGCTTTTAATTTTACTGCTTGCATCTCGGTATTTGCCTCACTAACTTGCGCGGCAAATGAACCCTCACTCACTCCACAAGCTAAGGAGCGAGTGCCGTGCATGCTTGTCACGAATATCCTAAATGCCGCTGCCAATTCATCAACCATTCCCTCATAAGTCAGCAGTGATTGTTCAAGAGCAGCTGTTTCACATCCTTTTGCCTTTAAATTACCTACTAAAGTCGATAACCGTTTCACTACACCTTGGTGCGAAGATACATACAAGTTTTGCTTCTCTTCATACATATTTATTCGGTTAGTAATGCGTGCTTGCACACTCTCGCACCATGCTTGGGCCCGTTCGGTTTTTTGAGTCTGTAGTTCCGCTCGATACTGTTCCACTAGTGCCGATTTTTCCGCCCTCATCGTTGCTTTGTATTCTTCAATTAACGGTGCTTTTGTTAACCGAAGCATTTCTCGGTATCGTTCTTTTTCTGCTGGGTTGGGTGTTGGCGCCATTCCCTCTAGTGCGCTGACCGTACCCACCGCTGCCACCGCTAAAACCATTACCCAAACGCTAAAAATTAAAATGAACTTTGCCATATTAGTCTATTTTACAAAGGGCACACTCACTGTCAACTTCACCGCAATACTTTGCTTTCAAGATTTTAAAAACGTCTCGATATCAATCTCATTGTTTATCAACTTATCTAGCATATCATCATCTATTGCACTCGTTTTTGTCGGCACGTTTGGCGTTTCAGTCACTAGTGGGCTAGCGAGAGTATGGATAGGCAGTTCAGTTAAAAACCGCGATGGTTGGTTTTGCGAAAAACTGCCAAAATAAGTTCTGTTCCTTGAGTGAGTAAAGTACACGTATTTCCTCGCCCGGGTTATTCCCACATAACACAACCTCCGCTCTTCCTCTAACTCTTCCCGCGACAAAAGTGAACGTGAGTGGGGGAACAAACCTTCTTCCATCCCCACCATAAACACCGTCTTAAACTCTAAACCCTTACTTGCGTGCAGGGTCATCAACACCACCGCGTCTTGAGATTCATCGGCAATCAACGCTTTACTTTGCCCCACCCACCCTTTACTCGTAGTGTCTTGTTCCACCAACGCTACATTTTCTAAAAACTCACCCATGGTCTCAAACTCACCGGCTACCGAACGTAGTTCCAACACGTTCTCAATTCTGGCCAAATCTTCTGGCACTTTTTTATCATACTTATCTAAATACTGCGTTTTCTCCAACACCTCATCCACTAATGTAATCGGTGCTTTACCCAAATCTGCCGTTTGCAACCACAACTCAATTGATTGAAGCCTCCGCTTGCCATTCTTTTGTGCTCGCTGCAGACTGACCAAATCCTTGCGGTTATAACTGTAGCGCAAGTACGCCAACACATCTTTCACCTCCGCCCGCTCATAGAACTTGACTCCCCCAACTAATAAATACGGTACTCCCTGACGAATAAAAACCTCCTCAATTGATCGAGACTGCGCGTTAGTCCGGTACAGAATCACAAAATCTTTCAACCTCAGCGTTTCGTCACTCCGGCGTGCATCTTGTATTGTTTCCCAAATATAACGTGCTTCATCATATTCATCGTTCGCTTTATACACTGTCAGTTTTTTACCCTCCTTTTGCGTCGTCCACAGTGACAAAACGGGATGGAGGGTATTATTGCCAATCACTCCGTACGCGGCATCTAAAATCATCTGCGTGCTACGGTAATTTTGCTCAAGTTTAATCACCGTCAAATCGGCAAAATCTTGATGCAACAATTGCAAATTTCTGTAATCCGCTCCCCGCCACGAATAAATTGCTTGTGACGCATCGCCCACCACACATAAATTTCTGTGCTTGGCGCTAAACACTTTTGTGAGCTGGTACTGAGCTTTATTGGTATCTTGGTATTCATCCACCAAAACGTGTAAAAAACGTTCCTGAAAGTACTCGCGCACGTTTTCTTTTTCATTCATTAACCGCACGAGCAAAAACAGTAAATCGTTAAAATCAACCGCATTCGCTTCCGTCAATAACCGTTGGTACAGCGCATACACCTTCGCTACATTTTGCTGTAAAGGGCCTCGGGCATAAGACTCATACTGTACCGGATCAACCAATTCTTGTTTCGCACCCTCAATCATGTACTGCACGGTTCTGGGTCGCACTTCTTTGGGGTTTAAATTAAGCCGGGTAATACTTTGTTTTAATAAACTTAAGGTATCGTCTTGGTCATAAATCACAAAATTGTGGTCCAAGTCAATCTCCGGACCGAATTTACGCAAAATTCGCGCCGATAATGAATGGAATGTCCCGGCAAACGGCAACCGTGCATGAGTTAAGGCAAACAATCGCTCCTGCATTTCTTGCGCCGCTTTATTGGTAAACGTCGTTAATAGAATTCGTTCTGCCGGCACATTTTTTTCTTGCATTAAGTAGGCAGCCCTGTACGTTAAAGCCCGCGTCTTACCGCTGCCGGCTCCGGCCAATATTAACAGCGGTGTCCCTTCATGCGTCACCGCTTGTTGTTGTGTTGTGTTTAGGTCTTCTAACAAAATGCTCATGTACGGTTTTAGCCTCTTAAATTAAGTAGTGTATAGTGAGGGTAATGCTTGGTGCGCTTCGCACCGCATACTATAACAAATCGTATGTCTTCACCACCCAAACATCTCTATCTGGTTGCTAATTGGAAAAGCCACAAAACACTCGCCGAAGCCAGCAGTTTTTTAACTGCTCTAAGCCAGGCAGAGGTAAACCCCCATTGCACCCAAATCATTGCCGCTCCCGCCCCGTACCTTCAACCACTCTCCTCCCTCACCTCCAACTCAGTTAGCCTCGCTGCACAAAATCTTTCCCCCTTTCCTTTGGGTGCCTACACGGGCGAAATCGCTGCAATCATGATCAAAGACTGGGTCAAATATGTGGTTGTGGGGCATTCCGAGCGCCGCCGGTACTTTCAAGAATCAAACCAGGATGTAGCCAATAAAATCACTCAAGCCCTGGAACACAACCTCAACCCCATTGTATGTCTCGACGAACCATATCTTCTCTCCCAGCTCGACGTGCTAGATCCCGAGATTATTCCCAAGCTTATTGTCGCCTATGAACCATTAGCTGCCATTGG
>CAYXRB010000033.1:9603-9905 GCA_964467565.1 uncultured Pseudomonadales bacterium | reverse complement strand
GCATGGATATTAGTACGATTCGGTTTATTCAGATGGTGTGGGTTGAGGGTGATACCTACCGCTGGGAAGCGGTACCTGTTGATAGCCAGGGAAATTTAACCCATTGGCTGCAGTACCAGGATGAGGCAGGGGTTTGGCACTATGCTGAACAGCTTGGTTATGATTCTAGGATAACCGAAAATACGCCGGTACGCTGGAAATCTATGCCCGAGGGTGACTGGAGAGTGGCATTAGACTCAAAGACGAAATTTTTTACCTTACCTGTGCAGGTAAACACTGAGGGAGCTGTAATTTCCTGGATA
>CAYXRB010000033.1:7783-9507 GCA_964467565.1 uncultured Pseudomonadales bacterium | reverse complement strand
GGTAAATGAATTTGGCCAAGCCGAGGTATGGAGTGGCGAACAGTGGATTGCTGCGCCCGACCAAGAATTTTTTGATACCCAATATATTCATATTGCTGAAAATAACCAAATTCGATATGAACGAGACGGCAACGTTTGGGTGTTAGATCAGGGAGTGTGGATTTCGGAGGCAGAGCTTGAAACCAAAAAAGTATTAAGCTATTTGGCAGAGAATACGGAGCGGGCAAACTTGGTGCCGATGCAGAGAATTGAGTTTAGGGTGAGTGATGAGCTACAGAGAGAGATATGGGAAAAAGTGCCAGAAGAAATTAGGCTGCCCATTGAAGAGGATTTGGCAGAGGGAGAAACCCCAAAACCACTCTATTTTATGATACCCGATGAAGCCGCACTTCAATCGGTTTTGAATACACTATCCATAAATGTAGGTTCCACTTCAGAACCAGTCCCAGTGACTTTATCTGATCATAAGTTTGTGATTACTTTTCTGAACGCCTATGAAGATATCCACGGTGTTGATTTTCGCTATTTTGTTGGGCACGACAAATTTCTTTATAAGATTGGTACTTTTTTGGATGAATCCAGTGGAGTAGTTCATATGGTTATAAACGCAAGTCCAATTGCTAGCACTGTTTTTACGTACAACGACTTAAGAGCTGGTCAGCTGATTTTTGAGGGTGTTATTGGTGGTTTTACTAAAGTTGCTTCTGGAATTCCACGCGATTCAAATTACACCCGCGATTTGTTTACCATTAATACAATTTATGACAATAACCATCCATTTGATGAAATGCGGGATAGGACCTGGATGATGTGGCCTTGCATTGTAGATCCAATTGGAAACCTTCCATGGTATTTAAACGGGCAATATTACCTTGATTATAGAAATCAAATTCCTGGAATGTTTCATTCTTTTATTCCAGGTTTGGACTAGGGTTAATACACTAAGTGGTTCTACGTTTTTTCAGTTATATGTTTCAAGTTGATTTTTAATGTTCACATGCCAGATAATGGGTGCATGGAGTGGTTTGGACAAAGTTACGCTAAATTTGTGGCTGCTATTTTGATGGTGGGGATAGTTGGCGCGGCAGTGCTGGGGTATATTTTTTATTCTGGAATAAATAAGCAAAAGCAGGGTGTTGGAGTTGCAACGCCTACTGGATTGCAGTCATCAATACTATCTCCCACTCCAGAGCCAGTAAGCCGGTTAGTAGCAATAGAGGTTGTGTCGGAATTAGATGAGGTACCTTTGGCGGGTGGGGTAAATAATGCTGTTTTAGGAAAATGGTTACAAACGATAAGCGGATCAAGCGGTAGTTACAGATTTAAGGAATTAGGTGGGACTAATTGGTTTACTCCGGCAACGGTAAATATTGTACTATCAGACATTACTTCCTGAAACTTTGATGAGCGATGGGCACTTTACACACCGGTGGCTGGTAGCAGGGAATCTATGCCGGTGGCAGGTTTAGACACAGTTTATGATGATTCACAGCCTAATTTGCTTGAGTACCGATTGTATTATTTGCCGGAACTGATGAAAGACGCCAATTCGCCAGAGCAGATAGAGGTAATGATTAATCAACGTCTTTTTGAAGTGCTGTACGAGGGCGTGGTGGGGAGCACAGCCATGACCCCCGAAGATTATGAGGCAAAACAAAAGTTAATATTTGAAGAGAGTGATGAATGGGGGGGCATAGTAGAAGTTGGTAGGGTTGCTGGTCAGT
>CAYXRB010000033.1:3621-7773 GCA_964467565.1 uncultured Pseudomonadales bacterium | reverse complement strand
GGAACTGATTGTGTGGAAGGTTTAGCATGCAACGGAGGAGGAACATGTACCTGCAATACGACTTGTGTGCAGAACACGGGTGCACTCCAAGCCTGTACAGTGTCATATGGGAATTGTTCACCAGGTGTTTTGGGTAGCTGTAGCCAGTGCATGGCGGTTAATACATGTGGGTGGAGCGGGAGCCCACCAACGGCAACGCCGGGCAGTGGAGGGGGTGGGGGTGACTGTAGTGCCGGGTGTACGGATTCAAGCCAATGTATGTCTGATTTGTCGTGTGCGCCAAGTTCTCCAAGAGTGTGTTGGGGCGCGCGATGTGGCGGAAGTGGGCCGACGAATACCCCAGTGCCCTCTACCTGTACCGCACAGGGTTTTAAGGTGCGAATGCCAGGGAATAATAATGCAGTAAATCCACCATCCGGGCAAACGGTGTACAAAAACGGGGTAGCGCAAACGACAAGCAACCCTTACTTTGTTAACTACAGCAATGGCGACACGATTAGCGTGAGCCAACCTAGTGGTTGGAGTGTGGGAAGTACCTTGTGTTACAACGGCACCACGTGCCATTCACAACCACCCACCTACGGGTCTGCCAGGAATTTATCTTGCAGCGGCGGGTTTGCCGACTTATGGTGGCACTACTTCCCGCCGCCAACGGCAAGTGTTTCGGGGCCAACCAGTGTATGTGTGGGGGGAACGTACAACTACGCCATAAACGCTAACTCGACAACGGGAATTGACCATGTAATTTTGAATAGATCCCCCACCTCGACTCAATCCTGGTCAACTATGTGGGATTCTTTGTCAATTAGCCCGGGATTGAGTTATTCCACTACGAGGTCTGTAACATTCCCGGCAACGGGTACGTACTACTTAGTCATAAATGTTTCTGGATATGGTGCTGACTGGTCGGCAAATGATGCCAAGTGCAGTGGCAACCCGTTTGGCTTGCCCTCTAGTTGGGCAGATTGTGGAGCTAGTGACCGGTTGACGATAACGGTGAATAACTGTAGTGCGCCAACTCCAACCAGGACACCCACACCAACAAGAACACCCACGCCAACCAGGACACCGACACCGACGCGAACACCGACACCGACGCGAACACCGACGCCGACGCGGACACCGACGCCAACCAGGACACCAACTCCTACACCCACGTTAACACCGACGCCACCTACCAGTCTTAGAGTGAATGTGTATCAAGGCAACGGACAAAATGTAAATGGTGCGCCTTTTGGCGAGTGGTGTGGACCAAATGGGGTGATAACTGATTCGGTTGCTTTAGATGGTGGGGGTGTAACGATTGGTAATAGTGTCGGGACGTTTACTGGAAACTATGCGGTAGTGCCCTTTATTACCCCAGGCACTCAAAACTTAATTGTAGCTGTGCCGGTAAGTTCGGGTTACTCCTGTGCTTGCCGGGAAGTAGATAATGCAGTTGGTACCGACCCGGGGTGTATATACCCATTAAATATTACCAGCGGCTTTCCGTTTAACGATTCAACAAACCCAATACAAATATTTTTATCTGATTTACCGGCGTGGTGGCAGACGTTTGGGGGTGACGTGGGGGCAAACGATGGTGATGTAACCAGCGTGGTGCCGGTGGTTACCTCGTTTGCGTCTGAACCGGTGGGTTCGGTAGAGAGCGGGGTCCTTACTTACAGCGCCTCGAGAGAATTTGGCGCTAGTCAGTTTGCTTCGCGCAACTGGCAAGCTAATTCGGTCTATGACGCTGGGGGGGTGAATAGGCAAGAGGATTTTGACTACTTTACTAGGCTCTTTGAGTTGCCAACACCACTTTTAGATAACTTTAATGGCGAAAAACCGGGTGCAAATGGTGTGTTTACATCTTCTAACACGCAGACAATTAATGCTAGCGATTGGGTTGTTGGCAGTGGTGAAAACTTTGTTGTGTTTGTGGATGGTGACTTGACGATAAACCGCGATATCACGGTTGATAGCTCGAGCTTTGTGGCGTTTATTGTGTCGGGAAATATTATTGTGGCGCCGACAGTGACGACACTTGAGGGAATTTATATTGCCGATGGGACAATTTACACAGGGACTGGAGGTGTTGGCGATGACCCGCAGCTTATTGCAGAGGGGGTATTTGTGGGGTGGAGTGGGATAGAACTGGAACGGGAATTAGGCAACAATAGCCTGCCGGCGGAGACATTTACCTTTAGGCCGGACTTTTTGCTCAATGCTCCCGGTGAGTTCTTGTTACCGGTGTATGAGTGGCGGGAAGTGGCACCGGTGATTCCAACACTGACACCAACATAGGGAAAACTTCAGCGTAATCAGTGAATCAGCGAAGTCGGAGGGTCGGAGGATCAGCGTAATCGGTGGGTCAGCGGGGTCGGAGGATCAGAGTATCAGCACATCGGTACGTCAGCGGGATCGGAGGGTCGGAGGATCAGAGGGTCAGCATTATCGGTGGGTCAGCGGGATCGGAGTATCAGAGGGTCAGAGGGTCGGAGTATCAGAGGGTCAGAGGGTCGGAGAAGAAGATAGTCATCTTTGTTTATATATAATAGATCAATTAAAATTGGCAATATTGAATACAAATTTATGTCTTTATTAATATCAAGATTATTGATACTTCCAGGTTTGGGGTGAAGGTTACATAAAGAGTATCCGGAGCGATCTAAACCTAGTAGTTAGAATGTGTTCAATACTTCGGGTTATTTTGGTAAAAATCGCTGGTGGGTATACGGGAGCAGTGTTTAGCCAAAGAGGCGCTTGCCGCGGGCATTGTCGCGGCTTTCGGCTTTACGTTTGGCACGGCAGATGAGGCAAAGGGTGGGGGTTGGCAGGTTTTTTTGTTTAAAGAATTCCTGCTCACCGACGGTAAAGACAAATTGCTGTTTGCAGTCGGCGCAGGTGATGGGTTGGTCGGGCATACGAATTAAGTACTAAATGTACAGAAAGTACTAGAAGAACTAAAAAGTAATAGTGGACCTGAGGGGGATCGAACCCCTTACCTCTTCTATGCCATAGAAGCGCTCTACCAGGTGAGCTACAGGCCCTCCTTTGCCAAGGTTTCGGAAGGATAAGCCCTATATAGTGACTCAACCGAGAATCCTTAAGGCTTGTGTATTTTACACAAAAGCGCCAAGGGTTTAAAGACGCGTGATTTTTTGGGTTCGGGTGTAAAAAATTCGGGCGCGTGGAAGGGGGTAAAAACGGCTTAGGAAGCAGTACGTATTACCTTAGTACAAGTAGAACAGGCATCACAGGAAGCTGAGAATTAGTGGTTAGGTTTTTTTAAAGGTTTGATAAAAAATGAGAAGATTAGATTGTTAGTTTGCTGAAGGGTTAAATTATTATATTTTCTAATTATTTAATTGTTGGATGGTTGGATTGTTACGATCGTCATCGCGGGGCGTGATAAAGCCGTGGCGTTTCGTGATAGTTGGTTAGTCTTACATAAGATGCTTCTGCTTGGGCAAGATCAGGATTGCAATGACCCCACTTCGCTAAAACTACGAGAGGTAAGCGAGTTGAGATGAGATGGGTGGCGATGACCTGCTGATGCATGTGAGTTGATACTGTCATCAAAAAAACCCGGGGGAGGCCCGGGTTTTTTTATAATTGACTAACTTTGTTACGGAGTGGGTGAGGGAGCGGGGGTTTGATCGGGCGACTCGGTAGGAGCGGGGGTGAGGTTGTCAATGTTTTGCGGACCGGAGTTGTCGGGAAGCTCGACTTGGTTCTCGGGGGGTTGGGTGGGCGCGATACTGGGGGCGTTGAGCTCGGTTTGCGGTGGTGCCGGAGCTTGCGATTCCTCGACGTTGAGTTCCTCTGCCAAGGTGGTGAGTTCTTCTTGGGCTTTGGCGTAGTCGGCCGAGTCTGGTTGAACCAGCTCGAGAGTGCGACGCAAGTAGTCGTACGCTTGTTGGTTATCATCTTTTTGGCGGTACGAAGAACTCAGGTTGTAATAGGCATTGGCCCAGTCCGGCTTTAGCTCGGTGGCCTGTTGGTACAAGCGGATCGATTGGTCGTACTGGCCGATGGCGTAATAGACGCCACCTAGGTCGAGGCGTAGGCGGGGATTGACCGGATCGGTTTGGATGGCTTGGGCCAGAGATGCCAGAGTCCAGGCGTCGGCGTTTTGAGCCACCCCGATGAGGGCGCGGTAGATACCGG
>CAYXRB010000033.1:0-3611 GCA_964467565.1 uncultured Pseudomonadales bacterium | reverse complement strand
TTCCCAGTTGGCGGCATTTTGGGTGTCGATGGCCACTGCCGCTTTACCTTCGCGAATGGCTTGTTGGATGAGTTGGGTAATGTTTTGGCGGTCTTCATCGGTTAAGTTTTCCTTACCGGCCAAGCTGTTGGCCAGAGCCAGGTTGGTGGCGGCATAGGCACGGCGGTAGCGACTAAAGTAGGGGTTCTGGGTGATGGCCGTGCGTTGGAGATCGTAGGTGGGAACACCTTCGTTGCGGGCGGCGGCATCAAGCGAGCGCTTGAAGGTGACTTCGGCGTTGTAAAGACGGAAGAAGTACCACCAGACAAAGAGAGTGAGACCGATAAAGGGGAGGGACACTAAGAAGGGGAGGATGACTAATTGACTCTCTTTGGCGTGACCGGCATTATCGGGACGGACGAGGCTTATGCCTTTGAGGCTGAGGTCGGCGACACTTACCTGAGCGGGTTGGTGGAATTTAATGTATAACGCCCACAGGGTGAGGAAGACAAAAAGGATAAAGTAGTGGATGTAGGTAGCCGGCAAGAGAATAAAGAGGAAAAGGAGAGAGAGGGTAACCAACTTGATCAGTGACCCCTGTGAGGTAGAGGTGTCGCGCTTGCTTAGGCGGATATTTTTAAGCAAAGTGGCGGTGAGCCAGATCCAAGCGGCCAAGCCTAACACACCCAGGGTGGTAATGATGGTGAAGAGTTCGTTCGAGGAGTTGGTGAAGCGAATGTTCCAGAGGGGGGTGAGGTTGATGGCAGCCGGGCGGGTTTTATTGTAGGCTTCGGTGAACGACTCGGGGCCGTACCCGACTAAGGCGGTGTTGGTATTTTTGAGAGTTTCGATGGCAATAGAGTAACCGATCCGCGGGGGAAGGAAGACCGGGGCGGTATCTTTACCCGGCATGGAATAGGCCCCTAACAGGACCAGACCAGACGCGATAACAGCCGAGGTTAAGAAGAGAGCAACTTTTTCTAATGTCTCGCGGGCGGTGAAAGCCATGAAGACCGCGGAGAGGACTCCGGCAACGAGCAGGACGATGAGGGCTAAGGGTGATCCGGCGGGGGTAAAGGCTAAGGTGTCGGGGATGGTGGTACCCATGAGGCGGTTTAGGATGGTAGAGAGGCCAAAGCCTAAGCTTTGGAAAATGCTTAGGATGGAGAGGAGGGTGCTAGAGGCTACAACTGCCAAAGCGGCGTGATTGATGAATCTGGGATTATTTATGGTATTGGTGAGGATGATGCTGAAGACGACTAACGAGGGAATAAATAACCCTAAACCAAATAAGGTTTCGGTGGGAGTTTGGGAACCCAAGAAGGTGGAGACTAATACCGACACGCCTATTAATAGTATGGGGAGGGTGAGGGGAGTGGATACCAGGTTAATTTTTTTGGTGGCAATAATCGAGACCGCCCAACTTAAGAGGAGCAGGCCGCAGACAACGATGAGTAACATGAGCTTGTTCGTTTCGAAGAAATTGGCGGTGATGGGTAGAAAAAAGAACGGGAAGAGGAAGATGAGGACCAGGCTAACATAATGGTGGGTGTTTTTGATTAGTTTAGAAAAGCTGAGCGCCATAGGGTATCCTCCTTGAAGGTTGTATGCACTGGTAAATAGTTTGGTGTGCCAATCAAAATAATATTTAAACGACGTACTGGGTACCTGGGCAGTATGGCTGATTTAGAGGAGAAGTGTCAAGTTGGACATTAGTTGGACAAAAATGATGTTTTAGTAGATATTTGTTTATACAAGTTGTATTTAAATCATATTTATTTATATTATATTTGTTATATTTTTGCTATTTAAAATTTCATAAGATATAAAAATATATAAATTTTATTACTTAGTTATCCGTCTTTTTGCTTGTCCAAGTCATTAATCCATTTTCTTACTTGCCTAAGATAATGGATGAAAAGAAGGGCACTCTTACTAACGTTTTTTTAAGACTTGTCTTGGGCTTAGATCGTGCGAGTGAATAGTCTTGCAGACAGCAAGACGGCAAACATCCACTCGATTTTCAATAGTCTTGGTCTAAGACGTTATTGAATAGCGTGCGTTAGAACGAGAAGCAAAAGATTATAGAAAAGTTATTGAATATAGCGCCTGAAGTGTTGATCAAATTTCGATCAAATTTGATCTATTCTTGGGAAATGGTACCGATGAGGAAATTGGGCAAAAAGGACCGGGCTTGATCGGAATGGGGAGTGCCAGAACCCATTGGGCGGAAGTTAAACAGCTGGGTGGCATCGGTGCCGCAGCCCTGATAGACGGCTTCGCCGCCCGGATGCCCGGACTGGGCGAAGTTACTAACGTTATACACGTTACCCTCGATAACCAGCCAACAGTCGCCGGGGGCAGTGTTGTGAGCAGCGACTTGATCGAGGGTGTACACCTCGGGAGCAGGCATGATACCGCCGCTGACTGAACTAGTGTCGTCGTAGAGAACATCGCTTTGATTATTAGAGGTGGGGTTGGTGGGCATGGGAGAGGGTGAGTTTGGCGGGGTGGTGTGGGTGCAGCCAGCTAAGATAATGGCGCCAATGAAAGGGAGGAGGACGCGGGTTTTAGTAAGGACCATAAAGCCTTTTTTTTGTTACGGGTGAATACAAGGTAGTATACAACCAAACACTTAGCTTGACTATTCCGCAGGCCACCGTAGATGAGAAATGTGTACTTTAGACGATTGCCTTTTGAAAGAGCCGCTCTACTTCTTGCCAATTAACCACATTCCAAAAGGCAGTGATGTAGTCGGGGCGTTTGTTTTGATACTTTAAGTAGTAGGCGTGTTCCCAAACGTCTAGGCCAAGAATGGGCGTGTGTTTTTGCATGAAGGGAGAGTCTTGGTTGGGGAGAGAGTAGAGCTCGAGCTGTTTATTGGCATTAATGACGAGCCAGGCCCAGCCAGAACCGAAGTGGTTGGCGGCAGTGTCGGCAAACTTGGATTTAAAATCGTTGGCACTGCCAAAGGCGGAAGCGAGGGCGGAGGCAAGGGTGCCGGCGGGTTGGCTGACCTGGGGGTTGGGTGGGCCGATGATGGTCCAGAAGAGGGAATGGTTGGCGTGGCCACCACCGTGATTTTTAACGGCGGTCTGGATTTCTTGGGGCAAAGCAGAAATGTTGCCCAAAAGTTCTTCGAGGCCTTTATCGGCATGGTCGGGGGCTTTTTCGAGGGCAGCGTTGAGCTTGTCTACGTAGGTTTGATGGTGCCGGGTGTGGTGGATTTGCATGGTGGCAGCATCGATGTGTGGCTCGAGGGCATTGTAGGGATAGGAAAGGGATGGAAGTGAAAAAGCCATAGCAAAAAGCTCCTTAATTTGTACTATACGCGGATGCCTCGAATAATTATTACTATATACTCAGACTAATTTACTCGTCAATTCGGTAAACGCGCCTTAAGAGGCCGGGCAGAGCGTAGGATTATTAGAGGAGTGTAGCGGTTAGATGCAAGAGGGGAATAACAACTTGTGTAAGCTCTTCGTGAGAAAGGTAACGGGTGTTATCTTAAAGTATGAGATTACCTGTACTGGCTTTGGTGATTGCCGGATTGATGGTAGGAGTGGGGCGGGCAGAGGCTGCAACGCCGATGATCCATGTGCCTAGTTTTACCGATACCGTACCGTATGCAC
>CAYXRB010000032.1:3890-10254 GCA_964467565.1 uncultured Pseudomonadales bacterium | reverse complement strand
GGTAGGTCTTGGGGTAGGAGTAGGGGTCCTGGTAGGGGTAGGATTGGCTTGACAGTCAGTACAGTTGGTTGGGACTTCGGTGCAGCTGTAGGGAGACGAGCTGGAACAGCGGGTGAAGGTGCAGGATTGGGTACCGGGGACGCTGAGGAGGCCGTTGACATAACAGGTCCGGTTACCGGTGGCAGAACACGACGCCATGGGGGAGGAGCACGAGGCAGAGGGAGGGGTAGTGGGGCGAAGGGTAGGTCTTGGGGTGGGAGTAGGAGTGGTGGTAATTGAAGCACCGCAAGGTAGGGAAGAACAATTGTTAATACTTGTGGGAGTCCAACCGGTTTCGCTACAAATCACACAACTATAAAAAGAGTCACAGGCAAACGCACCTAGGTTATAAATTCGAGTTCCGTCTGAACAGACGCGCGGGGTGGGTGAGGGAATTGGTGTATTGGTGGGTTGGATGAGAGTCCCGATACATTGGGCCGGTTGGTTTATGAATTGACCACTACAATTGCCTCCGGTTTCATATCTTCCGGAAGCTTGTGAAAAAGTACCGGTGCAACTAGAGGCGATGGTGCCGGCACACCGCAATGGTACCCAGCTGCACCCATTATTACTATTAATAGTACAGTCGAATTGATCGGTGATATTGCTGCACCCACCGCCCCCAGCGCAGTAACCACCTTGCCAGTTACAATTGCCTACACGGCTGGTGCATTCACTACTAGTGCAGTTACGGTATGTTGTTTGGCACCCTGGTGCTTGAGGACAGCCATTGGCTTGACAGCTGACGGAGTTACAACTACAGCCGGGTTTACTGCAATCAGATAGGGTGCAGGCAGTAGTGTAGGGATTCCAGGAACACCCGTTGGTATAGAGACAGGGGTCGCGGTCGGCGATGGTGTTGCAGCTGTGGTAGGTGGCTTGGCGCCAACTACACCCGGGAACATTATTACACTCACCAAAATTGGTAATTTCTCCGCAGGTATTGTAGGCGTCTAAGCTCACCTCTTGCTTCTCTTGAAGGACGTTAAGAGAAACCGCTGTAGCAGCAATGAGGGAGATAACCAAGCCTAATGTAAGTAGGGTTGATGAGAGGATGTAACCCTTCTGGAATAACCTGGTTTTATGGGTCATGTAATTACTGTATCGGTTTTGTGACTTAATGGGAATAGCTTATAAAGCGCGGTTTTGTCTAGAGGACGACCTTTTATGGTTGTGTATAATAAGTAAAAGTTTTGCCCAGGACTGCTCTAGGGTGGAATAAAAAAAAGACTTATTAGAAAGGGCATGATAATGCCGGATATAGAGAGTGGAGTACCTGGGGATTAAGATCTCGATCTTACAAATAGTGTTTTGGCCTGGATAGGAGGTTTTAGAACTGATTCGAGAGCTGACATAGCACCAATTGATATAATCGCTGATTAAGTATTCGAATTGAGGAATTGGAAGCAGCATAGGAACTGAGGGACGGTTTATTTGGTACCGAAAACATAGAGTACTTGTTTTGGTTTTCGATATCTATTTAATGTTTGAGAGCTCAAGAGAGATGACTCTGCCCAGGAATGTATAATAGAGGCCTAACAACGCTACTTTAGTCATTATTAGAATAGCGTATGAGGGGATGGTGTAGAGGAGAGCTTATGTCCGGTGGTCAAGAATTTGAAAGACTGCAGGCGCGAATACAAGACCTTTGGCCTGATGATGGGGTAAGGAAAATAACACAGGTCTTAGGGGCAGAGGTAGAAAGAAGACAATCGGGGTTATATGAGATAGCTAGAGTAAGAGCAGCCTTAAAAAATCAAGAGAGCACTTTTCGGGATGGTTTTTTTAATATGCAAGCAGAATTATATAGGCTTCAGCGTGAAATTAGCTTGCGGGAGGCTGCATACCCCAGAATTGTAAAGCTTGTAAATACAGACTTGCCGCTCTTAAAGGAGTCTACTGACCCGCTAGTTCGGGGCGTAGAACGATGGCTCTATACACTTCTAGTGCATCAGGGATCGAAACAGCCTTTGAGACCACCAGATATACTATTAATAAACGTGGGAAACGCTTTTATGCCAAACCTTGATGCTTTTGTGCAAGATCCAAAAGCAGCGGAGAAGATATTGGTAGTGGAAAACCCAAAGGCAAGCTTAAGGCTAACGCCAATGGATGATTCTACTTATTTATTATCTTTTGAGCTAAATAATATATGGGATAATGATGCACTCCGTGATCAGATTTTAAAGCCTTCATTTAACCCAGATGGAACACGTAAGGTTTGCACACCTCACCAAACTGGGATTATACATTTTTTAATCGATCCTCGAGATACTGCAGCACCAGTCAAATGTTTGATTATTACGGAGTCGTCCAATAATAAGCGTGGTTATGTTAGAAAAACCGAAGATTTAAGCATGAATCTTGAGCCGTTAGAACCAGTTATTGCTGAGATACGGGCTATGCTAACACCAACGGGAGGGGCTGATCACCGACCGATTGGAGGCGAATTAATTATAGAAAGCGATACGACCTATTTAAATCTTGAGTGAGTGAGGGGTAGACTGTGAAGGCGATATTTATTGTGCTCATGTCTTAACTTGACTTTGTTTAGTTAATTGAGAGTTCGCCGGAGGAGTCAATAATTGCACTTTTAAGTAGATTCGGACTATTTTGTAGTGCTTTTGGTTGGTTTGATGTGGATATGGGTAGGGGTGTAGGCAGAGGGGATGAAGTAGGGTTTTTTAGTGGTGATGATTGGTCACTGACCTTGTAAGCGGATATAGCTTGTTCAATTTTGATGTTACTGGCGGGGGGTATACTAAATTTGCTGGTGGTGAGGGGTGTGGGTATTGAAACTTGTGTGTTTATTGTGCCTAATGCTATTTGATATCTATTGTTTGTATTGTTTATATTTTTATATTCTGTGTTTTTGTTTGTATCATTTAAGCGATTTTCTTCATAAGCAGTCCTATTTTGTTTTAAGAAGGCGGGTTGGTTTTCTAAGTTAGTAGGGGGGAGGGGGGTATCCTGGCTGATGACGTTGCTGTCGCTAACCGAAGTTATATTTGATAGTAATTGTATGGAGTTGGTAGTCCCTTTAATAATTGTGGGCGACGGTGAATTTACAACGTAGGACGTTAAACTACCAATAACGAGCAGGCTAATTGTAATAACGGCAAGGGAGATACGAAAACCGGTTTTACCAGGCAGTGAAAATGCTCGCAGCAGGTATAACGGTTGTTGCGACCTGTCCCGCTTTAAGATTTTAATATCCTGTGCATCAAAATAATATTTGCGGTTATGGTAAACCGGCTTGAGAATTTTTGCCTTAATCCATCTTCTGATAGTTTTTGGAGATACATCTAAGAGGGTTGAAGCTTGGGAAAGCGTAACTAAATGATTGGACGGTTTGATTAGCTGCTGTCTTATTTTTTGAATGTCTATCTGGGAATAAATGCGGTTATTTTTTATATCTCTGGGTGGACTGATATACCCTTTCTGCTCCCAACGTCGGAGTGTTTTGGTGTTTATGTTAAGCAGTGAGGCGGCTTCGGAAATGGTGTAGGTAAGCGAATAGGACATATGCGTTTATTTTCGATAATGTACTTATTACTCGATTTATGTCTACTTCATGTCTATACTACTTAACCATAAATTTATGTGCACATCAACACTCATAAAAATTGCATATATATTGCATACAGTCCAAGCTGAGATTAAACGTTACAATAATGTAAAAATATGTATGAATTAAGCCCCAAGGAAAGAGTTAAGTGGTTATTAGAGAGAATGGATTTGAGTCCTTTAGAAAAGCAATAAATATTGGTGATTAATTATGGCAGTCACTGTTGGGTTCTTTATTATTTGATTTACGGCTGTTTGTTACTGTACCCGGGTAGTGCAACAATAGTTATATTTTGCTCCCAGAGTCTACATAAGTAGACCAGTAAACTACCATAGTATATTTATCTAATGTGAAAACCTTATCATGCTAATTGAATATGCAATATATATTTCACACCAGCTTTGCTTTATACCTATTTTAATTTTTTTCGTTAACTTGGTAGTATTTTAGATTTAGCCTGAATATGCAAAAAATTTTTTTGAGTCTATGAGGGAAGCACTACGAACCTCCCGGTTAAGGTTAATGAAATTTTGAGAATTACATGGTTATATATCGACATATTTACAGATAGAATTTGCCTATGAAAAATATGTAAGAATGTGTTATATACTTCTATTAAAAGTATAGTAGTAATCAATTTGTTTTATTTTCGGGTCATTTATTTTGTATTCTATTAAAAGCTGCTTAAGTGCTAATATATCAGTCTAAAAATGGTGCATAGATCGTTAGCAGTCATCCTCTATCGAACGATAGAGGATTATCGTTTACACAAGAGTATTCTGTCTTGTGAAAAGTGTTGTCCCGGTTATAGACTTTTTTGATATCAGATCGAATAGCCTGGTGAAAATGGAAAAAATTTGATGTTTTTTGATAGTATGGGAAATCTAAAGAAGTAATAGAGATTAATTAATAAACACCTTCAATTACATAAGGTACTCTTAACAGTCAAAATTAGGATGCAAGTAGGTGTTATTCAGATGTTCGTTAAATTATTTACCAGATTAGCTAGTCAATTGTTAGGAATGCAAAAACCGAAACGGCAATTTTATTAATACAAAAGTATATTATCCAGTAGCGCGTTATATTTAATCTATAAAATATTTAGCGAGTAGTCTAATACTTTTTATTATTTGTATAGGTCTTATAAGTTTTTTTCTATAAATGAGTCAATAAATAAAATTGCTGTTAACAATATTTAAATTCGGAATAATCAATTGGATATTAGTGATAATTTAAAATAGGGGAAAGAAATTGATTATGAATTTAATCGAAGTTAATCCGTTGAGAGTATTTTAGCTCATTACTGAAATCTTCTTAGACTAACCTTAAAGCGGTATCATATAAAGATATATTAATATATAAATAAATACATAATGTATTAAAATGATATAAATGAATTGATACATTGGTTAGAGCCGGTTTTTTCGAATCGCTTATAGAAAATTAGGTAAATAAATTGGATTAGACTGATTTTTACCAATTATGGTTGAGATAGGGGAAATTTTTTTTTAGAAAATTTTTCTAACACTCTTTATTCACAGTGACTTTGTGCCTAATGATTAAAAAAATAATATCCCAAGTAACGTGTCTAGTACTTCTAGTCAAGATGGAACTTGACATGGGTCAGGTCATACGATCGAATAAATATGACGCTTTTTCCACTAGGGAGCAAATTTAAAATATATTGATACACAGCTACAATTAATTTGTTTGAAGGGCTAGCAAACTACAATTTGAGTTGCTAAAAATATACGGACACTAGCGGTAGTTTTTTCCAGGCGAGAAATATTCATAAAATGCCTACTGCAGGGGAGGATTCTTGGGTGTTAAGTCGTTTGCGTTTATAATGTGCCTTCTCTTGTGAGATTTGGCTTGGGTAAGCGGCTAAGGAGACTATTTCTTTATCTGGAATGTGTGAAGGAAGTATTTCATACACCTATCGGGTAAGCATTACCTGAGGGGATCATCAAATTTGGGCAGGTGAGAGTGGTATAGATAGACATTACTTTGATGAAATTACGCCGATTTTTGGCGATTACACGAGGTCGATTTTCAGATCAGAAAAAGTAAATTTTTGGTTGATGCAGTGATACTAAATGATATGTTAAGATGGATTTTTGTAAGCCTGGAGCAAGTTTACACTTAATTTTTATAAGTTAGACTATCACTTCGGGGTGTTTGGGTATGAATAAAGGAGCAATAATGATTTGGTCAAAGCGGTTGGGAATTGATTTGGGTACAGCAAACTCGTTGGTATACGTGGTGGGTGAAGGAATGGTGTTGAATGAGCCGACCGTGGTGGCGGTGTCGTTGCGGGACCGAAAAGTTTTAGCAGTGGGGAACGAAGCAAGAGAAATGTTGGGGCGAACTCCTGGAGGGATTATGGCCACGAGACCAATGCGTGATGGGGTGATCGCTGATTATGTAGTGACTGAGGCGATGCTGCGTTTTTTTATCCAGAGGGTGATGGGAAAGAGTTTTTTGGTTAAACCAGAGGTGATGATATGCGTGCCGGCAGGGTGTACCCAGGTAGAGCGTCGGGCGGTGTTGGATGCTACGCTCTCGGCGGGGGCCCGGGTGGCTTACTTGATAGATGAGCCGTTGGCGGCGGCGATAGGAGCAAACATTCCGATTGCCGAAGCTTCGGGGAACATGATTCTTGATATTGGGGGTGGTGCTGCGGAGGCAGCGGTGATTTCTCTGGGTGGAGTGGTGGTGTCAAAATCAGTGCGAGTAGGGGGGAATAAGATTGACCAG
>CAYXRB010000032.1:0-3876 GCA_964467565.1 uncultured Pseudomonadales bacterium | reverse complement strand
AACGTTTGGGTTGATAATTGGAGAACGAACGGCCGAGGAAGTAAAAATGACGATCGGTTCGGCCATTACCAGCAAGGAAGCGAAGTCGATGCAGGTGAGGGGTAGAGACATGGTAACCGGTCTACCGCGCGAAATAGAATTAAAACAAGAAGAGGTGAGTAAAGCTATTAATAGGCCGTTGTTGCAAATAGTGGGAGTGGTTAAGTCGGTGCTCGAAGATGTGCCGCCAGAACTTTCGAGCGACATCATTGACAAAGGAATTGTGATGAGCGGCGGGACGAGCCAACTAAACGATTTGTCAAAACTAATGACCGATGAAACAGGGGTGCCGTGCCACGTGGCGGAGGACCCGTTGATGTGTGTGGTGAAGGGAACGGGGGTAGCGTTAGAAAATATTGATCTGTATAAGCGATCGATTGTGCGAAAAAGGTAATTGTTACAGGATATTTAGAATCACCATTAGATTACCAAAATTATCTCTATAGAAAATTGAATTTCATAAGCTAATATTCCTTATAGTATATTTACATAATACTCTTAACAGAGTTGGTTTTAAAGCGATTATCATTAGCAAATATTTGCCTACATATTAGTCTATATTTGGTGAATACAATAATTATTCTTTTGGCGGTTAAATGGCATATTAATTTGAATATTTCTAAATCCTATAGATAGTGATTTTCTTTGGGTTAACTTTGATTGTTCCGGAAATCCGAGGCTGCAGGTGAAATTAGGTATATAGGATATAATAATTTAATGCTTTTGGTTAAATTGGAGTGGAAATCGGCCTTGAGGTGCGGGACAATGAGTACGTAGGGAAGGCGATTCATACACTTTTGAAGTATGAAAAACATTGATGAGCAGGTATCTATTTTGGGGGTGCGGGTGTTTAGCGGGGGATTTAAAAGAGCGCTAATGAAAATTGAAGCTGCTCTCGAGGATCCAGGTAAAAAGCTGTTGGTGGTTTTTACCCCCAATCCGGAACAAATCATACTCTCTCGAGATAACGAGGAATTTAAACGGGCTTTACTTGAGGTGGACTTAGCCGTTCCGGATGGTGCCGGGGTAGTGTTGGCGGCACGATGGCTGAACCAGGGGAAGTTGGGGCGAGTTCCCGGGATAGAGCTGGCGGAAGCGGCGATAAAGGAGGCGATAAAAAAGGATTTGAAAGTATTGTTACTGGGAGGTGAAAGTGGAAGTGCGCAGAGAGCTATTAGAAATTCGAAATTCGAAATTCGAAATCTGAAAAATAATCACACTAGTGAGAAACGAGCTAGTGAGCATTTGGGTGAAGTGGAATGGAATAGTGAGGCCGAAAAATCCCCAAATGTCAAAAATCAAAGGTCACAGGTTATTGCGAGCGGTACTACGCAGAATGATTTGTTTGCGTGGGACGAGGGTTCAAAAGACATTGCGCATGAAACCGATGAAGAACGAGATCAGGTGTTGGGAAGGATCAAAGATTTTAAGCCAGCGTTAGTGTTAGTCGCATATGGAGCTCCTTGGCAAGAATTGTGGGTGAGTCAAAACCGAGGCGATTTGCAGCAAGCTGGAGTACGGGTGGTGATGGTAGTGGGCGGCGCGTTTGATATATGGGCTGGAAAGGTAGGTCGTGCCCCCCTGCAATGGCGTAAATTCGGGTTGGAATGGTTATGGCGATTAGTGCATGAACCAAGGCGGTGGCGAAGGCAATTACGGTTGGTAAAATTTGGAGCTTTGGTAATGGCTTATGGAGTGGGGAGGCGGATTGGTATGATCAAGACGGATTCAGTAACGGTGATAGCTACCTTCGCCTACCAATCAATGAGCGGAAGGCGAAGAGGGAGATAAAACCAACGGCTACTAGACCTATGGCGGCAGTGGAAGCGACCAATTTGGCAATTTCGACAAACATTTTTTCGTGGGGTTCTGCCATAGAAGTTATTTAGTGGCCTCTACCCCCGCCACCACCCCCTTTTAAAATTGACCCAACCGTAGCACCAAAAACCTCTTTAACAATGGTAAAAAAACCAACAGCAAATATGGCAAAGGGAGCGATTACAATCCCGGCGGCAGCTTCTTTGGATATCATATTTTCTTAATGCGCGCGAATTATACTTTGGTTTTTAATCCTGGTAAAGCGCGTAGTTATGTAACGGTTGTGGATTGAAGTAGCCCTTTTAATGGGATAGGGTAGAGAGGGTTGAAACGATGGATTTTCTCGACTTATTAGAACAAGATCACGGTAACGATTACATAAGCACCCTGTTTGCACCCTACAAAGACAATCGGCAAGTATTGTTTGAGCCTTGGTATAAGGAAACCGGAGGGAACGGTGAAATTTATCCGTCGCAGGGATTGCTGGTGACGCCCATGGATTACCTCGACTTTGTGGGCAGGACCTTGATGAGTGAGAAGGATTTGTGGGACGTGCTTAAGGTACGGGCGTACATGCTGACGCTGTTTAATCACCCCGAGCGCCTTAAGAATTTGAAAGCTGTGGCTGAGTCGGCGTTTGTTCCACCACCCAAGATTTCGAGCAAGGTGATGGAATTTAGCGATACAAGCGGATTAGCCTTATCGATACGGGATTTGGGGGCGGTGGTGACGGGCACGAACAACTCGAGAGTGTCGCGGCGGTTACTGCTTAAAAGCGGGCCGTTTGTGAAGCTGGGGAAGCGGGCACGGATCCCATTTAGCGCGGGAGCGATGCCGGATGTATTTGGGGCGGTGCCCGCACTAGCGACCATGGCAATGTGCCACGGGTTAGCGTGCGTGCCCCGGAATGGCTTGATGGCCACCATTGAGCGGCAAGTGGATTTGGTGAAGGGTGTGTTAGCCTGGATGCGCAACGAGGTAATTTTGACCGGCAGAAAAGATGCCTTGAGCTTATTGAAACTTTGGCGGCATAACCTGGTGGGAGTGATTGAACCGGAACTAACCGTGGGGATGAAACGGGCGGTGGCTTTGTATGAGGTAGGGGTGCGGGCTTTTAGAGTGTATTCGCCTGAGCCGGGGGTGGACGCGCTGGGAATGGTGAAGCGGCTGCGCAAGGAACTGGGTAGCCGGGTAGAAATTTTTGCGGGGCAGGTGGTGAGCGTGGAGCAGGCAAAAAAATTAGAAGCAGTAGGAGCGGACGGGTTGTACCTGGGAATAGGCGGGGGAGGGCGGTGTATTACCGCCCAGCGGAGCGGGAGTGTAGTGGATTGGCCAAATTTAGTCTGGAAGCTTAGAGGTGAGACGAAACTGCCGTTGATTGTGGAGGGTGGAGCGAGTGACCAGATTGGAGAAACCTTACTCTTGGGGGCGGTGGGAATAGGGGTGACCCGAAAAGCAGCCGGAGGAACGATTGAATCACCCGGGGGTTTGATTTATTTAGTAGATAGAAAAGGGGTGTGGTTTAAGCCTTACGGGGGTGAAGCGTCGGCGCGGACCAAATATTTGGATGGCAAGATGTTGGGGTTTGGAGTGCCGGCGTTTGTAGAAGGAGAAACGACCAGGGCGATTAAAGGGTATATACCATACGTGCGGCCCACGATTGCGGAGCTGATGTATTTGTTGATTGAAGAAGTAGTGTTAGCTTTGGTGTTTAGGGGTGTGGAGTCGATTGAGGCACTGCAAGCTCTAGACCCGTCACCTTTACGGCGTGTTTCTGATGTAGGGGGGAGGGTGAGGGGGACACACTAAAATTCAATAAGCGCAAAACATCCAAAATTCAATAAACCCTAAACCCGGAAATCTAAAGGCTCAACGAAATGAGTCGAGAAAAGTGTACACCCATACTAAATAACAGCGTACCTTTTTGGCAGTAGATCCTGCTTCGGCAGGGCAGGCACACCCCCTGCATGAGCGAGATAACTCCGCTGTATTGATGAGTGTGCCGGCGGCCTAAATTAC
>CAYXRB010000031.1:0-11946 GCA_964467565.1 uncultured Pseudomonadales bacterium | reverse complement strand
CACCATACTGCCACTAAAGGCTCGTATTCTTGCCCACCACCGCACCTGGTAAACTCTAAACTACACCTTGAGTTGCATCGTTAGTCTTGCGCAGATATTTGTATCCAAAGGATAAAATATTTAACCCACCGGTTACGCCGATCATAATAGCCAACCAGTCCACTCCCGTTTTTAACACCACATGCACCAGAATAAACCAAATAATCACATGGGTTAAATTGTGCAGTTTGTGCCACCACGTCCCTAAATTCTTTATTCCCCAGTCGTTAGAAGTAATAAAAAGCACGAATAAAAAATGTAGTGCCACCCATCCCAGCAAATTATCGATTCGTTGCGGCAATACGATCGCACTCACCTTTGGCCAGCGTAGTAGCGCATACGAAAACACAAAGTGGTAAAACGCCGTTAAAAAACTTAGTATGCCTATTTGCCGCCTAAAAGTCATTAACGGTAACAGGATCGGTTGGAGAAGCGTTTGCAAATCAAATCTTTTTATAATTCCGGGTACCAGTGAAAGCAGGTAAGTAATCACCGACGCTTTAGCCGTCCAGCTACCAATTAAAAAATACAAAGAGCGCGTTTGAGTTTGTGCTGCCCATGTCAAGGCCAGTACCCCCAGCACCACGCTAAGCCAGAACACGCTAATAATTGCCCTCTTATGCGTAAGAATCGGTTGCATCCACATACCGAATATCTTAAATAATCAAACTTTGATAATCCAGATACCAGTTTGAATCAAGGTGCGGTACAATCACCCCATTAGTCCAGTACGCTTGCATTCACATGACCGACTCGGTTTTGCGCGAACACATCGTTAATCTACTCCAAAAAGGCAACGCCCACATGGGCTTTACCGAGGCCGTGGCCGATTTCCCCCAGGATAAAATCAACCTCAAACCACCCAATGTTAGCTATTCCTTTTGGCATTTAGTCGAACACCTCCGCCTAACCCAACTCGACGTTCTCGAATTTATTACAAACCCCAACTACAAAGAAATGGAATGGCCCAAAGACTATTGGCCACCCCCCGACTCTAGAGCTACCTGGGACCGGTGGCAAGAAAGCATCGACAAGTTTAACCAAGACCTTAATTCACTGATTAAAATCGCCCAAGATCCCAAAGTTGACCTCACCGCCACCCTTCCATACGCCAAGGGTCCGTATGCCGGTTACACGTATTTGCGCGAATTCCTGCTCGTGGCCGACCACAACGCCTACCACATCGGCGAACTGGGCATCTTGCGCCAAGTTACCCAAACCTGGCCCGCAAACCACCAGTAAACTCAAGGGCAGCATGATACAATCACGCCATGAAGCCTCAGGTTTTTATCATTCACCGATGGGATGGTACTGCTAAAGATGATTGGTATCCGTGGTTACACGCGGAATTAACTTCACGTAACTTTTTAGTTACTACCCCTAACATGCCCCAAACCCAGTGGCCGACCATCAACGGATGGGTATCTACCCTAACGCAGCTCATTCATGGTGTAACCGAACCGGTCTATTGTATTGGCCACTCCATTGGCTGCCAGACCATTCTGCGCACCTTAGAAAACACACCCACTTCGCTTGCAGTCAAAGGCGCTTTGCTGGTAACACCCTGGATGGAACTAATCAATCTTGAAGACGAGGAGTCTGTTGCGACAGCCAAGCCCTGGACGAATACTCCCATCAATTGGGAAAAAATAACCCAAAAATGCACGCAATTTACCTGTATCTTTTCGTCCAACGATCCGTTCGTTCCTTTAAGCCAAGTTGGCTTGTTTACAGACAAATTAAAGGCGAAAACCCTTATTTTGCCAGAAGCGGGACATATAACCGATGGCCAAGTCCCAGCCATTTTAGAAACGTTTCTCTCCCTTACTTAGCACTAGTTACAGCGTTAACCTTATGTCACAAATCAGCATTAATCTCGGCAATAACAAAATGATGACAATGTAAGGTGTCAAAAACAGGTCAACGTCAAAAAGACAATGGAGCACAAATGAAAATCTTTATGTTATCCCCAGTTGCCCAAACAATTCTTTCTCAACAACAATTGAATCAGCTCAAACAAGCCGGCGATTTTACTCTTATTTCCAAACCCCAACCTTTTTCCCAAATCACAACGTTATACCAAGGCAAAGAACCCCGAATAATTGCCCTTGATCCTGATTTTTGCGAATGGACAGTTCCCAACAGTCTTATAGATGAGACTCCTAATTTAAAAGCTATCATTTTGCAAGGCACTTCCTTTAGCTGGCTCGATATCGACTATGCTCGTAAAAAAGGTGTCACTGTCGTTAATTTACAGGGCTGGTCATCTACTGCCGTAGCCGAGTGGGCAGTTACCGTTCTATTGATGCTAGCCCGCAAAATCCCGCTGGTTATTAAAAGTGGTTTTGTCACCGACTTTAATCAATTTTCAGGCATAGAATTGGAGGGAAAAACCGTAGGCATTATCAGCCTTGGTAAGATTGGCACCAAAATCGCCCAAAAGTGCCAGGGCATGGGCATGAAGGTAATCTATTGGTCTCGCTCTAGTACAAATAATGAATTTACCAGAGTTTCCCTCAGTCAACTTTTTACTCAAGCAGACGCCATTTTCCCGGCTTTTGCCAAAAACGATGTCACCCAATCGTTAATCACCGACGAATTACTAAAAAGCATGAAACCGACCGCCATTTTCATCAGCATTGTCCATGAAGTCTACAATCATGAACTGCTCGTCAATATGGTCAAATCCGGGAAACTGTATGGCTATGGTTTTGAAACATACGAATCAAAATTTATGCAATACCACGATAACATATGGGCAGGGCCAGAGATTGCCTGGTGCACCAAAGAAGCTTTTGATCACAACGCCGCTCAGTGGGTAGAAATGATCATTAAAGCCACCAAAGGAGAATATCCAAACAAAGTAAATTAAGAAAAGCGGAAGATGACACAGCACAAGATCACCCTAATAGATATTGTTAAGGATATTGAACAACTTAAACTAGTTGTTGAAAAAGCGTTTTCAGACACCCCTGACTCTAATCTCAGCGATTGGTTTTCCTTTGAAGAAATGACTGTATCCATTAGCAATAATCGAGGCGTTGGTCTAAAAGCCATAAATGAAAATAATCGAATAGTTGGTATTATCCATGCCCATGCCGAAAACCCCATTTATGCCAAGGAGGGTACCGAAAAATGGGTTATTACCAACGTAGCCGTGGTTCCAGAGGTTGCCGGTCAAGGAGTTGGCTCACAATTAATAAGTGCCATAGAATCTGAGTGTAAAAAGCGGAGGGTTAAAAAGTTATTTGTCCATACCAACAAAGGCGACGACAAAGTCATTCATTTTTACCAAAAGAACGGCTTCCAAGACGCTAGCTGGGTCAAAGATTATTATTACGCCGGCGATGCGGTATTTTTCATCAAATATTTAAAATAAACCTATGAACGTTCGACAGGCCAAACCCGAAGAAGTAGAAGACATAATTACACTCAACACTGCTATTTTTAGAGACTTAAACCTGCAGTTTGATCGAGATTATGACCAAGACTTTTTCTCAAGAACACCCGAAGGGCAAAAGTATTTTATCGAAGCCGTAGAGAATAAAGACGGCTGTTTCTTGGTCGCCGAAAAAAATGGGCAATTGATCGGTTATGCCAACGGCGAGCGCAAAAAAGTTTTTTACCGCCACGGTAAATATTTTGAAATCGACAACGTTGGCGTTCATCCAGATTGGCAAGGCAAAGGGATTGGCAAGCAATTACTCGATACCATCATTGCCTGGGCAAAAAATCAAGGCTACACCAAAGTTTACCTGCAAAGTTATTACAACAACGACAAAGCCATCCAGTTTTATAAAAACCAAGGCTTCGAACCTATCGATATAGGTTTAGAAATAAAAACTTAACCAACTTCGAAGCATATGAAACCAAAAATAATTATCCTTCCCGGTAACGGCAATAGCCACATCGACACCGACAATTGGTATGCCTGGGTCCGCGACGAAATTAAGAAACTTGGACTAGAAGTGATTGCCCAGGATATGCCTGACCCCGAAATTGCCCACATGAACATTTGGCTGCCCCACATCAAAAACAATTTTAAAGCCGACGCCAACACTATCATCATTGGCCATTCCTCCGGTGGTGTGGCCGCCTTACGCTACTTAGAAGAAAATAAGTTACTGGGCGCCATCGTGGTTGGCGTTAACCACACCGACTTAGGCTTCCCGGAAGAAAAAGAATCCGGCTATTATTCCACTCCTTGGCAGTGGAACAAAATCAAAGCCAACGCTCAATGGATTGTCCAATTTGCCTCTACCGATGATCCCTTTATTCCGATTACCCAACCACGTCTAATCCACGAAAAATTAAATACCGAATATCATGAATATCACGATCGCGGCCACTTTATGACCACTCCCGAAAACCCCCGTAAAGATTTCCCTGAAATTATCGTAGTCATAAAACAAAAGATAGAAAGAAATGACTGACACCGATTACATGCACCAAGCTATCGAAGCTGCCCAAAAATCACAGCAACCGGTTAAATGTGGTTGTGTGTTAGTGAAAAACAACCAAATTCTGGCTCAAGCATTTAATAGTCAACGAGCTGACAACGACCCCACCGCTCACGCCGAAATCAAAGCTCTACGAGAGGCAGGCAGCGTACATGGTAGGGATTCCATTGTTGGTGCCACTGCATACTGCACCTGCGAGCCATGTGTCATGTGCTTAGCAGCCTTAAGTACGGCCAGAATTGGTAAACTTATATTTGCCGTTCCGCTCAAACATCTAAGCTCCGAATCCGATCGGATAAATATCGGTATTCACGAATTTTTAAAAACCACGCCATGGCAGTTCGAAGTGGTCGCAAGCTTTTTAGAAAATGAAACACAATTACAGTTATATGCCTAATGTATGAATACCCCACAAATGCTCGAAGATTTGAAATCCGAATATCCTGGTAAAGCGATTATTCTCAACCCACCCGTGAATCCCACCGAAATTTTATGCGAAGTTGAACCAACCCAAGAACACCCCGACTATTCTGTTGCTATAGCCATTATCGACTCGTCTAAACCTCACTATCACCAAGTCACCACCGAAACTTATGAGCTAATTAAAGGTAATCTGACACTTAATGTCGATGGTATATCTCATGTGCTAAAATCAGGTGATACCTTTACGATTAAACCGGGTATGAAACACTACGCCACCGGTAACCAAACCTGGGTCAAAGTTACCTCCAATCCCGGCTGGACCATCTTTGACCATATTCTCATCGAATAAAAATTCATACCAACTTCTCACAATCTTCTCAAAACTACTTAACACTCCTACCATATAGTGTCACCATGTCACCTGCCTACTCGTATCCACTATCCCTTTCGACCAAACGAAACATTAGTTTTAGCAGTATTCTTTCAAACATCTTCAGTTCGATTTATGCTCCCGACTCGTCAAAACCTTCCGCCGCTAATAAAGCTCCCCTTACCCATAATCTTTCTAAGAGCTTTAGCGCAAGGCTCTTTAGTAACCCCAGCCAAATCAGTCACTATGTAAAAAGCTCCGATACCCTCTTTAGACTAAAGCCACAAGTCCTAAAAGACATCGGTACTCTATTCTTTTCCAATCCCGACGGAATTTCTTCGTAAACTTCACCAGTAAAAATACCCCAACATTTGCATGGATATTGTCTGTATACATACTCCGGTAAAAAGCCTTGCTAAAGATTTCTCACTCAACCGCCACCGTACCAGCGCATATGCCACTGAAATCATAATAAACGGGTAAATATAGCCGCAGTTCCTGGCTGTTTCACCCGTTGCGTAGCCGCCAAAAATAAAAAATCCCATCAGCGAACCCAACGCTCCAAATCCTGCCATCTGTTCCCACCTCCACCGTTTAATCAGCCAAGGTTTCACATGCTTTAATTCACTAAACAACAGTACTGCTAACCACGGCGTTAAGAATAGTAATATTTCCAAAACATCCTCAATCCGGGTTACTGCATAAGACAGCCGATTTTGGAATAAATAACCGCCGCCCACACCCTCAACCGAAGTCGCAAATTTAAAACTGGCAAAGTAATCAAACCCAATCAGTGGCCGCAACCCCCACCATAGCAATCCGGTCATAGCTATCACGACCACACTGGTAATCACAGTTTTGTTTTTTCTAAAGTCATCAAACACGAGCAGTGGCAGCAAAAAAATCACGGCAAAATTAAAACTCGATGCTAACCACAACAACAATGCTGTCCCAACCAACTTTCCGCGTACGGCATTCACCCACCACCAGTAGGTAGCAAAAAATATCGTCACCACCAACGCATCAATCCCGGCTATAAAGTAAATATTCACTGCCGGCAGAATTAAAAAAAGTCCCGCCGCGTACCGTGCCACCCGCCACCCCACCCGTTTTCGCAAATGCATATACAGCAACGCTGCCGTTGCTGACCCACCAATCCCCATCAATAGTGACCACCAATACGGTTCCTTAACTGTTTGCTGCACCAAGTAACTAACCACAATCGACCCTGGCGGGTGTGAACTGCCATGCAACGTAAATGACGGCTGCAGCTGGTTATAGTAATAGATAAACTCGCCCAAGTTAGAAATCCGCAGCCCGTCATGCCAGTAGTTATTCCAGTCCAATACCGGGTCTATAAATCCCGCCTGCCAGCCCTGCAGCAAATTCCCCCCAACCATTAATAAAAACCCAATCACCAGCACCCACCCAAATGAGTGACGCCCTGTTCGAATCAACCGGTAGTAAACCCAACCTAAAAGACCCAGCGCAACTAGTGTTACCGCATCAATCCACACTGGCAGCTTTGGCAACACCAAGCTTACCGGCCAATAGTTATCAATATCAATCGGCATGCGGTACCGAATCTCACGTACGCTAAAATGCAGTATAGCTATGCCCAAAACAAACGCCAAAAAAACCGTCAAAAACCACCGCCAAGTCAATGTTGTTTCGCGCACCAATCGTCTTCCATTTATCTTTGCCATTGGCCTCATTTTGCTTTTCATATCGCTAATTGTAAATATTAAAACTCTAAGACCCTCGGCCAGTGAGATGCTTGGTGGTGCTAGCTCTGCCTTTCATGGTCGCCACATCAAAGACATTTTGTTACCACCAAACGAATCAGAAGCTAGAGTGTTACATGCTGGTACCACACCCTTTGCCGTCAATTTTCCTGTCGGCACCGAAAACATCGGTGTCTTTTTTAGCTATAAATGCGAACCGGCCTGCGATTATGTTTGGTTCGAATACGAAAGCAATGATAATACCTATGTTCGCCAACCGGTCGAACACCCTCTGTTAAAAAATCTTACGTGGCCTCGTTTAATCCAAACCTCCTCCGTAATCTTTCAAAGAAAGATTTCGGTACTCACACTCGAAGATCTGAGTAACACCCCACAAAGAATACTTACAGAAAAGCATTTAGTTCAAAAGTACCAACTACCCACAACCGAAGTAAAGTATTTCGAAGATGTAAGTAGCTTAGATAATATTGATATTATTTTCACCACGTGGCTACCTCAACCACCGCAACAAAATGGCACGTTTTACTATACCGTTGTTAATACGAGCGAGGTGAAAAAAACTGCCAACAACCAATTAGTGCTTCAAATTAATACCGACCAACCTGCGAAACTATTAAAGCTTGAAGTCACTTATCCAGAAGAAGAAACCAGCAACTAATGCCATAAAGTGTTATTTAAACTGATAAACCTTCGTCGCGCCACTCGAAAACACCACTTCGGCCCCCGCAACCAACAATACCTGTTCATTAAACCCCGGATATAGCTCGCGTTCCAGCTCACCAAAGACTAAGTAAGTAGGGTTATACGTTTCCACCACCCGCTGTAATTCAGTTTCAGAGGCGTTTGTATAGAGTAACTCCACGTCGTTAATCCGCTGTTCTAACTCTGGTATTGGCATCGTTCGCCACAAATACTCATGTTGTAACCAGTTCACTATTGTCGGCATTCCGCTATACACCGACATCCGCCCGTGCATAGTAAACGGCTCACCCACCGACTCAACTATCCGTACCTCCCCGGCCTGCTGCGACAACCACTCCACCGCTTGCCAATCATTCGGCCACTGCTCTTTAAACCATGCCGAGCCATCTAAACCCTTTGGCGTTGTCAGTCGGTTATAGTACGACTTAACAATCTCGATTGGGTACCATGACACCCCGATCCCCAGCACCAACAACCCTATACTTGCATACCGAACATACCCCATCCAAGGCCTTTTCCAAGCAAAAGTTAAAACCCTGCCGATTACATAGCATAAACAGACAGAGAGTAAGCTAAAACTAAAAAAGGCTGCTTTTAAATAAGTGTTCGATCTCTCGTCTGGTATATCAATTTCTGAGGGTACCAGTTTTAAATACACAAACTCTGGCAACAAAATATAACTTATTGCCAGAAGCATCCAAACACTCACTAGCCAATCAGTTTCATTCAGTTGTTTTAATTTTTTTAACCGACGTATCAGGGGAATTAATACCATCAACACCACTACTTCAAATCCCCACACCGACAGCCACGGGAGCAGGGGAGACAATTGAGTATTAATCGTCACTCCGTACAATGGCCGTTGCCACGCATTCACGAATGGCCACACTGTTGCTAACCCCGCCAAGCTAACCGCTGCTCCAAACGGTAACAATTGTTGACCACTCACTTTCTTGCTCTTCACTCGCAACCCTACAGTTACCGCCAGAAGCACCAGCAGAATTGGTGCGTCCCACGCACTTGTCATATACGCAATTCCAATCAACCAACCTAAAAACAAGCCCTGCCAAACTTTTAGTCGTTTAGCTCTGAACACAACGAACAAAACCGACAAAAAAACCAATAGCGTTAATAGATTCATCAAATGCGCATGCAAATCCCCCACCAAGAGGCTATACACCGGCATTTCTTCCATCGTCAGTGGTATCGCTTGCACCGCATCCCCCACCACGTATGGCGCTCCAGGATCGGGGAACAAGCCATTTTGTAACCTAAACCACCGGTGCAAATAGTAAAACACCACGTGGGCATTACCCCTAAGCAATAAAAACCACATCCCCAATATCCCACCAAAAATCAAAACGCCATTTTTTAATTCTCGAGTTCTCGTTTTAACCCATCCTAATTTCGCCAAACTCGTACTCAGCCCGAACACCAATTGTGCCAACAATCCTGCCAAACTCGCCAAATACAAGTTAAACGCCAGTGGGGTCGGGGAACTCGTCAGCTTGGCCATAAACGCCGTCAAATAATGCCCAAAGTAGTAGTACGGCAGCACCTCGCCGGCGTACCAAATATCTTGTGGGGGCATAAATTCGGTTCGTAGTACCGCGTTTATAAACCCCAAATTCATAAACTTTTCCAGCACATTCAAATTTGGTGCATGTAACCGAATACTTAGATAACCCAAGTAAAACACCAAAAAAACCACTTCAAATAATAAAACTGGTTTTAAACGCTCCCAATCAAAACGCCAGTTTCTTAAATCCTTCCACCCCACCCACACATTCAAGCCTAACCAAGTCAGCAGCGAAACAGTTACACTTACTCGATTAAATGGCACTATTTTCAAACTCGATAGGTACCAAAGAACAAATGCTGGTATCAACAACCCCACCATTTTGCTTAAAAAGTAGCCCTTTAGCCACAATTGCCCAAACACCTTTTGAGTCACCGGAATACTTAGTAGCCCCAACCCCACCCACATTCCCCACCACAACAAAACAACTCTTAGTTCATCTATAATCATTAATAAAAAGTTATCATATAATTAATTCTGAAGAATCAGCCAAAACCACGTACCCAATATGGATCAACATCCAATAAATCTTCAATACACTACCATTAAAGCGCCCTTACCCGACTTTATTTACGAGTCCTTATCCGACTATTCCAAGACGGCCAATGCCTACCATCCCCAACCACAAGAATTAGTTTCTGCTCTGGCGCGCAAACACGCGGTACCGTCCGAAATGATTTACCTCACAGCCGGTATAGACGAAGCCATTCACATGTTTGCCTTAAGTTTTGGCAGCAATGCGTTTGTGTTTACTCCAACCTACATCGTCTACGCCGACGTCGAAGAATTCGGCGGCAAATTAACCAGAATTGATTCGGTCAAAGGCTCGGCCTTCGAAATTGACCCGAGTACTATCCCAAACGCCAGCCTTATTTTCTTAGCCAATCCCAACAACCCTTCAGGGATTACACCAAACGAAACTGTCATTACTCTTATCAAAAACAATCCTCATGCCAAGGTCGATATCGATGAAGCGTATGGTGACTTCGCCGATCTATCGGTCATTGATCAAGTAGAGACGTTTCCTCAACTAGTTGTGTTAAGAAGTTTTTCTAAAGGCTTTGCCATGGCAGGTAACCGAGTTGGCTACATCATTGCTCATCCTAATGTCATTAATGTGGTAAAAAACAAAGCCCAATGGTCTAACGTGTCTTGGTTATCGGTGGGGGCTGCTCTAGCTGCCTTAAAACACGAAGACTATTTTATTCAAATGAGGTCTAGTATTGGAGACAGGAGAAAGGATTTTAGAGAGTTTCTAACCCAAATGGGTTTTGCCATACTCCCGTCCAAAATAAACGCTGTCTTGTTAAAGTTTGTTTCAGTAACTCAGGCAGAAAGTTTTTTAAGACATCTGACTAGTAACAATGTTATTGTTAGTCATGGCAACGGCGCGAGCAACATAGGTTTAGATAAGTCATACGTGAGAATAGCCATTGGCAGCGATGTACAAATGAAAAAATTAAAATATGTGATCACTCAATATAAAGCCTAAACCACCAACCTTTAGTTGAAGGACTATGAACACCTCTATATAATTAACCACGATGAGCACTACCGACCAAGCAATTTTAAGCAAGCTAAATTACCCAATTACCGGCCAGAGCCGGTTTTTTAGTACCTAAAGGAGCCTATGTCCGATCAACCTAAATACAAAAGAATTTTACTCAAAATCGGCGGCGAAGCCCTGCTGGGCAAACGTGAATATGGCATCGACCCCGAAGCTTGTCTAGAGGTTGCCAATGAAATCAAAGAAATTCACGACTTGGGGCTAGAAATTGGCTTAGTCATTGGTGCCGGCAACATCTGGCGCGGTGCTTCGGGTAGCAAAAATGGTGTAGAACGCGCTACCGCTGACTACATGGGCATGTTGGCAACCGTCATGAATGGCCTGGCAATGCAAGATGCACTCGAAAAAACCGGCGCTCCCACTAGAGTCCAAACAGCCATCGAGATGCGCGCCATTGCCGAACCCTTTATCCGCCGCCGTGCCATGCGGCATATGGAAAAAGGCCGTATTGTCATCCTGTCCGCCGGTGTCGGCTCTCCGTACTTCACTACCGATTCGGGGGCAGCTCTGCGCGCCCTCGAACTTAACTGTGAGGTCTTGCTCAAAGCCACCAAAGTCGATGGTGTCTATGATAAGGACCCGATACAACACAAAGACGCCCAGCGCTTTACCACTATGTCGTTTGTCGATGCCATCAAAGACCCCGCTATCAATGTTATGGACACTGCCGCCCTCTCCTTATGCATGGATAACAATATTCCGATCTACGTCTTTAACTTGTTTAAGCCCGGAAACTTAAAACGCGCCGTTTTAGGTGAAGATATTGGGACCTTAGTCAGTTCAGGCTAAATCCCAAATTGCCCAAAAAATGCCTCTGAAATGGCTCAAAACTGCCTGCAATGGACTAATTCGAATTGGTCGAAGTAGCTTGCGCCGAATATCGTTCACTATAAGCTTTCAAAGACATTTGTAAATAAGGTAGCGGATTAACTTTTTGGCCATACTTATAGACCTCAAAGTGTAAGTGAGGCCCTGTAGTCCATCCGGTCATACCCACGGTCCCAATTTGTGAACCACCATCGATTACTTGGTTGATAGTCACCGTACTATTTTGTAGGTGG
>CAYXRB010000030.1:8898-12205 GCA_964467565.1 uncultured Pseudomonadales bacterium | reverse complement strand
ACGGCGGTGAATGCCGACTCATTTACCGTTGCCCACCAAACCCAACAAGACCGCATCTCCACCGTCTTCTTCAACTCGCTCACCACCTTTAAAATTAAAGGTATCGAAAATCCTATCGCCGCTAACGTTACCGTTGGTCTGCGCATTATCTCCACCGGGGCGCCCATTACCAACGGCTTGCTCGCCAACCGTATTCACGTCATTCCCGGAAAAGCTATCGGCGTGCTCACTAAGCATCCCGTTACACCCGGGGCTACTGCGAGTGCCACCCCTATAGTAACCGGTAATGTTACCCCTACCGCCACCGCGAGTGCCACCCCCACCGCTGCGCAAACTCTCTCTCCCACCCCCACTCCTTCTCCTTCTCCTTCCCCATCTCCATAATCCTTCATCTCGATTTTAGATTTCAGGCTTTCGGCTATCAGCTTTAGTTTTTTCGTACATTCCCGTTCCCCAAATCCTCCAATTTTTCTCAGATGCGAACAGTCCACCAACTTGCCGTTTTCTCACCAATCTGTGTTTAAACTATCAAACAATCTATCCTTTCATCCCCCATTCCGCTATCCTGTACTCATGCCTCTCAACCACACTCCGCCAGTGGATTTAGACTACCAAACCTCACTCCTGGCCGAACACACCAATCTCGAAACAGTCGACATTCCTATCATTACCGTTTCCGCTACCTATCGCCAGCACATCGAAGACTTGTATCACGACATCTTACCCGACCAAGAGGTCACCTTTTCGCGCGCCCATTATTCCATGGCTGCCGCGCTATTAGTGGCTGCCCTCAAACTCAAGCATTCAGCCTGGATCACCGATCCTACCAATTTTGTCAGTAAAGACGAATGGGGCAAAATTCTCTTCACCCACGAAGTCGCCCGTTTTATTGCCCGCCACAACGCCCTAAAGCCCCTAAAAGACGCCATCGACACCCGTGCCCGCAATAAACTCCCCATCTCTGACGCCATCGATGACCTACTAATCTACCTTACCGCGCACGTCAAAAAGCCGCTCCTCTCGCTCCATTACGAGGCTGGTAATATCGCCCATACTGCCGGGCATAAGGTTGTCCAAGTTGTCACCGACCCCCACGTCCGCCCTAAATATCTACTCCGTCTTCCGGATAAAAATATGCCGACTAGCCGACTAGCCGATCCGCCGATTATCTATGCTGTATTTGACGAAGACACCAAAACCGAATTCCTTCATAAAGCCGACCTCATGAATAAAACCATTAACCCAAACCAAGTTGTGGTCACCGGCCCCCCCGTAGATCCTAGGTTAGTATCCATGCGAAGCAAGAAACTAACCGTACCCTTCCGCAGCCTTGGCAAAGGCGGGGGAGTATTAAATCTTGCCATCACTACCGGCGGCAAGACGAAATCCGCACTATCCTTGAGGCACTTTTGCCAGTGATCTCTAATCCCAAACGTACTCAAACGTACCCTATGTTGCGTCTTCTCCTCAATGCTTCTACTCATCAAGACTTCTTTTCCATGTACCAAGCATTGTGTGCTCAATCAGGCATCTCTCCCTCGCCCTTAGAAAACGAATACGCCCCAGTCCGAATCCTTTACGCCAACAACATCGTTGAGGTGAACGAACTTCTTATCAAATACATGTTTCCCTGGGCCCACGGCATTATCACCAAACCCAGTGGCGACATGGCCTACGATACCGCCGCCAGCGGTGCCTTCTGTTTATTTTTACAACCCTTGGGTGATTGGGAAGTCAACATACGCGACCGTTTCGAGCTTCTGGACTTAGGCACTTCCATAAACCCGCACCGCTTCTTAACCGAATTAGACCGTTTAGCCAAACCCTATTACCAAGGCCGCTCTTGGTTTTCAACCGCCCATATAGGCCTAAAGAATATCCCCGCTCTCATGCTCCAAGGCAGCACAAATATCATCCACACCTATTTAGATTCCCAAATCTTAAATCGTAAATCTTGAATCTGCTATTTCAATTTTTGCTGTTCTTTATGCTTAGTCGTTTTCTTGCACCACTTACAATACTTATTTAATTCCAACTTGGACTCGGTGTTTAATTTATTGCGGCTGGTAATGTAGTTAAAATGGCCGCATTCGGTACACTTTAAACCAAAGTATTGTCGAGGGCCTTTTTTTGCTTTTGCCATAAGGTTTTTTTTGTAAGCTCTTTGAATTTTAAGGATTATATCCTTTAGTTCTGTGCTCGCTATCCTTTAGTCTTTTAACCTCAAGGATTCTATCACAATCAATCCTGTTCATAAATCCGTAAATCAACTCATCTAAAACTCTGATACCGCCGTTCCACCGATTCTCCAACCTACCACACCCACACTCCCAATAATCCTATCATTACCAGAAGTATTCCGCCGGTTACAACCATAATACTGGGCATCGAAATTCCCGCCTGAGGCAGCTGTGGTGCAGGGGTTGCTGTGGGCGCTACAGGGCAAGAACAGTCGGCTTGAGTGGTACAGGCCGGATTACGGCACATGCCCGCACTGCACGTTAGCCCGCTCGCGCAGTCAGAGGTGGTGGTGCAGCTCTCGTTACACGTATTAGGTGGAAACGGGGTGGCCGTAGGCCCGGGAGTTTCGGTTGCCGTAGGCCCGGGAGTTTCGGTTGCTGTTGGCTCAGGCGTCGCGGTTGCCGATGGCCCGGGTGTTACCGTTGGTGAAGGCCCGGGTGTGGGGCTTAACGTAGGTGTGGGCGAAATTGCTTGGGTCGGTGTTACCGTTGGCGCACAGATACAGGTAGTCGTGTTGCTGGTACAACTGGGGTTGACGCATCGGTTCTGTCCGGCCACGCTTTCGCAAGTTAAGGTTATCCCTGTTTGGTTGCCGCAGTCCGCATCGGTTGTACAGGTATCCCCACAGGCCTGAGGAGGCACCACGATTGAGGCAAAACAGCCGTTTATGGTTACTGTTCCTGGTTCCGCTGCCGCTGGTTGGCTCTGCGGTACATTGGGCGCCACCGGAACGGTTGCCAACTCCCGCAGACGCAAGGCAGTAATCACGGCAATCACACCCAACACCAAAGTGGTTAGTGTCACTATTACCAGTAATATTGCCCGTTTTCGCTTATCTTTTCCCATGTATGCCTTGTTACCTTTTTACTTAATTATTAGCCGTCTGCCACGCACTGCACTCATTAGCACTTCGGCAAACCCGGCATTGCACGTTATAACTACCCACTTGGTTCAAGGTTAAGCTGGCTGTGCCATTTGCGTTAGAATCAAGCGTAGTCCAGGTAGCGCTATTGTTGTACGAATAGCGGAATTGTTTGGTTAAGCCGCTGGCTGGTACGCCAGTACA
>CAYXRB010000030.1:8025-8888 GCA_964467565.1 uncultured Pseudomonadales bacterium | reverse complement strand
GGGGGTGGGTGAAGGTGTTACGCCCGGGCAAATACAATCGGCTTCCGCCGTACACAACGGGTTTCTGCACCTTCCGCCCGAACAAATATTCCCTGCCCCGCACTGGGCGTTACTGGTACAAGCAGAGTTGCACGCCGGTGGGGGTGTGGGTGTTAATGACGGTGGCGGGGTTGCGGTGGGGTTGCACGCCGGGTTATCCAGGTTGTCGATGATGGCAAAGCCGTTCACCAAATTAGGATTACCTACAGCACCGTCCATCTGCACTAAGCTGCAGCGAATCTGATCGTCCGATAATCCAACGGTTCTTCTCCAGTCGTTGCTGTCAACCGCACCGCTACCCAAAGGTACTGCTTGTGCCCCCGAAGAACAGGCTGTATGGCACACACCGTAGGTTGGGTGATTACCGCACTCCCTGTTAGAACAAATGTACGCGGTCGCCGACCACGGTTGGTCCTGGCAGAATGTAACATGAAATTCTAAGTTAGTACCCATCTGTCCAATCGAACCACCGCACGACGAACCGCTGTCCGGGGTCACACATTGCCCGTTAGCACAAACTTGCCCAGAATCTGTACAGTTGCGCTCCAGTCTTTCCGAGCTGGCATCCCAACAAAAGTTAGCCCCGCAAAAATGGGACCACACCTCGGTCCCTTTACAAAAGTATTCCGTCTGGTTTGGAATATTACATACCGCCGAACCGGGGCAGTCAGCTGCCACCCGTTCTTCTTGGGTACCGGGGGTACTCAGCAATCGAATTCCGACTATTCCCCCTCCCACCATTAATACCAATGCCGTCAGTGCCAAACCAGCGGCAGCTACGTTAAACCCCTTTTTCTTAGGCGGCGATCCACCTCCCGGAGGTT
>CAYXRB010000030.1:0-8015 GCA_964467565.1 uncultured Pseudomonadales bacterium | reverse complement strand
TTAATATCGTTTATCAGAACTCGGGCTTTTGTTTCCAGCTGTTCCCGGCTCTCCAGGGCTTGTGTCGACCCAACCGCATTTCCTGAAGGAGGCAAATTCCCAGGGTTATGAAGCCCCGCTTGCATTCCGGTTATAGGATTTTCCACCGGCACACTTTCACTGGAACCATTTGCCACCAAACCCACCGCCCCACCGGGTACTTCCGGTTTAGCAGTTAAATTGTCTAGTGGTGAAGGCGCTTGTACCCCATTTGCCGATGGTGGTGATTGCCCCAGGCTAATCGGGTGCTCCGACACCCCGTCAGTTGGAGGTGGGGTCGCACCCAAACCAGCAGAAACTTGTGGCCTTTGGCTATCCATATAACCACTATATGCGCTTCTTGAAGAACAGGTCAATAACGGAAAAGCTACCCAGTGTGTAGGTTTTAGATTTTTAGGCTAAAGATTTTTAGAATTTATCAATTTATTTGGAATTTAGATCTTGTGTGCTGATTGAAAGTTGCATGATGTTTATTAATATGGCGATTATTGTAACTTTCCCCTAGTCTCTCTTCCCCTTTGGTTTGGTCACAAACGGCTTCATCTCTTTTAACTTGCTCCGGTCTGCCCGGTTTAAGTACAGTAATTTATCAATATAATTTCCCAAATCACGGTAGTAATACACATTATCTATTTCCACATCGTCATCGGTAATCAAGTTCCTATCGCGTGCATCCGGGGTCGTAATCACCGTCGACTTAGCGTGTACCACCAAAGTGCCAACATTCATCATCCTCCAAATAAAATTAGGCGCAAACGTTTTTACCTTTACCGCTTCGTCCCAGGCCAGCGCCCGGGTATTTACCGCAAACGGTGAACTAGCTCTAAACCGCACGATCCGCCGGTCGGTAATGTACGCCACATTTTTGCCCTCGCTGGCATGCACTCCCCACACTCCGCCCACAGCAATTATCAGGGTCAGCACCCAACCAATGGTCATAATTGTCCCCGAATATGCCGCCAAGACCCCCGAGGCAATAAATGTGGTTATGAGTACTAGCCCGGCAGCCAATGCCACTTTTGCATACGAGGCAAACACTACCACTGGATGCTCACGCACGGTATAAAGCACCACCTCATCGCTGTGTTGGCCATAAAAAGTCGTTGCATACTCCGCCATGTGTTAATTGTAACATTGCCAAATATTTATCGTGAGCTATTTAGCTATTCATATTCAGATACATATTCACAAAATTATTAGTCGTTAATCTAATCGTCGTAACTCTGGTACTTCTAGTACCTTTCGTACTTTTCGTACTCTATACTTATCCCCATGCGCTATCTTATCGTTTCACTCCTGCCTCAAGAAATCGACCAAGCCATACGTGATACCTACCAAGAAACCTTTCAAGAACATATAAACATAGCCCATTTACACCTTACGTACCTGTCTCCGTTTTTTCTAAAGACTTCAGTCACTCCAGATCAGGTAAAAAAAGCAATTGGCAACCTCGCGCCCAGTGGCATGGTCAGCTTTAGTACTCCACAAATTTTTACCGCTTCCCAAAATCCCACCCTTGTCCTCCCACTGCTCCCCAAAGACCCACTCTCCACTCTTAACCAACAGTTTACTCACCAGTGTTCAGCACTCATCCACTATGACATGACTGTGTACAATAACCACCAGGTCCCGCCCTTTGATCCTCATATCAGCCTTTCATACAACTTCACCCGCACCAACCTGCTCAAAAACTTTGACTACCCCAAACAAGAATTTACCCTCTCCACCCCGGTAATCCTTCAGGAATCCTCCCCGGCCAGCTGGGAAATAGTCTAACCCACCAGAGCTCACCCAACCATTTGACCATTCCGATGCCAACCCCCATCATTTCCCTTAACATAAATCAAACCCGTCTCACTCACCCCAAAAGTTTTTCCTCCCACTTTAGAAATCCATCCAAGTTCACCTCCCAAACCAACCAGCTGCTTTCCATGCTCACGCGCCCAATTTAGCCACGCAGTCCCAGAATTCAAACCGTCATCGCAAATATAATTAATACAGTTCATTATCATTACCCCCACTTTAGGATTGACTGATTCATACCCAAGAGGACTTGTGCCGCATCCATCTCCTTGGCCAAACAATTCACATGATTCGCAAGGGTTTCTGCTCATAAATCGTATTGTACCGCTGCATTTTTTGAACTAAATATAACAAGATCAATAGTAAAGATAACGAGTGTTACCCTTTAAAACACAAGTGCTGGGGATAGGATTCGAACCTATGTAGCCGTGAGGCGCGGGTTTTACAGACCCGTGTATTTGACCGCTCTACCACCCCAGCATGATTAAAAACAGTATATTCTACCCCGCACTACTCACAAAGTTAAGCCAAGTTCCTTACCAATTCCCCACCCCAATATCCAGCGGCTCTAACCTTCGTATCAACCATACAAATATCTCCTGTGATTTCACAGGTGCCAGCATGCCATCAAACTCCGTGTAACGCTTACCCGACTTACCCAAGTACGTATGACCTTTTTTTAAATGCACAAATCCCACGCGTCCATACAAACCCGCCAATTGATCAATGTTAGTACACAAATAAGCAACATCACAATCCTTAGTTCTAAGATGATTTATGGCTTTTTGGATCATGGCTGTGGCAATTCCTTGGTGCTGCCAAGATTGTCTCACAAATACGCCCCCCAATCCTCCCAACTTATAGGTTGTCTTAACACCTAGCGGTTTTGTTTCTAACTGCCGTATTAATAATCGGCAACCACCAGCTACCTGCCCATCAATAAAGCCAACTAAGAACCCTATTCGATCCGCTTCACTACAAAACCTGTCCCGGAATTCTTCCCTTTTATCCTCAGGGGTGCCGGGATTTACACTCTCTGCCTCGGCCTTTGTGGATTGATATTCCTCAACTATCTCCTCAGGTAACATGCTGAATATTTTCCACTTAAGTCTCAGAACCATGAGGCATTATACTTTCATTGGTAATCACTCCGCATTGAGTATACCAATCTTGTTTGATAAGATTGCTTCCGTTGCCTGGATAGCTCAGCTGGTAGAGCATTCCCATGGTAAGGGAAAGGTCTTGGGTTCAAATCCCAATCCAGGCTCTCGCTTAAAAAGCGTGTGAATCAAACACCGATGTCGGATTCATTAGGTTTAGCCAACTCAATGGTATTCTGCTTACACAAGAAGCCGTTTCACATCTGGCTCTGTCAAAAAATCCACTCTCCAAGCTCCCATTCAGATATCTAAAGAAGGGATTATTTAACCTAACCCAGAAGAATTGTAGGTGCTCAAAACTGTTCAATAATTTTTTGAACCAAGGATAAGCGTGTCGTGTATAGATGAAAAGAATAATAGTTAACATCAAAAACCCCACAGAGAACGGCTTAAAATGAGGAAAGCTTTTCCCCGGACGAATCCAGGTGGGTGAGCTAGTCTAGTGCCCTCAGGCAATGGACACTTGCTCTCCCGTACAAAAAAAGCATTTATGTAGAGGAAAAAACTTCCTCCCGGGCCGTATTTCTGTAGGGCATCTTCATTTTTATCATCTTAGGCCATAACTTCAATCACCAATTTTTCTTGACTAACTGCACATAATAATGTACATTTAGTAGAGGTTTATCCATCGCTCTTACCCCCTCCTTACTTATCTTTAACCTAATAAAATGTGTATAGTTGGTTTATTAATTAATTTTAACTTTGAGTTTTGAAATTTGCTTGAAGTTGAGATTTTATTCTTTATCAATTTAGATTCTAAACATTGTATGGGCCACACCCTTCCTATTACCAAAGCACGCCAAGACCTATTGCGCCTGGTCGACAAGGTTTCTCAAGAGTACACCCGCATCGACCTGACCAAACAGGGCAAAATTAAAGCCACCTTAGTCTCGCCCCACTATCTCAATTCTCTCGAAGAAACAGTCTTTACCCTGCAGCACACACTGCCCCAAGTTAAACAGTCAGAATTTGATCTGGTTAAGGGCGCTTTCTCTACCCTGCAACAACTCGGGCAGTTAACAAAAAAAGTCACCGGCATCAAGAAATGATGTTTCTTACCTTGTTACCCTTTTACCTTTTTACTTCCTTACCTCTATAATATGCGCGCTAACGAAATCCGCATCTCCCGCTCAGTAGTGCTCCAAATCCAAAAGATGCCCCAACCGGTAAAAAAAATCTTACTAAAACACCTCGAATCATTGACCTATCCCCCACTCAAAGGTATTAAATTATTAGGGCCGTTAAAAGAGTACAGAAAGATTGCAATCGGCGATTACAGGTTGTTGTATAAACCCGAATTAATTCACAATCGCATCTATATTTTAGCGCTCGAAAACCAACCGGGAAAATACCAGTAATGGTCGCAAGCGAGTCCCTGTTTTCCAGGATAAACACCGGATTATGTGCGGTTAGAATTAATAATTCTCACTCTAACCGTAAACTGCGCAAGTAGTTTTTAAAATCATCCCCTAACTCTTCATGTCGCATGGCAAACTTCACCACCGTCTTCATATACTCAAGCTTATTACCGGTATCATAATACTCTCCACCCTCAATCACTTTTGTGTAAATCGATCTTCCCCGCTCACGCAGTTGATCAATCGCCTCGGGTAAATAGTACTCACCACCAGTACCGGGTGTCTGGTCATTTAGTACCGTAAAGATATCTGGAGTCAGCACATAGCAGCCATGGGTGGCAATATCCGAAGGTGCTTCCTCCGGTTTTGGTTTCTCAACGATCTTAATAATTTTATAAATGTCCTCACGCACCGCCTCAAGCTGTGCAATGCCGTATCGAGACAAATCTTCTCGCTTTTCAATGCGGACCCCGGATATAACCGGATCTCCAAACTCTTCATAGACTTCTAAACACTGCGCCAATCGCGGTTTGTTTTCCGCGTATATAAATTCATCACCCCACAGCACCGCAAATGGCTCATCGCCAATAATCGATTGTGCGTTCTTTACCGGTGTCGCATTGCCGTACCCGCCTTTTTGTCGTATGTAAATAAAGTTTGCCATATCTGCGATTCGATGTACTTCTCGCACGAACGGCTCCTTTTTCTCTCCCCCTGCTTTAAGATTTTCAATTAAATCTGTGCTGGGTAGATCAAAGTGATCTTCAATACTACGTTTATGGTAACCCGTAACAATAATGATGTCGGTGATCCCACTGTTAACGCATTCTTCCACCACGTACTGGATTACCGGCTTATCCACCACCGGCAACATTTCTTTGGGCATTGCTTTGGTCTGGGGTAAAAACCTGGTCCCAAACCCGGCTGCCGGAATGACCGCTTTTCTTACTTTCTTATTCGAACTCATAGTGTCCTCCAAACTTATTATCCCAATGTCGCCTCTAAATCTTAAAACGTATTTGGCTAATCGTAAATCTGCGCTTCTTAAACGCCTACATTTTCCCTTACGATTTTTTCGCCTCTCTCCCTCTTGGCTATTTTCTATGACATGAGTATAATACCCGCATGTCGAACACAAAAACCCTTAAAAAAGGGAATTTTGTTGGTGGGTTTATTAAAGAAGTTCTTGACGAGCTTCGTCAGGTAACCTGGCCAACCCGACCCAGGGTAGTGCGCTTAACTATTATTGTCGTAGCCGTTACTATCTTAGTTGGTGCCTATCTTGGGGGTTTAGATTACCTCTTCACCTACCTCATGGGGCAAATCTTATAAATACTAAATTCGAAAATCGAAACAATATTATAGACCTTAGACTTTAAAATTTAGATTTTACCGCTGGAAGCGGCCACTATGCCAAAAAAAGCTGTTAAAAAATCCAAGAAACCTGCCACCAAGATTGTGAAACCGGTGGAACCCGAAGACGTAATTACCCCCGAACAAGACATTGAAGCCCGTGCTGCAGAGCTCGCTGCCAAAGCCCACGGGAGTACCAATCATTTTGTCATTACCGAAAGCACCGACAAAAGTGCCCGCTGGTACGTTTTGCATACCTATTCAGGCCATGAAAATCGCGTCGCCGTCAACCTCATACAGCGTGTTGAAACCATGGGTCTTAAGGAAAAAGTCCTCGAGCTGTTAATCCCCACTCAGAACAAAATTCAAATTAAGCGCGGCCAAAAGAAATCGGTTCGCGAAAAGATTTTCCCCGGGTACATGTTGGTTAAAATGATCATGGCTGATGACTCCTGGTTAGCGGTACGTACCACCCCCGGGGTCACTGGTTTTGTGGGTATCGGTTCCAAACCCACCGCCCTTCCCCCAGAAGAAGTTGAATCCATCAAACGCTTCATGGAGCAAGAAGCTCCCAAATATAAAGCCCACTTCTCCGTTGGCGAAGCTGTCAAAATCATCGAAGGCCCCTTTGCCGACTTCTTAGGTACCGTTGACCACATCGACGACGCCAAGGGCAAGGTGCATGTGCTCGTGAGTATTTTCGGTCGGGAAACCCCAGTTGAGCTAGACTTTTTACAGGTTCAGAACATCTAACCCCGCAGTCCTTATAAAGCTTTAGCGAAGTAGGACTAAGTCCAAGTCCTAGTTTCTATCATTGGCCACGAAACTCCTGCTTGCCCTTCCGTTGTCCTGAGCTTCTCGAAGGACGAAGGTGGGTCGAACTGGATTTCCTGCAAGTTCAATACATCTAATCCCATTTTTCCTCCGCTTCAAATGAAAGTTATTCAAGTAAAGGGGTATGTAACCCTGCTGCAATGGCACTTAACCTCTGAACTTGATCGTGTCAAACTCGATCAAGCGAGTTTTTAGTGCACTGATAGAGTACCCCTTTACTTGAAAGACCGTTTGTTGCGGCGTCCTTTCTTGCTTCATTCTTTAGACGAGTAAAGAATGAAGAATAAACTCGGGAAAGCAAAGAATAATTCAAATTTAAGGTTAACAAGAAAATTGATTTGGGAACTTGAAAAAATCATGCGCATTCTCTTGACACTAATTCAGATGTTCCCTAAGCTGAACTCATGTTCGAACTTCATCGCCTTTCCTACCGTGCCAGAATTTCTCTCCTATCACTAATAGTGGTAGCCTTAAGCTTGCCGGTAGGCATTAATCTTTCCCTGCAACAAACCATCATCGATTCGAAAGCAAAAAACAATTATCGGTATCAGCAACCTTTACCCGTTCCCACCTTAGTGAAACAAGGCGCTAAAACCTGCGTGGTTGCCGGCTGTTCCGGCCAATTGTGCGTCGATAGCAAAAGTCAAGATATTGCTACTACCTGTCAGTGGCACGCCTCATATGCCTGCTTCCACTCTGCCACGTGTGAACTCCAAGCTTCAGGCGACTGCGGCTGGACCCAAACCCCACAATTACAGCAGTGTCTTCTAGAGAGCCAATCCAAACCTCCTCCAGATACCATGCCCTACATTCCCCCGGACTACACCGACGACGCCAGCTTGTAGAAAGACTTGCAATCTGTTTCTTCTCTGGTAGTATCAGATCAACAAATCCGTTCACCTGCTCAGAAAGTGATTTTCTGGTATGTGGTTACTCACCCTTCTTACCTCACTTGCCCTTACAGCCCAACCTATTCCCCCTGGAAATGCTATCGGTGACCTAAATCCATCCCAAAGCAAAATCGGTTGTTACGTAGGCGGGTGCTCAAGTGAGTTGTGCACGTCAGATCCAGGTGTAGCCTCGCCTTGTGTGTGGAAAGCGGAATATGCCTGTCTAGGCCACGCGCGTTGCGAAATGCAAGCCTCAGGCAATTGTGGCTGGACGTATACCCAACAGTATCACGCCTGTATGGGCAATACTGGTCAAGATCCCCAACCCACCGTCATTAATCCGCCATCGGTTGCACCCACCCCAACCGGTGTTCATCTGCCTCAAGCCGTATGCGGTAATAAAATCTGCGAACCCAACGAATACATTCCCTGCCCCACCGACGCTCAATGCGTTTGGGTAGGTTCATGCCCCTCCGATTGCAGCCCTATCGCTGAACCACTCCCCACCAAAAGAATGTGCTATCCTCGCCCCGCTTGTCTTGATAGCAACCCCAGCTGTCTAATCGCCGAACCCGGAG
>CAYXRB010000029.1:10837-12271 GCA_964467565.1 uncultured Pseudomonadales bacterium | reverse complement strand
TAAGATGGCGGTGCCCCAAGATATATTGGTACCCGGGTCAAGTAAGGCTTGAACGGTAGGTCTTTCACCTGGCCCGCCACCACCGGCAACCACGCCCATTAAGCCGGTAGCGCCGGCTGTGTTGGTGGCAAAACGGGAGTCAACTTGGCTTAAACCCCGGCTTTCTTTTAAGATAATCATGGCAATGAGTTCTGGGGGATAGGATTACCCAGATGATAATTGAGGGTGTACGGTTCATCCCAGCCGTTGGCGTACTTGAGGATAAGGTCCTCATAGTGCCTAACATCGACTAGATTGTCATCCCATAAAAACTGGCCCCAATTGACCCGAGTATATGTTGGTTTTGACTCATTTTGAACGTTTCCTGATTCTTGCATGTACGGGGGGTACAGATTACTTACATCAACTTCTTGGCTTAAAGCGTTGTCTAGGGATTGGGGTGGAAGAGCTGATGGGATAAGCGGGACCACAACAGAGCCCAACCTAAAGTATTGGTAAAATTGACGCAGCCGGGAATGACGCGGTGGAACTTCTGAAGAGTTGACCATACAAAGAACCCCTGGAATCGAGTAACAAGGAAAGGTGACCTTGGGTAAGGTAACGATCTTTTATAAGAAAGATCTTAAAAGGGCAGCAGTTTTGTGTAAGCAAAGGGAATGGTCAGGGGGTGGCAACAGATTTTTTAACTCAGGAGAAGTGATTTAGGTTTTAATCTTGCTGAAGTAAATAGGAGAAATCTTTGTACTAAAATCAAACAGTCGGTATATATTTCAAATAAAGTTTCGAACTCTTTAGCCAGTGCTGTCAGTTAGCAACTCCAAAGATGAAGCATTGTCTATTTGAGAGGGGGTAGCTTGAACATTAGGTTGACGATGACGAAGTAATAAATCGTGAAGAGCGTGAATGCCATGCACGAATGGGCGAAAAATTGTATGGATTGGATTTGTTTCTTTTACAAGATCTATGCTATCTGTACCAGGCCTTCCAGGTAAACCTGGAACGTATCTATAAGTTGCTGCATTTTTTCTCCGTAATGGGTCTCGCTAGCCAGGTTGTCTAATATGTTCGGTCATCTTCAACCTCTTCTTTATACGTAATTATGGTGAAAAGGAACAGTGGCTGTCAATGATTTGTTAAGGTTATTTACCAAAGGCGGAGGATACGTATGATTAGTATAACTACCAGAGGCGGAGGAAGTAGTTGTAATCAAAAATATTGATGAGGTAGGGAGAGGGGCCAACCAGGTTATACGATTGATTATTGGTGTTAAAGACATTTAAAAGTAGGCGGAAGTCAGCAAAGTCGAGATTGCCGTCTTGGTCAAAGTCACCCGGCAGTGGGGTGGGCGTGGGAGTGCGAGTGGGAGTGGGGGCAGCCGGGGTATTGGTTACCGGAGGAGGAGGGGTAACGTTGGTGACGGGTTGCCAGCCGGCG
>CAYXRB010000029.1:6474-10827 GCA_964467565.1 uncultured Pseudomonadales bacterium | reverse complement strand
ACCACATGGCTTTGGCTACACGTTGCTTACCTAAGCCGTAGGAAAGGTGGCCACCGTTCACTTCGGTCGTGTAATTGGCGCAGAGTACCGGATACCCGGAGGAGTCGGTGCACGGACTGCCTTCGGGTGTGTGTGACCCGATATCGGCAAAATCAATTACATACGAACCGCGTGATGCGGCATATTGCCTCATTTGATTATTAAAGTCGAAAGATGTTTGTCCACCGATAGTCCTGGCGAGGCTTGTGGTTGCGTGGACAAATTCCTGGGTAGGCCGACTGTTTTCAAAATCCTCCATATCATTTACGTCCCGGAGAGAATTGGTACTGCTGGGACGAGGAACAAAATACCCAGTTGCTCCAACAATGTCTGACCCGGGAGCCACTGCCAAGTAACTAAATTGAAAATTAAAGACATCGAATTGATCGTAATTAGGCGTGAAGGGAGTCAGAACGTTATTAATGGGAGTGCGTAAGTTATGATTTTGGATAAAATTACTTACATTTCCAGACCAACCACCATCGCCATAATGGGCGAATTGCCAGCGAGACCGGTTGAATTTGGTATCTGAGATAAACGTGGTGGCGTCGAGGCCTGATTTACACGAGTTGGGTGCGTTGGCATATGACACGCCGCTACCCAAGCAGTTTAGGCCATCGTGGATATTGCCTCCAACCGAACGGTCAATCCAGAGTAGGTCGGTATTGGCCGCGGCGGTAATAAAGCTGTCGGGTATTTGGGTAAAGCATACTAAATCGTAATGGTCGATATCGCCATCTGTTAGTCCGTTTGCTTGACCTTGACCACAATTAGGTAATGTCTGAGCATGAATTGGTGGTGCCGGATTAAATATTACTAGACTACACAGTAGGAAAAGTAGGACGTGTAATTTAGCCATACACATCAGTTTAATGGATGAAGAAGTTGAGGTCAAAGACTGCTTTGCCAGAGTAATTTGTGGTGAAAGCAGTTGGTACGGAGACTTGTTTATTTTATGGTGAATATATAAAAGGTCAGTGGGGGATCATGGTTAGTAGCATAGGTTCAATGTTGTATCAATTAATCCACGATCGAATAAGGCGGGTAAAGTCGAAAATATCAACCCGGCCGGAGAAGTTAAAGTCGGCGGCTAAAAACGTAGTTGACCAGAAGTTGCGGATTAAAACCGAGAAGTCGGCAAAGTCTACATCCGAGTCACCGTCGAGGGACAATACAGGAGTGGGAGAAACCGGCGGCGGAGTGTAGTTGGGATCGGTGGGGGCTTGAATAGTAGCGACTAGGTTTTGGATATAAAACAAGTCTCCGCGGGCGAACATGGGCGTATCGAGGTATTTATACAGCTCTTGCCGGGGTTTTTGTAAGATCCAGGCATGAGCTTGGAAGATGGCTGGTTGGTTATAAAGATTTTGATAGGTTGCTTCACCGCTGGTGGCCTCATATTTTCCGGCCAGCCAAAAAGGAGCTATGTCTTCGTACATATCTAATGCTGCAAGGGATTTTTGCAAGAGAGTGCTATTATTGCGATAGTCGTTGGCTACCTCTGGGGACAGGAACATGAAGTTGGCGGCAACATCTAAGGTCTTTTTCGCATTCGTAGCTGTGTTTGCTTCCATATCTACCCAGGGTGAATCTTGGTTGAAGAGTGTGGCGCGAAGGGTAACTAAGCGATTGAGTTCGGAGGTGACAGAATTGCGAAGCGTGGCATCAGTATTGGTCATACCGGCAAGTTCCTGGAGTTTTAAAAACCCATGATAACCGGTCATCCAGGCATTGTGTTGAAAAGGATCATTGGTAAAAGTGGTGGATTCGTTCGTAACATTGGCGGGAACGCGAAGTTTTGATTTGGCCAGCGTATACATGCGCGAAGCATTTACCCCTGGAACATTTTTGGCGTAAAGGTAGAGGGCGTAAAAATTGTGTTGCGGATATGTGAAACTCCACGAACCTGGGCTGGTAGAGTTTTGCTGGGGTTGAAAACTTGAAAGAATTTCCGGGTGAATATCAACCCATTCACGAGGTTGTCCATTGGAGTAACCAATAGCAGAGTACATGGTAGGATTGTTGGAACCAGGGTTGGTGTCAAAGAAGTCAGGGATAAGTTCGTCGGCTAGATACGAGCGAACTTGCGTTTGTAGAGTGGATGACAAATAAGGGTAGGCATAGGAGAGGGTATAGAGAGTATCGCCAGGGTTGCTAAAGTAGTCTTCTAAGTTAAAACGGTTTCCACCGTAGTTGCCCAGCCAGCCAGTATTCCAGCCGGGTCGTAAATGACCGTTAACCTCAACAATTTTTTGGACCTCAACGTTGAGCCGGTTGCGAAGGTTGTCTTCTGACGGAGTGGTTGTTTGAGTGGTGGGTTGGGTGGCGGAAATTAATGGCAACTGACCGCGAACGGTGCCGGTACCGTAGGCTAAAATCACGTTCCTGCGGTGGGCATAGACCCGGCCGTTGTATGGAACGAGCGGGGCTTGGTCACCGTGGCTATGGTAGATGCCGGCAGTGGTTTCGTATAACCCACTGTACCAGCCTTGATGCCGGGAAATTGAGACAGGGGAAATTGTCCACAGATCATCGTAATTATTGATTTGACCACTAAGGTTGTAGCTCCAATAACTTCCTTGGGCTGCAGGGGTTTGAGTATTAAACCAAGAGCCAGCCCGGTCACAGCAGAGGATGCGAAAAATTGACTGATTACTGCCAGAAAAAGATTGCGGTTCTGCCATAGCTGCCCAGCCTCCACCTTGACTGATAGAAGTGCTCGAAGCACTGGCGCCCGTGATAACAACTCGGGAGGGGTGGTCGATGTTCCAGCCGTAGAGCTTGCCTTTAGCATCACTACAACAGGCAATGGGGTCGGGGCCATAGGCTAATTCATCATTGAGATCAACAATTACGGGATAGTTAGTGCCGTGACCTCTCCAAAAAGAGAAGGGAATGTATTCCGGTGAGCCGTCACCGTCTGAATCAAAGGTAAATTCCTGGCCATTGGATTGGTTTAAGACGATAAAAGAACGGTTTTCTGGTTTGTGGAATAGAGGATCACCATCAGGATTATCTTCAAAGTGTTCTAGCACACGCCATGGGTGAAGAGTATTCCATCCATATGACCAACTGGTAGGATCTTCAACGGTCCCGATAAGGCCGCCTACGCCACTGGCGAGCGGATCACCGGGGAAAATAGGTTCCCAGAGACCACCTCCGGCATTTTGCATACGAAACTCATTCTCTCCATGACCGCCTTTGGTGTAGGTGGTGGATAGGATTATCTTGTCGCGGTAGACCACCGGAAAATAGGTGTGGAATCCATCGCCAATCAGCTTTTGAGACTTCCAAACTTGCGTACCATTACTAACTCTAACGGCATACGCATGTTGGTCATTGGATGCGATGTAAGCGATGCCATTTTTATAGGCAGCAGAAAACATAATCGGGCCATCGGTTTGAAATTTCCAGGCTTGTTGTCCGGCGTTGGTACTACCGACAGCATTAATTGCATATAGTCCGCCATCGCGATTACCTAAAATTACCTTACCTTCGATAACAAGGGGGTTGGTGTTATAACCAGCTTCTGCCCCATTAAAAGTCCAGATTAACTGACCGGTGTTAGCATTTAACGCGTAAAGTTTTTTATCATAACCACCTACATAGACAACGGGTGGGTTCTGGCTCAGATCTACGGTTGGTGAATGACCAAGAGGTAACTGGGTATCAAAGCGCCACGCCAAGTCGCCATTGGCGGCATCCAGGGAGATTAGCCCGCGTGAGGTAGATATATAGAGCTTACCATTGGCAGCAATTACTTGGGCTTTTTGGTCAATGTAGGCTTCGATAGGTCGAAACCACAGAAGGTTTGAAGAAGGAGCGTTGCCGGAGTTTACCCAACTAGTGCGTTGGGGGTTGGCCCCAGCCATGTACCATTCATTGCTAACTTGGGCTATCGCTGGTGATGGTGCGTATATCAGTAGGCAGAGTAAAAAAAGTAAAAGATTTTTTGTCATATTTTAGAGTAACTGGATAAATCGGTTGATGTCAAAGATATTTATAAGATACGGTGAAGAACCAACCAGATTATAGGTTTGACTGTTGGTGTTAAAGACGTTTAAAAGTAGGCGGAAGTCGGCAAAGTCGCGGTTACCGTCTTGGTCAAAGTCACCGGGCAGTGGGGTGGGTGTGGGGGTGCGAGTGGGAGTGGGGGCGGCAGGGGTACTGGTAACCGGAGGCGGTGGGGTTACGTTGGTGCCGGGTTGCCAGCCGGCGATTTGGGCCATTAGCACCCAGAAGGCTTTACCGGTGAGAATTTTACCCGCAGACGCACTTCCAAGAGGTCCACCATCTAATTCGGTAGTGTAGTGG
>CAYXRB010000029.1:0-6464 GCA_964467565.1 uncultured Pseudomonadales bacterium | reverse complement strand
CAAATAGCCAATGTATTAAGGCCGTCGTTGGGGTGGTTTTCGCAGGGAGTGCCGTTGACGCCACAGTACTCAACTCCATCACGATTGTCATAACATGGTTGCCCATTGGGAGTGTGAGAAATTATTGACGCCATGTCGAAGAGGATTTTATGGTTGGCTTGGGCCCATGTTCTCATTTGATTGTTAAAATCGACCGAAACTTGGGTGCCAATTGCCCTTGATAAGCTTGAAGTCCAATAAATAAAAACTTTGTTGGGGTTTTGGGACTCAAGTGCTTCGATGCGCCCGATATGCCAAGGTTGTTCGTACAGCGGACAGGTGGAGCGATCTGCAGTAGCTAAGAAACCACAATTAATATTGGCAATTGAATCGCTTTCGTCGACATTTAAATAACTGAATTGGTAGGTGACGATGTCGTTTGTAGATGCGTACTGCGGGAAGATTGATTCGACAAAATCTTGCGTCAGGAAATACCATGAACCACCTCTGAATGCAAACAGCCAATTGCTGCGGTCATGCGTGCCCGTCCATTGGAGTATTGAAGGGTCGACCATGTAACGGGTATCGAAGTGGTTGCGTTTACATGAGGACACTGCTTCGGTTGAGGGGGTACGTAGACAATCGAGCGACTCATTAATGTTTTGACCAACCGATCTGTCTGAGAAAAGCATGTGGATATTTTCGGCGCGATCAATGTAAGTTTGAGGAATTTGTTCAAAGAGATAGACGTCATTCCAGTCAACAATAATGGGGCTTTGCTCTAACCGTTGGTCGAGATTGGGGTCGACTTGGGCGTGGGCAGGCGAAATAACAGAGTAACAAAGTAAAAAAGTAAAGAGGTAACGGAACAGACGGATACGCATGAGCATTATTGTATCAATTAATCCACGATCGAATTAGGCGGTTAAAGTCAAAAATGTCGACGCGGCCGGAGGAATTAAAATCGGCGGCTAAAAACGTAGTTGACCAGAAATTACGAATAAGAAGGGAGAAATCGGCATAGTCGATATCTGTATCACCATCGAGAGATAGGTTAGGGGTCGGGGTTAGAGGAATGGTGGGTGAGGGGCCGGCGGTGGGTGAGGGGAGGTTGGGGGCGATCAGGCTTAGGGTTTGGGTGCCAGCAGGGATTTGGACACGAACAAAGCCGTTGCCAGAAGAGAGATTGGTAACAGTTTGACCGTTTAACCGTACGCCGGTAATGCCGGGGTAGTAAAAAGTGACTTCGGTGCCCTGAGAAACGATGTTGCCATTGCCTTCGTTGAGCATAAGGCTCACCGGTTGGGTGGAACTAAAGCCAATGCGGTTGGCATTACCATCGTTGAATTCCCGGCCATGGCGGACGAAGTAGAGGGTAACTTGATTATTGGATTTGCGATAGAAGGCAGCTTTGCCTTGAAGGCTAACGCCCGCATAATTAATGGTGGTGGCTGATGAGGATTCGAGCGCAGTATCAATAACGGTAGCAGAATGGTTGATGGTAGCACCGGTGTAGCTTGTGCCCGTGATCCGGCTCATGGGTGGTTTGGGGTGAGAGGCGTTATAGGGGAAAAGGACGGTGGCGATTTGTTTAGCGTTACCGTTGGTGGGGTAGGTATTAAAGAAATATTCAGGGACATAGGCGCCAATTGAACCCGCGGTAGCGATAATTCCACGATAGAATTGAATATTGGATGGTTGAGTGGCGAAATATAAGGATAGTCCGGTGGAGGTGTCGGCATAGGCACGTCTACCTGCCAGCATAGTGAATTCAGTAAGTGGGGACACTTCTTGGCGGTTGGTAGCGTTGGGATGGAAAACTAAATGAACCGGTGTGGTAGATAACTGTGAGAATTCATCGAATGAAAGGAAGTAACCGTGGCTGCCACTACTGGGGTGAACAAGCAAGAAGTTACGGGTATGCATGCCATTATTTAGAGCAGTACCGGATGAGGCGCTGACATAATCTAGGCCATTGCTGGTAAAACCTTCCTGGACGCCGGTACCGAATTTAGACACTTGTGAATCTGGGTTAGGATTGAGAATGTCGGTACCAACCGAATAATTTATCATACCAACAGAATTTGAAACCGCCCGGTCACCCAAATAAGTCCCAGAAAAACGGTAACTAACATTATTTTCGTCGGTGCCAGAGCAGCTGTCGGGGCCGGAGGGGGAACTGGCACCACAAAAACCACCATTCATTATTAGTGGAGCGCCATAAGCGGCCAGATACATAGCATTTACATCTTTTCTAACATGAAAGACTGGGGAACCAGCTATTGGTTCTTTAACATTCCACAGAGCTCCATACAGCGATTGGTCACCTACAGGTTGGCTTAAGAAAAAGCCACCGCCGTTGGAGAAAATCCGGCTCTGAGGAAGGGTGGTTGATTGATTGGGATTATAGAGTAGGTAATTGAGGAGGCGTCCTTGTTGTGGTTGTCCCCGGCTTTTCCAGACTGCGTAACCTCCAGCAAGGTTGCTAAATCGGCCCGCTTGTCCGATGTGTGAACTGGTAGCCCAACTATTTCCCCCATGTCCATCGTCGATTAACTGCCTAAAGGCGTAGGTATCGCCAAAACTGGTCATAATACCAAAGGGGGTCGAAGCATACCCGTATAACCACTCGTAGAATGTCTGATAGCGAGGATCGGAGTAAAAATCGAGGCCAAACTCAACATCTTTTCCCGTAAATTCTAGAACGTCAACCAAGTGTGAGCGTTCGTCACGGTCTAAACCCCAGCCGGCATGGGCATACGACGAGCCTTCAGTGTATACCCCAGATTCGTTGACTCGGGCAGATAGTTCCGGCAAGAAACCCCCCACCGGAATACCATCCAAAGTACCACCGTGTAAGAGTGTTTGGGAAACAGAGTCGGCGGTATTAAAAGTACCCGAGTAAATCTTCCAAAGTATAAGTGCGGCTTCTTTTGCAGGTGGGTGGCGGGAAGGCATGTTATACGTAATGGTCGAGCCATCTTTAAGGCTGAAATTGTAGACGGGTTTGGAAGAACCGTAGAAATGGTTGAATTCCTGCTCCATTAAGAATTCGGCATATTGGCGCTGATTAGTAAACGTAGATAATCCAGGGTAGGAAATGTTGGCGGGAATTGAGCTTAAGTCTTGGTTTAGGATATCAATGGCAAGCAATGTATTCATATATGCTGCTGTGGCGTCGGTGTAGAATTCATTGCTGGTGTTGCGGGTACCATCATCGGCACCGCTTTGGACTATGAGAATGTTTTCCCAAAAGGGCATCGAGGCAACGACTTTATTAATATAGGTAGATTTATTAGCCGGGTCAGTGATGGCAGCCAAGGCACAGGAACTCATGATGGCGCGAACACAAAATGAATGCGTAGACATTTGGGGGTAAAGATTTGGATTGAGATTGCCGTTGCAACTTACTCCGTTGATGGGTTGCATTACTCTTTGAGTACATTCGGCAATAGCGCGGTTTTTCATTCCAGAATAAGGTTCTTGGTTGGAGCGCGTTTGTAACTCAGGGATTTGTTCAGACCTAACCAGCATGAAGGGGTGGTTCGATTGCGCATATGCGGTTGGTATGGCAAAAAATAATAGAATTATGGTTGTGATAGCAACGTGCTTCATTTAATTAAAGTATCCTTAATAGGCTATTAAAATCAAAAATATCAACGAGTCCGATACTGTTGAAATTGCCCGGATTTCCGGATTGGTTAAAGCGGAGGATAAAAGCGACAAAGTCGGCGAAGTCGATATCATTGTCGCCATCCATAGAGTAGTTAATGGTGGGGGTAGGTGAGGGAGTGGTTTGTGAATAGGTGCCGACCTTAAACGCAATATCGGTAGTAAGATTTTGCACAGGCAACTCAAGATTACCCGCGGAGGAAGTAGTACGGCTGGTAACTTGGGAAGTGCCGGTATAGGTGTTGAACGTTTCGACCCTTAACACTGTATTGGGGGTGAAGTCGGTGAGCGTGACTGTCGCATTAACCGGATTTATGGCGATGTTGTCGACGACATTTTTCCAGGTATGCTGGGTGTTTTGAATCCAAAGATGAGCGCGATTATGTAGGGTATCTTGCTGGCCAACGATACGAGTGTTCGTGGGTGTTGAGAGTGGTGTGACCGCGCCATAATTGCCATTGGAGAGGGGGATGTTGGCGATAAAATCATAAAATGTCTTAAAGACGGGACGGTGGTCTGGTCCGTTGGTGCGGAAAATGTGACCGTCGACACCACCAGTATACCAGTATGACTCGAGCATGCCGCCTTGGTTGAGTTGGCTCCAAGTGAAGTTGTGAAGCCAAATACCTTGAGAGTCGGCGTCAAGGTCACGAACCGATGGGCCGCTACCTGATTCGACAAAGCCGGTTTCGCCGCGAATGACGGGTTTACCGACATTGGTATTAAGGGTGGTATAGGTAAGGCTGCGGTTAAGATGAGCAAGGGCGGTGTCGAAAAACTCTTCGGTGGCGCTCCTGGGTTGATAATAGTGGACATCGGCAAAATCAATATTGGGTTGCGCCGCCCATTGGACAGCCGGAAACGAATGCCAGTTGGAAGTAGAAACAAGGTGTTGGTTGGGAGCAAATTGACGCATATACTTTCCTAATTCGTCGGTGAGCAGGTAATGATTTTGAAGATTTGGATTGCCTTCATTGATTAATTCCCAAGAGTGGATAGCGGTTGAATATCCCCACCGCGCCTGAAGATAACGCCACCAGGCTTGTTGATACCATCTGACAGCCGTTGTATTGCGCCCGTCACCATAGAATAAGTTGGGTAGGTCATCTGTCCTCAGATTGCCTGCAAAATCAATATGATTTTGGATATACTCATCCTTTTCGAGAATAACAGCCCTTAAATAGACGTTGTTAGCTTTGGCTAAATCAATCAATCGGTCAAAGTCGTCTGACGTTTTTTGGTCAAAGTACGTGTGGTGCTGCATAGATGGTTTGGGAAGGATGTTGGGGCCGTATTGGCCATTGCCTAATTCTTCCTGGATTAAGACTGAGTCGATATAGACAACCGGAGCAGGGGAGCCGGAACCGGGATCGATAACATTCTCTAGAGTGATATAGGTGTAGGGCAGAAAATTATTGGTGCCTGAGTTCCACGTCGTGGTTAAATTTGTCCAGCCGGTGACGTTGCCAGCGTAGGCTGAGTTAGGAGAACCATTCCCAGCTTGATGGGGTGCTTCTAGCCATTGATTGGCGACTTTAATGACTAAGCCAAAACTTGGGTAAGCCGGATTACGAGGACCAGAAATATTTTGGGCTTGATAACGAACCTGGATACGATAGTTAGTGTTGGGTTTAACAGCAGCTTGAGGCGAAAGCCAACCTAAGAAGCGGGTAGCCTTCCACCAGCTGCAATTGTCGGTACAGCTGGGTTGACTGGGGTTCGAGGCACGATAGACCAGTTTAAGACGAAAATCCCCTTGGTACGCTTCGAGGCCGGTACGAGGAAGGTATCCATCGTAATCTTGCGGCATAGCATTCCAGGGGTTCCAGGAAGACCCGAAGATAGACCAGCTGGAGAGCCACATTCTCCCTAGCTGGATGCCGTTTTGGGACATAGTAGCAAAGTGGGATTGGTTGGCTTCGATATCAGTGGTATTAGGCCTAAAGTTATAGCCTAATCCCGGGAAATAGGTACCATCTTCGTACTCAAAATACCTTGGGTCCTGCTGGCTCACGCGGATAAAACCTTTGTTAGATGACTGCGTGACTACAAACGATTGAGTATCTGATTGAGTATCACCACTTGAGTCGAGGGCGGTCAATCGATATTGCCATGTACCGGATGAAGGCGGGGCAAAACGAACTTTCCAGGCGTATTCACCGGTGGGGTATGCCCAATCCCGATTATTACGTTGCTCGAGAGTAAAAAATTGGTGGTAGTATGCCGGTTGGGTATACACCGTTTGCCAATTGTCTGGCGTAAACAGGGCATTGACACTGATGCCTTGCCCGGCAAGCACTCCTGGTGGGGGCGAAGCCTCATAAGGTAACTGGACATTGCTCGCAACGGTGTTGTTTACTTGAAACGTAATTTCGAGCTTTTCATATTTTGGTACATTGGTTGTGTTGAGCGAGATGTTGGTAATTTGGGGGGCGGCAGATACCGGCAGCGGAAATAGGAGAAAAGCGATTGTTAACAAAAACAATGCCGTAGTGGTAAGACGATTTATCATAGAGTTATTCGAATTAGTGTAACTGATACGCTTGAGATATAACAGGAATAATTTGGTACAATTCGGTAGATTTTGCGCCGCCTTAGCTCAGTGGTAGAGCAATCGCTTTGTAAGCGATGGGTCCAGGGTTCAAATCCCTGAGGCGGCTCAAGGATTTGTGGAGTTATGACTTTGAAATTTGGACTGATTCGCTTATCTTAGTCCCTGCGGGACGGGCGTGATCTCTTGAATTAAGCGATGGTAAGGGGGTTCAAATCCCTGAGGCGGCTCAAGGATTTGTGGAGTTATGACTTTGAAATTT
>CAYXRB010000028.1:10535-12538 GCA_964467565.1 uncultured Pseudomonadales bacterium | reverse complement strand
GTGTGACCCTGGCGCGAGTTCGGGGTTTGACATCTGGGCGGAAAACTGGAACTCCCCGCCCCAGGTAGACGCAACCCCGGCAGCCCCCGCCCCCGTGGATCCCGACCCCGCCCCCGAACCGGCGGATCCGACCGATGCAGGCCTGACCCTCGATGAAACTCGTGATCGCTACTGCGGCATGGGCGCCCGGTCTTTCACCTTCGAGGGTGCTGAGTTCGACTGCCCCGTCGTGAACGACCCACCCGGTACGACGCCCCCCACCCTGCCGCTGCCAGCGGGGTTCCCGTCGTGGTTCCCCACCGCTTTTGCCACTGCCATCGCCCTTGGCATGGCAGCCCTAGCAATTCGTCTGATCCGCTGGAACAGGAGTATTGTTCGATCCATCATCGGTGGTGTGATCGGCGTACTGTTGGCCGTTTGGGCGACCGGTGGCTTGGTCATCAACTTCTCGCCGTGGCCCAATTGGTTCTGGTGGATTGTCGGGCTGGTAATCCTGCTCTACGCGGTTTTCGATCTCCTTCGTGATCGGGTTGCGGGCTGGTTCAACCGCCCCGCCGCCCCGCCGCCAGCACCCGGCCCGTAACAATCAACAACCCCTTATCCTAGGGTTCTAGAAGCGCGACGTCACGCGTATAGCCGGTTAGGCAGGGTGATCCGCAAGGGTCGTCTTAGCCGGCAAAATGGCAAAACTACTCCCAAAAGTGCAAAACATCGCGCTTCCCTACCCCTGCTTTTCGCGTAACCTTTCGGTTACAAAATTTGTCGTAAGACAAGTTTAGAAAAGTAAGGGGTAGGGAGTAGTTCAGAGTTTATCGGTGAACTGGAAACAGTGAACGGTGAGCTGCGAATTACTTATTTAACAATTTAATACTTTTTGATTTATCTATTCTTTCGCTTGTCCAAGCAACCACTCTTCATTCTTTGCTTGTCCAAGTAATCACTTTTCATTCTTTACTCGTCTAAAGAATGAAACAAGAAAGGACGCCGCAGCAAGCGGTCTTTCGGGAAAGGTGTAACTCACCAGTGCGATAAAGACTCGCTTGATCCCGCCTTGGCGGGATCAGGCTCAAACATTAATCGCATTTTTAGATGAGTTCGTTTACACCTCTCTCGATTAGCTTTCGCTTGAAGCGGGAGGAGAGCGCGACTTGAATAGCTGTGTTCCATAAAAAAAGACAACTGAATAAAGATCTATGAATAAAAAAGTAAACAAACCACTCATCTCTGTAATCATGCCGGTGAAGAATGCCGGGAAGTTTTTAGTGGAAGCGGTGGAAAGTATCCAGAACCAGACGTTGACTGATTGGGAAATGATTGTGGTAAATGACGGGTCCACCGATGAAACGGGCAAAATTTTAAAAGCTTATGCTCATAAAGACAAGCGGATTAAGGTAATCACCAATAAGCGATCGAAGGGAATTGGGGCATCACTTAATATTGCCCTTGGGCAGGCTCAGGGCCACTACGTGGCCCGGATGGACGGTGACGACGTGTCGTTGCCCGAGCGTTTGGAACTGCAGGTAAATTATTTGAAAAAACACCCACAAGTAGTGGCAGTGGGCGGCCAAGCCCAAATGATTGATGGGGAGGGCAGGCCGTTTGCCTATAAGCGGTTCCCGACTGATCATAAACTTTTGCGGGAAATGATTATGTGGGTGGTGCCGATGCAGCATCCGGTGGTGATGGTGCGGTCGCAAGTTTACAAGCAGTGTCTTTATGACGAAACATTAAAGACTGCCGAGGATGTGGATTGGATGATGAAACTATTACAACGCGGTGAGTTTGGCAATGTGCGGCAAGTAGTGTACCGGTACCGTAAAGCCGACACGAGCAACGGATATCACAATGTGAAACAGACCTTTTATCTAACCCTTTTGGGCAGGCTGCGCGGTATAGTGCAGTATGGTTACCGGCCTAGTTTAAAGGGTGTTGGTTTGAGCGTCGCCCAATTGATGGTGGTAAGTGTACTGCCGGCTCAATGGGTGGTGCAGCTGTATGAATCG
>CAYXRB010000028.1:0-10525 GCA_964467565.1 uncultured Pseudomonadales bacterium | reverse complement strand
TGGATTTCGGTGGCGGTGAAGAGTGCTCTTTCGGGAAAATGGCTACCAGCGTGGCTAATAGCCCGAGAGTAAGGCCTAGGTAGGCTAAGACATTGGGCCAGAAGAATGCAACCAGATACTTTCCTTGGAGTGTTGGCGGGATAACCCAGCCTTGCTGCCAGCCATTAACGGTAGTGGAGCGGGGTTCTTGGGAAGAAGGGCTAAAAATCTGAGTGAGGGCTTGAGTGTACAGGCTTAAGACCCCCGAGGGCTTGGAGTTAAGAATGGCGGCGCGCCAGTTTTCGTGGGTAGCGGTAGGGAGGGTGTAAATACCCGGTTCGTTAATGACTTGTTGAAAGGTGCCGGTGTCTTGGTTGTTGATTGGAGTGAGGGTGAATTTTTTAAGCGTAAGAGGTTGGGTGGGCTTGTAGGTAAGTTCTTGCCAGACTTGCGGGATGGGTTGAATAAGAAGTTCGTGGAGGGTGTTGAGGCTGGGGTTGGGGCCAATGCCGCGGGAGGAGATTTCGACCAAATGGTCTTGGATGTGGTGTTGGGTGACAACAAGCTGGTACAAACTAAACGGCGGCAGAGTGGGAATAAATTGGGAGAAGTGTTTTTTGACTTGATCTTTGGGATTTAAGGAGATTTCGAGGGGGATGCCCTGCTGGTTAGTAGCACGGGCATACACAAGGATTTGGGGCATAGTATTGGGGTCAAGATTGCGGATGTAGGTGTAGAGCCCGTCTAAACAATCTTTGGTGGTGAAGTCAAACGACCCGTTTTGGTTTGCAACGATTTGAAACTGGTCGGTGGGTGAGCGTTGGGGACAGTGGCTGTGAAAGGATTCAAGGGTCATGGTGGTGGGCATGGCTGGTTGCAGGGTTAAGGTGCTGGGGTCGGCGATGACCGGGATGGTGGTGGTAAGCACGTCGTTGGGGTTGACATTGATTGAATGGGTAAGGGAAGAGATGGTAGGCAGAGGGGGAAGAGTAACAACACGGCTGTCTTGGTAGAGGGTTACTGTTGGTTGGGAAATGGTTATCTCTTCGGGTTGGCCACTTAAGCTCTGGAAGGTAAAGAAGAAGACCAGGTTGTCGCCGCTGCCGATGAGCCGGACAACAAAGAGTGATTGTTGAGTTTGGTTGGGGGTTGCATAAAAAGACCGGTGTTGGTTGAGACAGCGGTTTTCTTTTTGGGAGTGAACGCACAGGGTTGAGGGAATGGTGGAGGTGCCTGATTTAACGTTAAAGGTGATTTCTAAAAGCGTGGGTTTAGATAGGGTGATGTCGGTGGCAGTGCAGGTTTTTGAAAGAGGTATGAGCGGAATGTTAACTGCTTGTTCACTAATACTTAACTGGTTAATCGGGGTTGAATCGTCTTGGCAATTACTGGTGGTTTTGTTGGTAAACAGAGGCACTATAGATTGGATTACTGAGGTATTTGAGAAGGTGAGCACTTGGGTGTTGGGGAGTGTTTTCCGGTTTAGGTTAAGCGTTCGGGTTTGGTTGGCTGATATAGGGATTTGGCCCAAGGAGATGAAGGAAGAATTCGCAGGTACCGGTACTTGGGTATTATCGAGCGGGATACCGGGGGAGGTGGTGGTAGTGAGTATGGGCAGGGCTGGTTTGATAATTAAGGAGGTGTTGTACGTAAAGGTAAGCGGTAATTGGTCTATTTGCGCTGAAGTAGCGGTGGTGGAGAAGGTGTCTTTAGTACCGGCAAAGGTAGAGTTAATGGCAAGGTGATTATTGTTTAGAGTTAAGGTACTGGGTTTGAGGTAGAGTGTGTGAATTCGGCCATTTAACGAGGAGTACGTAGCGGGTAATGCTTGGACTGAGAGCAGGGGCAATTGGTCTGGATTAAGGCTATGACTGTAGGCCGTGGCTGTAGCGGGGAGTACCAGGTTGTTTTTGAATAACAATAAATTGCCCTCTTGCCAGACTAATTCGAGGTTTGGGTTTTGAGTAATCATGTACTCATACATGGACCAGTCGTAGGGGTAACTAAAGGTACGGCCAAGCCGGGAGTCGTCTGCATTTTTATCAAACAAGACTAAGGGGGTATCAAAGTAGGCAAGCGTTGAGCTAAACGCACGGTGATCGTGTGAGTACATGGATTCAACCAGGCGGTTGAAGGCTGTCTGATTTTCATCGGATCCGATGATAAGCGCTTTTTCGATGATGGGGTTGGAAAGAAGATAGTTTAAGACTGTAGAACCCCAGAAACCCCAAGAGTAACTGCGAAAATAGCGGGTGTTGGCTTCGGGGGCAAGAAAGACACGTTGGTTAGGGTACGAAGACTTAAGGTGGCTGGCAAGGGAAGAGTACTCGGGGGGAACGTTAACGAAGATTTCGCTGCGCGAAAGCTGGCCTTTAAAGAAGGGGAAAATATACATACATAACGAGATGCTTAGAAGCACACTGGCGGTGGTTACAGTTTTTCGGACACGCTTATTTGTTGGGTTTGAGGCAAAGAGGTACCCGACGAGAACGGGTAGAGTTAGAGCCATTGACGGCCAGAGTTTTGAGCTCTGCCAGCGGAAGACTTGGGCAAACAGGGGTATGTTATTTTGTGCCCAACCAAAAATACCACCCAGGGGTGGGTTGGTGCCTTTGATTAGCACCCAGCCAATAAAAGCGGTCACTCCAAGGATAAATACATCGAACCTCTTCTGCCTTATAGCTTTGCAGACCGCTATTAGTGCTAATAAGGTGGGCACCACGCTGATAGCGATAGCGACTAGGTTGTCTTTGTACCAATCACGATAGGGGTAGGTGAAATTGACCCCGTCCTCTTGAATGTCTAACCATGAGAAGTAGTAGCGAAGGCTGTTTAAGGCTGTATTAAATTTTACCTCGTTTTCGATGGTGGTAGTAGTAATTTCGCGGTTAATGGCAGAATTTTGAAGGTCTGGGGCGTTGGTTTGGACGTACTGAATAAAGGGGAGAAGCCAAAATAATTGCAGGCTAAAAACTATGGAAAACGCGCGGATAATTTGAGTTCTGTTGGGATGTAGGTGAACAATTAAGGCTTTAGCGAAGATGAGAATGACAACGGCGCTGACTAAAAACATGGTGGCGGTGAGCGCGCTAGTGGACAAAAGCAGAGATGAAGCGGCTAAACCTAGCTTATTTTTTCTCGAAGGGGTTTGAAAATATTTGGCTAGAAAAAGGAGTACGAGAGGGAGAAAGGCATAGGCGGCAACGAATAAATGTACCGGGTAAAAATAGACCCAAACGGTAATTAGGCTAGAAAGGTACACTAGGGAACTGATTAAAAAAACCGGTTGTGACTTAGGATTTTTGGTAATTATTTGTGCCAGATACCCTATGCTTAAGACCCCGATAAAAAGGGAGCTAAAAAAATACAACTGGCTGATCAACCAAGCAGGGAAAAAGTGGCTTAACAAGAAAAATATACTGGTGCGCAAAAGATCAGATTGTTCGCTGTCTGATGGAAGGCCTAGGGCACGGTAGCTGCGCCAAGCCGGATTGAATAGCGATCTTTCTAGGGTGAGTTGTGGATTGAGTTCGGGTGAAAAGTTGTCATTGCCTAAAATTACTTTTCCGGGTTTGGCGTTGGCCAGGGTAATAAAAAGTAAAATTGCTAAGACTAGAAATTGGGCCCAGTGTCTTTTGAGCAGCACAAACATGAGGTTATTATAGTTGAAGTTAGACAACTCGGAATCAAAGAGTTTTTAACATGAGAAGGTGAATGGGTGGAGTAACGGTTGGCTCATTCCACAAGTAGCAAAAGTAGAACATGTAGAACAGGAAATTATTATTTTCTATTGGCCGCAGATTCTAGAATGGCTCGGATTGGGACTCCTCGCCATAACAATTGTGTATTTGCCTCTCCTTCGCATAAAAGCTACGGAAGAGTAAAAATGGGTGGGCACGTAGAGCTTTACGCCACGTGCTAAAGGTTGGGGGTGCTTTTGATGAGTGGGTTGTGGTTAGTGGTTCGAAGAAACAGATAGCTTAATCGGTTTGACATTTAATGCCTAGCGCAGAGAGATGGTGAGGCGGGAATTTAAGGCAGCGGCAACTTTTTGTAAGAATTTGAGCGAGGGATTATAAGTGCCGGATTCGAGTCGGGAGATAGCCGATTGCTTAGTCCCGACTTTATTGGCTAAATCTTTTTGAGAAATTTTTTGTTTTAACCGCTTATCTATAAGAGCATGGATTAGTTCATATTCGGGAGCAAGTGCATCGTATCCTGCTTTAACTTCGGGATCGGCTAACAATTGCTTTTTAAGTTCTGAGTACGGTTTAAAATGATTCATACCGTGATTATTACATATATGTGATATATGTCAAGGTAGACGTTTTAAAGCGGTGGCGATCTCCCGCGCTGGAGTTTTGTTCGTTTTCTTAATAAAACCGTGGAGAATGAAGCATTTATTGTGTTTAAAGTTATAGATGAGTCGAACTTCTTGCTGTCCGCGAATGCGTAATTCAAACAGTTGTTGGTTAAGGCGTTTGGCGTGAGGTAATCCTAGAGAGTGGCCATATTTTTCGAGCAAGTCGAGTTGACGAAGGGCTTTATACTGTGTTGGTTTTTGGAGAGTGTTGATGAACCTCCAGATCGAATCGTGGTAGTGAAGTTCCATGCATTTAGTTTATTGAGGATTGTTTTGGTGGTAAATGGGTGGGCGAACGGTTGGATCATATCAGAAGACCGTGAACAGTGGACAGTGAACAGTCGGGCCCAAAATCAACTCACTGAAAACAGTTCACAGTCAACCGTGTGGATTTTTTTACGGGCCCATCCTTCGCCAAGGCTTCGGAATGGCACGGCGCAGGTGCTGGAGTGGCTGGGACTGGGGATTTTGGGATTTACGGGCGCAGGAATGTTGTTGCCTCGCAATAAACATAACTGAATTTGACACGAGAAAGAGTATTATTTGTAAGCACCTTGGCGGTGTTTGATTGATTTAATGACAATGTTTTGGTGATGGATTTGGTAGAGGATACGATAGGGCCAGATTCGAATTGAGTATATTCCACTAAGTTCACCTTTGAGTTTTTTACCTAAAGTGGGAGATTCAATTGCTTTAAGGCTCTGGATTATTTTCTTTCGCTTTTGTGAAGGGATTTTATTGAGGTCTTTAAGGGCAGATTTGGTGAGCTTGATATGCATGGAAAATGCTTATGCAAGGTCGTTAATGTCGGTGAGCTCGTCTTCGATTATGGGTTCCAAGGCTGCTTGTCTTTCTGATTGCGTTATGGAAAGGGTTTCCATCCAGGATTCATATTCGGCTTTACTCATCATAATGACCGGCTCAGTCCCCTTAAGAGTAATCTCTGGTTTAATTAATCCAGTGGCCGTTTGTTTAATCAACTGAAACAGATTTTCTCTGGTTTGACTGGCAGTATAGGTAGTTGTCTGACTCATAGTATGTTTATTGTACGTTTAGACGTACATGCTGTCAACGTTTGAGTATTTGAATTTGACACGGGGTGAGACGCGTCTTTATGATGAGTAAACCCTACTTCGTTCTGCTGAGCAGAACTTCGTAAGGGCACGCATATCTCTAGGAGGATATATGGCGAAGAAGACAGTAAAAGCAAAAAACCATTTACACACACAAGCGAGTTTTAATTTTGCTTTAAACATAGCTATTTTGGCGGTGCTGGTGGCGGTGCTGGTAACCATGGTGAGCTCGCTGTCGATGAGCACTGGTTGGTGGGGACAAGCGCGGGAATTACAAAGGTCGGGAATGGGATATTAGGGACCGCAGAAGTAACTAGGTAACGAAGTAAAAAGGTAAAAAGGCAAAGAGCATAAAACCTAAAGGCTAAATAAAAGCGCCAATAATCGCAAAAAGACCAAGTTCCAAGCAATACGGCAAAGAATACAAAATCTAAAGTCTAAAACCTAAAGGCTAAACAAAAGCTCCAATAATCCAAAAGAACCAGGATTAAAGAATACGAGTGAGTAGAAACAGAGGCGGTTTGGTTTTGGACGGTTAGACTTATTAATACTAAGACCAAAAACCTATTTACTAAAACCAAAATTACTTGACATTATTTAAATGCGAGGGGATAATAGCCTGTAGTACGTGAATTTCCCAAGCAGATGTGGTTAGACAAGCGCTTTGCGCGAGGAATTTAAGAGTTCACAGAAAATTTCATACCGTACTTATTACTAGGGTTTTATAAACGATTTAACGATACACATTTCATGAGTGTAACTCATTAGATTGAATGAATTTAACAAAACTTTCTGTGGTGACGCAGAGAGTATTTACATAGTTTTTAAACACTATTTTGAGTTATAAACAAGCCGCCTACGTCTTCCTTGGCCAAAGCTACGGAAGGACTACGGCGAGCCAAGAGCCGCCTTCGTTAAAACTACGGCGGCCGAGGAAGGATTCATTTATGGCGGAGAACGCCACGAAGCCCGAGCTGAGCTCGGTAAAGACCGAGTCAAACTCGGCAAAAGTATTAGCAAGAAAAACGCCAGCCACCAAAGCTGCGACTAAAAAGACAGAGACGACTATGGCTAAGGCGCCAGCGTCAAAAGCGATGGAACCAACTACTGCGACTAAGGCAGAAAAGAGCACACTCGAATCAAGACCAGTACAGACTCAAGTACCCGAGGTATTAGCGGAAGACTTTCCGGTAGCGGGGACGGTGTCTTCGCGGCCAATAGTGCCCCAGCGTCAGCAACCAATGAATACGAGCAATATGGGGCGGATGAATACCGCACCGGCGCGCCAAAACCATTATGAACAACATCCACGAGACAGGGGTTCGATGGGCCAATCACGACAAGTTCGGAACATTTCCCGGCATAATGATCCAGGATGCCAATGTGCCGGTGGAAGTGGTTACGGGTATGCTGGATTTGCGCCAGGACGGTTCGGGGGTGCTTAGACAAGAATACCGTGAAGGTGACAATGATGCGTACATTGGCTCGACCCAAGTGCGGCGGTTTAAATTGCGCCCAGGAGACGTGGTAGAAGGACCAGCGCGAAAGCCCAAAGACAATGAACGCTTTTGGGGGTTGTTACGCGTGGATAAAGTGAACGGAATAAGTGTGGCCGAGGTGGGAAAACGGCCTGATTTTAGCCGGTTAACGCCAATTTACCCGGATGAACGGTTAAATTTGGAAACGGGCAATGAACCGTATGCGAACCGCATGATAGACCTGATCGCGCCGATTGGTAAAGGCCAGCGGGCAATGGTGGTGTCGCCGCCAAAAGCGGGCAAGACCACGATTTTAAAAGACATTGCTACCGGGATTGCATTAAATCACCCCGAGATGAAGATTATGGCCGTGTTGATTGGCGAGCGGCCTGAAGAAGTAACCGACATTAGCCGGCATATTGAAGCGGTGACCAAAGGAAAAGGTGAGGTTGCTTCTTCTAACTTTGACGAACCACCCCAAGACCAAACCAGGATTGCGGAACTGGCGTTGGAAAAAGCCAAACGCATGGTGGAATTGGGTGATGAAGTGGTGATTTTAATGGATTCGATTACCCGCTTAGCCCGGGCGTATAACTTGGCTATTCCCACATCGGGCCGGACGCTATCGGGTGGTTTTGACCCAGCGGCACTGTACCCGCCCAAACGGTTTTTTGGGGCGGCACGCAACTTTGAGGTCGGCGGGTCGTTAACGATTATCGGGACCGCTTTGGTGGAAACCGGTTCGCGCATGGATGACCTGATCTATGAAGAGTTTAAGGGGACCGGTAACCAAGAATTGCACTTAAGCCGCAAGATAGCTAACCGAAGGGTTTGGCCGGCAATCGATGTGCAAAAGTCGGGGACCAGGCGAGACGACTTGCTGTTTGATAGCACCACCTACCAGTCGATAGTGTTGATGCACCGCATGTTCGACATGCTCAATGAAGACGAGCGGACGGAGGTGTTTATAGAACGGTTGAAGAAGAGTAAGTCGAACAAAGCGTTTTTGGCAGGGCTTAAGGACGGCTAGTAAATAAAGTAACAAAGTAACGAGGTAAAGAAGTACTGTAATCACAAGAATAATACAGTACTTCGTTCCTAATTGCCCAGACTGCTCTTTATTCTTTGCTTGCCCTAAGTTACTGAGCAATTTTCTTGTATGCCCAAGAGGGCATTCATTCTTTACTCGTCTAAAGATACTTATCTATTCTTTTACTCACCCTAAGTTGCTTATCCATTTTCTTGTTTGCCCAAGAGGGCCTTCATTCTTTACTCGTCTAAAGAATGAAGCAAGAAACGACGCCGCACCAAGCGTTCCTTCAGGTAAAGGTTTACTCCACAAGTGCACTAAAGACTCGCTTGATCTGCTTTGGCAGATCAGGCTCAGACATTAAGTGCCATATAAAGATGAGTTTCGTAAACATTTACTTGAAGTCTCAAGCTTGAAGCGGTAGTAGAGCGTTTCTGAATAGCTTTTGTTCGACGGGGAAAACTATGAGTTGAGGTGTGGGATAGTGTAAGGGTTGGGAAATGGGGGCGTCGGTTGCTTGTAAGAATTCGATACTGTAGGATTGTATATTGCATGGCAAGAGGTCGTGGTTTAGAAAAAAAGAAGTTTTTGTTGTCCCATCCCCTACTGACCGAGTTTGGTGAGTTTTGGGATTTTTTTTGGGACTGGGCGTACCGCCGGGCGTATCGATGGTACCGCTACTTTGAGACCGGCAAAGACGGGGTGGTAGACGTGCTGTACCGAAAGCGGGGCAAGTACTCGCGGCCGTTTGTACACTCAAGCATGGTGGGGTTATTGTTTTTGGGTATTACCGTAGGACCGGTGATCATTAAGGCGCAAGAAGACCCGCTGCAAAATACCCAATTACTGCAACCGATGGTGTTGGGGCTTAGTACCCAAGATGCGATGGAAATGGGGATGAGAACGGTGTCGAGTGAAGGAGTGCTAACCTATAGAGGCGGGGAGATTATCGAGCATTCGGTGAAGAATGGGGAGACATTATCGACGATTGCGTCGCAATATAACTTAAACGTGGATACAGTGTTGTGGGCGAATGACTTTGCCAATGAAAAGGTGACGATTAAAGAAGGGCAACCGTTAAAAATTCCACCGGTAGACGGTGTGATCCACAAGGTGCGCAAAGGGGAAACGGTGTACTCGATTGGTAAAAAGTATGAGGCCAACCCGCAGGCAATAGTAGACTACCCGTTTAACGAATTTACCAATGACGAAACGTTTGATTTGGCAATCGGCCAGGTATTGATGGTGCCAGACGGCATTATGCCGCAGGTGCAGCCAGTGTCGCCGAGGACTTCGCTGGCACAACGGTTAACGCCCGATGCGGGGGTGGTGTCGGCGGTGGGATCGTTTGTGTGGCCGGCTTCGGGAACGCTGTCACAGAGCTATCGGTTCTACCACAAGGCTATAGATATTGCCACCAGCCACGGTAACCCGATCCTAGCAGCCGATGGCGGCACCATCACGGTATCTGGTTGGCCGGACAATTCGGGGTACGGCAACCGTGTAATCATTGACCACGGCAACGGTTACTCTTCGCTGTATGCACACATGAGCCGGGTGGCGGTGGTGGCGGGGCAATCGGTCAATAGAGGCGATGTGATTGGATATGTTGGCTCGACGGGGAGGAGCACGGGGCCGCACTTGCACTTTGAGATTAGAGCCGGTGGGGGGTTGCAGAATCCGCTGAATTACTTGAAGTGACAAGTGGCAAGGAACAGGTTACAGGAATGAATTTAGCGTAGTGTTTTATTGCACACTTTGGCTTGTTCCTTGTGACTTGTACCTTGTGACCTTAGAATATCCCCATGAACCAGAACCTGATTGATCGAGCGGAGTTTGTGGCCTTTGCCGGTAACGGCGGTGATGGGGCCATTGCTTTTCGAAGTGGGTACGGTGTTGCCAAAGGCGGGCCGGCGGGCGGTAACGGGGGCAGCGGCGGGTCGGTTGTGTTGCGGGCTTCTCGGCACGTGGCCACTCTGCGGTGGTTTGCGGGCAAAGACGCATTCGAGGCGCACAGCGGCGAAAAAGGGGCCAAAAAAAACCAGACAGGTAAGAATGCCCCAGACTTAGTGTTAGAGGTACCTTTGGGGACTGTGGTGATGGTGGACCCGAGTAGTGCCCAGCTGTTAAAAGGGCGGATGATTTATGGCAAAGACGTAGACTGGGGAGTGTGGAGTGGGAAGAGAGTGGATACTGTCCCCTATTCGACGTTTGAGGACAGATGGGAATTGGAAGAAAGTACGAAATACGAAGCACGAAATTCGAGACAAAACTCAAAAGACAAAGCACAAATACCTAATCAATTTCAAAATTCAAATTTCAAAATTCAAAATGACAATGCGAAAATCAAAGCTTTAACGTCATTTGTTCAGGTAGTGGATTTGGATGAAGACGGGATGGAAGTGGTGCTAGCCAAGGGAGGCCGGGGAGGTAAGGGTAACACTGAGTTTAAATCAAGCACCTACACAACGCCCAGGGTAGCGCAGCGGGGAGAAAAAGGCGAAGAATTTAGGGTGCGCCTAGAACTTAAAGTGTTGGCCGATGTGGGGTTGATTGGTGAACCGAACGTGGGCAAGAGCACGATTTTGTCGGTGATTACCCG
>CAYXRB010000027.1:13121-14348 GCA_964467565.1 uncultured Pseudomonadales bacterium | reverse complement strand
CATTATCCGGCGCCATTGATCTAGCCACGCTTATTGCTGTATATTTCTTGGCAACCACCATTACTAAAAGGCACCACTTGCCTCATTCAACCCCGTTTTGGGCAATGTTGTTATACGCCCTCGCTGTCCTGCCCATCCAACTGTCTCATTTTTTTGCCGTCGACTTATTTTTAAGCACCTTCATGTTTCTTTCTTTCCTCTTCGCGTATTTGTTTTATCTCAAACCCAAAATAATTTTTTTACTCGCATCTGCGGTCAATATGGGTTTAGCCTTTGCCTCCAAGCTCAACGCGCTCTATTTGCTTCCCGCTCTTCTCTTAATCGTATTTTTTACGCCTCACTTAGGTTCAAAACAGAAAAAGTCACTAAAAATCCCCGCAGGCCGCGTTTTGATTAAAGGCGCTATGTTGTCTCTTGGCTATTGCCTTATCGTATACCTAACCTTTCGCTTCGCTGATCCATATAAATTCGCTGATTCAAACTGGTTCAATCCTGCCATTCACCCGCAATTCGCCCAAAGTATCGCTAGTCTTGAAAGCTTTAGTGATCCTCAAACCTATTACCCGCCCGCCATTCAATGGATTGGTACCTCACCCGTTACCTATGCCCTCAAAAATATAGCTATATTAGGCTGGGGCATTCCTGCATTCGTTTTTATTATTATTGGCATTGCCACTTTCGCAGTTTCGCTTTTCAAAAAGCGTCGCGATCGCTTTGTCACGCTTCTTGTACTAGGCTGGATAATCGCCGTTTTTGTCTTCCAAAGCATACAGTTCGTCAAAGCCCTCCGCTATTTCATCTTTCTCTACCCCATTTTGGCAGTTGCAGGCGGTCTTGGCATCGTTTTTCTTCTTTCAAGGATACCCAAAAAATATTCTGTTTTCTGCTCACTGCTCACTACCATCTTGCTCCTCATTTGGCCTCTCATGTTCTTTAACATCTATACCAAGCCCCACACACGCGTCGATGCTTCACAGTGGATCTACGATAATTTAACCCCAGCCCCGGTAGTAAACGAACTTTGGGACGACCCGCTCCCTTTGCTATTGCCCACCAATAACGGTAAAGTCTTTAACGGTGAAATGATGCCGGTTTTTGACCCCGATTCCCCCGAAAAATTTAGTCGCCTCAATCAATATTTAGCCCAAGCTGAATATTATTTCTTAACTTCTAATCGTGCCTGGGGCAGTATTATGACCCATCCGGAAAAGTATCCACAAATGTCCC
>CAYXRB010000027.1:3860-13111 GCA_964467565.1 uncultured Pseudomonadales bacterium | reverse complement strand
AGACCTTTTCGCTGGTCGCACCCAATTCAGACTCATTGCCGAATTTACCCGCTACCCTTCGCTCGAGTGGCTTGGTATCCGACTCACTTTAAACGATGACTGGGCCGATGAAACCTTTACCGTCTATGACCATCCCAAAGTCCTTATTTTTGAAAAACAAGAATAAACTACTACTACTTCTCATCACACTTTTTGGTTTAAGTGTTCGATTGTATCGTCTCGACTCCCTCCCCGCCGAAATGTGGGGTGATGTAATTGAACATTACAAGCTCACTCAACGGGTTCTAAATGGTGGTATATTTTTCCACTACGACTTCGGAGGCGACGGCCCATTATTCACCTATTTTTCTGCCTTGGTTGCATCTGTTTTCGGACTATCATTTTTTAGTCTCAAATTAACCTCAGCGCTCATCAGTACTGCTATCATTCCGGCCGTATTTATACTCACACACAATCTCAAACTCAAATTTAAAACCCTTCCGTATATCGTTTCATTTTTGATCGCCGTTTCTTTTTGGAACCTTTCCTTTTCCCATCAGGCCAAGTCATACATCTTGGTACCCCTTCTTGCTGCCTTAGCGTTATATTCGATTTTCTCAAAAAAACGACTCCTTGCTGGCTTCTTTCTCGGCTTAGGGATGTATTCCCAAGCTGCTTTTTGGGGCATTTTTTTACTCGCTTTTACTCATGTGCGCACTCTAATTATCGCCTTAATCATCAGCCTCCCATTTTGGTTCACGGTGTACAACGGTACCACACCACTTTCTAGACATTCGTATATTGGTGAAAAATTTGCTCAAAGTGCCCTGCCGCAACGTTTAACTGGCATTATTAACAACGTTGCGATCACATACCGCTCACTTTTTTTTCAAGGAGATGCCACCTTCAGGCACAACATACCGCATAGACCACACCTTGACCGCATTATGCAGGGGTTATTTGTCATAGGCATCACTTCTTATATCTCCTCAAAACGCCGATCTCTTCTCTTTATTGTTTCGCTTTTTATCTTCCCACTCGCGTCTTTTTTTGACGTCACCAATCTCGAAAAATATGCCAATTTTGGCCGCACCATCGGCCTAATCATTCCCACCCATATTTTAGCCGCGCTCGGGCTCTGTGTACTGGTTGCTCGGATCAAACACAAATACTTAAAATTCAGCTTTATAACCATTGTTTTAGTGATCATTTCTGTTATTAACCTCAACGACTTCTTCAATATTTATCCAAACACCCTCCCCAACCAGAACATTTCCTTCACCAACGCCATTGTTGAGACTTTGCACCAACACTCAGCACAAATCAAAAATATTACTTATATCCATTGCTGTTGGGGCGATTATGGCCAGCCTGAACCATATGCCACAGCTTTTGCCCTCAACCCCGTACCCGAAATTGAAGTTATAATCGATTCAGAGTTTCTTAACTACCCTTTGTTAGTTGATTCATCAACCCAATGGTTAATAGTTAATCCAGGAGATAATAGGGTGCAACAAGCAGTAGAAGTAAATTTTCCTCAAGCAAAAAAAATTAGCGCTCATGCAGAAAGCTATCATGCGGCCGTCCTCTATCAGTTACTACCTTAGCTCTATTCCCACCCTACTCCAGACATCAATTCTGTCTACACTAAGCACTTTCATACTCCCCCCCCCCCACACTTACTAGAACTTAAACAAAGCCACCTTAAGTTTATGGTGACTAACCTCATGGACATATGGACTATTAAGGAAACTGTTTTAGACGAATGCTACACAAAAAATCACCCATTAAAAGAATCTGATGTCGTTATTGATATAGGATCTTATATAGCTGATTTTGCGGTCTATGCATCTACCAAGAGCAAGCAAGTGTTGTCTTTTGAGATGGACAGGATAAGATTTCAAGCCGGAAAGAATAATATAAAACTAAACAAGTGCACAAATATTAAGCTTTACAAGCAAGAAATTACTGGACTTGACCAAATTTTCAAAGAACACAATTTGATTTGGTGTGACTTTCTAAAAATAGACTGTGAAGGAGCTGAATATACGATATTTAATAACACCTCTAAAAAAACATTACATTCAATAGGGTATATTGCAATGGAAGTCCATCTCTTTAAAAAAGCGATGAATCACTCCTTTGAATCACTAATAAATCGCTTAGTCCAGACCGGTTTTAGGGTAAATATCAACGACAACCCAGTTCATTCAACGTTGAAGTTTGTCTTTGCTAAAAATATCAAACCTTCTGAGCGACTATAAACACTGCAGCACCTTTTTCTGGTTTAGTTCCTAAATCTTTAATTACGTAATCGTGCATTTCACTAACATGCTGTTTTGAGATACGAATAAACGGCGCTTTCCAAATACCTGTAATTTTTTTTGTTATTAATTGGGGTATGGCTTGAAAATGGGCCAGCTCCAATTTATAGGTCACAGTGCGGCTTAAATAACCGTGTTCCTCGGTAATAACAAAACCCAGACCTTGATACAACATTCTCCATTTTTTCACCGAAAACAAATTAATATGCACTTGCTGTTTTCTCAAAAAACGCAGATAAGAGATACCAAACAAATTTTTTCCACGTACATATTTTTCCCATTTATCTGTCATCATCGATGCCAACAGATAGCCACCGGGTTTTAAAATACGGTTCATTTCTTGCAAGCTAAACTCCATGTTAGTAATATGCTCAAACACGCAATTTGACACCACAGTCTGCACGCTCTTATCAGGAAGCGGAATCACACCACCGTCATACACCAAGCGTTTAGAATAAATCTTTCGTGCATGTTCCCCCTCAATCCCTGTCCCGGGTAAATCCAAACCATATGCTATCGGCGTCTTTATACACAGTGACGCAAAAAACCCATCATCACAGCCAAAATCCAAAACCGGCCCTCTAATAAACTGGGAATGGCTCTTAAAAAACCAAGCTTCTTGCGGCCGGATAAACCCATAAAAAAAGGGCTTTACCTTAAGATACTGCTGTATCACGCGTTCTATAAAGTCTAGGTCTACTTTATCCGGCGATAATTTGCTCAATCGCTTCATACGTCCTCTGTACGTTAAACAATTTTTTGGCCGTTTCCACCTGTCTTAGACCAGCATAGACTTTCTTGTCCGCCAGTATCTTCCCCAGGGCTGATTGTAAACCTACCACATCGGCTGGTTCAGCCAATTCTCCCATCCCAGTTTCCTGTATTGGCACTCGTACCCCGGGTAAATTACTGGCTACCACCGGTGTACCCAACTGCATCGCTTCCACTTGCACCATCCCAAAAGCTTCGGTGTGGTTTATCGAAGGCAGCGCCAGTACATCAATGGCCGTATAAAACGCTCCCAACTCGCCATTTCTTAGCGTCCCTAAAAATCGATGTTTAACGCGAGTCTTTTGGAATAAATTTTGAATACTTTCAAAATACTCATTTTCTCCGACCACCGCGTTACCCGCAGGTCCCGCTAATACCACTTCCACGTCATGGCCCAAGTGTTTGACTGCCTTAATTAAATACTCCAGCCCCTTTTCTCGGGCAACTCTTCCGGCAAACCCCACCCAGTGGTTGGTCCCCTTCTGCTTTTTCAAGCTTCTCAAATACCCACCGTCTACCGGCAATCGCTTTACCGGGGGCGACACAAATCGTACTTTACTTAAAAAATTCCCTACTTGGGCATGGGCGGTAACATAATCTTTGGTATACGCCACAATCTCGTCGCTCAGACTCAGTTGTAATCGCACGGCCGAATTCAAACCCCAGTTAATTAAATGATTTGCGATTCCATCCCCCAAATCGACCTCACAATGGTAAATACTTATTAACCGTTTCCGTTTGCGCTTAGCCAGCACGGCCAATGGTAAACCCTCAACGTTGGGAATATTCAAAAGCACTACCTCGGCCTGCTCAAGTTCTTTCTTATAAAAACCAAAAGATTGGGGTGCAATAAAGCCCTTACTTAACCGCAATGAGAACGGCATGCGTATCACCTGCACCCCCTCCATCATTTCTTTATTTTTTAAAACCCTATCGTGGGCAAAGGTCAATACTCTCACCTCATGTTTTTTAGCCAAATGCTGCAGTACTAAAGCCGGGTACGTCGTAATTCCCGAAATATAAGGCAAATAGTAGGGCGAAAAAAACAAAATATTCATGAATTAAACCGCCCCTTAAGGGCTTCGACCGCCTGTTTTAAAGATGGAAACTTATGCTCATACGGTATCCGACGATCCACAATATTGTAAATCCAGAACGGTACTGTTTTAATCCGCCCCTTAAGACGTTCGTGTTCTAAATGCCGTACAATATCCCAGTTATCCTCGATGAAAATATCCAAACCCAGCTTCTTTAATACTCGTTCCTTATACATATGGGGTTGTTCATCATGTGGGTTATAGGTAATGGTCTCAAACACTTTCGGGGCCCGCATCAACGCCAACCATCGGTCTAAATCAGGTTTTAAAAAGGCAAAGCGGCCTGTCACTAAGTGCGCTTCAATCTTGTTTTCTTGCACCAATCGTTTCACCTCTTCATATCCAGGAGAAATAAAAATACTCGACCAGTGTAGTACCCGCCAAATCAATTTTTCATACTCTTTGCTGGGAATATAAAAACGCGTTGATTTCTTCTGCAACACATCTCGCTTCATCGTGCTAATCAGCGGGCGGGCCAAACGTGCCGGGTTGTATAAGATGACCCCATCCAAATCAAACCCGACTCGTAATTCTGGCTTGTTACTCATAAGCGGCAAGTTTCCTTCACGGAATAAATTAAAAAGCCTTCCTCATTTTCATACACTGGTTGGCCCTCCCTCACAAACGTACTATTCTTCGGCTCAAGCGTACCTAAATCGCCCCTGCCCGGGCTTATCATTACATAATCCAACCCTTCCTGCTCCAGTAAATGACACACGCTCGGTAAGGGCAGGGTCGAACTAAAAAGGTATGGTAACTTGTGCCGCCGCTCTCCGTCCGGATACCCCATTGACCAATTAAAATAGCCGTAATCTAAATAAATTTTTCTGCCCGCAATGCTAGCCGGGTGGTAAAAATAGTGCGTGGTTAAAAAGACGCTTTGGGGTGGGGTTGTATCTCGTATCCACACCGCTACCGGGATGTTGTCCACGTCAGGGTTGTTGCCGTGTGCGTCATTAATAATCGGGAAAATATCAATGATTCCCGAAAATGTCAGGAAAAATAATAGCACTAACGCCGGCGCCAGACTCCACCATCGCCGCAGCCCTTTATTCAAAAAGAGCGCAGTTTCAATCGCGGTGTATATCCAAAAAAAGTTTATTAATTTGTGGTTATTAATCCTATCCGTCGAAAAATTATACAAATTAGCCAAGATAAAAAGCGTAATAAAACCAGTAAAAACCACTCGTCTATCTTTGGGCATAATCAACCACAGTAGCGGGATCAACGGCAGGTAAAAACCCAAATTTCTCCACCAAAACCATAACAAACCTAATGGTGATGTATCGGTAGCAATAAAACCCAGCATCGGCTCTGGCGTACTCACTCCCGCCCAACGCCAATAAGCCATCCCCGGCACCGCCAACAAAAAACACAACATGTAATAGGGGAGGAGAGGAAGAATTTTTTTTAAACTTCCCGCTAGGCTCACCATAAAAATTACCCCCACCATTACCAGTGCGGCTTGATGTAACCAGGGAAGAATCAAACATGCAACACCCACTATTATCCAGTACCACCAAGGGATTGATACTCTTTTTTTTACCGCCATTACTTTCATTAGCGGCCAGAGCACCATCAATGCCAACCCAAACCCCATCCCCAAATGACGCTGATTGGTATATATATTTAAATTCCAAAAAGCGGCAATATCTTTACCATCCCACGGGGCAAAGTTGGTAAAGTGCTGGGCAGTCACAATATCGGTCAACGTATGCGTATTCGGCGGGTGTTTTTTAAAGAAGTCAATAAACGTTAACGACCCGTTAAATAGTACGAGCACAACCGCCAAAATACCCACCCCAACCTTTTTGGAATACAGAAAGCCTATTTTATACACCATCCACAGCAGTAGCCCAAAACCCAAGGCACTCAGCGTGTTTAAAGCCATTCCCAGCGGTACCCCAATCCGTTCTATATAACCAACCGCCATGTAAAACAAAAAATGGTACCGGATCGGTTTCCCCGGAAACGTGGGGTACTCCGGCGGAATATTAGACCCCAGTGAAAACGAACGTATCAGCGGAATATGGGCGCCAAAATCACTAAACAACTTACTATCAATAACTAAATACCCCGGCTTTGTGTTAAACGTACTCCACATTAGCCATATGCTAAACAAACCGATTGCGGCCAGCACCGCCCCATGCATCCTTAAACCTCGTGTATTTAACTTAAGTGTAGCCATTCTTAAATCTTAAAGTGTAAATTCTAATCGTGCATCATAACCCTAGCGGCTTTTTGCCCTAACTCAATCGCATAGTTTGTACCCCTGTCCCACGGGTACACTTGGCTCATACTCGCCAAATATATTCCCTCAAGCGGTGTTTTAATTCCCGGCAGCTTTTTACTATGTCCCGTAAATGGGATCGGTTGAGCGTAAGGGGCTTGAAACAGGTAGACTTCATTCAACCAGCTCTCGTCAAATTCAGGGTTAATTTTCTTCAAAACCGGCAGGTAAAGGCTCATCACTTCTTTTTTCGACATCCGCAGTATCGGGTCCGACGCCTCCACATAGTCGCCGCAATATATCAAATGCTCTCCATTAAAATATTTCTCATTTACAAAATTGGTATGCTCTACGAGCGATAAAAAAGGAAACTCCTTACCCTTTGGCAAGTTAAACCAATAGTAATTTTCTTTAGAGAGCTTCCGCTTCAAACTCACCAGCAAAACTACGGCACCCAAACTTTTCAGCTCCACTAACGATGTGGCGAAATCTTTTGGTAAACCATCGATTAATTTAGTAGCCAAAAAAGGTGACAGCGTCACCAGCACAGCGTCGAAACGTTCCTCTTTACCCTTAACCGTAACCTCAACCCTCCCATTTACCCTCCTAATGTGCTCAATCGGTGTTGACATTCGCATCTCCACTCCCGACGTTTTCAATTTTTTCACCCAATCGGTCACCAATCCCATAAACCCGCCTTCATACGTTCCCAAACTTGGCGTCCTCGCTTTAATCCGCGCCCACATCCATGCCATAGTTACTTTCTTATAGTTAGTTCCAAACTTCCCTTTTAACAGCGGCTCCCAAATTAATGCGTAGGTCCGTTTACCATAGTGGGTCGGTAGCCATGAATGGGCGGTGTCTTTCTCTAAAGATTTCCAGTCAGCAATATACTTTAAATACACACTCGCTAACCCAAAGCGTATCTTGTCATGCCAACCCAAACCCGGAAAGGCAAATAGGGCCGCCACCGAATCGAGCGGATAAAACTTGCCCTTAAAGTACGACACCGTTACCGGTCTTTTATAGAGTAATTTATGTTCGGTCCCCAGCGTTTTAACCAGAGATTGAACCGCTGCGTCCGTGGCAAACCAGTGGTGGTAGGCTTTCTCTACTGTCCATTTCCAACTGGCTTTTTTAAATCCTATCGCCAAACCCCCAGCTTCAGCCTCGGCTTCATATATACACACTGCGTGACCCGCTTTAGCTAATTCGTGCGCTGCCGCCAAACCGGTAAATCCCGCGCCCACGATTGCCACTTTCATGCGTACTTTCCCCGTCCAAATTTCAAACGCCAGTATAACGTAATAAACTCCTTCATCGCGTGTGCGATCACCCGCCAATTACTTCCGGTGGGTGTGCCATATAATCGGGGTAAGTGCGTTACCGGCAGTTGTTTTATTTTCACCTTCATTTTCTTAAAACGGTACAACAGCTCAGTACTTATAAGCGCTCCGGTCGAATGAAGTTGCAACTTTTTTACCTTACTCGCCCTCAGCAGCTTAAACGCACAATCAATGTCTTTAACGTGTAAACGAAAAATTATATCCACCGCTATTTTTAGGAGCCATGCATTTAATACCCGGTGGGCGCCATCGGCCCGCTTTGTTCTAAAACCTATCACCGCGTCGTTCTGGGCCGCATAGGGCACAAACCCCTTTAACTCATCAATGCTAAATTGGCCATCCCCATCGGTAAAGAAAATCCAATCATATTGGCACGCTTCAAATCCCGACCGTAAGCTTGCGCCGTAACCGCGATTCTTGTCGTGAGCCACAATCCGTAATCGGGAATTTTTTGTTGCCAAAGCTTGCGCCACCGAATTAGTTTTGTCTCTGCTTCCGTCATCCACCACAATTATTTCATACTTTTCTGCTACTTCGGGTAAAACTCTTTCCAAATCACCCACTACGCGGCTTACGTTTTGCTCCTCGTTAAAACATGGAATAAACGCCGACAATGAGGGTAGTTTTGTCTTCATAACCATGGTGGTAGTCTATCATGCTCCTGGTAATGGCCGAAGATGATCACAACAGCATAATTATTACGAGTGCCCCCGACAAAAAGCCAATAAACAGGGCCACAACAATCCCGATTGCTGCTTTTTTCCAACTTACAAGCTTCCCCAATTCTTTTTGAGTTCCCGGGTCCAATACTGGTGCCTCACGAATCGCTTCTACCAGTTTCGTCGAAAACGGCGCCAACGAGTCTTTAAGTGACGGCATCTGGGAAGGTGTGTGGGTCACCACTTTTTTAGGCTCTTGGGTTAGTTTAGTCATTCCCAAACTGTGCGTTTCACTTCCCACACCCATAGTCGGCAGCTGGCCAGACACTGGCTCAGGCAACACTTCAGTGTGAGGTGGAGATTTCACTTCTTCTTTGGGTAAAACTAAATCGTCAGTTCCTAAAATAGAGGGAAGCGAAGTCGTCTGGTCAAAAGAACTATTCTCGTCGGTGAGTTGATACCGTTTAATCGATCGGTTCGGTAGCGCCATATATTCTTTCCCTTATTTAACTATCGATACCGGTTCTACCGGCTTCGTTTCTCTCACGCTCATCCCTTTTACCACCTCACTCCCTACACCCGCTTTGGTCGTTATCACCAGTGATGAGTCTGCTTGGTAGCTCACAAAGCGTTCCAACGTGCTGGTTCTGGCTAAAGCTAACGGAATTACCCATGACCCGTCCCGTTTCGTCAGGGCTGATAACACTCCCCCGTCTACTTCAGGGCCAAAGTAAATGTATACCAGCACACCCTCGGCTGGTTCACCCGAGTGCCAAAAGACTTGACCGTAGGCAGTGTCTGCAGCAGGGATAAGAGGAATCGCTGGACCGGTTATGATTTGTAAA
>CAYXRB010000027.1:0-3850 GCA_964467565.1 uncultured Pseudomonadales bacterium | reverse complement strand
TATTGAAGTTTTACCAACTAAATCTGTTTGTCCTTTTTCATTATTTTTTTTTATATCTTTTTCAATTGCTAAAAATTTACCTTTTTCTGATTTGTAAATTTTGTCCGTCAACTTCATACGCTGCATTATTCGATCCGACTTTGGCGTAATAAACTGTCTTGGGCACCAACCCTGTTACCGTAACCGAATGCGTTCTGTACAAACCAGTATCCCCGCTCAATTGATCACGCTCATCCAGGGCGCGCGTACTCACTCGACTTGAATCAGTGCCGTAGAGCACAAAACCTTCTGCCGGTTCTTTCGTCACCCACGAAACCGTAAAGCGGTTATCACTTACATTGGTCACCGTCACGTGCTGAGGTTCATGGTCCGGGTTTGCTCTAGGTATAAAACTCGTCCCCTGATCAATAAATAGCACCCCTAAAAAAGCACTGCCAACTAAAAGCAGCAGTGCGAGTAGGGTAGGTATTCGCTTTCTTAAAACTGTCATAGTTTAATTTCTTAAACAACTTTTTCATCATAACATTTAACCAGTCAGCAACAGTTTAAGAAATCTCAAGAAAAAGACTTAATTCGTTCCTAAAGCACTCGAGGAAGCTGTATTTCCACTCGTCGTTGCATTCTGCACAAAAAATCCGGTGCCCGGTTGAGCATTCGATCCACTTTCATCGGCCACAGTCAGCACTACAAACGGCTCGGGTGGAACATGTCTGTCCGACAGACTGTTAAGTACTTCCTGATTAATAGTCGGGTCCAAAGGCGTAGCCAACTGTTCAATCAGAGGATCGCTGTATTCTTTTGTAAATGAGGAATATACGGCGTAGGCAATCCAGAATATTACGGTTACTAGAGTCGAAGTTCCTACCCAAAGCAAGTCCTGCTTAAGCTTTAAATGTTTGTAGTCATGTACTATTAAGCGCATATTATTCCATAGGTGTGGGCATGGGTGTTGGTGTCGCTGTTTGGAGGGGTAAATAAAACACCTGGGCTGATAAATTCAAAGCCAATCCGTCTCTAGTATCACTACTCGATCCTTCTACTTCCGTATCTAGTCGAATCGAATCAACTCCCACCAATCGGATTAATTTCTGAATATCCGCCACAAATGCCAGCAATTGCTCATAAGTTCCGTCCAACCGCATTGTCAGCGGCATCACCTTTTCACCCTCAACATCAGGGGGCGCACTTGTGTAGAAATTAATTTGGTCCGAAAGGCTAAAGCTTGCATACGCCAACCCGTGCTCTGCTGCCAAACCTTCAAGCAGGTACACCAGTCGGTCAGCCGCATAATCAACTGGTACTGTTTGGTCCAGCAGCTCAAGCTTTGGTTGCGCCAACGCGTATTCCTGGGAAGCCGTCGCCAAGGCAGCTGATTTTGTCTTTAATCGTTCGAGTAGCTCTTTTTGGTCATCAATTTTTTTCAACAGTTCTGCAATCGTCACTAAAGTCGGTTGAATCGCAAACACAGCAAAAAAGACGATCGTCACCACGGTGAGGAGGAGGGCAGTCGAAACCTTTGCCGCCGGTTTTTGGTAAAAAGAAATAATTCTATGGAAGTAGAAGCGGTAGCGGGCGTATTCGTTGCGATAAGTAGTTTCGGGTATGGTAGCCATGGTCAACTTTCTAGTAGTAATGAGTTTTTCACTGTCACGGTCATTTCAAAATCTATTGTCAAGTCATTTTCCTTAGAAGCTACCGAATCTACCGATACAGACTCAACTAATGAACTATTCATCAGTCCCAAAAGCATACGTATAAACCCATTCGACGTTAGTGCCTGGCCGGTAATCAGAACGGTATTTTCAGACACTGTTAGTTCAGTTAAGCGTACGTCGGTGGGAGTTACCCCGCTCAACATACTCATCAAGTCAGGGCTATACAAGCTTTCATCGACCTTGTTTACCAAGGATACTTGCTGCTGAATACGTCTGATTCTATTTTCCAAATCTCCATACGACTGGATGATCGCTTTTTGTCTCACAATCTCTTCGTTCACGTCAGTCAACTGCCGATCTAAACTAAATCGGGACAAAAACGACAAAATCACAATTAATTCTGTAAAGACGACTATATATCGGCCAATCGAAAGTGCCCACAATAAAAACTTTCCTACCAGTGAAGAGGCGAATTCATCCTGAGCTAACAAATTAATCGACAAAGGCCGGGCAGGCATTCAGAATCTCCGGTTAAAACCGTTAAGTTAACTCATTGTAATCGAAGCTAAACGAAATGCTCAAGCCCTAACCCTGTGCTTTGGCTCGCATTGCCTGGGACTTAAGCCGGGCTGCCTTATTCTTGTGAATTAGTTTGTGTTTAGAAGCTATATCAATTGCTCGATACACTTGTGGTAGTGTATCAGCAGTCTGCATTTTGGCGTACTCTTTTAACGTAGTTCGCAGCACGCTTCTAACTCGTTGATTCACTTTCGCTTTACGGGCTTGGTTGCGTAACGCTTTTTTTGCCGAGGTACTAACTGGCATAATTACCTTTTATCTAATTTACTTCTGGCGAACCGGCAAATTGTATCATACTCTCCCATACCTGGCTATGTGTGCGGCTGGTTGACTTTAAGCAGTCAAACTTCTAACCTTAAGCATACATAAGCTGTCTGGTTGTAAGGAGATTGTATGGACCCTTTAGCTATCGTTTTAATGGTCATTATGGTGGTTCTCACCGTCCTCCTGGTCGTAGTTGGGATTCAAGTCATTTTTATCCTTAAAGAGGTTCGCCTTAGCCTCATGCATTTTAACCGTACGCTCTCCGGTGCCGACTCCATGATTAACTTAGTCTCCAATTCCCTTCATGGCATGGGTGATACTCTCGTGGGAGTCAAAAGTGGCCTTAAAGTATTAGAAGTTTTTATTCATTGGCTTAAAGAACGCGAGCCCACTATTACCCTAAAGCGTGGTAAACACTCCGATGCCTGAAAACCACAGTAATTCTCACCACTCGGGTTTTGGCGCTGGGATTGTCTTAGGTTTATTAGGTGGTTTGTTTGCCTATTTTCTCTACGACACCCCCGAAGGCCAGGATTTGCGCCATCGCTTTAAAACAGAACTCGATCAGGTAAAGTCAAACCTTCCCCAACCCTCTCAGGCTACCAACCCCTTGGTCTCTCCCACTCCCACTCCCACCCCCTCATCAAAACCCAACCGCATCATCGATAGATTTACTCAACTCTTTACTCAGACGTCAGAGTCTACTAAAGACCGTCACAAACCAAAAAAAATCAAAAAACAATCACCCCGCCGCTACTTTATCCGTAAAAAAAGTAATTAACTCACACAATATTCACATTTTTACCCTAGAATTCCAAAAACCTCAACCCTAATTACTTCTAAATACATAGACAAACCAAATATCAATCCATATAATTCCCGTTATGTCCTCTTCGCAAGCTACCGTAACCAAAGACGATATCAAACGTATCGAACGATCGGTTGAAAAAGTCTTAAAAATCAGTCGCCAAGGTCAACGGCTTGATCCGGCCTTACTCGACTTGTTAAATCAACTAGTCGATTCCTTAAATCAGATACGTCTTACCGTTGAATTTGACCACGAAGAACGTTTGCGCGCCATTGAAGACTTCCTCAAAGACGGCTAACAACTCCCTTCCAAGTTGCGTCTATAACACCCCTGGGCTACAATTCAAGCCATGACAGCCCAAGATATTCGCGCAGCCTATATCAAGTTTTTTGAATCCAAAGGGCATAAAGAAATTCCCCCCGCTCCCATCGTGCCTCTAAATGACCCCACTACCCTATTCACCCCTTTTGGTATGCAGCAAATGGTTCCTTACTTAAAAGGTGAGTCTCACCCCCAAGGTACTCGGATAGTCGACTCGCAACCC
>CAYXRB010000026.1:11862-14612 GCA_964467565.1 uncultured Pseudomonadales bacterium | reverse complement strand
GGGAGTTCCAGTTTTCCGCCCAGATGTCGAAGCCGGAGCTCGCGCCCGGGTCACACTCGACCAAACCCCATGCCTGCCCATTGTCCGCAGTGTCTACCGTGAACTGCAGGTCGTTGCCATATGAGTCTGTGATGGGGTTGTCGCTACCCGCACCATTCCGCTCTTCATCGATGTAAAGACGGCACGATACTCCGTTGTAGGAGTACGAACCTTCTTCGATCGTGAAGCTAACGGCATGGGCGAGCCGCTCCGGTCCGCGGGGCAGTTGGTACTGCCAGAGGCGACCGTCAGCCTCCCACCTTGCGTCATACGCCGAGTTGCGCACGCACTGATCCGTTCCAGGAACGGTCCAGGCGCACGCCTCGTAATTCTGCCCGGCCAGGGGGTAATTGGTATCGGCCTCCTGGGCGGCAGCGGGTCCAGCGATCGCGCCGATCATCAGCATGAGCGCGATCAGAATAAAGGTGAAGCGCGATTTGTGGTTGATTTCTCCACCTTCTCTCCTTCTGGGAGAGGATGTCACCTCGGGATAATCCCGGCCGAGCTGAGCTCGGGGTGACCCCAGCGTGCCTTAAGACCCCGTGGTCTTTTGGCGTCCCTCATCGGAGGGCTTTAACGGCGTACGCCAGCACACCGGTCATTTAACGAGGCATGACTGCCTTGGAGAGGTCCGACGGAGTCGGGCCCCTGGCCAGTCGGTCCGACTGCGCCAGTAACCTCTCCGTGGAACTTTCCCACCGAACCGGTCGTTCCGTCACGTTAGACGTGACTCCGGTTGCGGCCGCCTTGCTGCTGAAGCAAGACTTGTACTTTTTTGTTTTTCCCTTCTCTACCAACTGGCGTTGGTAAATCAGGCCGAAGAGTCACCTTCTCTCCGGAACTTTTTTGTGCCAGGTAGTTACACCTGTCTTTAGTTTTTAGCCTAGCGGCTTACTCACTAAAGTTGCCACCCTCTTGAGGAGGTGGGGGTCTAAAAAAAACTTTTTTAAGTTGTTTTTTAGAGGATGGCAGCAAAGCTCCCGGGGACATAACCGGCAACGAACATTCAATTGTTCCCAGCCGCATACGTCCCCAGGAGAAAACTACTCTCTATGAAAAAGAGTTAATATGCAAACATCGCTTTTTAAGGTACCTCTCTACCACCTATCAGTCGGGATCTGATCCCTTCTTTAGAAAGCCCATGCTAATCGCCTTGCCCGACCGAAGTCTTGACGAAGGCGGGGCTCCCCAGGTTATAAAGAGTGATTCAGGCTTGCGCCTAAATCAGGTTTTCGTTGTATCAAGGGCAGATCAAGCAAATGATCAGCCTTAATCCAACGGTTTCAAGTTCAAGTTGTTCCTTAAACCCAAAACTGTTTCTCTTGCGCTCATTACCGCTTCAAGCGAAAGCTATTCAAGACCTGTCGTAACGAATTCTTCAGTTGGACGAGTGGATGTCCGCCGTCGAGTTACGACTCGACAAGTTCACTCGTATATATGAGTGAAGACAGGTCCTGAAAGACCGCTTGCTGCGGTGCCCTTTTCTTCGCCTAGTTCTTTTGGGCAAGCAAAAGAATAGGCATTTAGAGGTATTAAATTGTTAAACTTGCCTTGTCCTTCCGTAGCTCCATTAAGAGCGAAGGAGGATTAACTTCTGCTTTTATTAGTTTCGAAGGTTTTTTAGATAAGCAGATGGCTAGCTAGTTCAATGAATCGATTCATCGAACTACCCATTCATCTACCAATTACTTCTTACCAACTCTTCTTGTTCACGATACTTCTCTATGCTTAAATGTCTGTATGGTTTTAACGCTTCAGGACAAACAAACTGTCAGACAAATTGTTAAGGAAGAGGTCAAAGAGCAACTCACCGAGTTTCGTTCTGATATGACTAGTCGCCTAGACGAAATTCTGAAAGTCACAACTAAAACTGATCAGGAGTTAACAGTTCTTGCGAACAGGCAAGCCAAACATTCAGATCGATTAGACAATCAAGACAAGCGGATCGAAAAACTCGATAAAGCTGTTTTCTCTTCATAGTTTTTCGTTGAGCACTGATCCACTTTGTCCTCTTTCCTAGCTTCTCTATTAATGGTGGAATGCGTGTCCTAAGTCATTAGTTCGAGGGTCTGTATGACGCATGTCATTACCTGTGATATCTGTGGTACACAGTTAACTGCTGCTGAAAAAATCTGGGTTTACACCGGCAATGAAACTGTCAAGGAAGGCGAGTATTGCGCCAAGTGTTGGCATTCTAAAACCAACTGGCTAAAAATCCACCAAGTCAAGAAGGCTGAGTAGTTTCTTTTATTAACTTTTTAATGTGCTACGCAGTGATCTGGTTGGAAGCTTGTCCCGTTCTACGGGATCTGCTTTACCCTCCGAAGCTTTAGCGTAGGAGGGCCGTTGCTCAGACTGCCGATCGCTTGTCTGCCCGCCTCGCCCTTCCGTAGCCTTGGCGAAGGAGGGTTGCTGAGCATTAACCTGGTTGGAAGTCTGCCCGTTGCTTCCAACCAGATTGCTACCCAACAATCTGCGTATTAACTTTTTAAACTTTGTTTCTTCTTTACTTTGTTGCCTTGTTACTTCGTTACTTCTTTCCTCTGGCCTTACCGGTCTTTCACCGTTCGGAAGCCTTGGCGTAGGAGGGCCGAGCCCTTAATTCTCGGGTTTCTTGTTGCTTTCTTGTCACTTGTAACGTGTGACGTGTAACTGAAAAATTAATCTAAGAAGTAAACCCGTTTGGTAGCCTTGGCAAAAAGCAGTAATGC
>CAYXRB010000026.1:0-11814 GCA_964467565.1 uncultured Pseudomonadales bacterium | reverse complement strand
GAATCGCCAAAACCGGCATCAACCGTGGAGTGCACCACTTCTTCGCGGGGTTTTTCGCTAGGCGTTTCCTGGCCCGTGCCATATTGGCCATATTGGCCATCGGCGAATACGGGTACAGAAAAAGCCACAATCAATAACAAACCGGAAACAAAAGTTATAAGGGCTTTATTTAAATTCATAGGCCTTCGGTGTCCCGAAGGTGCCTGTGTGGGGAATTTAGTTTGAAGGACGGGCGCCTTACGGGCAATTTATAACTGCGCGGAATATACACCACCGATGAGTAGTTGTCAAGTATTATAGGATATCGCTTGCAAGCGATATCCTTTAACGCTGATTTATAGTCTTGCCAGACAGGAATGATCTCTTGTTATAGGCTTTTGCGTAAAGCAACGTCCTGTTACGCCTATTTATATTTCTAAGGATCTCTTGTAATAGGCAGAACAACTCAGCCTTTTGCCCCTATATAAGTCGCTTGCTCGACCGCCATAGTTTTTTTATAAAGACTGCGAACTGACATCTATCTCATGCTGCTTTTTTAAGAATATTGACGACAGTTATCGCTCTTTTCCCCGATTTATTTGCAACTCCAAATCTTCTAACGTATAACCATCACACCATTCACCAGTTTCAAAATCCTCTCCTTTTAATCCGTAGTAAGGCAAACCCTCAGCCCCATCTGGGATCACCCCATATTCAGTCACCTCTACCAAACTACCCTTAGATAAATTACAACGACCTACTGGAACGTTTGTAGCCGCTAGCCTTTCCAATACAACTACGGGTTGTTCTAGTGTCCCAGTAGTGCCTTCCCCAATAGTGGGTGAACAAGCAGCTAAACCTATAAACAGGAGGCCCAATGCCCTATATACTTTTGGGGGGACAGTCATACTACCTCTTACCGCTCAAACAGATACACCCGGCGGGTAAGGCGGGCAACGCCGTACAAGGCGGCACCGGCACTCCCCAAGGCAGCGGCATAAACCATTAGGTTATCGCCAAAACCGGCGTCAACCGTGGAGTGCACCACTTCTTCACGAGGTTTTTCTTCAGGAGTTGTAGTACCGCCGCCATATTGGCCGTCGGCCTTAACGCCAGAAGCCATGATGAGGGTCATGACTACGACTAAGATCAAGTTCATGAGTACTTTCATCATCGTTCCAATCCCGGGCAGGAAATAAAATTTAACTGGCGCGCATTCTAACGGGTGATTGGCAGCTTGTCAACACATTATAGGACATCGCGTGGACGCAATGTCCTTTTACGCTTATTTGTATTTCTAAGGATCTCTTGTAATAGGTCGTAAACTACTTTTGGCCTTTAACGCCTACTTGTTGTCCTGCGGACCGCTTTGTTCTCTTGTTATAGGCTATGTACTAAACGCGATATCCTGTTACGCTTAATTGTATTTTTAAGGATCTCTTGTAATAGGGCTGAACGGAATATGGCCTTTTTGCGCTGGTCCAAAATCCTGTGGATGGAATGAACTCATGCAATAGGACTTGGACTTTTGACTTTGTTTCGAATTTCGCGTTTAGGATTTCGAATTTTCCGGCTGTACCAACCGGGCATACCTAAATATCCGCTCATCACTCTCGAGAAACTTACAGGTATACAAGATCAGGTCTGCCTGGTAGTCACTTATTTCCTTGCCCTCATCCCCGGCAAACACCTCATACACATACTTCCTCTGGTCCCAGATCACTTCTATCTGGTCTCCAGGCTTAAGCTTGGGTAAGTTAAAAAACGAATTCTGCAACCGGTACGGCACACTCCAGGCTAAGTAGCCAAACCGGTGGGCTACCAAAATCATAGGGTTTGTGCGCTCTTGGGCGGTGCCAAAATCGGGCACCCGCCACACTCCCTTACGAAGCGCCGTCTCATAGTCTTGGGCCGTTTCTTCCAAGATAGGCGTGTCTAGGCCAATACTGGTAATACTAAGCCTATTTTCCTCTTGCAGGGTTTATCCACTCCTGGTTTTCCCCGAGTGGTCTGGCTAACACTTGGGCTAGCCTGGAGCTAGTCTGGGGACTAACCCTATACCAGGCCATCCAGATCACCGGCACCCCCCCCAGGGTGAGCCCGGTAACTAGCAGCAAGATAGCTAAGATCGAGAAAACCACCGAAATCGTCGATGGCCTCGACCACCAGATAATCCCTCGAGGTCGCCTCCCTATTTTAATGGTACCCTTCTCCAGGCGTGGCTTATCCTTACTCATAGTTTCATTGTACGGTATTGTCCCCCCAAACCTCCAGATCTTTACCCACCGATAAGGTATTTCTGTACCCCTTGAACGCAGCTATCCAGCATTTTTCCCCGTTGAACGAAAGCTAATCAAGACCTGTCGTAACGAATACATCAGTTATGCGAGTGGATGTCCGCCGCCGAGCTAAGCTCGTCTAGTTCACTCGTATTCATGAGTGAAGACGGGTCCTGAAAGACCGTTCTTGGGGTGCCTTTTTCTTTCGCCTATTCTTTTCGGGCAAGCAAAAGAATAGGCATAAATGTTTGGTCACACAAAGAATGAAGATGAATCATTTATTCCTGAAATTTTTTCAAAAATCAAAAAAGTATTGCTCAGTTTCTCAAGTATGTTTCAAAGGCCTTGTGTACACCCTGTACCCATTCAAACCCATCAGTAATAGTTCCAAATAGTCCAAATGGAATCAAACAAAAAATAAAATTTCCAGAGAAAATGGGGCAAGCTCATCCGCATTTTGAATACACATTATACCCACGTATAGCTACAAAAATGGCGAGTGATGAGCCTGCCCTACACATCACCCGCCATTTTTGCAGTCAATCTTTGTAAGAGCCTTAGCATACCTCAACTATTGACTGCTAGTGTTGTGGTTGCTATTGTCAGCTCATTGATCATGCATTTCCTGTCCAAATGCAGATCGTATTGCAAAAAGCATCGCTATACGTGGGCCTCGAACCAGCGGTAGTGATGCTTTTTTCTATTGTATCATCCAAAGGTATTGCTTCTCTGGACGCATCTTCATTTGTTAACTTACTGTAGCCTTTTGACTTGTAATATTTGTTTAGTTTTAGGTTTAAAAATTTTGAGTTTTGATTGTGCCTTATTTGTGATTGATTTTGTCTGATTGATTGAGATTTGTAGCTTTTGTGCTCAGTGGCATGTTTATTATTTAGATTTTAACCTTTAGCTTTTTGTTTAGATTTTATGCTTTATGCTTGAGTGTTTTTTTTGATATGTAATCTTTGTTTCGTCTTTAGGCTTTAATCTTTAGTTTTTTAGTGTGTAGCTATATGTGATTATTTTGTCTGTTTGATTGAAACCTGTATTTTTCGTGCTTATTGGTTTTTATTTATACCCTGCCACCGGTACTTGGTCCCACTTAAGCATGCCCTTAAGCTGCTGCGTGTGATACGGCGTGTTCACGGTTGCAGTGCTTTTTCGCACCTTCTTTAAGAAACCCAAAATACGGAAAAGCTTTATCGTTGTAAAGTAAGGGGCCTTCATGGCGGTTACCAGGCTAGTTGCTAACAATATTCAAAATATAACATAGCCCCCCACAGAATACAATCCTATAAAAAATTATAAAGTAAAAATGGTAATACCCCATAGTAAAAATGTGGACACTCTACTCTGGAAATGTCTAATTATGCAGCATTGTGGAAAACTATTTATTAATGTGCACAACCCGTTATTAACTTTATTTCGTGAGGTACCCTTGAACGCAGTATTTCATTGAGTTTACTCCCCGCGCTACAAGGCAGCTAATCGAGTACACTTCCAGAAACTCCATATAAAACGCGATTAATGTTTGAGCCTGGACAGTAGAGACTGCCCAAGCGAGTTTTTATCGCACTTGTGATCTGGAAGTGTACACGAAAGACCCTTGTTAGCGGTGCCCTTTCTTGTTTCATTCTTTGGGCAAACAAAGAATGAAAACTAGTTAGGGCAAGCAAAGAATAAAGAGCAGTCTGGGCAATTAGGAACGAAGTTCTATATTATTCTTGTGATTACAGTACTTCTTTACCTCGTTACCTTGTTACTTTGTTACCTTGTTGCTTTGATACTTTACCCAACACCCCCCTCACCGCCTCTGCTACTCCCCCAAACTCCTCTGGCGTTATCACCTGCTTATACCCCAACTTCTGCGCTTCTTTAACCCGCCGCTGCAATCCCACCACTCGGCGAACTTCCCCGAGCAATCCAACTTCACCCACCACTGCCGACTGCTTTGGCAGGGCTACCCCCACCACACTGCTCGCCACCGCCAAGGCAATGCCTAAATCAGCCGCTGGTTCCTCTAGTTTTAACCCCCCGGCCACGTTTATAAACACATCTTTATTGCCCACCGCCAGCCTGCACCACCTCTGGAGTACTGCCAAAATTAATTGCAGCTTAGGCAAACTTACCCCTTGGGCCACACGCCTGGGGATAGCGTCTCTACCGTTAACGCCTGGATTTCTACCAACACCGGCCTGGTGCCTTCCATCACCACCACTACTGCACTCCCAGGCTTACCCGCCTGGGATTCCTCTAAAAAAGCCCCCGAAGGATTAGCTACATCTACCATGCCTTGCTCTTCCATAGAAAACACTCCCACCTCGTCCGTTGCCCCAAAGCGGTTCTTCACCGCCCGCAAAATCCTAAACCGCCCCGTCCGCTCCCCAGTCAGTTCCACTACCGTATCCACCATGTGCTCCAAAACCTTTGGCCCGGCAATCGTGCCTTCCTTGGTTACGTGCCCTACCACAAACACTGCCGCCCCAGATTGCTTAGCCAAGGCAATTAACCGTCCGGCGGTTTCCCGTACCTGGGCTACCGACCCCGCCATACCGGTTAAATCCCCCGTCGTTAACGTCTGGATACTATCAACCACCACTAATCCCGGCTTCTCCTGGGCTGCCACCTCCACTATCTGGTCTACATCTGTACTTGGTAAAAAGGCGATTTGAGCCTGCTTCGCCTTACCTAATCGCCCTACCCGCATACTAATTTGCTCCGGGCTTTCCTCTCCACACACATACATCACCTCTGGTGAAATTTTCGAATTTCGAATTTCGAATTTCGAATTTTTTTGGCCAGCTTGCAGAGCAAGTTGCGTCAAGAGCGTGCTCTTCCCAATCCCCGGCTCCCCTGCCACCAGTACCACACTCCCCGGTACCACGCCACCTCCTAAAACCCTATCAAATTCCAACAGCCCCGTCGTCCACCGTTCTATTGCTCTTTTCTCTGGCTGCAACTCGCTCATCCGCACCAATTTTGCACTATCACCTCTAGTACTTCTCGTACTTTTTGTACCTTTAGTACTTTTTCGTTCTACCACTTCCTCCACCAGGCTATTCCAGGCTTTACAGTTCGGGCATTGCCCCGACCACTTAGGTTGACTCACCCCACACTGCTGACACACATACTGAGTTTGAAACCTTGCCATGATGGACTCATGGTATCACTTTTGTAAACACCAACGATCTATGTTTTCACGATACCCCCATTCCTACAGCACATACCACAATGGAGTATAAAATTGGACAAAGTTACGAATTCGCCTAACTAACAAATCTTTAAAAAAGAATTGCTCAATTAAACACCCAAAAACACAACCAGTTCAGATTGATGGTTTATTTTATCCTGCCATCAGACTGAATCTGACCAAGATGGTGTACCCGAATATTGTCGGGATCGTCCACATTCACGCCAAATACGTGCTTCCCTAGAGCTAGTCGCCGGTTAGTGACAAAATCCTGCTCCATTTTTATTGTCAAAATCTCATCAACCTGCACAGGAGAATAACTCATGTGCTCTAATACGGCCTTTCGCCTGGCTCTAGCCCGGTCCGGATCCAGTACAAACCACATACCAGACGCCTCACCCCGCGGCAACCAATGCACAAGTGAGTGGGTTTTACCCTCTACCACTAAAACCCCCAACTCTTCGTGCTCTCGATTACCCAAATCTTGCTCTTGAAACTCTCCGACTTCATCTGCCTGCACGAATGCTTGAGCGGACTCGACGATCATTCTTCCGATTTCAGGCGTTAAACCATAGGCTTGAGCAAATTCTACCGACATTTTTCCATGGACATCCCCACAGTCTGTTATTCTATCAGGTGGATGGATATGGCCGGCTGTGTGCATTTGGAACTGGCCATGGTGCTTAATATATTGTGCTGCTACTTGACCAACCAGGTCTTTGGGATCAAATTCAATGTTGTGCCTTAAGTTATAAGCTGCAATCGCAAATACCGTCGCTAGATCTTGACCTAAGTCACCGGCAAAACCGCCTACTTCAACCGTCTCGCCTTTGGTAGTTCGAACTTCTTTAGTGACACCACCGTCGCCACATACTGTGCCCACTTTATTCCCAACCCTAGCAGCTCTTGCAAACACTTCTACTTTGTCTTGAAGTTGAGCAACTTCACCATTTGAAAAAGACTCGGGCATATTCCCCATATGTTCTTACTCCTCCCCCCGCACCATGCCCTGCACGGTGTCGAGTAATTCCTGCATCTCCTGCTCTACCTTTTGCCAATCGCCCTTTTCTTCGCGTATTGCGTTAAAGACAAACTCCATATCCACTAACAGTTGATCGTCAGATATAACCATTCTTTGTTTTGCCATAATGTCTCCAAATTCTAAGTTCGAATATCGAAATTCTAAACAAATTCTAATTTTTAAATTTCTTAATTATTAATGTTTCGAAATTCGGATTTCGTGCTTCGAGCTTGTCGGTTATTTGTAGCCGACAGGTACCTCGGTTAGCACCATCCCCAAGCTCATTCTTCGCTGGCCTACGTCAACGCTTTCTACAAACACGTCAACCGTTTCACCCACCTTGGGTTCATTGCCACTAGGAATCTTGCTTATATGAATTAAGCCATCAACCCCAGGCTCGAGCGTGACAAAGGCGCCAAACGGGGCGGTGCGCGATACTTTACCCTTTGCCTTAGCTCCCAAGGGAAAGCGTTCTTCTACCAAGCTCCACGGGTCGGCCGAAAGTTGCTTGACCGATAAGTTCAGTTTGCCGGCGTCTTGGTCAATTCCAAGTACCCTAACCTTAACCTTATCACCCAGCTTAAAGTAATCGTTGGGGTCGTTCACCTTTTCCCAAGAAATTTCACTAATGTGCACCAAGCCCTCTACTTTACCGACTTCCTTCACCTCGCTGGATGCCTTACCGGAAGTGGCCTTATTCTCCAGTGGCACCTCTACCCCCACAAACACGCCAAACGGCATTATGCCCGAAACCACACCGTCAAGAGTGTCATTTTCGTGCACGTGTTGTAAGGCTACTTGCTTCTTCGCAATCGCTTCGGCCTCACTCACGTGCCGTTCCGAAAAGATTAAGCGATTCTTTTCTTTATCTACCTCGATTACCTTCACCTTAAAAGCCTTGTTCAACAGCTCTTCCATTCTCCCCAGGTACTGTTTGCCAAATTGGCTACTAGGTACAAACCCCCGAATGCCATCGGCGACCACAATCATGCCGCCCTTATTCACTTCCAAACCTTTCACCTCTAACGCTTCACCGGTTTCTAGGTACTGGGCAAATTGCTCCCAGCGTCTATCCACCAGCGCGCGCTTGAGCGACAGTAAAATTTGGCCGCGGTCATTCTCGGGTGACACCACAAAGGCGGTAATCTCATCTCCCACCTGCAATCCGCGAATAAAATCCTTGGCGGCATCGTATTCCCGGTCCACCACCATGCCTTCGGTTTTTGCCCCAATATCTACCAGTAAAATCCGCTTTGATATATCGGTCACCACACCCTTAATTACTTGTCCCGGTTGGGGGGCTTTAATTTCATAGCCCGTAGCTGCCAAAAGTTCCTCCATGGTAGACACGCTACCATTCCCCATTTCGTTCTTTTTTGAATTAGTTTTCTTTACTTCCTTGTCTGCCTTGACTGTTTCCTTAGCCTTCGCCTCTTTTTTAGCGGATTTTATTACTTCCTTCTCTTCCTTTAGTTTTCCTTTAGTTTGTGATTTCTTTGTAGTTGTGGCTGTTGCCATACATAGTAATCCCCTTTCAATGTCAGAATGTGCAGTGCGCCATCAAAATAATGCAAGCGTTCTGCAAGCCTGTATTGTATCAAGTAAAACCTGCCGGGGCAATCAAATCCGTGGTACCATAAAAACATCTATGGCCGACACTCTGCCGCAAAACTCCCCACCAAGCGACATTACCGACACCGAACCCGAATTTAACCTTGCCGATGTTACCGCCCTCTATGTAGATCTGGCTAACCGCATCGCCGAACACACCCGCATGAACACCCAAGAGCTTACCAAGATCATCGCCCGGGTTCATCAAGCCAACCAAGCCGCCTGACTTAATGCCTCCCCCCGCCCATCCCCCCACCAATTGCATTAACCGTCATGGAAACCGCCATAATCGCAACAATAATCGCAACTAATACCCCAATTCCCAATCCCATTAAAGCCTTCTTTCCAAATTTTTTCCAATTCTCCGGCTCTTTCATCCAATCAGCAATCGTATGCCATCTATCGGCGGTTTTACGTGCCAGTTTATTCGTAAGATCTTTAATTTTATCCTGGGCCGCCCAACCCAGTTCTTGTAACCTAGATGTTTCCTCCACCATGCCAAGTGCTTGTGCCGCTTTAATTGCTTTCTGAGCCTCTACGGTATTCATATCACCTACCAAGACGGCTGTTGCCATCTGCTCTAACACCTCGCCTTGCACCATCATATGCGCCGCCCCCACTGCTACCTCCACTTTCTGTACATCTCCTTTTTTTAATGCATCTATATTCAACCGCAATGCCGCTTCGCCATCCTTTTGCAAAGCCCTGGCTATTAATAATGATTCCATCGAAGACCCAGCTTCAATTTTATAAACCTCAGGCGTACCTCCAGTTCCCCCTTCTTTGGTTATCCCCCATTGCCGTGCCAATTGGTTTTTCTCAATCACTGTCAAATCAGCCTCAGGCGGAGTCTTCCCCCTACGAACAGAGTTAATTTGATCAAAAAACTCGTTTTGTGCTTCTTGAATAATTCTTGATTGTTCCTGCACCAACACATCATCTGAAGGCAAACCTTCGGTACTCGTTCTTATCACGTCAAGATTATCAGTCTTTATAGGATATTCCGTTTGCGCTTTTGCTTCTTCTAAGGCATCTTTCTCGGCTTGTTCAATGTATTTATTCTCATCGCCTTCTAATAATCCCAATTGTCGTGCCGCTTGAGTATTCAGGCGCGTACGCTGCTCATCCAGGGTGCCGACCATATCCAAGCCTGGTTGCAATTGATTTAATAAAACGTTAGCCTTTTTAACCAATACTGTATTTGAACCATCATTTGATGCCAACAAGTCTGACTCTACCTGCAAAATCCTTACTGCTAAATTCTCTCTCTGAACAATTTCGCTTTGAGTTATTTCTTTTAAAACTATAACTACCCTCTCTAAAGCAGCTGCATTCTCTGCTGAACCTTCATAATCTCTTATCGCCTTTCGAGCGTCGCGTACTTCTAGCAGGAATTCTTGTTGTTTTTGTAAGTATTCCTGCTGGCTCAACGGATTGTTCGGGTCTTGTGGTACCATTTCATCAAGACGACTTTGCAAATGTTGTCTCTCAGTGTTATCAATCGGGAACGTTACACTATCAGGAATCAATCGCAGCAATTCCAATTCATCACCCTGTAGTTTGGCAGCCGTTTCTCTTAAACCCCCAAGAGATCCTTCAACTTGTTGCCGGGTTTCTAGTGATTCCCGAGCTTTTTGAAATGTTTTCGTCGAATTTGATTGGTCAATTACTGGCAATACCCCCCTTTGGGCTTCAGCCGTAGGCCCAAAAAGATTCTTAGCTAACTCGTCACCGTTCTGTTGACGTACTTGCTCAAGTTTAGTCTCGTTTCGACCTTCAAGCTGAAATTCACGGGTTCTCGCAGCTGCATTTCCCAACGTTGACGCAATTTCTGACTCTCCAACAATCACCGGATGATTCACTACTCCTACTTCTGCCATATACTTCAGAATAGCAAGGATTTACCCACAAAAAAACCACCCTTAGGGGTGGCCTATCCTCCTCCAACTAATCTACCGTTATCACTCAAAAATCTCTTACCACCTCATCAATCTTTGCCGCCAAAATAAAATCATTTTCGTGCAAGCCCTCAATCTTATGGGTATACAACTCAAACGTTACGTTATTCCAGTCGCTAATACTCATGTTTGGATGGTGCCCCTGCTCTTCGGCAATCTCCCCCACCTCGTTCACCAAAGCCAAGGCTTGCTTAAAATCCTTCACCTTTTCCTCTCGCACCAGCCGCTTACTTTCCACCACCTTCCACGATTCATCGATTTCTTTTAGGTACTCGGCAATTTCTTGTTCTTTTAACGCAGGCGCCCCTTCTCTACACGGCACACAAGATTTTCTCGATAATCCACTCATAACCATCCCCCTTTCCTGTACCGCCACTATACCAAAAAACCACCCGATTGAGGTGGTTATTTAAAATTAAAGGCACAGTCCCGGCCACGACCTACTTTCGCATACCGTTGCCAGTATACTATCATCGGCGCTGATGCGTTTCACGACTCTGTTCGGAATGGGAAGAGGTGGTACCACATCGCTCAAATGACCAGGACTGTGCCCTCAAAAAATCGAGCACATGATAAGTTATAAAAATATGTCTACGGGCAAAACCGCGACCAGCATAAGTTCCACAAAAAGAGCCATTAGCAAAAATCAAACAAAAGTTATCCTTCGACCATTAGTACAGGTTAGCTGAATGCCTCTCGGCACGTACACACCCTGCCTATTAACCAAGTAGTCTACTTGGGGTCTCTCGCCACGCTTCGCGTGAAATACCAATAATCAAATTCCAAGAACCAAACAATAATCAATTAACAATATTTAATAATCAAACATTTGATCATTTGAAAATTAAATATTTGGATTTGTTTGGAAATTGGTAATTAGAAATTGATAATTCCATGCGAAGCATGGCTCGGAATCCTTATCTTAGGAGTGGTTTCCCGCTTAGATGCTTTCAGCGGTTATCCAACAGAAATGTGGCTACCCTGCTTTGCCCCTGACGGGTACAACAGGCTCACCAGGGATTTCCTCAACCTGGTCCTCTCGTACTGAGGTCAAATTCCTTCAAGATTCCCACGCTGACAGCGGATAGAGGCCGAACTGTCTCACGACGTTCTGAACCCAGCTCACGTAGCGCTTTAACCGACGAACAGACGGACCCTTGGGAGCTTCTCCACCCCCAGGATGCGCTGAGCCGACATCGAGGTAGCGAACCGCGCCGTCGCTAGGGACGCTTAGGCGCGACTACTCTGTTATCCCCGGAGTAGCTTTTATCCGTTAAGCCCGGCACCTTCCATAAAGTGCACGAGGATCACTATAACCTGGTTTCCCACCTGCTCGGCTTGTGTGCCTCACAGTCAAGCACCCTTCTGCTATTGTGCGTCTAGCCCGATTTCCATCCGGGCTAAGGGTACCTTTGTACGCTTGCGGTACTCTTTAGCAAGCATCCTCCCCAGATAAACTACCCGCCACACAGTGTCCTGAGAGTCGTTTGCAGACTCTGTCAGTGAGATTTCCTAATTAAAACGAGCGGTATTCCACTGTTGCACTTGAAACAAGTTCAAGCACTCCCGCCTATTCTCGACGATTCCAATTAAAAAATCAGTGTGAAGCTGTAGTAAAGCTTCACGGGGTCTTTTTGTCCAGCTGCCAGTAGGCCGCATCTTCACAGCCATTGCAATTTCGCCGGGTCTCTTTTTAAGACAGTTACGGAATGGTTACACCGTTCGTGCAGGTCGCTAATTAAGCGACTAGGGACTTCGCTACCATAGAACAGTTAT
>CAYXRB010000025.1:12386-15363 GCA_964467565.1 uncultured Pseudomonadales bacterium | reverse complement strand
AGCCACGCAAACTAATCAGGCCCAGGTCATCCCCACCCGTACTGCCCAAGTTCTCCCCACCACTCCTGTCCAACCCCAAGTCATCCCCACCGTGGTGCTCAATCCTCAACCTACTGGCATGCCTATTCCGGCCGATTTAACCTTGGGTACTTCATTTAGGCTCAATACCCGCCCCGCCCACAGCACCCTGGTCTCGCCGCTGCTGCTTTCCAAAACCATTGCGCTGGCCATGATTATCTTACTCTTAGGTGTACTAGTGTATGATGAGTGGTTGGTATCCCATCATAAGATCACCCGCCGCGTTGGCAAAAATTGGGCCCATGCCACTCTCTTTAGTATGGCCATGATCATCGTCTTAAGCATGGCCCAAGGCAAAGTAATTTAAAAATAACTGTGTAATCACTACCGATTATCAATCAACGGTACCTATTTATGTTAGCCGACCTTAAAAAACACTCCACCCATTACACCATCCTGGCCGTATGGCTTAGTTTTGGCTTCATCTTATTCGCCCTCTTTCGGTCCAACGATTACATGCAACTTTTAGCGGTGCAATTAATCGCGGCCGGGTATTTTATTTGGGGCTTGGTCCATCATTTGCTCCTAGGCGATCTTAAGGGAAAAATCGTTTTAGAATATTTATTGGTTGCTGTTTTAGCCACCCTGTTAATCGGGGCTATTATATGGCAGCGTTAATTACATAGTCACACTGCCAAAGTTAAAATACTAAACGTAGAGTATGAAAGCTATCATTGCCGCCGGCGGTTCGGGCACTAGATTGCGTCCGTTAACCTTTAGTTCCAACAAACACCTTTTACCCATCGCCAACAAACCCTTGCTGTTGTACCCCTTCGAATCAATTCTCGATTTAGGCATTAAAGATATCGGCATTATAGTCAACGAAACCCGCCCAGCCGTTGAAAGTCTATTGGGTGACGGCAGTAAATGGGGTGTTAACGTGGTCTATATCGAACAAGCCAAGCCTTTGGGGTTAGCCCACGTCATCCTCATTTCGCAATCATTTTTAGACGGGTCGCCATTTGTCTATCACTTAGGTGATAACATTTTTACCCGTGGTATTAGGCGCCCCTTTGACCACTTTACCTCCACCAAACCAGACGGCCTCCTCACTCTGGTTACCCACGAAGAGAATTACCGCTTAGGTGTCCCGTACTTTGACGAACACGGGAAACTTTTAAAAGTCGTCGAAAAACCCGAGAACCCGCCCAACAAATTTGCCGTTCCCGGTCTGTACTTTTTTAACCACCAAGTCTTTAAAGCCTTTAGCGGTTCCGATGCCATCAAACCATCGGCCCGGGGCGAGCTCGAAATCACCGAACTGTATACCTACCTGTTAACCCATGGCTACCGTGTCGAGACCGAAGAAGTTGACGGCCGCTGGATGGACCCGGGTAAGTTTGTCGATATGCTCGAGGCCAACTCGTATGTGCTCGACGACCTGAGCAACCACGTCATCTCTGGTGAAGTAGACAACCAAAGCCAGCTCTTAGGCCAAGTGAGCGTAGGGGCCGGCAGCCGTATCGTCAATAGCGTTATTGTGGGCCCGGTTGCTATTGGCAATAATTGCCTTATTCAAGACAGTAAAATTGGCCCTCATGTTTCGGTTAGCGACAACTGCAAACTCGAAGCCGTCAGCATCAAGAATTCAATTGTGATGCAAGATACATCCATGTTCGATATCAACCGCCCCATCATCGACAGCCTTATCGGTAAAAACACCGAAGTCTGGGAACAATCCGAACAAAACAGCGTGAGCCTGTTTATTGGCGATCATTGCAAGGTCCGCCTCACCTAAACACTACCAACTCTTCATCTTCTAAGGATGCATCTGAAAATAAACAAACCTAGAGTTAAATCCCGGCAAACACTGCTTAACAATCAATTCCTCACCGTTTATCAAGATCAGTTGGTTCTAGGCCACCAAACCCACGATTATTTCTGGACCAAAGTGGCCAACGGTGTCAGCGTCGTTGCCCTCAACGATTCCCGTCAAATCTGCCTCATCACCGTCTACCGTCATGCCAGCAACACCTTTGCCCTAAGCCTTCCCAGTGGTGGTATCGACATTAGTGAAACCCCTCTAGCGGCAGCCAAACGCGAACTGGCCGAAGAAGCGGGGGTTTATTCCCGGTCCGTCAACGAGCGGGTGTCACAGCGTCAACCTTTAAGAAATTGGGTGTTTTCCACCCATCTCCCGGCTCGATCCGCCAAAAATGCCACTATTATTTGGCTACCGGTTTAAAACCTACCACTGCCTCCCCGCAAAGTCTGGAACTGATCCAAATTCACTGGGAGACAATTAACCGTGTCAAAGACATGATTAACAACGGACAGATTACCGATGCCTGGGCAGTTATTCCCTTACTCACCGCATTTCCTTTGCTGCCATAGGCTGATGGCTTTCATGGTAATCGGGATTGAGTCAAGGCAAAATAATGAATAGACTACAGTTATGACCGGAAAAAAAATCATTCTTGCACTTGTGGTTGTGGGCTTTATGGTCAGCCCGGTCTATGCCAGTGTTACCAAACAAGTCCGTGAAGATTTTGCCCGGTTAGTCGACGTCCACCGCAGCCTCACCCGCGATTTTGAAGTCAAAAAAGCCAGCGTTGCCGGCAATCCCTCCTTTGCCAACCAAGAAGCCTATACTCTCTCTGCCAAAAATCTACTCGTTAGCCTCGATTCGGTCTGGATGCAGTACTGGACGATCTTAGTCAACGAAGTCAGCGACCGTCGCGGCTTTACCGACGTCGTCGCCGACGACGCCATCAATAAACTGGCCCAAGAAATAACTTTCTTAAACGACCATGCCGCTGCGGTTAAACCCTTAACTTCACTTGATGCCGTTCGCGCCCAAGCCGAATTTATGAGTGTACGGGGCAGTAACTACCAACCCTTGGCATATAGTACGCTCACCACTATCAAACGTGCCCGGTTTGCCTACGCTTCACAAGAG
>CAYXRB010000025.1:7180-12376 GCA_964467565.1 uncultured Pseudomonadales bacterium | reverse complement strand
AACTCGAAGCCTTCCGCTTAACTTTAATCCCGTTAATCGATCAGCAAATCCTCGACCCAGTAGTGCAAGAAGCCCGCAAACGTGGCTTAGAGGAATTAGGCCCCCGGTTAGCCGCTGCCGCCTCCACCTCTGCCACCATCACCCAGTCCGATCAGTACCAATTGGAACACAATCCCCAAGAGGCGTATGCTGACTGGCTCGAGCGCTCGTCCGCTTCGTACTCAGAACTTCAGCAAATATACGCCCGCTTAAAAGAATTATCCCAAGGCATTGAACTATAGAACTTAACTTAACTATGATCGAAGACCAATCAAACTTTACCAGTCAACACGAAGTCATGCAGCCGCCCCCCGAAGAGGCAGCCCGCTTAGAAGCTGCCCGGTTAAAAAGCCTGCAGCCCAAAAAAAGAAATCGCTTGGTGCTGGTGGTCGTCGCCGTCGCCGTTCTCCTACTGGCCCTTACTATTGTCTTGTGGTTGTATGGCTCGCGGCCTCAAATCCAAAACGCGCTGCCCACCCCTACACCTTACCGCCCGCCCGATACCACTAAATTAGAAGAAGAATTACTGCGCCTTCAAAGTTTTGTCGACGAAGCCAACCCGGCGCTAGAAATCATCGCTCCCCCCGCAGTTGATACCAACCTCAAAATCTAAGTGCTTTTAATTTCATAATTAAAGTAGGGGAGTGGGTGCGGTTTTTTTAAATGCCGTATATACCAAGCCACCATGTCATAGTGGTCAAACCCGAATTCTGCCTCTTTTGGTAGTGAGTTTAAATCAAACCATTCCACCATATCTATTTCAAAGTCCGGCTCCTGCACCTTTTCACCCGCGCTGGTTAAAAACACAAACGATACGTTTTGACGGTCATCACCCTTAAGTCTGGGGGTATCGATCACCAAAAACAACCGTGATTCGGTACTTTTGTACCCCGTTTCTTCCAGTACCTCTCTCATCGCGCCCTGGGTTGCCGATTCGTCACGGTCCAAAAAACCGCCCGGCAATACCCATTTTCCCGGCTCTATGTGGTAATTTCGCGCCCGCCTAACAAGCAATATCGTATCACCGCGCACTACAATCGAATCCACGGTCACGTGGCGCAAATTTGCCTCTTTCCCATCTTCGTATCTACAGGTTATCATAAGCCTCGTTATCTTACCGGGTGACTTATGACAGAACAAGGTTCTACGCACTCAACATCGGAACATCACACCACCATGATGGTCTGTAGGATTCCCATAGGCGATGGATTAGAGTTTGTGTGTACTAGTCCAGATGGTACCCGGTGTTACACGGTAACCAACGCAATCATTCCGCTTGCCTATTTAAACCAAATGGTAGAGTCCTCTAGTTGCCAAGCACAACGAGCGGACGGTACCTGCCCAAAACTCTAAATTGGGAATCAATATTACCCAACTTTCATTTTTAGACTACCGATATTTTACCCAAGCGTTACCTTATTCTCTTTAGATTTTCATTTTAAAATGTTCTAAAATACTCCTATCAATTACATGGGAGAATTGTATGGATACCCACTTAAAGCCGGCGTATCATGCCTTTTTAAAATACCGCCAGGCTAAAGAAGAAGCAATTGCCCAACATCTAGTTAACACACCCCAGGTAGAAAAAGCGTATCAGCACTTTACCGCCTTAGTCCCCCAAGATCATGACCCCGACGCCCTGTTGTTGCAGTGGGACGCCAACCTTACCTCGGCTCAGCACACCCACATGCACCAGGGTGGGTAAGCTATCGTCGTTTTTCCTCATCCAGCTTCTAAAAAATATAAACAGTACCACCGCTTTTTTAGGGGATTTTCCTGATTCAAATCATTCTCTCTCTAAAAGTTCAATGTATCGATATATCGATTCATTAGACTGGTACAGTGACGCTGTCTTAAGTCAAAGCCATGAAATAATCGATTCACACTGTTCAAATTCAACACGTGAGCCTTTTTTGAAGTTGTAGGCATAATTGGCACATCTTGCCACTCCAATGAATCGATTCATTAGACTAGTATGGGTATATGCCGCAAATTTCACGCCAACGCCTAAAACCACATATAGAAGCGTCAATTCAACAAGGCTTTTACGATTTTTTGCAAAGCATCAACTCAAAGCAAGAATCGGTCGGTTTTATTTCCCAACTGTTAACCAAAACCGAACAAACCATGCTGGCCAAACGCTTAGCCGTTATTGTCCTAAGCCAACAAGGGTATAGTTATGCCCATATTAGGGCTGTGGTTAAAGTTAGCCAGTCAACCATCTCAAGTATTCAACGTAATCTTCATATCAACGCCAATCCTGCCTTTAACAACATCCTCAAAAAGCTACTCTCTCAAAAAACACAAAAAAATGCCCTACAAACTTTATTAAACACCATTACCAACTCACCCATTCCGCCAAAGGGAAGGTCCTGGGCAACCTGGAAAAAACAGAAAGCCAAAATGAAGCGCGAAGCAGGTAAGCTAAAAGAAAATCCTTTCTAGTTCAATGTATCGATATATCGATTCATCGAACTAGTTACCCATCTAATTGTGGGTTAGGGAACCTATTAATAAAACCTACCATTTAACCCTCCCGTTCAACTCAACCCTCCCGTTCAACTCAACTCTCCCGTTCAACTCAACCCTCCCGTTCAACCCCGCCATTTCTTTTCACCCGGTTCCCCGTTCTCCTAGCCAAATCTGTTGCGTCACCAAGCAATTCCAGGCTGTGGGCAAGCAATAACCCGGCTTGTTGATCCAGTTCCTCAGCTAATTCATCCACCGTTAAAGCTCTACCATCAGTTTCCAGCCTCAAGCCCTGCAGCGCCCGTAGGTAGCTTTCGTCTTCAACCATAAGGTATCCTCATAACTTATTCTCATCATTAATTATAACAATACATCAAAGTATTTACTCCAACACCTCTTGCAAAAGCGCATCAGTAGGCGTATAACCAAAGTTGACGGAATAACTCATAGATTGTTACACATAATTCCAGTTGACTGCCTCCCATACGACTCTGCTATAACTCTAACAATAGTTTGTACGTGTTAACCGCCATCGGAAACGCTTAAATAAAAATCTCTTTCTGCCCATAGAGATGTTCTATTAGCACCGGCTGTTATAGCAGCAGGTTATTGGAGTGATTGTCCATGCGACCACCAAACCACCGTACGCGAAGACTACAATCAAACTCTTTTTCCCTAGTCATTTTTGTGCACCAACATATCAACTCTAGCGCCGTGTACGGCAAGGTGGTGGGCCTATGAAACGATTAACGTACAGTCTAGTTGTAGTTGCAGCCGCCGCTGCCTTTGCCATTGGCTTTAGCGGCGCCTTTTTTAGCGACCAAGAAGTAAGTACCGGCAACACCTTTCGGGCCGGGGATTTAGACCTAAAAGTCGACAACACCAGCTACTACAACGGCGCCTTTAATCAAGAAACTTCGTGGGACCCAGCTGACCTAAACGATGGCCAAGGGCCTTCGGGCAATGGCACCTACAAATTCTTAAACTTTTTAGACATTAAGCCTTCCGACTGGGGCGAAGACACAATTTCACTTCGCGTCGACACCAACGACGCCTGGGCGTGTTACAACGTAACGCTCACCAGCAACGCCGACAATACCTGTAACGAACCCGAGAATTTGGACGACCCGTTATGTGAACCGGGCACCCAAAGCCTTACCAGCGGTGAACTTGGCGCTCAAGTCCAATTTGCTCTCTGGAAAGACGATGGTGACAACGTCTACGAAGAAGACGATGGACCCATCTTGTACCAAGGCTCACTCTCGTCTGTTATTCCTCAACTCAATGGCGCCCTAGCCGATGCAAGCGGCGGAATCTTGGGACTCGGTGGCCAGCCTATGACCGGCACCCAAACCTATTACCTGGGTAAATACTGGTGCTTCGGCACACTTTCGCCCGCGCCACTAGTAGGTAACACAGGCACCAGCCCAATCGATGCCACCGGCTTTACCTGTGACGGCAGTACGCTTAACAACTCGGCCCAAACCGACATTTTAACCGCCGATATCTCCTTCACGGCAGTGCAAGCCCGCAACAACCCCAGCTATTTGTGTAATCCACCCGATGAAACACCGACTCCAACACCCACGCCTGATCCGCTTTTATGGATCATAGGTGATATCGAAAATTCCCAGCTCGATGAGCCTATAGACGAACTAAACTTTGTCGCTTTTGGAAACTTCCCCACACCACCAGCAATAGGCGCCCCTTATACCAGGGTTATCACTTCCCCAGTCGACGATGTCGCAGACGAAGAATTCCCCTGGAATTCTAACTTTAATGCCAATTACGGCCGTAATATCTATGTTGACTTTAACTACGTCGGGCCAACCATACCTGTTCGCTTATCTGTTGGATGGAGTCCTGGTATTAGTGAATCAGAAAATAAAGACATCTATTTAGACGCCTCCTTATTGGGTACGACAGGCACTATTATTGGCGAAAGCACTCCTGGTTGGTGGAACAACATGCCACGATATGTACACACATTCGACTTTAACCTCACCAACGGTAATCATATTCTCGAGTTCCGTCACACCGTTGGCGATGGTACGCTCTGGGACTTTATTAAATTAGAAAGGTTATAACCTAAGGGCTAAAGTCCCGGCGATTACGCCATTACTTGTGCGTAAACGCTAACGAACAACCTTAACAAACCAACAAACCTGGGGGACTCAAGTAAGGAGTGATGCGTCACTCTTTCCCTGAGCCTCTCAAGGCTATTAATTAATCTAAATCTAAACCGAAAGGAGGTGAAACAAAATGAAAACTAAAAAAATTCTTTATAGCATTGCGTCTTTAGGTGCCGCCGCAACCATTGCGATCTTGGGCACCGGCGCCTTCTTTTCCGACACCGAAACCTCCACCGGAAACACCTTTACCGCAGGGGCCATCGATCTATTAATCGATTCCGAAGCCCACTATGCAGGCTTAGTTTGTAACGGACAAGGTGTATGGGCGGATGATCCAAACGTGCTGGCCGATACAACTCGCCCAGACCTATTGGGTGATCCTTGCGGCGGCACCTGGACTTCTACAGATCTTGTTGCCGGCATTCACCGTTTCTTTAACATCGACGATGTCAAACCCGGTGACACTGGTGAAAACACTATATCCATGACGGTTGAGGATAATGATGCTTGGGCATGTATTCACATCGATAACATGCAAGATCTCGACAATACTCAA
>CAYXRB010000025.1:0-7170 GCA_964467565.1 uncultured Pseudomonadales bacterium | reverse complement strand
AGCCTGAATCGGAAGACCCAGACGAGGTTGATGGTTTAGCCAGTGGTGAATTAGCCGAAAACCTACACTTCACTGCTTGGTTAGATCAAGGTAACAATCCCGGATGGCAAGGATCTGAAACCGATCCAGCCGAAGGCGATAACATTTGGCAAGGCGAACCAGCCGAGCCCTTGTTATTTGAGAACGAATCTGGCCCAGCCAGTGATGTTTTGGGTGGTGTAACCTACACATTAGCCGATGGTCAATTTGGTGTTCCATTTGCTGGTGGAGTCACTCATTACCTCGGCTTACAGTGGTGTGCCGGTACTATGGCTATTTCCGGTAGCACAATTACCTGTGATGGTGAAAGCATGGGCAATGAAGCTCAGACCGATTCCTTATCGGCTGACATTCATTTCTATGTCGAACAATCTCGCAATAACCCAGAATTTGATTGTGACGACGTAGATTGGCCCGAAGTGGTAGAAGGTGTAGAAGTTGGTGCAAGACTCGCTTCCTACGATGTGCCTGGTGATACATGTAATGCTACTGTGACTGATGGCAATTCAATCCAAGCTGCAATCGATGCAGCTTCAGCTGTACAAACCGTTTGTGTCGCAGATGGTACACATGACTCAGATACTTATCCTTTACGTGTCAATAAAGATAACTTAACCCTAGCCGGAGTTAACCCTCCAGTTGCTACCGCCGAATTAATGGGCGGTGTGGTTATCGATAACGACGGCGTAAAAGTAACTGGACTTAAGATCAACAGCTCCACTGCCTTAAGTGAAACATTTGGTGTTTATGTAAATACCGGTGTTGATAATGCAGAGGTTAGCTACAACGTTCTTACAGGCCCAGGTGTTGGATCGGGTAGGGGAGTAGTCAACGCTACAGGAACTACCACTAATCTTTTAGTTGATAACAACGTTGTCTCTAATTGGTTAACTGGTGTGTTCATGAACCCCTCAACAGGTATGGTTGTTAGCTACAACACTCTCACCGGTAACGGTGTAGGTTCGGGTAATGACAATCCTGTGGGCAATAGCATTCATCACAATGTCATTAAAAACAATACCGTAGAAGGTGTTGGTGCGTTACTGAATGGCGCTGAGTCGCTATCAGTAAATTTCAACAACATCTACTCCAATGGCACTGATGATGACTTAAATAGTTACGGAGCTACAACAGTAAACGCTGAAAATAATTGGTGGGGTGATTTAGATCCCAGCAATAATGTTTCAGGACCTGTTGATTTTGATCCGTGGGCTACGAGTGCATACTCAGAAACCTAGAAGCTTTTTCTCTCCCTCGCTCTGCCCGAGCGGGGGAGGGGAGCAGCCCAGGTGAAGGGAAGAAGGCATTCCCTGCACCCGGGCTGCCATACCGCTGTCATCCTCGACCATCTGATTCATTCAGATAATCGGGGATCTATATAAATTATTTCTATAGATTCTTGCCTGCGCAGGGATGACAAAAGCAACAACAGAGATTGCCGCGCTTGAGTCTTACTCACGCTCGCAATGACAAGAAAAATCATTCAAAAATTCGATTATTCGTACAATATTTATCGCTACCACACCAATAATTAATAAACAAAATTATGGCAGAAGAACAACCCACACCTTTGCCGATCGAAGTATTAGCTCAACTTTTATATGAAAACGGCATAATTATTACCTATCCTTCAAGCCTTTTAATGGGTTTGGCTGCGGCTCAAAAAATTCTTAAAGGCAGAGATCTAGAAAGGCAGCACCTGCCCCAAGAACCACTAAACAGTGACCAAGAGTACTAGAATTACAAACAATGACTACCGAACAAAAAAGCCCCCATGTAACCTACGATCAAGCCCTTCGGGCATTACAAGATTGTGGCATCGAAGCACACCAGGTAATGCTTGATGCCGCCGCACCCGTACTCGCACATAATTTTGAATCAGTTGTTAAACACTCTGGCAAAACTTTAACACCCGAAGCCCAATTAATTATAGATACCTATATTGCTCAAATAAGAACAACACAACCCCCACCCAACCTAAAAAATATTGGCTAGCTACAATTTATAAAACAGAAAAAAAATATGAATGAAACATTACAACCCCAAGGAACTACCGGTGACGAAACATTAGCCGATCGTAATCAAGAATTAAGAGATAAGCTAAGAAAGAGTGGCATCGAAATCCTATTTCCTCACCTAGATCCAGATTCAAACGAAGCCAGAAATATAATGCTTTTGCTGGCGGCAAATGCCGATATGCCCCTATCAGACGAATTAGTACGTGAAATTCAAAATATGCTTGGCGTGGATTATCCAACCTCCCCACCATCCACCGATACCGGCGAAATCTTAGCGTAAGGCTAATACTATTTTTTGATCAAGTTAATAAAAGAATAAAAAACAAGAAAATATGGCAGAATTTATTACCAAATCAACTTTTTTAGCAGCTTTTCCTAACGCCGCAGAAATTTTTGGCAAAAAAGCCTCTATACCCGAAAAAATTACCTGGGCATATATTCCAGATGTACTCAGTAGCGGGTTGGTTACAGAACAAGATGTGCCACCAGGATTAATCGAGACAGTAAAGCCAATCATTGAAAACGCAGTACCTTGGATAGACTTTGAGGCCACACCCGGATTAACTTTTCTCGGGGCAATTGCAGAGCAAGGTTGTGAAAACAATAATAATCCAAACCATACACCCCAAAAATTTAAAAATTATTAAATGAAGTACCAAAAAATATGTCTGAGCAACTTTCTGCCTTACAAGTTATTCAATATTTAATTCCATCAGAGTTTGATCCGACTCGGTTAGAAACACTAACTCCTTCCGAGCAGTGGTTGTATGCCTTAATGCTAGCAAGAGAACTTGCAGAATCTAATGATGAACCGAACGAGAATTTAATGAGCATAACACAGTCTGAAAGAAAACAAGAAGTTGCTGGGATTGATCCAGCTAGAGTAACGCCATGGTTTTTAATCCAAGGGTATATTGTAGAACAATTGATTGAAACCAATATAAGAGAATTTGATGCGGCCTCACGGAGTTTATATTACCCAGCTGCTCATGATTAATTTTCAATACCTGCCCCCATTAGGAGGGGGGTGAAAAATAAAAATGAAACAAAGACTATTATTAAGCCTGGCATCGGTAGGTACCCTTGCGGTTATTGCCGTGTGGGGTACGGGTGCTTTCTTTAGCGACACCGAAACGAGTGCTGATAACATCTTTACCGCCGGCGCCGTTGATTTAAAAGTCGACAGTGAATGCCACTACAACCACTTAACCGGATTAACCTATAAAATCCAAGACAACCTTACTGTACCGGTCCCAACCTACGAAGACGTTGGCTGTGAAGGTTTTGGCACTTGGGCCAGTACCGATTTAGACCAAGAAAAGTTTTTTAACTTTTCCGATGTTAAGCCCGGAGACCTGGGCGAAAACACCCTCTCGTTAACCGTTCAAGATAACAACGCTTGGGCGTGTATGTACGTTGAAGGGGTAACCAACAACGAAAACACGCGCATTGAACCAGAAGTAGAAGCCGGTGATGCAACCGACGATCCCGACGGTGGCGAACTCTTGGGTTACCTGCGCTATTCGGCGTGGTTAGACCAAGGCCAACAACCTGGTTTTCAGGGTAAATATAACCAGCAAACCAATACTGGCGACAAAGGTGAAGGTGATAACGTGTGGCAAGAACCTTTCGAGCCACTGTTGTTCAATAACCAATCGCTTAGTGCCGCTGGTACTATGCTCAAAATCGCCGATTCCACTACCGGCACCGGCCCGCTTACGGGCGGTGTTACCCACTACTACGGTTTAGCTTGGTGTGCAGGCAACTTAGAAATGAACGGACCGGGCATGGGCGATACCATTTATTGTAATGGTGAGGCTATGGGCAACGATGCCCAAACCGATTCGGTCACCGCCGACGTGCGTTTTTATGTTGAGCAATCGCGCAATAACCCTGACTTTGTATGTCCAGAGCTTGAACCCGAACCGATTGTATTTCAGTTGACTAATCAAGACGGGAATCATAACGATAATCAGGCGAAAGGACAGCCATATGTGACTTGGGTGATTAATGGGGATAATATTGACTTTACCTTCCACAACCCAACTGGTATTGTTCAGCCATTCCCATTTGAATACAGAATAGACGATGAAGCAGGTGCACCTATTGGCGGCATCACTGGAGTCAATATTCCATCTGGCCCGTATGCCGGTAATGCCTGGGGCGACTTTTACAACTTTGTATATGTTGGACCAGGGAGCTCGTCGGTCATAAACCTTACTGGCAGCAGTAAGATTCAAGTACGGCTCGTCGTTGGACCAGAGCGTGATTATGATTTTGACTGGATTACCTTTGAAGCAATCTAATTTAGAGATTGCACGGTTTTTTAGTCAATAAAAAATGCTTCCTCTCTCCCATCTTCATCGGTGGGGGAGGGGAGCAGCCCAGGTGAAGGGTTTAAGGCAGACCCTGCACCCGGGCTGCTACAGGCAAATAAACCTGCATTGAACATAGTATTGGTGAGAAATACATAACCATGAAATTTATAAAAATAGTCATCCATTTACTTCAAGGAATTATTCTGCTGGCGATATTCACCGGTGCCGGCATTTGGCTGGCAGGCAAGTACGGCTACATAAGCCCGGTTAATTTGTATGTGGTTATGTCGGGTTCTATGGAGCCGGCCGTACCTACCGGCTCGGTAGTGGCGGTGGTCCCCAAAACTCTTGGCTATAAACCCGGCGACATCATTACGTTCAAATCAGGCTCTAAGCAAACCACCACCCACCGCGTGGTACAGCTCCAAACCATAGACGGCGAGCTGGTCTACAAAACCCAGGGTGATGCCAACAACAATCTTGACCCTAGCCCCGTGCAGTCAAAAGACATTGTCGGGTCGGTCTTTATTACCGCCCCGTACGTCGGTTATGCGGTCGATTTTGCCAAAACCCCCCAAGGCTTTATTCTTTTGGTCATTGTGCCGGCCACTATCATTATTTACGAAGAACTTAAGTATATTAAAAATGAACTGGTTAAACTGCTCCGGCGGTTGTTTGGAAAAGGCACCGCCCCTACACCCCTTTCGGCAGCGGCTGCTCAAAGTAGTTCTCTTCAGGCAAGAGGTACGGCTGTCTCTGCTCAAAAGGGGGTGGCTTCTGCTGCCCCCTCCGCTGCGCTTTCAGTCGCTGCTTCTTCCCGCAGCCTCAAACTCAACGCCCCCTTACCGCCCAAAGGCCACGCCTTTGAGCGTTTCTTTAGCACCATTACGCCCGTCACTATCAGCACCCCAGGCAAGCTGGTCACCAAAAAATCACCTTCGGCGGGTAAAGGTCCCAATTTTGCCGTTATCGTGCCAGCACTAGCGGCTGCCACCATTTTTGTATCGGTCAGCGGCGCATACTTTAACGACCACGAACTCTCTATTGGCAACATCTTGGGCGCCGCCGAAACTTTTAGTTCCCCCCAACCTACCCCTACCCCCACGCCGCCCACCGGTCCCACCCCCACCCCCGGCGTAGCCCAAACGCTGGTCATCAACCAGGGTTTGCCCGATAGCAGCTGCTTCCAAGGCAACACCGAAGCCCAGTGGCTGGAAATCTACAACGGCTTTAACGTTACCGTGGACTTAAAGAATTATAAAATTACCGACGGTACCGATATCATCGACCTAGTCAATGCCGTTACCAACGTCCCCGCCGGCGGTTTGGCCTTACTCGCCCATAACAGCGCCATCTGGAACAATTGTTACGACGACAACGACGTAGTTACCGCCAACTTAGGCGGCACGCTCAACATCGACACCGGCCTGCTCCATCTCTTAGACGCGAGCGATGTGGTCATCGATACTGTTGAGTGGGGTAGTTCGCCGTTAAACCCCGCCCAAAATCAGTCTATCGAACGCACGCCCGTTATTGGCTTTGACTCGGCCTTTGGTACCAACTTTAATGCCACCGACTTTACCATCAAAGACCCACCCACACCGGGACTATAACAGGAAATTTACTCATGTCATTCCTGCGAAAGCAGGAATCTATACAAATAATTACTTTATAGATTCGGATAAGGCTAAGGCCTTTACCTCAATGACAGTAGAAAACCTATGAGCCGCAGAATCAAAATTATCAGCTTCTTTTTAGTCCTGGTTGGGGTCTTGGGCTTTTACGCTGCCTCCACCAGGCCTAAAACCAAAGTGCAGGCCAACGGCAACGTGGTCTTTACCTTTAACGGCCTGCCACCCGATGCCAAAGTTTTTAACGAGCTCGACTTTAAACCCGGCGACTGTTACACCCGGCCGGTGAGCGTGCAAAACAATAATGATTACGACGTTCCCATAGCCGTCAAAGCCGAGGATATTTTTAATCCCGACAACCTTTCATCTATCCTCTGTAAGTTCATCAAAGAAGCTGACATCGGTTTATACGGCGGGGTAGGGGATGAAAAAACCGTGGCCCAATTCTTTACCGACTCCACTGCGATGCTCGAAGGCCTGGGCCTCTCTACCGTGCCAGCCAATGCCTCCACCCAGTACGACTTTACGGTTTGCATGCCCCATCAAGCCGGGAACGAGTGGCAGAAAACCACCCTGGTCTTTGATCTGGTTTTTGGCCGCACCGGCCCCGATATCACCCCCACGCCAACCAATACTCCCACCCCCAAGATCTCCGTTACTCCGTCCCTTACTCCCACCCCCACGCTCACGCTTACCCCCTCCATTACCCCCACCCCCACCATTCCGGTCCCCGATGAGTGTTCTATCCTGGCAGGTACTTTCGTCAACGTCATTTACGGTACCCCGGACAACGATAACATTCACGGCAGTATTTATAACGACCTTATCTATGGTTTAGGCGGTGACGATTACCTCGATAGCAGCGGTGGCGACGATTGTGTCATCGCCGGAGATGGCAACGATACCATCGACAGCGAAGACGGCAACGACATCTTGGTGGGTGGTAACGGTAATGACCACCTTATCGCCGGTTCGGGTAACGACATGGCCTATGGCAATGACGGCGACGATACCATCGAGGCTGGTTCGGGCAACGACACAGTCTATGGGGGAGTGGGCAATGACATTATTACCTTAGGCACCGGTGACGACCAAGCCTGGGGAGGTGATGGCGACGACATTATCGATGGCAGCGGCGGTACCGACACCATCTATGGCGAAGCG
>CAYXRB010000024.1:9746-15893 GCA_964467565.1 uncultured Pseudomonadales bacterium | reverse complement strand
ATATTGTTTTCCACAACCAGTTCTACCTTAATGATTATGGATTTGATTTAATTGCCCAGGAAAACTTTGCAGATGTTCGCTATACACTCAAGTTTTTAAATAACTTGGATAAGAATAATACCCAGCCGGTATTTTCTTTTTACCATTTTAACGGCGTGCACCTACCACTCACCATGGGACAAGGGTTTAAAAAGACGGCTATGTCCCAGGTTAGGGATAATTACATAACAGTAGCAACTAATAACTTGTTATTAATGGATTTAATGTTGTCCCGACTTAAAGAACTGGATATTTATGATAATAGCCTTATTGTAATCGCTGGTGACCATGGCGCCTATTTTGAAATAGGCATTAACACCACTGTATCGGCAGTAGATCATATGCAAATACCACATCAAAACGATCCGAGTAGAAAATTCCCGAATCATACATCTGCAGGTTTACCTTTACTATTAATTAAACCAGCCGAAGTTAACCAAGAAACCTTGCGTATAAATGGAAATTCGATTTCGATGATAGACTTTTCTGCAATCGTCCTTTCAGTTTTAGATAATCAAGACGATTCTGAGATTCCTGTACGGGAAATAAGAAGTTATATGGCGAGTATAGAGGGTAGTGTGCCTACTTTTACGCATAGACCAAAAATGGAGGAATTTGAAATTATTGGCCCTAGTTGGTTTGAATCTTCATGGAGAAACACAGGAAGAGCTTTCGAAAGGGAAAATTGGTTGGAAAGAGACTAAATTATGGAGTTTACTATTGAATTCACCGCTTAAGAGTCAAGATTAGATGTTATTCATAGTGATACATTAAAAAATGCCTAACCAAACAAAGAACTTGCCAGAGGTTTTTAGTCCGTGGCTTATGCCAAGCTCAAAAAGATACTTTGTATTGGCGGCTGCGTTGGTTTACCTTATGAGTATTGGCTATGGTACTCTTGAGGTGTATGCGCACAATCAATCCAATTTCCCTTCTTATAATCCTTTTTTGGTTTTAACAATAGTGGGCGTAGGTTTACTATTAGTTTCTTTTTTATCGAGCATAGTGTCTGTATTATTGCCAATATCTTGGCGACAATTAGCCAGTCTTGGCTTGTTGGGTTACGCATTGCTATCTTGGCTTGAACGGCTACTATCTACCCCTGGAACAAGTAAAGATATGCTGTTGGCATATGGCGAAATTACGTATAAAGGCGTGGCGATTTCGATGCTGACTGCCTTTGCCATGCTCGAGATATTGCGAAGAATTCGAAGAGTTCACTTAGAAAAATTGGTAATGAGGGTCACTCTGTTCTTGTGTGTTGTTAATGCTTTGTCACTTATTTGGACCGCTCGGCAGGTTGAATGGGATATGGAATTCACACCAGTAATTGACGAGAGTACCCAATTTAATATCTCCAAAACTAAGAACGTATTTGTGTTTATTTTGGATACATTTCAAAGCGGGCCATTTGCACAACTATTAGACCGCAATAAGACTTTGCATGAGGGTTTTAAGGACTTTACTTTTTACCCTGACGTGGTGGGTTGTCATCCCGGGACGTACCCGTCGATACCGTGTTTTTTGACAGGGAAACCTTATACAGTCGAACAGGATTATCGAGACTATCTAAATGAGGTTTATACTCAGAAGTCGCTATTACATGTGTTAAAAGATCGTGGATACATCAATCATGTTTACCAACCACAGGAAGGCATAGTGTATGACCCAACGTTGATAGATTCTTTAAAACCGGCTCCGACTAGAAAGGATATTGCTAGAGAATTGCTTATAAACGTGGCGGCGGGATTTTACCGGAGTAGCCCAGTATTTGTAAAGGGTATATACCGGCCCGAAAAATTAGTTGATCGTATTAGACTGCACTACAACGTCATCCCGTTACTAAATAATTACGGGTTTGAGCCAGATGAGATTGAGGGATCAAATGACTTACGTTTTACTTTGCAGTTTTCAAATAATGTAAACCCAACCTTCGAAGAACCGGTGTTTACCATGTACCACCTAAAAGGGGTTCATTTACCCTTAAATTTAGGTAGCGGTTTTGAAATTATGGAAATGAAAGCAACCAGAGAAAATTATTTGATTGTGGCTGAAAATAAATTGCATTTAGTGCAGATGATGTTGGAGAGATTGAGAGAACTGGATTTATACGACTCGAGTACTATCGTGATTGCGGGTGATCATGGGGCTTACTTTGATATTGGCCGTTATACAAACGACATATTAGTACCCCCACCGAATATGCGAGAAAGTGTAGATGAGGCCAGCGGGTTCCCAAGTGACTCGACCGCCGGGTTGCCATTACTATTAGTTAAGGCACCCGGGAGTGTTCATGAGAGACTTGAAGTCGACACGACTGCGTTGTCGATGATTGATTTTAGCGAAATCCTTTTGAAGAATATGGAACCCAACCCAGACCTTAGTAGCCTTGAGAAAAATGAAAGGTATTTTTACTTTACATTGTTCGATTCGCTCATGCCTGAAACAAAAGTGTCAACGTTAGATAAGTATGAAATAATTGGTAGAGCTTGGTGGCCAACGGCGTGGAAAAAGGATAATTCGTTATGAAGTTTAGTTTTTTTAGTGATTTATATAGATACCGGGAATTACTTTATGTGCTGACGGTACGCGAAATAAAAGCACGGTATAAACAGTCGATTTTAGGGTACGCGTGGGTAGTGCTGGTGCCGCTTTTAAATTTGGTCGTAATGACAGTTGTGTTTTCATACCTGGTCCGAATTAATACCGGGACTATCCCCTACCCGGTGTACTTATTCACCGGCTTGGTACCTTGGACTTTTTTAAACGCGGCAATTACCGCCGGGACCGGGAGCCTCATAAGCAACGCTTCATTGATAACAAAGATTAAACTACCCCGGGCGGTGTTTCCGGTAAGTAGTATTTTGGTCAAACTGGTTGATTTGGCACTTTCAACGGTCATACTAGGCTTACTGCTACTGCTTTTTGGAATTAGCGTGGGGTCTATGGTTTTTTGGGTGCCTTTTATCTTTGGGGTACAACTAATGATGGTGGTGGGGGTGGTATTATTTTTGAGTGCGGTTAATGTGTACTTTAGAGACATTGAGAATATTTTGGGGGTGCTGATGATGGTGTGGATGTACTTAACCCCAGTGATCTATCCGCCAGAACTTATTCCCGACCGATTTGTGCCATTATTTAATTTAAACCCGATGATGGGAATAATAAATGCCTACAGAAACGTGATTTTGCATAATGTTCCCCCGCCGCTGGAGTCATTTGGGTATGCGATTGTGATTTCGGGGGTGTTGTTTTTGGGAGGCTATGCATTTTTTAAGAAAGCGAGCCGCTATTTTGCGGATGTAATTTAGAAAGTACTCGATGTATTAGAAGTACGAAAGGTACAAAAAGTAATATTTATGAATGCGATTGAGTTTACTGAAGTAGGCAAAAAATACAAAAAGGGCAGTTTGCTCTTAAAAGAAGCCATAATGGACATGTTAAAACGAGAGCAACGACAGACTTTTTGGGCATTAAAAGACGTGACCTTTGCGCTGCCCAAGGGAAAGACGTTGGGGATTGTAGGGCCTAATGGGTCGGGTAAATCGACGCTTTTAAAATTGATCGCCGGGGTAACCGTACCGACAGAAGGCAGGGTGAGAGTGCACGGCAGAGTAGCGCCGCTGATTGAACTTGGGTCTGGCTTTCATTTTGAGCTAACCGGTAAGGAGAATGTTTTTATCAATGCTACCATTCTGGGGCTTAACCACAATGAAATTGAAGCTCGTCTGGATGACATTTTAGCTTTTGCCGATATTGGGGATTTTATAAATATGCCTGTGAAACACTATTCTTCGGGGATGTTTATGCGGCTGGCTTTTGCCGTGGCCATACACGTGGACCCAGAAGTTTTACTGGTTGATGAAATCTTAGCGGTGGGAGACACAGCTTTTCAAAAAAAGTGTTATTCCAAAATGGACGAGTTTAAGCAAAAAGGGACGACGATAATTTTGGTTTCACATGTTCTTAGTTCGGTACGAAGTTTTTGTGACCAAGTCATGTACCTAAAAAACGGTGAAGTGCAGCAGATTGGGCCAACAACAATTGTTTTGGATAACTACATAAATTCAATTTCTACCAAGATATGAGCGTGATCACTGCGGTTATTCCCACTCTGTCGAACACCAAGGGTTTAAAGACGGTATTGGACGAGTTGCGAAAGTGTAGGATTGAAGCAGTGGTAGTAGATAATAGTTTGAATAAGCAGGCTGAGAACATATGCCAAGAATTTGAGGCGAAGTATTTGCCACAGACTAAAAATATTGGGTTTGCTAAAGCGGTGAATTTGGGGGTACAAGAAGTAAAAACTGAGTGGACTTTGATACTAAACGATGATGTTGAAGGAATTAATAAAAATTTAGTTGATGAGTTACTAAGTGTGGCCAAAAAACGACTGTGGGTAGCGGTGACACCGGTTTTAAAAAAACCGAATGGTGAGACTGAAAACATTGGCTACAAAGTATTGCCAATTGGTAGAGTAGAGTTAAATTTTAAGGCGGAACGTGATTCGGAAACATTTTTGGATGGGTTGACAGCGGCGTGCTTATTAATACAAACGAGCGTATTTAAACAATTAAAGGGGTTTGACGAGACTTTTTTTGCCTATTTAGAGGATGTTGACTTTTTTTTGAGGTTAAAAAAAGTGGGCTATCACTTTGGGGTAGCTACCAAGCTGTATGTAATTCACCAGCACCAAGCTACGAGTAAGAAAATGCCGGTAAAAAAAGCCTGGCTAGATATGATAAATTGGTGGAAGATTATCTATAGATATCCATCAAACTATCTACAATTGAGTCACGTTACCGATTTAATGTTTGAAAGACTGCGTAATTTTTCTGGTGTAATCAAATCTTTAACCAGAGTTAAAAGTGAAATTTGAACGGATTAAACGGGTTAGGAATTCTGATTGAAGAGTTATAATGTAAATCATGTCTGTTTTTTAAGTAAATTTACCGAATTTAAGTTGAATTTAAAAAATTGGTATAAATATTTATGAATATACTAAGGAAAGCATTATGGAAGCTCCCGTTGCTGCGGAAGTTGAAACACCAAGAGGAATTAATTAATGAGATTTATAATGCTGTGTTAAGACTGGAGCAGAAGCAGCATACCTATGAAAATAAGTTACGTACATCAGTACCAAAAAAAGATGAAGTACATTCGATACATGAGACAATCCATGACATCACAGGTGATTTAAGATCAATAACTGAGTCAACACAAGAGAATATTAATCAAGTAAATTACCTTAAATCATTTTTACACAATTCTGTTGATGTTTATGAGTTGCCACGACCTAGAGGTTTATTAAATTTACTTCACCAAGCGAATTTTAAAGCACTTTTGGAATTTGATCGAATTGCACGAAAGCATCAACTCATTTATTGGTTAGATTTTGGTACATTAATTGGCGCATTAAGGTACAAGAATTTTATTCCCTGGGATGATGACCTAGATGTATCGATGACTAGGGAATCTTATGAGAAGTTATCAAAGATTTTAGCTAAGGAGTTTAGGGGAAGTAAGTTTTTTTTCGTTAAATCAGAATTAATAAGAATCTATTACGAAAAATTACCCATTCAGTTAGACGTGATGCCTTGGGATTTCTATTCAAAAAAAATTGAAAGTGAAAAAGAACGAAACCAGGTTTCTCTCAAGCTTGCAGATGCCAATAAGAAGGTGGTATACGATTGGGGTAATGTCGGACAATATAAAGGAGCGGTAGCAAATTTTACTCAAGAAGAATTGTTAAAACTTAGGGATGAAAAAGTATTGGACGATAAGAAACCTGGTACGATGGCACAAAAACCAGCATTGTTCAGAGGTTTAGAGTGTCCAACAAATTCCGCAACCGGTATTAGAGAAGTTGTTGATTATGACATTGTATTTCCACTAAAAGAAATTAATTTTAATGGTAGGTTTTTCCCCTGCCCTAATTTAGTCGATGAATGGTTATTCTGTATTTATCGCGATGCAAATATTTGGCCAAACAGTTTTAGGAACCATAGCTATTTGCTTGATAAAATAGTATCAATACATGATTACAGGGAGCTAAAAGGGTTTGTGGAGAAAAAAAATTAGAATTCAATATGTTCGATTAACCTGCGT
>CAYXRB010000024.1:1681-9648 GCA_964467565.1 uncultured Pseudomonadales bacterium | reverse complement strand
TCAAATTTTACTTTTTTAATGATTTTGTCGATGTCATTGTAGGTGATTACTTCATCTACCGATTTTATAGCCTTAACTAACTCAATTCTTTGAGTGTGAGAGTATACTGTTTGGAGTCCGGGTTTATATTTTTTGACATTCCGCTGGACTGCAACAATCAACCGATCACCGTAACTTTTTGCACGATTCAATAGTCTTAAATGTCCAATATGAAAAAAGTCAAAAACACCCACGGTAAAAACAGTAATTTCGTTTGTGCTTAACATTTTGATTAATGATTTAGTCTATGAAGATAATAGCATATTCAAATAGAGAGGGGTTAAAAGATAAAATTGTTGATTTTATAAAATTACATTTAAAAGAGTTAAAACAACCAAAATTTCCTAGACCTGATGTGGATAATTTAGATGTTTATCTAAAAGATAAAAATAGACTTTTTTTATATTATATTAACGGTAAAGTTCTAGGAACAATTGGGGTAATTGAGATCGATGGCAAACCGACTATAAAAAGGTTTTTCGTTCGTAAAGAAAAGCGAGGAGAAGGATGGGGGTTAAGATTATTTGAACACGCACTTGATTATATGATAAAACACGGTATGAAATCGGCTTATTTACATTGTGATACTAAAAAAATGAATATAGCTTTTATGTTCTATTTGCAAAATAATTTTAAGGTTATCGATAAACGTAAAGACGGATATGTCATTATGAAAAAAGAGCTAATCGAAAAATGATATTATTAATTTTTAAAATATAATCCGGGTCTTTTTGAGGTAATTATACTAAATAGTAATAAAAATGATAATTGGTATTGATGTATCAATGTTGGTGTATGTAGGTAGCGGGGTGGCAACGTATACGTACGAATTAGTGAAACAGTTACTATTAACTAATACAAAGAACGAATACAGGCTTTTTTATTCTTCGTGGAGAAAACCTGAAAGAACCAAACGACAACTAAAAGAGTTTAAACAATTGGGGGCAAAAACTTTTAATTACCCATTGCCGCCTTGGGCTTTAAAACTAATTTGGAATAAATGGCAAATACTGCCAGTAGAATGGTTAATTGGTAAAGTTGATTGGTACTTTTCATCTGATTTTTTGCGGCCTCCACTATTGCCTGGAACTAAAGGGATCACAACGATTCATGACTTAACTTGGAAATTGTACCCAGAATTTCATACTGGCCAAATAGTGGTTGGACATGAGCGGAAACTTAAGAAGACTATTGAAGGAAACGACCTAATGTTGGTGGATTCGTTCAATACTAAGGCTGACTTGGTGAAGCTCTACCCGGTGCTACGTGATTCGAATAAAATACTCGTTGTATACCCGGGTGTAAGTGGGGAATTTAAGCCCATATACTCACCACGAAAAATTGCCACTGCCCTGAGCAAATATAAATTGGAATTTCCGGCAGATTACTTGCTCTATGTAGGGGCAATTGAACCGAGGAAGAATTTAGAAAAAACTGTACGGCTATTTAGTGAGCTGATTAAAGAGGCTAAGTATAAAAACTATCGGTTTTTGATCGTGGGAAGGGCTGGATGGAAAAATGAATCCCTTTATAAACAAGTTAAGGATTTAGGCCTTGAAAAGCAAGTGTTATTTGTGGGATATGTGCAGGAAGAGGATTTAGCATATTTTTATAATGCCGCTAAGGTGCTGATATATTTATCTGAATACGAAGGGTTTGGCTTACCACCAGTAGAAGCGGCTCGTTGTGGTACGCCATCATTGCTGAACAAAAACTCGTCCTTAAAAGAACTTTTTAAAGGCTACGAGTATGCCTTAAAAGGAAGTGAATTATTTACATTAAAAAAAATGCTGACAAAAAAACTTTCCCCCGTATTAAAACATGATTTTTCTTGGGAAAAAACTGCAAAGAAATTCTTGGATATTATTTATGAAGCATAAGCGAATTGCTGACATACCCGTAAGCAGAGCACATAATTCAGTGAACCGAAAAGCATTGATTACAGTGGGAGAACTAAACAGTAAAATGCAAACGATAAATTATGCGTGGCTTGAGAAAAATGAGGGTTTTGAACCGCACACTCATACTGACTGTGAAGAAGTATATTATTTCTTAGAAGGACAGGGGGTAATGGAAATAAACTCTCGAGAATTAGTAGTCAATGAGGGGGATTTAGTGGTTGTGGAGGCGAATGAACCGCATGGTTTGCACAATAATCAAGAACAACTATTGAAATTCTTAACGATTCGAGTGCTTATCTAGACTCATTCGGTTTCGAATTTTCCAGCTGCAATTTCATTCTTGATCCATGTATAGGTTTGTCGCAAACCATCCTCGAGCTTAATTTTTGGTTCCCAGTTGAGCAGTTTTTTGGTATTGGTGTTATCGGAATTGCGACCACGAACACCTTGAGGTTTAGATAGGTCGTACTTTTTAGTAATTTTTTTATTGTCAAAGCTAGCAACGATATCGATAAGTTCGTTGATCGAGACTAACCTGTCGGAGCCGATATTTAATGGTTGGCGAATATTTGAGTGAGTTAATTTAAAGATCCCATCAACACAATCATCAACAAAGCAGTATGATCTCCCTTGTTTCCCATCCCCCCAAACCTCAATCTCACCATCGTTGGGGGCAAGGGCTACCTTACGGCAAATGGCAGCAGGTGATTTTTCGCGACCACCTTGCCAAGTACCTAATGGACCAAAAATATTATGAAACCGGGCAACACGCGTTTCTAGGCCGTAATCGGTATAGTAATTATGACATTGGCGTTCGGTGATAAGCTTTTCCCAGCCATATTCATTGTCACATTGCGCCGGATAGGCATCCTCTTCCTTTAGGCCAGGATTTTCCTCGCCTTCTTGTTTATAGGTTGGATAAATACAGGCCGAAGATGAAAAAAAGAACCGATCAACTTTTGCATTTTTAGCGGCTTCGAGCATGTGGGTACTTATAAGTAAGTTGTCGTGCACTACATCGGCATGGACCGTTTCGATAAATCCGATACCACCCATATTGGCAGCGAGGTTATATACTTCTTGGACTCCGTTAACTGAAGTTACTGCGTTTTTTTCTTGCCTCAGATCAAGTTTAAGAAATTCATCGGCAGTAGTCGGTTCATACTCTGGTTCCTTAATATCCACTCCCCTGACCCAATACCCCTGAGATTGTAAGTATTTAACTAAGTGATGGCCAATAAAACCGCCTGCTCCGGCAACAACTGCTTTCTTCATAAAGAACCCTTTTAACTACTGAACTATAATAGCAATGAAAGTGAGTGTACGTAACTAATTTAACACATGAAATACCCTACCATAAGCATTATTACACCCTCTTACAACCAAGCACATTTTTTAGAGTCGACTATAAAGAGTGTGCTAAACCAAGATTATCCTAATCTTGATTATTGGATTATCGATGGGGGTTCTAGTGATGGGTCGATAAACATAATTAAGAAATATGACTCTAGATTAAAATGGCTTTCTGAAAAAGATTCTGGCCAAGCTGCGGCAATAAACAAGGGGTTGAAAAGATGTAGTGGTGAGATATTGGGTTATTTGAACAGCGACGACTCGCTCGAACCAAATTCATTATTTACAGTCGCAGACTTTTTTAAAAATCATGGGGAAACAGATTTTCTAATTGGTAGGGCGCATGAAATAAACAAGTCCGGTCATGTAATCTCTAACTACCCCGTTAATCCAATGGATTGGAGTAAGCCACAACCAACGTGCTCGATTGCGCAACCGGCTGTATTTTGGCGAAGGCGGGTTTATGAGAAAATTGGTGGTTTTAATGAAGACCTTCATTACGTGATGGATTATGAGTATTGGCTTCGCGGAGCACTGGCCGGATTTACTTTTAAGCACACCAATACTTATTTGGGCAATACCCGGTACCACGATTTAACTAAAACCAGCACCGCCCAAGTACATGTTGCCCGGGAAATGATACAGGTGCAAAGACAATACTATGGCAAAGTACACGAAGATTGGCTTTTACATTATTGGTTTGAATATTTACCCAACAATCATTATTTAGGTTTGATACTGGGTAGCCTTTGGGATATCGTACGAATTAATCGAAAACTCCCTTCAAGAAAGACGTTGCGAAAATATGGTTATTGGATTAAGAAGGCTTTGTAAACCAGATATCAAGACGTTTATTGGTAGGGTGCTCGTCATAACAAGGTTGATCATCACGGTAAGAACTGACTTGTAGCGGTTTAGACCATCTGAGGATTTGGGATTTGTTTATAGCATGCGGATGCACAATCGAAGTTTCGGCAGGTTTTCGGGTATCGACGCTTAGGAAAAACAAGCCATTGGGTTTTAATAGTCTTTTTATTTCATTGAGTATGGAAAGTGGTTCATTAGTGTGATCAAGAACGTTGACACAAGTAATGACGTCAAACGTTTCGTCCATAATAGGAATTGATTCGGCGTGAGTGGTGAGGTAGATGATATTTTTGGGTATGTTGTAGAGAATTTTGTTTTGCTTATATAAAAAGTTATTGGGATCTACGCCAATTTTAGTAAACGCTTCACTGGCGTTTAATAACCCACAAGGACCGTTACCTAGGTCTAATATGACTGATTTTTTAAAATCACTAGGGTTTTTTTTGATGGCTGAGGCAATATAGTACCAACGAGCTTTATTTTCGTTAACAAATTTTTTGGTAAATGCCTTCTCAGATATTTCAGGTTTATTACCATGACGATTAAAAATGTAATTTACCCACCAATTAACTTCTTCGAGATTTCTCTGGTTTTCCTCTGAATAGATATTTCTGTTTTTTTGGATCAAACCTTTTTGTTGAGAGCTCTTTACTGCTTGGTTAACTAACTTGGAAAGCATATTCATACACTCCTTTTAGGTATTCGAAATTCTTTCGAAAACATACCGTAATATACTAATGCGTAAATATTGCCCAAACTACGGGCGATCTGACCATCTCGAGTTTTTTTGCCTTCAGGATGGCCTTTTAATAGTAATTCAAAGATATAACCTGATGTTTTTTTAAGTTTTTGCAAAGAATGTCGCTTACGCTGATGTGAAACCGTATATGACACGCATGTATCTGTTACTCCTTCGAAAAAGAGCCTTTTTAATAGGAATGTGTAGGTCAATCGATACGGACTAACCGGGTGATAACAGACTACTTTTGGATGATAAATAAGTGAAAATCCAAGAGATTGTGCTTTTAGGCTCATGGCAGAATCTTCACCAAAAATTTGTACTCGCCTCCCCACATTAACGCCCAATCTTTCATCAAAACCTTTATTTTTAACAAGAATCTTTTTTAAGATTGCATAATTTACACCCGGAGGTAATGAACCGTTTGGATATTTAATGATCCGATTGCCGTGATCGAGTGATGGCAAGGTATATGCCCATTGCATTGGATGAGGCCAGCTCGATTTATTTGCCGGGAAGAGGGGGATTATTTTGCCACCAACTACCCCTGCATTTAACTTTTTGTTGTTAAAAGCATTATTGATATTTTCTACCCAACCCTGGTTAACGTATGCATCATCATCAGAAAATGCAATTATCTTGCCCCTTGCAGCTTGCCACCCAATGTTTCGGGCATGCGATAAACCGGTCTTATTATCTCTTATGTAGCGAAGAGATATTTTTGATTTTCTTTTTAACTTCTTAATAAGATTTTGAGTGAGGTAATTATTGCTTTGATCGACAACAATAATCTCCAGCGGTTTGGTGGTGTTTGCGTATATGGAATCCAGGTTTTTTTTCAACCCCTCATGCCGGTTATAGGTGCACAAGACGATGCTGATACTCATATGCGGTCGGAATAATTTTCATTTATAAGTAACCGGTAGGCGGTATTTTGTAAGCGATTGAAGAATCGAAAAAATAATGGGTTGGATGTTTTTGGCTTTATAAGAATTTCAAAGAAACGATAAATAACAGATACAGTGAAATGAATAATGTTTTTATCATACGTCCAACCAATGCGTAAGTTTTCTTTATAGCGTGTTGGAGCTAAAGATAGGGTTTTATTATCTTCATAAAATCGAAAGGCAGAGAGAATATCATTAGTTTTTAGGTATTTATGATTTTTGGATAATAGATGAATGAAGTAATCACCATCAAAAGCACAGTTATAGTTCTCGTTCAGGTATTCATTTCGATGTATCTCGCTTTTAACGAAAGTTGAAGGCTGGAGAATATGGTAGTCAAGGTATAACAGTTCGGTAAAGTTCAGGCGGGAAACATGATGAGTGCCAATAGTTTTGCCTTCTTTTGTCACAAAAAGGCCATCGGCGGTAATGATTTTCAGATCAGGATCTTTATGAATATAACCGGCGACAGTAGCTAATACATTTTTACTTGTAAAATAATCATCGCTATTTATCCAATTAAGAATATCACCTTTAGCCTTTGCAAAACCTTGTTTTAGAGCATCGACCTGGCCGTTGTCTTTTTTACTTACCCAACGAAAACTAATACCCAGGCATGAAATTATATTATTGCTTTGCTTATTTGGCGAATAAAAAGTAAGTTGGTTTATTCTTTTTGCAATACCTGAATCTTTTAGTAATTTTTCAAACTTTCTGATTACTTTTACTGAGTTATCCGTTGAACCTCCATCCATAATTATATAGTCAATATAAAAGTTACCTTTTTGAGTGAGTACAGAATCGATAGTATCTGCTAAATACTGGCCTTGATTGAACGAAGGCGTCACAATAGTAAAAATGAAAGGTTTATGCGGTTTAGCTGGCATGTTTTGTTGCAACTAGTTTATAGACAGCCATGGTTTTTTTGGCGCTATTATCCCAGGTAAATGATTTTAATTGTTTTTGACCTTTAAAGATCAGTTCATTCCTTAAGCGTACACCACCTTTGAGAAAGTTTTGGAGTGAGTCACGCATTGATGCTTTACTATAAGGGTCAAAATAGACTGCGGCATTTCCGGCTACTTCAGGTAGTGAACTAGTATTACTACACATCACTGGGCAGAAACAGGAAAAAGCTTCAAGTACTGGAATGCCAAATCCTTCATAAAGAGATGGGAATATAAAAGCTTTTGCCTGAGAATATAGGCCAACTAATTCTTCATCGGTCGCATGGGTAAAAACCAGTTGCTGCCTGATTCTTAATTTTTTAAAAAGTGAGATTTCCTGATCAGTAAAAGGCCCAGAAGCGGGTTTATCACCCACACACACAATCTTAAGCTTGGGGTTTTGGTGCAAAATTGGGGCTATGGCAGTCACATATTCATCAAAATTTTTATAATTTACTCGAGTGCCTACGTACAATAGGTATTCACCAAAATTATTTTTCTTTGTTAATTGTTTATTCTTTTTTGTGTTTAGGGATGAAGCTAAATGCACGACTGAAATCTTAGCAGGGTCTACATTTAAGATTTTGACTAGATCGTTTTTTGTGTTTTGAGAAATGGCAATTATATGGGCAGCCCTGTGTACCAACAATTTTTTGTTTCGAGCGATAATATCACCAGGTGGAGAATATTGAGGAAACATTTCAGGAATCATGTCATAAACAGTCAGAATAAACGGTTTGGCTTTTAAGAGTGGTAGAAAGTAAGTATCAAAATAAGTGGGGTGAAAAACATCGTATGATTTTGAATTAATTAACGCGTTAGCAATTGGTAAGTGCACATCGTAATCGTTAAAGTAATTTCTTGGATCCATCCAATTGGAGGTATCTGAAAAGTTATCTTGATGAACATTTAATAGTTGGTATAAGCGTCTGATTACGGGATTATTGAGAGGTAAGGATGTGGGTGTGCTGTTTGGGTGAACTGTTGGGTTAATTTGATCGAGATACTTTGCCCTCTTAAGATATATATTGTCGGGCATTTTCCCTAGAGCAAGGTTTGCGGAAAAATAATTGGAGGCTGAAATATTTTTAATCAATTCATGAAACAATCTTGAAATCCCGCCTACTTTTTGTGATGAGAATGCTTGAAAATCATAAAGAACTCTAAGCTGAGG
>CAYXRB010000024.1:0-1671 GCA_964467565.1 uncultured Pseudomonadales bacterium | reverse complement strand
CTACTTGTGGTGCGGGAATTGAAAATTTATTAAGGGATTTTTTACTTCGCAATGTTTCCTTGATTAATAACGGGAGTAACCGGACAACCTGTTTGGATAAATGCACATATTTGCGAAATCGGTGATACTTGCTACTCTCTAGAGTTTGAATTTTCGATTCGGCTTGAATCAATTGCTTTTTTAGAAATATATTTTCGTCTTGCAACTGTTTTAATTGAGAAAGAGAAGACATAGGAATTTCATGCCTGGTCAGTGACGACTTATCTTATTATTTTTTTATTGATTTCACAGAGGGGATAATCTTAAAATTTTTACCCATCCTTCAATACATATCAAACTATTCACCGTTATGACAAGAGTCATAACGGGGTTGGAAAAAATCTAATCCAGATTTTTAACCAATGCGATTAAAACGAATAGGAACGGGGTAAAGGTTTCAAGAATTGTTAGCGCTTATTGGGGCAAAGTCATTTAATGATAATCCCGCTTTATCTTTGGCTGAAAGGATTACTTCTTTATTTGAGCGACTGAATATGTCTATTAATTCTGGGTTGCACAGAGACCAATCGAGGTCTGTTGACAAGGGATTGATGCCGACTTCACCGCTGGGGTTGTATTCGGCGGTGACAAAGTATTCGATAGTCGTTTCTTTTAAAAAGAGGTTGCCGTGGGCAAAACCGGGTGCGACCCAAATCCATTCAAAGTAGTCTTTGTCTGGGGTAGTGGGCATGTCGTAGCCAATGATTTTGCCAAAATTGGCAGAGCCTTGGCGTACATCGACGATCCAGTCGATCATGTGCCCATGGACCGTGCGGATTAGCTTGCCCATAGGTGGTGTGTGCTGGATGTGGAAACCACGCAAGACATTAGGACGGGAATGGCTTTCGTTGGCTTGGAGAAACGGAGTATCTTTGAAAAAGCTTAGCTGAGGATGGGAATTAAAATCGGATTGGCGAAAGGTTTCGGTAAAGTAGCCGCGCTCGTCGGGGAAGCGGCCAACTTTAATGACTAACACTTCGGGAAATATAAGCGGTTTGACCTCGAGAATTTTCATAACGTTCTGGCAAGCATATCATTGATGAGCATTGCCTAACAAGCCGTATTGTTACTTTAATAGGAAAAGTTTACAACTGTCGTGGCAGGTTTGGTGAACCATTTCTAAATTGACTAAGGATTTATAGGTTTCGAGAGTATCCCAATCTTGGGGTTGAAACCCAACCGGGGTTACATAGACCGCTGAGCCTGAGTTATTAAGAGAAAGGGCAAATGAAATCCAATCTTGAGGCAGAGTGCTAAAACCCCAAATATCGGCGTTATCGAATTGGAGGTGGTGGCCAAAGGGCATGAGTTGGTACTCACCGGTGCGATAAAAATCCCATAAAAATGGGGGGAGTGAGGTGATGACGACGGTGTTTTTACCGGAAACTGTGTATTTTTGGATAACAGAGTCCGTTTCGACAATGCCAACCTTCCACCAGGGGACTTCACCACCCTTGAGGTTGAGGCGCACTTGGGCTTTAAGTTCAGAGGTTCTGAATATGGCGATGAGGGTGGCTTCCTTGACGTTCTCTCCAATGCGGAAAAGCTTCTGCTCACCTGCCTCTTCGATGATCGCACGTGCGATCTCGCTGGGGCCCGTGATGGTTCCCCGGAGCGTGATTCCCATCTGGG
>CAYXRB010000023.1:16634-16871 GCA_964467565.1 uncultured Pseudomonadales bacterium | reverse complement strand
CACCGCGGCAGTAGCCGTGACCGTGCCAACCTTCACCCCCGCCCCCGACGAGTTTCAGGCAGTTGCCGGCTGCCCGAACTCGGTGATCCCATCGTTGGTAAAGGACTTCGAGGGCAAGACGCCGGGTTACGAACAAGGGTATCTCCCAGAAGGGAACTACCCGGCCACGATCAACTCGCCCACAATGGCCCTCATGATCCCGGACGGCGCCATGCCGCGCATCTGGGACCAAATTGA
>CAYXRB010000023.1:5997-16603 GCA_964467565.1 uncultured Pseudomonadales bacterium | reverse complement strand
CCCTACGCCGGCATGTGGACTGTGCCGGGATATTCTACGATCAAGGTCTGTACTCAAAGGGCATGCCTGGAGCTGCAGGTGTTAACCATCGGGCCGACCTTCCGTCAGGTCGACCTGGCCAGTATGCAACGCCCTGCCGAACTGGCGCTCTCACGCGCAGCGTGGGAAACGCTGTTTGGCATCGGCGCCGCCGACGGTCCGTACCCAGCTAATATCGAAGTGCTGTATTGCGCCAACTAGCCGGCCGAAGAGAGGTGAGCCCTTATGGTTCACCTCCCTTCAACTTACCGTTTCGCTCAAATACTACAATCTAATTTGGTTCTCTCGACCGGTTTTACCGGTCCTGACGAGGCCTATCCATATCTAAAAGGCCGAAAGAGTTTTTCGGTGTGCCTAAGCATTTCAAATGCCGAAATGTTTTAAACACATCAACATGCACGTTAAAAAAACCAAATAAGAACGCCCGGAAATTGGGTCGGTAAGGACATGCATATGTTTTTACCCGCCCAATTTCCGAAAAAGGGCTTTTGAGCAGAAATTTATTCTAGGAGGTGTAAAGGATGTCAAACTGACGCAGTGTTAAGGAGAAAAAGATTAAGGAGTTGGCAAAGTGAAACGGTTAGTGTTCTCGATTTTACTCATGCTCATCACGGCCTTCGCCGTGACGAGCGCCTCCGCGCAGGAATCCCTGCCGGAAACTGACGCCACCTCGATGGCTGAAAAACTCGAGAATGCCCCCCAATTACAGGAGTGGGCGAGCTCGAGAAGTATTAGCATCGACAACCTTACCCTGACTCCGCTTACGGCGTCGGCTGACAACTGTGAATACCCAGTCGCCAGCCACGACCTATCGTTAGCAGGGCCACTTACAGAGAACTCCGCGCCGATCGCGGCAACCATTACCTACTGCAGGGACACTAACGAGTTCATGCTGCAGGTCTGGAGCCGCTGGCCGGGTGAAGGCAACCACCTAACCAAACTGGAGCTTAGCGGGCAACAATGGTCAGAGGGCGGCGTCCCAGTCTACTTCAACGTTTGGGAAGCCGAAAATGTTCCACAGCAAGACGGAGTCTTGAAAATCCAAGCGCGCCTCAAGTCACAGGCTGACGGCGGTTTGCACCACCTGGTGCTGATCGCCCAGCTCACCGACACGGTCACTGGCGTCCGGGTAATCCAAGACTTCTCGTACTGGCTCAGGCAGTACGACTGGCGCCAGTACTTGCCGCTGCTCGGCCTCAACGCTCGGCGGGACTGCAACTGGACTTACCGCATTTCATACGGCGGTCAGTCCGAGCGGTATTCGTTTGAGCGCACCGCCGCCACACTTCGTACCCTCGGAACGTTGCAATACGGCGAGCCCGTCACACTCCAGTTTTTTAACTCGGCAGGCCAACCGGCGCTCGTTGAGCAGATCGCCGTCCAGTCCAGGCGTCCAGACTTCCCCTGGGAATACCAGATTCGGCCGGTAGAAGAATACGGTCCGGTGACTACCTACGTCGGCAGGCACCCCGATGACGGCTACCAGTATCCGGCCAATACCTTCAGGCTGAATGCCGGGTACCAACACAACGTCAACTTCCTCGTCCACGAAAACGGTGTGGTTTGCCGAGGAGGTATCGACGTCACCTGGGACCCGCCGCTGGTTCAGGAGCAAACCGTGCTACTCGCCTCTATGCCTGGCTCATTGAGCTTGCAGGACGGCACACAGCTTCAGCAGGGGTTACTATTACTGCTGAACTTGGTTCTCAGGGTCGGTAGCATGGGGGCGGCACTCAAGATCGGCATGCAGCAGTATAGCCAACACCAGTCTATCCGTAAGGCTATGCTTACAGCCATCTTCTGGGACCAAACCTTTGTGCTCCTAGCCCAACGCTTGCTCGATCTACTCGAAGGTCTGCTAACCCAGGAGCCATCATGACTAAGCTGAAGAGTCTGCGGCATCGCCACAGCCGCAAGTATCTACAAATCAGCTGTAACCATTTCCGAATCCGTCAGGTGAAGCGTCGGCCTCGAGAGAAGAGGATCTCGGGCCATAATACCCCTGTAAAACAAACCCGCTAACCTAGTCGCCCGAGGTAGGTGCCTTAAAAAGCCCTACCTCGGGCACTAGCGGCTGGCATATATGCCCACCCCACACCCTTCCACAACGCGTTCTTATTTGGTTTTCAGTTTAGACAATAATTTCTTAACCAACAAACTCTACTTATCCCAAATCGTCGCGTATAGTTACTCGAGCTTATTTTTTACTAACTTTCGCATTTCTGTAATCCAAAATAGGCAACTCCTTAAAACATGGTTGATGTAAAACGAAGATACTCACATGCTTGTGCAATATGTAATGTTGTAGAGTTGAAGTAACTTTCCTATTAAAAATCTTTTTAAATTTTATATTTGTGGAAAAATACTAAACTACCAACATGTCAAAAGAATTAGCCCAAAAGCATTACGATAATGATCAACCATTAGGATTAGCCAATTGTGCCACTATAGCTCTTCAAAGCCTAACGGAATACGAATTTGATAGGACCACTAAATTAAAACTCATCGCTGCCTCCACCAGTCTTAGCGCCATAAGCAATATTTTCGCTACATTTATAACGCATATAAACCCCCAAATAACCCTCTATGATTACGAAATGGCCATGGACTCTAATAATCCGGAACGATTTTTAAATCACATCCTGTCTCTTATTAGCCGAGGTAAACTGTCTTTCCTCGGCGCTTTAATGGAAACCGATGATTTTAGCTGGAGCGGCGGCCGCTACGTCAGTCATATAATCGCTATTAACCACCTCAGTCCTGGTCATGCCACTATTATCGACCCGCTTATAAATCCCTTAACCCCTACACAAATTCCTTTACACATGCTTACTAAACGGGTATCAAACCGGGGGTCAATCGCCACCCTAACCGCCTACCTGACAAGAAATGTGTCATAAAAACGTAATACCCCAACTTTAAACCCACTAACCGATTGCCAAGCTTAGCCGTAGTCTATACATTAGAAATATGGCTATTAAACGCTTTGGCGCTTATTTTGTGCTACTACTTATTTTCGCTTTTGTTTTATTAACTAAATCATCACAATTTCTTCCAGTAGCAAGCGCCCAATCCGTCCCCGATGTCACCGGCATTTACACCGGCACCAGTACCGGCGGGGCAGCCACGGTTTCTACCTCCTCTCAAGTCCCCGGGGGTTCTAACCTGTACCTCGCTACCGTTGCCACCAAAGGCGACTCTTCGGTTACCGCGGTAAGCGGTTTAGGCCTAAACTGGCAGGCAACACCCTACCAATGCGGCGCCCGCGGCCAAACGGGTTTAAGCCTTTGGTGGGCTGCGGGATCTCCCACTCAACCGGGTATTGTTACCGCCACCGTGCACGCCAATGCCAGCCTGCGTAGTAGCGTTTTGGCCGTTGCCTTAATCCCTAACCAATCCCAACTGATACCCTTAGTAACGGCTAATACCTTAGGTGTTAATGGTGGTTGCAGCGGCGGCACCGATGCCCCGGTGTATACCGTCCCCGTCCCGGCCCAAAACGGCTCAGGCCTAATTATTAGTGCCGTTTCGGTGCGCAGCGTTACCCACGAACCCAGCGGCAACCAAGAAGAATTACTGCAAATGTACTCTGGTAGCGGTGGTGACACCGCCGGGTTGGTGTTACAAACCCAGACCTCAAACGGCCCTGCCTTTAATCTCACCGGCACCTTTGGCGGTGCAGTGGATTATTCGATAGGCGTCATCACGGTTCAAACCCAATGCTCCCGGTGATGTCACTGGCAACGGCCGGGTTGACTATCTCGACTTAGTTGCGCTTGTGCCTATCTTCAATTTTGACCATGCAGCCGCCGATTTTAATGATAACGGCAGAATCGATATTTTTGATTTTTCCAAAATTGTTACGCATTTTGGTACCGGTTCTGTCAATCCCACTCCTACCCTTAGCCCGACTGCAGCCATAACCTCCCCACCCCCACCCACTCCCACCCGTACTCCAACCCCCACTCCACGCCCCACCAATACCCCGGGTCCCACCCCCACCCAATCACCCATTCAAGCTTCGGGGTCCTGGATCTCGGCAGCAGAAGTCCGCGCGCTCCCTATTGCTGGCCAGAACGGTTGTTTAACTGGCTCACTCTGCGCTAATGCCTGGAATGCCATAGTGTCCACCGCCAACGGCAGCTGGGGTACCCCCGATCTTTCCCGGTATGCAGGTTTAACCCATTCTCAAGGCATCTATGCCGGCGCCTTGGTGGCTGCTCGCTGTGCCAATGGTGCCTGCACCGGCATCAATGATGCTGCCATGCGCACTAAAGTCCTAAATGCCTTAAGTGCCGTCATAGGCACAGAACAACATACCTTAAGCTCGCCTGTTTCTGGTCAGTTGTTAGCACCACCCCGCCAATTTCCCCGCTATGTTATCGCCGCCGAACTTATGGGCTTAACTGACTGGGGAGATGGGTACTTGGGTGCGAACAACTTTGTTGCTTACATGGCCAATACCAGGTTTGAATACCCTAGTGGTCGTATGACTTTTGCCGAAAATCATAATAATGCGCCCAGCAACGGCAATACCATGACCGGCTTTGCCCGCGTCATAACCGACGCATATTTAGGCAACACCACCGATCTAAACAATGCTTGGATTACCTTTAGGCGGTATGTTGGCGACACAACAGTTGTTAAGGCTGAAAATTTCGAAATTAACGATGCCGGAAAAACCTGGCTTTTTTCAATAGCTGACCCGGATGGAAATGAAAAGTCAGGATCTCCCAATACAGTTGGCATCAATCCTGCCAATACGTCCTGCCACTCTACTGGCTATCCAGCAGGAGGCGCCATTCCTGCCGACCAAGGCAGGGGTGGGAACTGCCCCTCATCTGGCGATACGCCAGGTTACACCCAATACCCCTGGGAAGGTCTGCAAGGTATCTATGCACAAGCCGAAGTCTTTAGGCGCAAAGGTTTCAACGTTAATGGGCAGAACCCCTTCCAAATCCAAAATAATGCCTTAAAGCGGGCAGTCGAATACCAATGGTACTTGCAATCCCAATTTGGAGGGTCTTGGTACGATTCCGACCGTGCAGCCTGGGTCAAGCACTTAGCCAATTATTATTACGCCTATAAACCAGTCAACTATGACGCCAGTGACGGCGGCCGCAACATTGCCTTTACCCAGTGGACTCACCAATAAAAAATCTCGCATAAGTTAATGTTCAATTACGGATGTTAGCCCTGGCGTTATTTTTGCCACCGCTTTGCCAATTTTGTCGGAAATAACACCGACATCCGTTTCTGCTGCCATTTTAGAAATGCATCAATGCATTTGGTACAAAGATCCACACCGCTGTTATGGTTTAAGGGTAAGTGGTTAAACGTCGGGTTATACCCTTCAATTTTTGTATTACACAATACACACTTCATCAACCATAGTATAACAACACAACATTATGTCGTTACACAATTTTAACAGCGTCACTTTTTTTCTCAGAGGGTATTACAATCCAAAAAAGTAAATAGGGGACCAATCCCGGTAACCCTCCGGGTATCAACAGCACCACCCAGACTATCCTCACTAACGTTACATCTACTCCCAGATAATTTGCCACCGCCAAACACACTCCTGCAATTCTTCTTCCTTTCTTTGGCCGTATCAATCGTTTCATCGCTCCCCTCATTCTTATTTTAGACTTTATTTTTTAGTGTTTATAAATGTATATATTTATATTACTTTGATACTTCCAGTTACCGGATAAACTTCCCCCGTTATATACGCTCCTTCGTCACTTGCCAACAACACAAATACGGGTGCCAACTCCACCGGCTGCGCCGGCCTACCCCACAGCGAATCCTGCCCAAACGTTTGCGCTTGTTTATAAGATAGAACGGTAAATGGGATTAAGGGGGTCCACACTGGTCCTGGAGCCACTGCGTTTACTCGCACCCCATACTTTACCGCCTCTTGCGCCAACCCTTTTGTCAAAGTCACCAACGCTCCCTTAGTCGAAGCATAATGCATTAAAGCAGGGGAGGGGTGGTAGGCTTGTACCGAAGCCACGTTAATAATAGAACCGCCCTTTTCCATTTTAGGCAACGCCAGTTGCGACAAATAAAACGGCGCGAATACGTTGGTTCGAAAACATTGGTCTAATTCTTCTGGGGTTATATCTAAAAAACTTTCATGAAACTTTTGAAAAGCTGCGTTGTTTACCAGAATGTCCAACCTTCCCAATTTTTGTAACGCTTGCTCCACCAATAGTTCACACTGTTCAAAATCCCGAATATCACCCATAATCGAAAGTACTTTTTGCCCAACTGTTTCAATTGCCTTAACTGTTAATTCAGCGTCTTCTGCTTCTTCCTTATTCCAAAAAGAAATCACGAGGTCAGCCCCCTCTTTGGCAAACGCCAAGGCCACCGCTCTGCCAATTCCGCTATCGCCTCCGGTAATCAATGCCACTTTACCTTTTAGTTTTCCCGATCCAGAATACGAAGTCACTCCGTAATCCGGCTGTGGGTCCATTACTGACTCGGATCCTGGATACTTCTGTTTGCCTTGCCCAAACTCAGGCCTAGGAAACTTGTATTTGGGATGTTTACTGGTTTGATACGCCATACTATAAAGAGGATAGAGCGCAACAGAAATGGTGGATTAAGAAATGTGTATGAATTTACCAATTCTCCACAACTCTATCCTCTCAAAATAGTGCTTTTTATTAAGCAAAGTAGGTTAATGTATTCTATTTACCGCTTCGCTGGCCTGTTTCTTTTTTGGTTCTGGATTTTTTCCCGTTAACCGACTCTCGTCGTTTTCTGGGTTTTACGGTGATTTCATTCTTCACATCCAATACTCCGCTACTCCAATACGCGTCGGCATAGGCCAACGGTTTGCTGCGTGGGTTTCTGACTACACCTGAAAGTGTGACATTACCATCCTTTACAGTTACTTCTATCTGTTGTTGATCAGATAAAGTTATACCCGGGTCTGCTGCAAGGTTGTCTCGCACTATATCCTCAATTTCTTCATCATCAAGGATAAAATTATTGTTATAGTCATATAAATCGTAATCACTCCAACCTGATGGCGAGCCCCACCAGTAATAATCTGTGGTCATATAGTCGTAATCTCTCCAATACTGTGCCATTTCTACTCACCTCCTTTCAGTCTTTCATATCTACCTATACACACCGCCGAATCCAAGATCTTCCCTTCTAGTGCTCCTAAAACATCTTCTTTTGTGGCACCTACAGTTAAATTTAGTGGCTCTGCTGTGGCGTACAATCTAAAAAAATAGTGGTGCATTCCTTCGGGTGGGCACGGGCCACTATATCCAATGTCACCAAAATCATTTAAGCCCTCTTTACCGCCCCTTGGTACATCACCAGCTTTAGTAGTAAGCGTGGCGCTCGGAATATTAAATACCACCCAGTGGGTAAAGTTAGGCTTACTTGGTGCATCTTGGTCTTCCACTATCAGGTTAAGGTATCGTGCTTGCTTTGATATCTTGGAAAATGTCAATGGTGGGCTCTTGTTTTCTCCATCACAAGTGTATTTCTCAGGTATATTCTGGTTTGGTAAAAACGCCGAACTAATAATATCCATAACTATATACGTTTATGCAGCCAGGGGATGTACTAGCGCTGCCAAGTCTTTAGGCATTATTGACTTAATATCCTTTGCTTCACCCTTAGACACATTTCTTTGAAGTGCTTTTAATACCGCATTAATTATCTCTTCAATCCCATTTTCGGTCGAGTAAAAGAAACCATTTCGAATTTCTTGTATAAACTCCTCTTTGCTCATCTTCTTGGGTAACTGATCAGGTTTCCAACCGTCATAAAACACTCCCTTGATCAATAGCGGCAATTGAGCCGACAATTCTGCTGCCTCTTCTACCGTAAGTCTGTCTCGTAATGTCTGTAACACCACCCTTAGCGCTAAGTATGACTGGTTTCTTCTGTCTTCCCAACCCAACTTCTCTTCGATGTCTTTTAACAGTAGGTTGCTTTGTTGCACCGTTTCACTAAATATCTTAAGTCCTGTAGAGCTCATTTCATCCTTTCGCTTCGGTTTAAATTCCCAGGTAATAAAAGTGTCGTAATATACCCTGGACAACTTAGCTAGTATCCCAAATTAAATCTAAACAATGATTAAGATTATGTGAGAATGTTTTAAGAAATGAAGCTCCGCGGGCTACCAACCCTTGGTTAACTTAAGTCGCGAAATCAACTTAATCCACTTACTCATCCCACACTGACATTAGTTGAAAGTAATTGCCCTCAGGATCGGCAAAAGTGGCTATCGGTCCAAACATATTTTCACCCTCTCCAATGGTATAGGGCTTAGCGATCACCAGTGCCCCCAAGCCCCGAATTCTTTCAAACTCTTTTTCAACCTCGCTCGTTTCAAAGTTAAGTAGTATTTGTTCTGGGTTCTTGTTATTCCCTTTTACTTTATCGTGCAAGCCAATGGTTAAATAACAATTCCCCGCACTAAAACCATACCAATCACCTTCGTCCATATCCGGCTTCTTTTCTAACACTTTTTCATAAAATTCTGCCATGGCTTTTGGGTCTTCACTCCCTATCATTACCGAATTTAAATTCAACATAACCCTCCTTTATTTAAATATATTAGTAACATGTTTAATTCTCCAATGGTGTATGGACATTCTTACAATACTTGGATTTCTATTATTTTTATGGTAGTTTTAATCCCATCGTCATTCTCTATTTAAATAAGGAGCCTGTATGTCGCGTTCTCAAAGTGGCAACACTATGGTTATTCTCTTAATCGGCGTGGTGGTCATTCTCGCCGCCGGTGTTTTTTACTATGTAAATAGCCGTTCAGTGGTAGAGTCCCCAGGCACCGACACCATTCAAGAAGCCCAACCCGGAACTGATGTCATGAACACACAAGACCTCAATTCTGACCTTGAACCCACCCTTGACCCCAACCAGGAAATGACCTCAACAGATGCGACGGTTAAAGAATTTACCCTCGAAGCCGGCAGTTTTTATTATGAACCCAATGTCATACGGGTAAAAAAGGGTGATATGGTCAGAGTCACCATCAATAGCGTCGATATGATGCACGACTTTAAAATTGACGAGCTTAACGTCGCTTCCGAAATATACGAAGCCGGGGAATCTGGATCGGTGGAATTTACCGCCGATACCGTCGGTGAGTTTGAATTCTACTGCTCCGTCGGTCAACACCGTGCTAATGGCATGGTGGGCACCCTCATAGTCGAAGAATAATCTCTCTACCATAATTACAAAAACCCGTTTCTCCCAAAGAAGCGGGTTTTTTGCTACCTTGAGATAACCAATCAAGTAAAAGATAATAACCCTATGGACCAAGCCATTAAACAAGCACTCAGCAAAGCGATTGAGCTACTTGACCTTAAAGTTAATCAAGTTGCCCTTGAGCGGCCAGCTGAACCTTCTCATGGTGATTACTCTTCTAACGTAGCCTTGGTTTTATACCCTCAGTTACAAAAGCGGGGGAGGGGAGGCGATTACAAATCGCCCCGTGACCTTGCACAAGCTATAGTGGAAAAATTCGAAATTCAAAATTCGAAATTCGAAATTCTCGATGCAGTCGAGGTTGCCGGTCCCGGTTTTATCAATTTCACCCTCACCCCTCAGTATCTATTCGAAAATTTAAAAAATGTCTTAACTGTTAAAGACCTGTACGGTCACTCACCGGTCCTAAAAGGTCAAAAAGTTGCCGTCGAATACACCGACCCCAATCCGTTTAAAGAATTTCATATCGGTCATTTATATAGTAATGCCGTTGGCGAATCACTTTCACGCTTATACGAAGCCTTGGGGGCTAGTGTCTGGAGGGCTGACTACTTTGGGGATATTGGTATTCACGTTGCCAAGGCCGTGTGGGCGCTGCTTAAAATGCAACAAACGCAAAGCGTCAACCTATTAGCTCTAAATCAACAATCAATTAACCAGCGGCAAAAAATACTCGGTCAAGCCTATGCGTTAGGAGCCAAAGAATTCAAGGCAAACCCGCAAATCAAGGCTGAAATCGAAGCGCTCAACACTAATCTCTACGTCGTTGCTCAAAAAATGCATCAAAAAAACCATGGTTGGGAACCGATAATTGATTACGCCAAATTTACCAAACCTATACCGTATAACCTAAATCATGTTGCCCAAATTTATGAAACTGGGCGATCATGGAGTCTGGAATATTTTGAAACAATTTACAAACGGGTTGGAACTAAGTTTGATGGGTATTATCCAGAAAGCCTAGTAGCCGAAATCGGTTATTCGTTGGTTAAAGAAGGCCTAAATCAGGGTATTTTTAAAGAATCAAAAGGTGCCATTGTCTTTGAAGGTGAAAAGTATGCTTTGCATACACGGGTATTTATCAACTCGCTCGGCTTACCCACTTACGAAGCCAAGGAACTCGGCCTTGCTCCCAAAAAATATCAAGATTTTAACTATAACAAATCTGTCATCGTCACCGGCAACGAAGTTAACGAGTACTTTAAAGTCTTACTCCAAGCCCTTAAATCTATCAATCCCACCCTTGGGTCAGTCACCTACCATATAGGTCATGGCATGGTTCGCCTTCCCCATGGAA
>CAYXRB010000023.1:0-5970 GCA_964467565.1 uncultured Pseudomonadales bacterium | reverse complement strand
CACCGGCACGGTTATTACCGGTGATACCTTGCTAGACCAAGCCAAAGATGAAGCGCTTAAAATTATCAACCAAAATAATCCAGATCTAAAACACAAAGAGGATATTGCCGATCAAATCGGAATCGCTGCCATTAAGTACGCTTTCCTAAAAAGCAATATCGGTAGTGATATAGTTTTCAATTTAAACGATGCCATTTCATTTAACGGCAATTCCGGTCCCTATCTCCAGTACACCCATGCCCGCGCTTGTTCTGTGCTGGCCAAAACCGATAACTTAAATACTGATTTGCCTTTTCCAATTAAATTAAATCCTCAAGAAATTGCCATCCTTCGGTCGTTTCAGCGATTCCCCGAAGTAGTCAATTCTACTGCCATCAATCATGCCCCGCATCAGCTATGCACTTATTTATATGACCTTGCGGGCGCCTTCAATACTTTTTATTCCTCCCACTCAATCCTGGGCTCACGCACCCATCCAATCGATCCCGTAATTAGGCAACTACGTCTTGCGATTACGGCAGCCACAGCTCAGGTGCTCAAAAACGGTCTCTATCTCTTGGGCATCCCTGCCCCCGAAAAAATGTAAGGAGTCCTTTCTTGATCTACTAATACTACTCGTGATACTCGTACTACCTCACCCCGCATTCTCCCCTCTAGACAACCAGATGTAACATGGGTTAAAATTCACCATGGTTGCATATTCTTTAACCAACTATCGTAATCATGGCATCGCAGTTGCATATCTCCATCTCTGCAGAACCGGTCTTCACACTGGGTAATTTTGTTATCACCAACTCCATTCTTACCACCTGGATTGTCACTGCCTTTCTGATCACCGTTGCCGTCGGTTATCACCTAGCTTTTGGAAAGCGCTCCTTTCAAGATAAACCCACCAAACTGCAGTCGTTATTCGAATTTATTATCGAATCACTCTACAACCTTACCCATTCAATCTCGGGCTCTCATCACAAAGCCCGAATTTTTTTCCCGTTTATTGCCTCCTTCTTTCTCTTTATTATGTTCTCTAACTGGTCCGGCCTATTGCCGGGTGTAGGCACTGTTGGGTATATGCACCAAGCCGAAGCGGCCCATGAGGAATCACCCAGCAATACATCACCAGAATCTGCTACAACTCCCGGATCTGAATTTGATGAAATTATAGACCAACATGGCACTGCTCAAGTCACACAAAGCCAAGATGTAGTCCCAAGTCCCGATGGCCATGACGAATCTCCCACCGATACTTCGGTTGCAGTCGAGCAAAAAGAAGCCGGTGAAGAACACAGTACTTTTGTTCCATATTTTCGAGCGCCCACCGCCGATATTAACACCACCCTCGCTCTGGCCCTTTTTTCTATCATCACCGTTCAAATAATCGGGGTTAAGTTCCTCAATCTCGGCTATTTTAAAAAGTATATCGATTTACGCAGTCCCATTTACTTTATTGTTGGCCTCCTCGAAATTATGTCCGAAATCTCCCGCATCATCTCGTTCGCCTTCCGTTTATTCGGTAATATTTTCGCCGGCGAAGTTCTCCTTACTGTTATCGCCTTCCTCATTCCCTTAGCCCTTCCCATTCCTTTCCTCGGCCTAGAAATTTTCGTTGGCTTTATCCAAGCGTTGGTGTTCTCATTATTAACCCTTGTGTTCTTAAGCACGGCCACCGCTAGCCACGCCCAAGAGCATTAATTATTTATTAAATAGTCTCAAAGGAGACAAAGTCTATGAACGAAAGCTTAGTTGTAGGCCTAACCATCGCTTTAGGCGGTGCCGTGCCTGCTATGGCCATCGGTATGATTGTGTCCAAAGCTATGGAAGCAATTGGTCGCAATCCGGAAGCTGCCGGTAAAATCCAAACCAACCTCATCCTTGGTGTGGCGTTTGCCGAAGCTATCGCTATTTATTCATTAGTTGTGGCCTTAATCTTACAGTTCACCTAATAACTTCACTCTAAAGGAAGGTGAAATCGTATGGAAATAAGACTAGATCAAATCCTGTTGCAGGCTATTAATTTTGGCATTCTTTTGTTTGTGCTGACCAAGTTTCTCTACAAACCCATCCTTAAAATCTTAGAGCAGCGTGCCGATAAAATTAGTGCCGGGCTCACTGCAGCTCAAAAAAACATTGATCAGCAAGAACAACTTGAACAAACTAAAAAACAGGTTTTAAAACAAGCCGAAATTGAGGCGTCAAAAATCCTAGATGCTGCCAAAAAAGATGCCCAAAAAACTACGGCAGAACTTATCGAAAAAGCACGAGAAGACGCCGCCCGATTAATCAGCAAAGAAGAAGCATCGTTTAAAGCTCGTCTTGATGCTCAAGAAAAGGCCCTAATCGATCGCACTGCATCGCTTGTTTTAAAGGTTTCCAAGGCAGTCTTAAAGGACACTTTAACTAGTCAAGCCCAAGCCGAAATTCTGGATGCTCAAGTCAAAGCTTTAAAGAAAATTAGCGTCAATTAATCATAGTATGAGCCAAGCACCCTCGACTAATCATAAAAGCGATCAAAGTGCTCCATTAACCGCCAATCAGGTTACTAAAGGGGTCATTAGTTACTTGTCGCGCAACAATAGCCTTGGTTTACTGCCTCAAATAGCCCAACAAGCCTTAAAGGTAGCCAAGCCCCAAACCGATCCTAACACTGCAATTATTGAATCCGTAATTCCATTAAGTCCCAAGCAACTCGAAACGGTCCAGTCATGGCTTAAAACCCAATTGAAACGTGATCGAATTGAAATGGTGAATCGTACTAATCCTAACCTTATCGGGGGTATAAAAATAAAAATCGCCGATCTGGTCATTGACCAAACCATTGCTTCCCAAGTCGATCAATTAGTCATGCCCGTACAGTCAAGAAAGTAAGGTATAAAAAAAACTAGTATGAATCAAAACACAGACATCATCAAAAACCTTGAGCTAGAAATTGACAGTTTTAAACCAAAAGTCAGGGTAGAGGCGGTGGGTGAAATCATCCAGGTGGGAGATGGTATTGCGCTTATACAAGGTTTAAACAAAGCGGTAATGGGTGAAATCTTACAGTTTCCCCATGGCATCCGCGGTGTCGTTTTAAATTTAAACGTAGACTCGATTGGCGCCATTGTACTGGGTAATGATAAAGACCTCAAGCAAGGCGACACAGTCCGCTCCACCGGCTTGCTCCTTTCCATTCCCGCCTCCGAAGATTTTATTGGGCGTGTGGTCAATCCCTTAGGTGATCCGCTCGATGGCCGTCCGGCTCCCAAGGCCAAAACCAACATGCCCCTAGAACGAATCGCTCCTTCCGTCATCGAACGTGAAGCAGTCAACACTCCGCTGCAAACCGGGGTGCTCGCCATCGACAGCATGATTCCCATCGGTCGGGGACAGCGTCAATTAATAATTGGCGATCGTTCCACCGGTAAATCATCAATTGCCTTAACAACCATTATCAACCAGACTCAAGGTGACGTCATTTGTATCTATGTTGCCATTGGTCAAAAAAGCTCATTCGTCGCTCAAACTATGGGAGTGCTCGAAAAACACGACGCGCTCAAACACACCATCATTGTCTCGGCTTCCGCTTCCGAACCGGCTTCGCTCCAATATTTGGCTCCCTATGCTGGGTGCGCCTTGGGCGAATACTTTGCCCAGGCTGGTAAAGACGTGCTTATCATTTACGATGACTTATCCAAACATGCTTGGGCGTATCGAGAAGTTTCTCTGCTGTTACGTCGCCCCTCCGGCCGTGAAGCGTATCCTGGTGATATCTTTTATCTCCACTCTCGTCTGTTAGAACGGGCGGTTAAGTTTTCGGCGGCTAATAAAGGGGGGTCGCTCACAGCTCTTCCCATCATCGAAACCCAAGCAGGTGACTTATCGGCGTACATCCCGACAAACGTTATATCCATTACCGACGGACAAATTTTCTTAGACACCAGCATGTTCCTTGCCGGACAACGTCCGGCTATTGATATCGGTCTATCTGTGTCCCGCGTTGGTGGCGCCGCACAACTCAAAGCCATCAAGCAAGTTGTCGGCACTCTAAAAATTGACATGGCCCAATTTCGAGAACTCGCAGCCTTCGCCCAATTTAGTTCTGATCTTGATCCCAAAACCAAAGCAAAGTTGGAACGCGGTCAACGCATTACCGAAATCTTAAAACAAGGCTGGGAAAGTCCGGTCCCGGTAGAAGAGCAAATTGCCCTGTTCTGGACTGTATCCCAAGGGTATCTAGATACCATTAAAATTGAATCTGTTAAAGAATGGCAAAATTTATTCATGGAGTACCTGCGTACCAAACATAAAAAGACCCTGGCGTTAATCGAAAAAGAAAAAAAACTCACCGATGACATTGAAAAACAATTAAAAAACGCCATCGAAACCTTCCAAGGCCTCCACGAAGACCTAATGGTTGTATCGCAAGAGGCTCAAGAGTAGAGGCCTATGACTTTAATCAACGCTCATTATTCCTTAATCCTTATTCCTTAGTACCTGTCCCTTAATTATGGCCACCATTCAAGTCTTAAAGCGACGCATCGGTACTGCCAAAAATATTCGGCAAATCACCAAAGCCATGGAGATGGTTTCTGCCAGTAAAATGCGACGTGCCCAAAGCCAAGCTCTATCTACCAGGCCCTATTCTCAGTCACTGCAAAAAACTCTCTTTACCATTGCCGCTATGATCGATTCCACCGCTCACCCGCTCCTGCAAAATCATGATCAAGGTAACGACCTCTATATTCTACTCAGCACCGACAAATCTTTAGCCGGAAGTTTAAACAGTAATCTTTTCCGCGGTCTTTCGGCCTATTTAGATCAAGTCGACACCACCGGCGTTAAATTTATCATTGTGGGGTTAAAAGCCCGTCGTTTTGTTTTTACCAATAATTTTGAGCTGCACGCCGAATTCAGCAACCTGCCCGATCCGTTATCCTTTGCCGATTCCCAACCGTTATCTAAAATGATTCTCGATGGCTTTTTAAACCAAGAGTTTCGCTCGGTAAACTTGGTCCATATGGACTTTGTCAGCACGTTAGTCCAACGTTTTCGCGTGGTGCCTTTGTTACCACTCCCCAAAGACTGGTCAAATTTATTTGCCGATCCCGAAGCTGTCATGGACGTTGGCCGGGCACAAAGCCGTGATTATCTATTTGAGCCGGGTGCGACTGAAATTCTGGATTGGCTCCTCCCGTATTACGTTGAGCAAATTATCTTTCATACCCTCCTCGAAGCCAAGGCTTCAGAACATTCCGCTCGCATGGTCGCCATGAAAAACGCCTCCGATAACGCCTCCGAAATCATTGGCGATTTGACCTTACAGTACAATAAACAGCGTCAAGCAAAAATTACTGCCGAACTTATCGAAAACACCACCGCTGCCTCCATCCTCATGCACTAAATTATTTAAAATGAAATTTAGAATTAAGTATCATTACAATTTTTTATTTTTTAGAATTTAGATTATTTAGGATTAAATATGCAACTTACCGGCACCATTAAACAAATTATCGGCCCCGTCGTCGATGTTTACTTTCCCACAGACCTCCCGCCTCTTTTATCTGCCCTTAAATTACCACGCGACACGGGTACGCTTGTTTTAGAGGTGCAGCAGCACCTGGGTGACAATATCGTCCGCTCCATTGCTCTCGGGACCACCGATGGTTTAAGCCGCGGTTTAGAAGTCACCACCGATGGGCAACCTATCTCCGTACCCATTGGTGAAGCTACCTTAGGTCGCATGTTTAACGTTGTCGGAGAACCCATCGACGGCAAAGGCCCGGTCAAAGCCAAGCAGTTTTCACCCATACACAAAGAAGCTCCCGAACTCACCGACCAAGAAACTCAAGCCCAAATGCTCGAAACCGGAATCAAGGTTATCGATCTAATTTGCCCGTTTGCCCGTGGTGGTAAGGTTGGTGCTTTTGGCGGTGCCGGTGTAGGTAAAACCGTTATCATCCAAGAACTAATTCGCAACATCGCCGAAGAACATTC
>CAYXRB010000022.1:15954-17740 GCA_964467565.1 uncultured Pseudomonadales bacterium | reverse complement strand
CCCAGCCCAAACCCCTACCCCTCCAACTAACCCCACAGAATCGAGTACCCCTCAAACCCCACCCACCACCCCCGATGCAGCCTCGTCTACTACTACTGCGGCGCCCGTTCCAGCATCCTCGACAGCCTTGGCAGCCGACGACAGTGAAGGTACGGGGTCGGGTAAGTACAAAGTTCGGGTAATAGGCGACAAGTGTATTGGCGCCGCGTCTTGCGTGGCAGTGGCACCCAAAGCCTTTAAGCTAAATGACAAGCAAATCGCCGAAGTCATCTCAACTATTGGTGAAGAAACCGATGAAAACCTCTTATTAGCCGCTCAATCCTGCCCCACACTCGCCATCGAAGTCATTGATACCGAGACCGGTGAGCGCGTTTGGCCAAAATAAACGCCAATTAGTCACAAAAAGCCATTCCCACTCAATACCCAATAGTTAACACAATCCGGCAGTGGGTTTATACCCCCATTACTTTTAACCAAGCCAGTAATGCAATGATGGGCAGCGAGATAAGCACTTTTTTAAATAATTCTGGCGAAACATCAAACGCCGAGGCAAGTTGGTTCATCTCCTTTACCATAGCAAAACCGCTAAAAAATCGTCAAGCGCATTTTATGCAACAATAGCGTTCAGTTTAAATATTTAAACTGAACACATCGTTTAACTAAATTGAACCAAAACTAATCTATTGAACAATTTTTTTCTTCACCACTTCTTGCACCATTTTTCCGTCGGCCTTACCTTTTAATTTTCCCATCACCAATCCCATGACTGTACCAAACTCTCTTTCTCCACCGGCTATCACTGCGTCTACTTCCATAGCGATTTCATCCTCGCCCATAAGTTGTGGCACATACGCCTCAATGTAATCCAATTGTTTCTGTTCATGGGCGGCTAGTTCATCTCTGCCGCCGCTTTTAATCTGTGCAATCGCTTCCTTGCGTCGCTTAATTTCTTTTCGCAACAAATCAATTACCTCTTCATCGGTCAGTTCGTGTTTGGCGTCAATCTCAATACGTTTAATTTCACTCCACACAAACCGGATCACGTCCAATTTTTCTGCATCTCTTACTTTCATTGCTTTTTTTACGTCTTCATAAATTTGATCTCGCAGCATATACAAGCCTTTCCATAATCAGAGTGTAAAAAGCTATTCTATCGTACTTCACCACCCATTGCCTTAAAACTCTTTACTAGAGTATCCTTAGTACATATGTCTGATAGTCCTACCAAACTCACCGTTGCCTGGTACTCGTTTGCCTGCTGTGAAGACAGCACTATTATGTTCGCCGAAGTCTTAAACGACTACTTTTTCGAATTTAAAAAACACTTCAACATAATCGACGCGTCCGTTTTTTCCTCGAAACGCGACCTCACCTCGCCTGTTGACATTGCTTTTATCGAAGGTGCCAGTAATAGTCCCGAGCACACTCAAGGTATGAAAAAAATTCGTGCCCGCGCCAAAAAAGTTGTTGCCATCGGCTCGTGTGCCTGTACCGGCATGCCCAGCGCTCACCGTAACAATTTTGATGCGGATCAAAAAGCCGAAATCGGTCACTTGCTGGAAAAATTCAATTTCTCCGACAACGTCCAAAAACTCACCGATATTATCCCCGTCGACGCCCAGGTCCCCGGTTGCCCTATGGACTTAGATAAATTTATGGCCGCCGTTAATGCCTTACTAGTTGAATTCAACCACGAACCAATAGCAAATAAGTGACAAGGAACAAGTCACAAGGGACAAGAAATCAGGCAATAAACATGTATCTTGTTACTTGTAACATGTAACTG
>CAYXRB010000022.1:4653-15944 GCA_964467565.1 uncultured Pseudomonadales bacterium | reverse complement strand
TTTTTCACTCCAGCAGATAAGGAAAATCGAAGGCCACGCCTCGTTAACCGTCGAAGTCGCGGGCAGACGCGTTTTAAAGTGCCAGTTTGCCATCACCGACTTTAAGCGCTTTTATACCAAAGCCGTTGAAAAAAAGCCGGCTATCGCTGCCCCTTCCCTCCTGGCTCGTATTTGCGGCACCTGCAGTAATGCTCACATCTTAGCCTCATTAAAAGCTGTCGAGCAAGCCCAGGGCATTACCGTTACTCCCCAAACCATTGCTCGGCGCGAACTGGTTAATGCCGGCATGTATATTCGCGACCACGCCCTTCACCTCATTGTCTTTGTGCTGCCCGACCTGTATAACGTCGACTCCATCCTCGATTTTGACGAGAATGACCCGACTCAGCGCTCAATGCTTGAGGCCTTGTTCAAACTCAAAAGCGCCGGCAATGATCTTTCCATTTTAGCCGGCGGCCGTAGCGTCCACGCCCCCGATCTTTTGGTGGGCGGCTTCACCCGGCCTTTAGACACCAGCAAAATTCCTGCCATTTCCCAAAAATTACTCGCCGTTCGCCCTATTGCCGTCGAACTAGTCAACCTCTTTGCTAAGGTAAACTTTAAACTCGAGCGCAACAACCGCTTCGTGAGCTTGCGCGGTAAAGACCACTACGATTACATCCAATCACATACCATCAAAACCCACGACGGTCGTACTTTTCCCGACACTCACTACCGTGAACACCTCCAACATATCTCCATTCCTTATTCCCATGCTTCTGGGTACCAATTCGAAGGCCACGACTTTATGGTCGGTGCTTTAGCCCGTCTCAACCTTAATGCCGACCAACTGCATGCCAACACTAAAGAATCGCTTAAAGAAATCCTCGCCCGCTTCCCCTCTACCAACGTCTACGACAATAATCTCGCCCAAGCCATTGAAATAGTTGACAGCATTGATTATGCCCATGAGTTATTAACCAATACGCAATTCACCCCCGAATCACCCGTTTCACCGGCCAAAACCACTGGCGACGGCATTGGCCTCATCGAAGCCCCCCGCGGCACCCTCTACCACTCCGCCCACGTTGTTAGTGGTATTATCGACCGCTACGAAGTCATTGTCCCCACCGGCCAAAATCAAATTAACATTGAAAACGACCTCAAAACCCTGATCGAACAAAACATCGATCTAAACCAAGATCAACTCGAACACGAGTGCGAAAAGCTCATCCGCGCCTACGACCCCTGCATGTCCTGCGCTTCCCACTTTTTAAAAGTAAAGTGGATCAACCAAGCTCATAAATAGTAATTGAGAGAACACAAAAAATTCGCACAATATTAATCCCCTATAATTGGGGGACCAGTACCGTAACCATCCCCAAACTTTAGGAACATCGATTGCAGCCCCTACTGTTTCGGAGTAAATTGTAGAAGCCAATTAATCTGTTTGGAGGTTTATGTCTAAGTACACATCCGTCATTGTCATCCTCGCATTGTTGCTTGGGGCGGCGTTTGCCCTCCCGTGGCACATGGTTAAGTGGGGCAAAATCGAACTCCTTCCGGCATCCAGCATCACTGTGTCGGGCGAAGCCCAAACCCAAACCGATAGCCAAATCGCCAGCTTCACCGCCGGAGTGAGCGAAATTAACGATAACCGAGACACCGCCGTTAAAAATGTTAACGACAAAGTCACCGCCCTTATCCAGGCTGTTAAAGACTTTGGCATTCCTGAAAGCGATATTAAAACCCAAAACCTCTCTATTTATCAAATGGAAGAGCCAATTACCATTGATGGTAGGCAGCGTACCCAAGCCGGGCAGTGGCGGGTCAGCAACGACGTCTTAGTCACGTTGCGCGATGTCAACCGCGCTTCCGAACTGGCCGACCTTTTAAGCGGCTCCGGTGCTACCAACGTCTATGGCCCCAACTTTGCCCTTGATGATACCCAAGACGCGCAAGTAGGTTTGCTGGAACAAGCCATTCAAAACGCCCGCGAAAAAGCCCAGGCTATCGCCGCTGGCAGCAATAAAAAATTGGGCGATATCTTAAACGTCCAAGAAGGTGTCGTCAGTGGCGCCCAACCTTTTTACAATGCCCGTATGGAAATGGGCGGGGGCGGCGGTGCCCCCATCGAACCCGGCTCCCAAACCGTTTCAAAAACCGTTACGGTCACCTTCGAATTACGCTAAATCAACGAGTAAACTCTTCAATAAAGGCGCCACTGCGGTGAGCTTTTTTTCTTCCCACGTACTGGGAATTAGGACCAAACGCACCGCGGGCAATTCCCCCAATTTTTCTTTTAGTCTCAGCTCCATATACACGTCAAAGTCGTGCACCGATTGGCCTTTAACGTATTCCAATTGATTCAAATCCTCAATCACCGCTACCTCGTCAACACCCATCGCCACGTCCACTATCACCCACGGATCACCGTGAGGTTCCAAGTTTTCCGTCGGGTCTTCTATCCTAAATTCAATCTCAGGGAATCGTTTTTGCAGCCTAGGCACCAATCGTACCGCCAAACTATCTCCTGGCTCATTTGGATTCCCAAACACACTTACCGCCCTTTTATGTGACATTGCGCAATTTCCACAGCGTGAACGCCGCTATCGATGAACTTGTCCATAGTCTTCCCTCTTTGATCGCCTTCACCACTTCTTCAATCGGCAACCACAGCAACTCAATTTCCTCAGAAAAATCAAGTTTTTGGCCCGTATTTTGTATTCCTCGCGCCGCGTACACGTGTACCACCTCGTTAGTCCTGGTCACCATATCTCCCAACTTTCCTAAGTACTCAAAACCACTTGCTTGTTGGCCTGTTTCTTCTTTAAGCTCGCGTGCTGCCGCGACAACTAATTCTTCGTTGGGTTCCACGTAGCCTGCCGGAAACTCAAGCAATATTTCTCCTACACCATGTTTATATTGTCTTACAAACAACAGCTTTCCTGCCTTTTCCACCACCAACATCACAACCCTGTGAGACTCGACCACAAAATAATCGGGGATTACGATCCCGTTCGATAACTCCACTTCATCTTGCCTCACCTTAAGCCACTTGTTATCAAGCAGGTAATTTGATTTTATTAACCGCCACTTCTTCATAACGTTTCGTTCGCCAGCCTTAGATGGTAATTTGTATAGTGGTGTAAATATTTTACTTGTATATCACTTAACACATCACACCCAAATCCCCAGTGCGAACTTAGCATCACACCCGTCTTTAACCGTCGTCCTAACGACTCGCTGGCTATAGTTACTTCCCTTTCTGAGGGCACCAGTTCTAACTTTCCATTTTTGTAAATCAATTTTTGTGATTTCATTTTGACTTTTGTATTTTTAATTTGTTTAGAATTTAGAATTTCGAATTTCGAATTTATAATTTCTCCCCAGCTAATCCTGCACTCATCCATCGTCTCCACCGTGTGTGGTACCGTTGCGTGCCCGGTTCGGGTAAACACATTAAACACATGAAAGCTGTGGTGGAGCCTCGCCCGCTTATCAATTTTTGGCATCAACCACTTCATTTCTTTAGGGCTTAACCGCTTTGGTAAATGCTGATAGTCGATAAATGTTAAAGCAGTGTGTTTTTCATCAATACTTTCTAATAGCTCATTCCCCACCCAGTATGCCTCCACTACCCTCTTATCAAACGGGTCTTTTAATCCATGGGCGTGAGCAATGGCCAGTAGGTAGGGAGAGAGCGTTTCAAACTTGGCCAAGTTTTCTACCACACCCGCATCCACTACCGACTCGCTCACCTTATCGCCCAACTCTCCGTTTGTTTCCGGTCCGCAGTAATGGTAAAAATTGGGAGCAAACGCATACCGCGCGCACAACAGTGCGCCACTGGCATCAAAACGTTTCATACCCGTACACTAGTCAAACAGTCGTAAAAATGCAAACTTACTTCACCTTTCGGCCCGGCTTCCAATAAAGCAGCATTGGAATCAAAATTATCCCCGCCAATACCACTGAATACTCTTGTTTAAAATCAGGTTCATATCCCGTCGTAATATCATCAAGCGCCAGCCATACCAATAAAATTACGCACGTTACCAATAACCACTTTAAAACCTTGCAGCCTGCTCTAGCTAAGCGTAGGTCTGCTTCAGCCCTTTTAGATTTTTTCCTCGCCATAAGTCTATTAACCCCATGCTAACCCAATATATCCCGCTCAAAAGCAAAATGCTGGTAACTGCAAACTGACTACTCAACTGCTTGCCCATAAACACCGCGTCCATTAGTGTGGTAATCACCACCGCCCCAGCCATCACGCTCGACACCACTGTTACTGGCAAGTATTTAAACGCCCGGTACCATGTCATCACGTAGCCAAATAATATTCCTCCCACCAAGAGCAACAAACCCCACTGTTGAACACTCAGTGCTGCCACCAAGGGTGCTTTGTTGGTAGTCAAAAGTAGTGCCGTTAACCAAATCGAGCCAACTCCCATCCTCGCTGTCAGCAACACGTTCACCGGCACATCCTTAAGCCATTTTCTAATCAGCACGGCTTCAGTTGCCCACATTACTGTTGCTAAAAGCACCATCCAGTGTCCTTCAACCAAATTACTCGCTCTCCACCCCCCAGCCAGTAAACTGCTGCCGTAAACCAGTGATACCCCAGCCACCATTTTATTTGTCAATTTTTCCTTTAACAGTGGTACCGCTAACAAAGACGCCCAAATTACCAAAGTTTTATTTATCAGTTGCCCTTCGGGTGCAGTAATTCCTTTAAGTCCGGTAAAAAATAGGGCAAAGGGAACGCTGCCGCCAATTATCGATATCACCAATAACTTAGGCCAGCTTGTTTTTAAGTGCGTTTTAAGATCGGGCAACTGTCTTCCTAAAAGCAGGGTTGCCATCACTAAAAATCCGGCAAAACCATTTTTAATGGTGGTATGCACGATCGGATCAATGCCTTTAACGACTAAACTATTACTAAATACGGCCAAACCCGATATCGACATCGCGCTAAATGCAAACAAGTAGCCTTTAGTGAGTTGAGTCATAGTTAATGTATCCTTTAGTTCTTCTTATATAATCAAAGGGGGCTGTTACTTTACTCCCATAACCTTTTTCATCAGGCGGGTAGCCTTTGGCGATAACTTATCAACCGCCATGTTCGCACTCACAATCAGCATATCACCTTTTTTTACCTTGCCCACCAGAGTTAAATCTACTTCCCGACCATCCTGCATCAACGCCCGCTTCCCGTTTACTTTTTCAACTTTCCTGGGTACTGCTAAACACATAATTTCTATAACCAATTATTCCGCTTAAAAATATAAGCCGCTAGTCCCGATATAATGCTAATAGACACTAACACCAACCAAAAAGCCAGTGGATGGTGGGCTAGTGGTAAGCTTACATTCATACCAAATAAACTCGATAACATAGTCGGAATCGTTAAAATAATCGTCACCGATGTGAGTAGTTTTAACGTATGATTCAGTCTGTTTGTAAAAATTATTTGATATGAGTCTCGCAGGGTAGAACTCTTTTTAAGATTAACTAAACACACGCGCTCTGATTGGGTCATGCTGTTGGAAAGGTCTTCTAACAAATCCTTATCCTCCTCACGCCAAGCCATTTTAGAGTGATTCACCAGAGCTTCGCACAACTGTCGCATCGGCGAGAGTACGGCGATATATTCATTTAATATCACTTCAAAATTAATCAAGTCTTCAATGTGGGCCGTACGTACTCCCTTTAATTCAGTGCGGGTCTGTTCCATTTTTTTCGCAATCGCATTAATATATTGGGTATATCGTTTAGACACCGACAACAGGAATTCAAGCAATATTTCAGTCGATTCTGTCGTCACCGTCTTTAAACCCGCTAAAACCTCCTGAAAATGTACCGCCGAACCGCTCGTTACTACATATAAGTATTTATTATGGTAGATCAGCATATACAGCTGGGTCTCGAGCATGCCCTTATTGTCTAAAGGCAATGGAGTTCGAATAAAAAGTAAGACCGTACCGTTTTCCAGCTCTAACCGGGGTATTTCTTGGGCGTCAAAAATATCAACCAAATCGCTCTTTTCCAGACCAACATCGACGGCAATTCGCGCCACATCATCGTCGGTAGCCTGCTCCACCACCCCGATCGAACCAGGTCTTTTGTCCTTAACCTTCACCACTTTTTGGTCAATTGATTCCCGCCAGTAATATTGCAGCATACTCAGTAGTATAAGCTACAATAAGACCGTGATTTCAAACAAAAAACCCTCAACCACCCTTACCACCGTTTTAGTCACCGGTGTCTTTGACCTACTCCACATCGAACACATCCGATTCTTACAAAAAGCCAAAGCCCAAGGTGACCAGCTCATTGTCGCCATTGAATCCGACGTGCGGGTTAAACACATTAAAGGTCACGAACGCCCCATAAATAATCAAGCTGTGCGCCAAGAACAGCTCGAGGCGCTTAAGTGTGTTGATAAAGTTATCATCCTTCCCCAAAAATTCCATACCCAAGAAGCCTGGATTAACTTTATGCGGCATGTGTCTCCGGATATTTATGCTGTCTCCTCTAATTCAAGCTATAGTGATAACAAACAAAAAATTTGCGAGCAGCTTGGAATCAAGTTCGCTATAGTTCACCATTTCAATCCCGACTACTCATCCACCCAAATTCTCCAGAAACTAGTTGATCACCCGTAACATGTTTACTAGAATCCTCAGTGTCAATTCCCGCTGGCTTTTTCTCGCCCTCCACCTGTTTGCCAGCCTAATTTTTACTTTGCACTACCTTATTGTAGGCAATGCCGTCTGGGGTGATGGCCGCTACTACTATGTGTACCTTCGCTCTGCTGTCATAGACCAAGACCTCGATTTTAGTAACGAACGCTTGGTAGATCCCTTCTACTTTGACTTTAAACCCACTCCTATCGGCAAAGTCGGCAACAAATACTCCATTGGCCCGCCTTTATTATGGTCTCCAGCCTACCTATTGGCACATTCTGCGAGCCTTACTGGTCACTTCTTAGGTTTGCCCATTAGTATCAGCGGGTACGGTCATGTCTATAGATATTCAGTCGGGTTACTTTCGGTCCTCTACGGCACTCTCTCGCTACGGCTTACCTATAAAATGTTACTTGATTATTTCTCTCAAAAACTCGCTGTCCTAACGATTCTTGCCAGTGCTATAGGCACCCATGTTTTTTACTACTATGCCATTGATCCTATCAATTCCCACCTGCCATCAATATTCATTGCATCCGTACTCATTTTCATTTGGCAACGATCTATTTCCAAATCCAATCTCCCCAACTCAACCGCTTTCGTGTTAGGGCTTCTAACTGGAATACTCGGAATGGTCCGCACCCACGACCTTATTTTTATCATTCCGTTGTTGTGGTGGGCTGCCTCCAACTCACCTCGATTAATCGGAAAATTGAGTAAAGCCATTACTTATATCAGCGGCGTCGTTATCGGTTTTTTACCGCAATTACTGGTCTGGCAGCACTTGTACGGAACGATAACAAGCCCCTATCTATTGGGAGGCGAATCGTTCGACCTCACCCGGGCTAATTTCTTAAACGTCCTCGCCAGCCACAATAATGGCTTGCTTAGTTACTCGCCCATACTTCTTGCTGCAATCGCCGGATTATTTCTTTTATCGCGCCAAAAAAACCTTCTAGCCCGGTACGGCCTCATTCTTTTACTATTTCAAATCATTGTCTTGGGCAGCTGGAGTGGTTGGTGGGGAGGACAGTCCTTTGGCGGTCGAATGTTTTTAAGTCTTACACCTATTATGGTGCTAGGGCTTGCCGCGGGTCTTAATTATCTTACCCCTCGCCTGCGTCTTTTTACCAGTATTTTAAGCATTCTCTTCACTCAATCCCTTGCCCTCTGGTACCTACTAATCAACTAAAATTGAATTTCACCTTCTACGGTTTTTTTGCCAGTAATCGGATTAGTCGTCACTTTCTGTGAGGTAACCGGTGATGTTCCGGTGGGTTCTACTTCCCCTGTAGTGTGCTCTTCTGTCTCCGGTGGGGGCGAGTTTAGAATGTTGGTCTCTTTTTCAGGTGACAAAGGTAAAGTTGCTTTAACCTCTTTGTCTATCTGCAAGGGCGACTTTTTTTCTTCCCCTTCTTTAGTATCGGCCTCAGCCGACGGTATGGGCGGAGCTCCTTGCCCATTATCCTCATGTGTCGCAGCAGGTAGTTTCTCTTTCTGCTTTATTCCAGACAAGATAAGGGCATCTAAAGTCAGCGGTGACAGAAGCGAAATCATTTCTAAAGTAAAAATCGATAATTCAAATGCCGACGGTATTCGGTTTGTAATAAAATATGCTCCCAAACCCACCAACGCCGACACTTTAACAGTTTCCCGAAACATTTCATTCTCAGTTACCCGCACCACCGCCTCATCCATTCCCGCCTCTAGCGCGAGCTCTGTTTTCTTTCTAATTTTTGGCATGTTGATCCACACCAGCGTTACAAAGGTGACTACGGCGGTAATCGTGTTAAAACGACGGTTTGGTTGGGCCACATCACCGCTAAATACCCGTACTTGCCATCCCCAGGGAAAATTTCGCATTAAAATATAGCTTAGAACCAGGAATACGATTAAATACCCTGTAGCATACCGGCGCACCACTCCCACTACTTGACTGCCCGGGCCTTCACTAGGCACCCTTTTCGCCACCGACTTCATCACCGACCGCAGCACATATATGAGTACTTGCAACCCAATCCCCACCATCCAGACAATAAACACCCACCCCATTCCCAAATCTAAAGTCTCATTAAACCAGACGTACGGAATCTTAAAGAAGCGGTCAAGAATGGGGTAATCCGGGTAGGGTACAAAATCATATAGAAGCCATGGATCGAGTGGTTGTGTATAAAAGTCGGTTAAAAATAACCTTCCCATCGTCACATAACTGGTTAAGTACACAAAAAAATTTACCAAGTAGTAGAGTGCCACTCTTCGCCCCCCGCCGACGCTCTTCTTTAAAACAATCCGTTGCTCATCTCGTTGCTTTATTTGGGCAAAATGTTCTTTAAATTCCTTAATATTTGCTGACTTTATTAAATTCGTAATCCTAAAGGGAATCATTAAAAGTGTTTGAAACACTCCCAACAACACCACACTCACCCACATGCTCTTGGTAAGTGAGTAAAACAAAAATAAGGCACTGGCGTAGAACTGCAGGGTTAAACGGGAAAAAAACGCGTAAATGAGCAAAAGGACGATGATAATGGTAATTAAGGTCGACAAACGCGGTACCGGCAATAAACGGCCGGCTGTTCTGGAAGGAATCGCCGTTGGTGGTGTGTGTAACTGTTCTTTTGCCATACCAACCATATCTTACCCTAACGCCGAGCGCTAAGGTACGCCATATCCTTGAGTCTCTTATGACTATAGGATATAATTCACCGCTGCCTAGCAACAACCCTACCATTAGCAGTATACTTAACACTGTCCTATGGAAATTGATCGTTTAGTTGTCTCCTTTTTTGTCGATGAAGTCGTTGGCGGTTTTTTTATCTCCGTTCCCCCCGGTCACGTCGCCTGTGTCTACGACCGTGGTCGCGGCGTGCTTCCTCGAGTCTGGGGGCCAGGCCTGCACCTAAAAGTACCGTTTTGGCAAGTCGCCAAACTTTTTAACGCCCAAATTTTAGAATTCACCGTCCACGAAGGTTTTAACCTAGAAAATAAAGAAGCCCTGGGTGATGTGCCTATTCGCACCACTACCCGCGACAATCGTTACATCCAAGTTGAAGGCTCAATTCTCTTTCGCATTAATAAAACCAAAGCTCCCCAGATGTGGGAAAATATTGGCGATAACTTTGTTAGCAAGGTCATTAGGCCGATCTCGCGCTCGCGCGTCGCCAACGTCTTAGCCGATCTTGATCTAAATACCATTAAATCCACCCGCTCGCACATCGAAGCCCAACTCAAAGAAGCGCTAAATCAAGACTTTGACGACAAAGGCCTTATCTGCGAGGGCGTCCTCCTCTCCGAAGTCAAAGAAACTAGATAATTAATTTCCAATCAAGAAATATTTAAAGTAACTTTTACCGGACCCAAGTTGGTATAGCTGGTTATTTCACCCCCAACCTTAAATACAGAGTTAATTTCATAAAACTGAACAATCCCTTCAAAATTGTCATTTACATTAGTGATAATTTCGGCTAACTCATCGAGCTTAGCCAATTCATTATTGGGCATTTCTTTCAGCGTATCCCCTTGCTTTTCACTATGTTCTGTATAATCCCAGGGGCAAAGCTCTATTTTATTTAATGCAGCTAAATCTCTAAATAAATTAGCTCTCACAAACCATGCCCCAAATACTCCAACGCCTGGCACACCAAACTTGTTTTCATCTTCTCCCCTTCTCAAGCTTTTCCATGCTGTAGATGAAAACCAGAACTGATCATGAGTCACATCTAAATTGTTAAAAGCTTCTGTAAGCTTGTAATGCTTTCGCTCCATTTCATCAGTTTCAGCATCGACTAATACCCACCTCTTCTCCTTTTCATTCCAATATTCACAGAGCCAGTGATCAACGTGATTTATTGAATCAAAGTAATTAGCAAAGCCGCAACGAATCCGGGCAGGAATGCCCTTATGCCTTAGAATCGAGCACAGTAGCAGAGCAAAATCACGGCATAGCCCAATGAATCGCTTCTGGGGATCACGAGTTTCTGTTAGTGGCCTGGCATCCATTTTTATTATTTTCTCCAAAACATCCAAGATATATCGGGTATTCGGTTCAATTTCCCTTCCTTTGGGAAGTTTGAAACCATAAAACTTTTCTGTTTCATGCTGATGAACAATCAACCCTTGAATCACCTTAGTTAGAGAAACCATGTCATCAGGCAGTCCGCTGTATAAACTCTCTAACTCTTTTGGTGAGCTGAAGTTACTTTGGGAAGTATAAAAGTCCCAATTATTATTCATATTTATCTCCAAAACCGATCATAAGTGCATTTTAACAAACCACTTTTTTAGCAATCACGTGCATATAGTGCTTGACAACCATTTTTCTCCTCCAGAGAATAGCAACGTCAGTTACAGTGTTGCTAATAAAAGCATTGTTGTCTTTCTGCTCTATTAAGTTAGTCAAAGTATTGTTTTTAAAGGAGGTTTTTTATGGCCAAAGCAAGTAAAGCCGCGGGCGCCATTAACGTTAATTCCCTAAAGCCCTTAGCCGGGTACGTGTTGGTCGAACCCGACAAATCACAAAAGCAAACCGATTCGGGCATTTATTTACCCGATTCTCACGACGAGAAACCTCAGGTGGGTACCGTTTTATCCGTTGGCGATGAGTGGCACACCGAACACGGC
>CAYXRB010000022.1:1913-4643 GCA_964467565.1 uncultured Pseudomonadales bacterium | reverse complement strand
AGCCCCCGTTAAAAAAGGCGCTCGCGTTATCTATAAAAAATGGGGTGGCAACGAAGTCAAAATCGGTGATATCGAATATCAATTCCTAAAATTTGAAGATATATTAGCAATCGTAGAATAAGAAAGGAGCGGTGATTTGAGTTAGGCGATTCTCTCTTACCCCTAATCCCTAACCCCTAATCCCTAAAATATATGGCAGCCAAACAATTAACCTTTGGTGACGACGCCCACCAAAAACTCTTAACCGGCGTTAACAAACTAGCCAAGGCAGTGGTCACTACCTTAGGTCCCCGCGGCCGCAATGTCGCCTTAGACAAAAAATGGGGTGCCCCCAGCGTCGTTCATGACGGTGTTTCGGTGGCCAAAGAAATCGAACTCGAAGACCCATTTGAAAACATGGGCGCTCAACTCGTTAAGCAAGCCGCCGACAAAACCAACGACATCGCAGGCGACGGTACTACTACCGCTACCCTTCTGGCCCAACAAATTGTGGCTAATGGTATGAAGCACGTCGCCGCGGGCAGTAACCCCATGCTTATGAAGCTTGGTATCGACAAGGCTGTCGAGGTTGTGGTCCAGGAATTACATAAAATTAAAAAAGACGTTAACCAAGACGATTGGGAAAAAGTCGCCACCATCTCGGCCCAAAACCCCACCATTGGCGCCAAGATTGCCGAAGCCTTAAAGGTCGTGGGTAAAGACGGTGTCGTCGAAGTCGAAGAAGGCAAATCGATGCAAATCGAAATCGACCATAAAGAAGGTATGGAATTCGACAAAGGCTATGCCAGCGCGTACTTTGTCACCGACCCCGACCAGATGGAAGCGGTTATCGAGAACCCCTACATCTTAATTACCGACCAAAAAATTTCGGCTATCTCTGACCTCTTACCCTTCTTGGAAAAGACCATTAAACTCACCAAAAACATCGTGTTAATCGCCGATGATATCGACGGTGAGGCCTTAGCCACCTTGGTGGTAAACAAAATGCGCGGTGCTTTTAATATCCTCGCTGTCAAAGCCCCCGGCTTTGGCGACAGGCGCAAAGCCATGCTCCAAGACATTGCCGTGCTCACCGGTGGTACCTATATTTCCGAAGAAACGGGTCGCAAACTCGATTCGGTTACCCCCGAAGATTGTGGTAAAGCTGACTCGGTGCGCTCCGATAAAGACAACACTCGCATTGTCGGCGGTAAAGGCAGCAAGCAATCTATTCAAGCTCGCATCGCCGCCATCAAGCGAGAAATCGACAAAACCGATTCCGACTTTGACCGCGAAAAACTCCAAGAGCGTTTAGCTAAACTGGCCGGGGGCGTAGCCGTTATTAACGTCGGCGCTGCCACCGAAACCGAGCTTAAAGAGCTTCAGGAGCGCGTCAAAGACGCCGTGGGTGCTACCAAAGCTGCCATCGAAGAAGGGGTGGTGCCAGGTGGTGGGGTCGCCCTCTTGCGCGTTGCTCCCGCTATCGACTCCCTAAAGTTTGACTCCGATGATGAAAAAGTCGGCGCCAAAGTGGTCCGCGATGCCCTCGAGCAACCTCTTCGCTGGCTGGCCAAAAACTCCGGTACCGATGACGGTTGGGTCGTCCGCCAAGTCATGGACAACAAATCCAAGTCCTATGGCTTTAACGCCCAAACGCTTCAATTTGGTGACATGTTGGCTTTAGGCATCTTAGATCCCGTCAAAGTCACCAGATCGGCCTTACAAAACGCCGCCTCGGTTGGATCGATGATCCTTACCACCGAAGCCTTAGTTACCGACCTACCCGAAAAGAAAGAACCTGCTATGCCAGGTAGCGGTGGTGGTGGTATGGGCGATATGGGCATGGGAATGTAGTCAAGTCCGCCAAGCGGACCTGACAACCCTTCCGTAGCTTTATGCGAAGGAGGGTAATTCAAAAATAAAATCAAAAATCTAAAGCCGGGGAGACAGTATGTCCCCCGGCTTTTAGTTATAAGGCTCAAGTATAATTAGCCTGTATGGATCAAGAACAGCCAGCGAGTCATACAGAAATATACTCACCTCCCTTTAAAGCCGAGTTTGAGTTATTCAATGCCTATAAAGACCGTCTAAAAGACTTATTTGAGCAAGAGTGCAGTATTCGTCCTGTCTCTATCATCGAAAATGGTAAAGAAAATTCACGAGCATTCCTAATTGTTCCGGGCAACAACCTCGATTTAAGCAAGTATAGTGCCCTGTTATTTGCCGATCACGATGATACTCAAGAGCCATACACCGGCAGAAAGTCTCATTATCAAAATTTAATCTTACAGATGGTGCCGGAATCAGTACGCTCAAAAATAAAGCCCGTATTGCACGCCCTCAACGATGCCTGTCGTGTCCTTCCCATCACGGGCCTTCACCCCGAGCGCTATTCTTCAATATTCGAAATGATTGCTGATACGCACGTACTCAATGCCTGTCAGAACCCCCAACACATCCCCCAACACATTCAAGACTTAATTGAAGATCCGTCAGAAAAAAAAACCAGGGATTTCTTAGTTAAAAATGTTCTGCCAACCCTCCCCCAAGACTGGATTGTATTCGAACATGACGAAGAAAGAGATAAAACCTATTTTCGTGAAGCAACACACCAAGCCCTGGCAGTCCGGTGGGATAACCGTCCAACAAATTTAGTAAGTGAATCAGTGTGGAGCCATTACATAAAAGCTATGACCCAAGCCGTTATTCCAACCGGGGAACGGTCCGGTTACGACTTCCCATCAGACATTG
>CAYXRB010000022.1:0-1903 GCA_964467565.1 uncultured Pseudomonadales bacterium | reverse complement strand
CCAGCACCTTTGGCGCTGCCGATTTTCAATTAGAAAAACTTATCAATGCTCTTGAAGTAATCAAAGCAGCCTCAGGCAGAATTCCAGAAGCCCTACTTCTTTTTACTCGTGGTCGCAAAGAACCAGTAGTCAATCAATTAATCGAATCTCTCCCAGATAATATTCCGGTGTTAGTCCTCGATGACAGTCCGGGTCAGCTTATAAAGTATGCAAAAAATATGCGATTAACTCTCATTAGAGCTTTGCGCTCAGGTTCCAAACGCGCTAACGGAAAAACTCCGGAGGGAACCGCCGTCATCAACATGGACGAAGGTGGGTTAAGCCAGAAAATTAAAAAACTATTAGGAATGTAATTACACTCTCCTCAAAAATGTATTTTACAAAATTACAGTTGAAATTTAATAGAATACACAAGAAAGTAAATCACAATTGCGGTCTATGCCCACAGCTACATTGGCCGCAGTTAGGTCGCGCGAAAACGAAACGTCTAAACTACTAGACAGACTTTCCGAAATTCTCTTGGCAAATGATTTTCGCGGCTATTTTATCCGCCTCATCACCGAACCCCTACCTATTTTTATCCTCTGGAGCTTGGGTGACGTCTTAGGCTTTTTAACCGGCTGGCGTGATTTTCGCTTTGGTCAGGTTATAAAGGGGATAATTAAAATGACCACCGCAATAATTCCCTTCTTTCCCACCATTGCCACCCACATCGTCATCGACAAAATGTTTGGCAGCAAGTAAACGCGTCTTTCTTTGGTCGCCTGATTCCTGATCAGAACACCCAACCTTTCCCATGCTAACCCGTCTGTTACAATCATGCCATGAAGCTAACTCTTTTTATGGTCATGTCGGTAAATGGCTATATCGCTGACGAAAAGGGAAGTGAGGAATTTTTATCACACGATAATTGGTTGGAGTTTGTAAAACGTGCCACCAGCGCTGGTGGATTTGTGTGGGGCAGAAAAACCTACGAAGCCATCCTCACCTGGGGTTCATCATATCTAGAACCTCTCAAAAATCTCACCAGTATTGTTCTCACCACCCAAAAAAATTTTTCTGTTCAAAATGGTTTTCATGTTGCTCATTCGCCCAAAGATGCAATTAGTATTGCTCAAGAACGCAAGCTGTCTGAACTTATCATTACCGGTGGGGCTGCCAACAATACTGCCTTTCTTAAAACCACCTTATTCGACCAAATTATACTTAACATCGAACCAGTACTTTTAGGCAGTGGCATCCCTATATTTAAACCAGATGATTTCTTACTTAACCTTGAGCTTGTGCACTTTAAAACCCTTACACCTTCTATCTTACAGTGTATCTATAAACCTATAAATGTAATAGCATGATCCCTATTCGCGACCATAACCCATCCGGCAGGCTCCCCATTATCACCTTTGCCCTCATTGGTATTAACGTCTACATTTTTATGCGTATGTTCGGCATGAGTGAGTCCCAACTCGAGAACTTTGTCTACGATTACGCTCTTATCCCAGCGCTGGTTAACAACGGCCAACATCTCTATACCCTTATCACTTCCATGTTCCTCCACGGCGGTATCATGCACCTTTTGGGTAATATGCTTTTCTTATACATTTTTGGCGATAATCTCGAAGACCGGCTCGGTCACTTCCGCTTTCTTATCTGGTACATCCTCTGTGGCCTTGGTGCCATGCTCTTGCAAATGATCGCCGACCCGGGCTCTACTATTCCCAATTTAGGCGCTTCAGGGGCCATTGCCGGCGTAATGGGCGGCTACCTGGTCTTATTCCCCAAGGAGCGTGTCGACGTTTTGCTTCCCTTGGGCTTTTTCCTCCACCGCACCACCTTGCCCGCCTTTACCATGCTTATCTACTGGTTTATCTTCCAGTTCGTTGCCGGAGTCGGCTCACTTGCCGAT
>CAYXRB010000021.1:15437-20617 GCA_964467565.1 uncultured Pseudomonadales bacterium | reverse complement strand
GCTGCACCGAAGTCCCAACCAACTGTACGGCCTGTCAAGCCAATCCTACCCCTACCAGGACCCCTACTCCCACCCTTCGTCAACTTCCGGCTTGCCGGACTATTTCCCAAGGTGGTACCTGTTATAACCCTGGGGTGTGTAGTAACTCTTGCTCCGCTTGTCAATATGGCTTCGAAGAACAAGGCGATAAGCTTGTGTGCAAGAATAAGTGCCAAGAATCAGGTTACTGTATCGGGTTCAACTGCCCAGAAAAATGCTGCAGTGGTGAAACCAAAGGTCTAAAATGTGTGCCAAGTACCGTCCCCGCCTTAGGAGAATCCTGCACCCCGTCATCCTGCCCGTATTGCCCCAATGGTGAATTCTATCTAGTTGCTGACGACCGATTTTATGGAACCGCCGAAAACCAGTATGTCTGCGGCCAACAAAAAGTCAACAACGTAACCTGCTTAAATAATTCAGAGTGTCTCAGCGGTTGCTGCAATGAAGCTACTAATTATCCCTACAAGAGATGTCAGGCGTGTGATAGAAATACTCTTCCACTAATCCAGACAAGTCTTACAGAGCGGGAATATTTTTCATATATTGGCAATCGCTGTGAACCCTATAATCCTATAAACTTCTTTAATGGTGAAGTCATTAAGGCAGACGGACATAAGTCTACTTGTACACTTCACTGCGATAGCGATTATAAAAGAATTGTCCAGGGACACTGCTATTCTCCGGCAATCCCGTCTGCCGACGAAAAAGTTTGCGTTGGTGATGAAGTACGGTATTTATATTCCTATCAATTCCATGAAAAGTGTGGGTTCGACGGGCTAGGCAAACCTATGTGTGCCCAAGGTTCGTGTACGGGTAATCAAAACTCTGCCTGTACTAACTCAAACGAAATCGTCCCCAACCAAAACAACCCGGGTTCTTATCTTAAATGCCAAAACGGCATTTGGGTCCCCTTTGCCAATGGTATCGAGTTTAATTGGAACTCATGCCCCAATGGATACACCTCAACATTTTTAAGCTACATCGAGGACATAGAAAATAACCTTATTCCAGATCGTGAATCTATTGAAATCTCCTGCCTTGAGTCGCATAGCGAATATAGTGGACGAGTTACTTTGAGATCACCTTTAGGACCTATCCAAGACCTAACCGCACAAATCGATTTTTCTTGCGGTAATCCCGAGAATTCTGAGTTTTGCAGACATACTACCTATCACGAGCTTACACATTACTACGAAGCATCTCGAGATAACTCGCTAATCGGAATAAATCCAGCTTCGAATGAGAGATTTTCAGAATTAATTGGTTGCCAAGAAGACCCATTAAATCCAGGTTCGTATATTTTTGCCCTCCAACCAGTAAGTGAATATGGCACAACCAACTGCAGTGAAGCTTTAGCCGAAGCCGTCTCAGAATATATGCTCAACCCCTGTGTTTTTAAAGATTTTGACGAAAAGCAATATAATTTCATCCATAGCGAATATTTTTCACAAGAATCAGACGCCTGCACTAACGCACAATCTACTTGCCCTAACCAAGAAAATAAAACATCATGCACATCAAGCCCTGCCTGCCGCTGGGATGATTGCAACAATGAATGTTATTTCAGAGATGGGTCCCCCCGCCCATGCGTTTTGCCAACACCCACACCCACCACCGCCTACTGCCAGCAATTCAAAGGAGGAACCGCCTGCACAAATATACCCGGATGTGCCTATTACAATTGTGGGGAAAATTCGTGCTACCCAAGGGGAACCGATAGCAGCCAAGTGTGCCCCTCAACGACACCACGACCTCCAAATTATTGTCGGCAATTTATTGGTGCAAATGCGTGCGATCAAGCTGGATGCGCCTTTTATTCCTGCGGAGATGATTCTTGTTACGAACGAGGGACAGACCCAAGAGTTGCCTGCCCCACTCCAACTATAAACATCAAAGAGGAGCTCGTATGGCCATAAAAGCAATTCTTTTAAAACTCTTTACAACCTTTATTGTGTTTAATGTACTAATGCTTCAACCCAAAGTACCAATACGCTTAGTCTTGGCACAAACAGACTACTTTTCAAGTCTACAAAACCTTCGTGTTAACGATCTCTTACCACAAGAAACTCAGGTTTTAGGGGAAAAAGTAGGTGTTCGTTATTTTGACAATGAACAGGTGACGGTTATAACATTCAACTCATCAAAAAATTCTAACCCTCACATAGCGTACTTTACCCAAGATAACAAAATTCGTTTTCTCCAGCTCACCATCCCACCCGAACTGCAACAAACTATAACAGATGAATACACAAAGCTTGGTTCTGATGGACAAGTAAATTTGCCTAAAACGAAATCAGAAATTATGTATGCTTACCCAGCATATGGCGTGGCATACATCGTCAACGGGTACTCCAATCAAGTTGTTCGCCTCCAACGTTTTACCCCGAAACCAAACCAGGATTTTATTGAAAATGAGGGAAAAAACTTTCAACCGGTACCGTTTTCACCTTCAATAAACCAAATAAATACTCAAGAAAGTTCGGGCACCTCCGATTCAGCTAACTCGAATATTTTCACCACACTATCAAATAAACCCTTCGTCATCATCCTATTGGGCGCCGTTTTAATATTACTCACCTATCATTCTGTGCCCTTCATCAAACGCAAACTCACCTCAAAATCCTAAATCCATTTCCTCCATCCCCTACCCATCAATTCGCGCTACAATACACTCATTAACAACTAGAGTTTTAAATTCTTGCCGAAAACAACCCCTTACACACCCGCAACCTCTTACATCATTCTTGTTTACGGTAGAGCGATTAAAGCGATACACTATAATTACAGTACCCAAATACCTAAAATAATTGTACGACATGAAGAAAAAGCTCAGCCGACGCACCATCAGAATCCTGATTCCACTCATCAGTGTCCTCATTGTCATTGTGGGAACCATCATTGCCATTCGCATCGGCCAAGGTTATCGCCCCACTACTAATGGTATCGCCGGTACTGGCCTTCTGGCCGCTAACTCATTTCCCCCAGGGGCAGAAGTCTATATTAACGATAAACTGACCTCTGCTACCGATGACACCTTAAGCCTTCCCCCAGGCGATTACAAAATCCGCCTTGAAAAAGAAGGGTATCTCACTTGGCAAAAAGACCTCAAGGTCCAGGTTGAACTGGTTACTCAAACCAATGCCACTCTCTTTCGCTCGGTCCCCAGCCTCTCGCCACTTACCTTAACCGGCGCCAGCCTCACTACACCCAGCCCAGATGGCCAAAAAATTGCTTTTGTGGTAACCAACGCCCCCAATCCCGCTAAAAACGGCTTGTACGTGCTCGAACTCAGCAACAACCTACCCATTGTTGCCACCCGCGAACCCCGCCAAATCACCCGTTTAAACCAAAACCCCGACTCAAATACCCTCACTCTACTCTGGTCGCCCGATAGTTTGTCCCTACTCATCCGCCTCTCTGATGAAACCACTTCCTCTAGCAATTACCTCCTTCCTACTGATAAATTTTCAGAGTTTTCTGAGCTCACCGATGTCACTGCCCGACTACCAATTATCTTAAACCAATGGGAAGAAGAAATTACCTCTAGAGAAACCAAACAATTCGCCACTCTCCCCCTGCAACTGCAAGCCATTGCCACCCAAAGCGCCGTTAACGTCTACTTTTCCCCCAAGGAAGATAAGGTCCTGTATACCAGCACCGAGTATATTACCCTCCCACAGTCCATTATTGCCGCACCCCCGGCCAGTAGCACTCAACCAGAGTACAGGGACCTGGAACCCGGTGGGATTTATGTCTACGATTTAGAAGAAGATAAAAACTTTAAAATAGGGAGTATTGAGTTAAACGAAGAAAAGCCAGTAAAGCGTCTCCTTATAGCCCCAAACCAGCAGCAGATAGCCTTAGAAGCTGACAGAATCGCTAGCGCTTCTAATACCACAGTGACAAGACTCGAGGGAACGCTGCAACACGAAACCGACTTTAAAATCACCGAAAGCAACTTCAATACCCATTATTCTTCAATCCACACCCTCCCCGTTCAGTGGTATCCCAACTCCACACATCTGATAATTATTGAATCAGACCGTATCGATACCATTGAGTATGACGCTACCAACCGCAACACCATCTATTCGGGACCGTTCGAAAATGCTTTTACCTACCCGTGGCCCGACGGCTCCCGGCTCATTGTCCTCACCAATTTAAATCCCACCACCGACTCTACTCCCAACCTCTACGGCATCCAAATCCGGTAAGCATTTCCCTTAATTCTCGGTATAATGACGACGCGCCTATCCTGAACGCGGTCGAAGGGCTCCCGTAGTTCAACGGATAGAACAGAGGTTTCCTAAACCTCTAATGTAGGTTCAATTCCTACCGGGGGCACAATGTAGACAGGCAGGTTTTTCCTGGCTGGCTAAATTGCACCTGGTAATTGGAGTAGAACCCGTAAGAAAGGTTCAATAATTCGAGTATAGGCACCCATCAGGAGCCTATGCGAAGAATTATAAGAGGAAGCGCAGCGTTCAAGAGCAATAACGAAGTGAAGCAAGTTATTCTTGATAAGCGAGCAAGCTCTTATTCCTACCGGGGGCACAATGTAGACAGGCAGGTTTTTCCTGGCTGGCTAAATTGCACCTGGTAATTGGAGTTGAACCCGTAAGAAGGTTCGAGCTCGTAGAAATATGTAATATCAGAGTGTAATTCATCGGTAGAACGCTCGGTTCAGGACCGAGCGACAATTGAATAGACGGGGTGTAGTGTATCGGTAACATGTACGGTTCGGGACCGTAAGACAGAGGGTTCAATTCCCTCCACCCCGACAAAAAAGGGTTCAATAATACAAGCATAAGAACACGCAAGGCTCTTTTGCGAAGGATTATATGAGGAAGCGCAGCCAAACAAGTATAGTAACGCTAGTTACTCTTGTGTCGCGAGCAAGTTCCTACTTGTCCTGAGCGTAGTCGAAGGATTCCCTCCACGCCGACACTTCCTCAAGTCCTGTCTGGCGCTCGGGGGCCGGGGTTGACGGCCTCCAGAGGTAGGCGGTAGCACAGCTGCCTGGCAGCGCCAGACCCGCCCCATCTTGGCAACATAGCGTCGGTGCTGCTAGTGACTATAGGACAAATGTGGTGCGCTGTGCCTTCATACTCGGGGAAAAAGTGTCAATTTCAATACCTTAT
>CAYXRB010000021.1:11107-15427 GCA_964467565.1 uncultured Pseudomonadales bacterium | reverse complement strand
AGAAAGCCTGATAGGGAGGCGTTGGGCGTTAGACACTCGACGTTATACCTTATGCCCAATACCTAACGCGCAATGTCTAACGTCGAGTGTCTAACGCCCAACGCCTCCCTATCAGGCTTTCTTCCCCGGCACAAAATTACCGTCCAAAAAGGCCAGTACCCACTCCAGTTGGGTTTTTCGATCAAAAGTCGGCAGTAACCCCCCCCATATTTTTCCCCATAAACCAGACGCCTCCCATTCTTTATACCGCCGCCATACAGTTACATACGCCCCGTATTTTTTGGGTAGGTACGCCCATTGCCCTCCTGTTAACATCACCCAGAGTATGCCACCTAAAATCACCCTATCATTCGCCCTTGGCCTGCCTCCCTTATTCCCCATTTTAGACTCTGCCGTATCTTTGGTCATCAGATCCAGAACTGTCTGCCACTGTTTGTCGGTGAGCTCCATTCTCCTAATCCTTAATACTTAATGTTTAATACTTACTAATGCTACTATCCTTTAATGGGTTTTGAAATAACATGCTTTCAAATCTGCCCTGCATTTAATAATTCCCGCACCCTGCCTGGAAACAACCCTTTGTGCTCAAGATAAGCTTCATCTCTTCTCTCATAACCTGTCACAATTCCTGTTTTTGGTTCCAATCGGCTAGGCGAACCACCACATAATGGCTCTAATTTCAAAAATTATCACTTTTGTATATATTTTGTTTTCAAATAAGCTTGACAGGCCAAAAGCGGTACGCCACACTTATATCTAATACCAGGTTGGTAAAAACTGGTAAAGTTGTAAATACCGCCTGGAGAATAATCTTCTTATCAAATGTATATAAAAGCTGGTTACCTGCCCCTATGAAGTTCTATACCGTTAAACAAGCTGCCCTAATTCTTGGTTTTTCTACCAATAGCATCTACAAATTCCTAGAGGAAGGACGCCTTAAAGGTGTTCGGGGTAATGCCAAACAAGGGCGGTTCAAAATCGCCCACTCCCATTTAGAATCTTTTCTCAAAGTCAAACTCCCCGAAGACGCCCTCGCAGCCGCAGTCCAAAAACACGCAAAAATGCAAACAAAAAAAGAAACAAGTTATAGTCATCAGTATCCCCCACCAGCCCCCCCACCCGCACCCAGCACACCCGCAACCACATCCACCTCCTCATCACCGGTGCACTCGGCTACCATTACTCGAGTCCTTATCATCATTGCTCTGGTGGGTCTTTTGGTAGATCTGGTTATTAACCAGAATTACACCCTCATTCAAAACGGCCTCAGACTTACCCTCCTTAGCATCCTCATCCTTTTAACCTACCAATATGGGGGCTTCACCACACCCAAACCTCTAGCAAAATCAGACGCACAGTCTACGTAATAAAATTTTTCATGCTTGCCTATGAAAATTCTCGACAAAATTCTCTTTATCTACACCCTCCTTTTTTCCACTACCATTTTCGTCACCAACATCACCCGGATTTCTAACACCACCACCGCTATCCCGGTACTCCTGTTCTTGCCCGTTCTTATTTATCTGGCGTATCAATTGGTAACGGGGTACTATGAACGCCGCTATGCTCCTCCCAAGCCTCCCGTCCAGCCAGACAATGTCTCCAATATACCGCGCTTCAATATCTTCCGGTTTCTGTCTCAGGGTGGTTTCTCTTTCTCGCTTAGCCTTGTTATTTTTCTGCTCTGCCTCGTCACCTTTATCAGTCGTGCCTACCTAAGCTCTTATAACCCCAAATTTATTTCCCCCCAACCTCTATCCGCTGCCCCATCTCTCCATTCGTATGTTAATCCCTATTCCTAATCCCTAATCCCTGTTACCTAATACCCTTAACTATGCTGCCCACCCTACTTACCTACAATTTAATCTTTTTAAGCGCGCTTACGGCTTTGGTTATTTTTAAAGCACCAACTCTTATCCATGCTTCATCGGCTGTGCTATTTACGCCGGTGCTGCTCTACTTTACCCGCCAACTCAAACACACCCTTCAAGAACGCTCAGTCAGGGCTAAATACGCCAGCCGCTTTCAGTACCGCTCAAACAATTCCTCAAGTTACCTTCAAACACTGGGCCATTCACCCGCCGGGTCTGGCCTAACCTCTTCTCCCAGTCTTCTCCTCCCTCAATATTCAGACGATGACGCCATCGAAGGCCAGGTAGTCTCGGATCCAGAAGTGCATGATATCAACAAACGCCTCTTCTTAAAACTTATTGGTTCTGCCGGCTTAACCACCTTCCTGTTCTCACTTTTTACCCGTCAGAGCCATGCCGCTTTCTTTGGTTCCGTTCCCGGACCGGGTACGGTTGCCATCAAAGATACCGCCGGCAACAAAATTGATCCGGCCGAAAAACAACCCACCGACGGCTACGAAATCACCGGCGTCGACGACGATTCACCCCCTAGTTATTACGGTTTCTTAAATAAAGATGGTGCTTGGTACATTGCACGCGAGGACGCCCAGGGAGAGTTCCGCTACACCAGAGGTAGCAGTAATTACTCGGCAGCTTGGGATAACCGCACCAGCCACATCTACGACTACTTCAACAACATCTTCTAATCCACTGACTCGCTGACTCGCTGACTCGCTGATACTCTGATGCCGCCGATCCCACTGATTCCGCCAAAAACACTGACCCGCCGATCCTGCTGATTCCGCAGATCTTCTGATCCCCCGCCTCTCTGACTCTCCGACCCTCTGTGCTATCATTCTGTTGTATGCAAATCATCGACATTAACGACATGCCCCGGGACGTTAAATCGGTTTCACCCGACCCGAATTACCCCGGATATGTGCGGGTCGAATTCAAGCGCCACCACGAGTGGTATACCATCCAAGAATTTATCAGTAGAAACCCAAGCCTTGAACATCTCACCAAAAATGCCCCCAAAATCCCCGATGAAATTGTAGGTGTCGTCAGCCGCGCTACCCCCACCACCCTCAAGGATGTAAATGCCAACTGGAAAGACAATGCCTACCTCGGGTTCTTCGTCTGGATCTCCCGGGGTAAAGGCGAGGGCCAAAAACGTACAGTGGTTTCTAATACCCACAACACTATTACCATCGACAAACCCTGGGATACCAAACCCGACAAGGCTTCTCAGTATGTGCTGTCTTTTAATGTCCAAGATGTTCATGCCATGGGCAACACGTTAGTCCAAGATGACTTCAAAGCGCTCGAGAAACGCGCCATCGAAATGGACAAGCTCCATGGACGCTTAACCAGCGAGCTCCTTAAAAAGAACATCAAACACCTCACCATCGACGAGATTTGATTCCTCGTTGCATCACCACTTCTTGAATCCGTTATCCCATCGAGTTACACTGCAAGATATTACTAAGAGTTCTCGATCTATCTATTATCGCCGTCAGCGCTTGAGCCAAAAAAAAACTCACAAACAAACCATATATTACTTCGTCACCAGCGTACAAGAAAAAAGATACAGGAGAAATAAGATATCGTACGTATGAAAAAAGCCCTTATAGTCACCAGCGTCGGCCTCTTCCTCTTAGCCTATCTCTTAGAGGCAGTTGTCGAGCCTCTTTCCGGAGCCAGGCTGGGTATCCGACAGCCCTATGCTTACTTTAATCCGGCCATCTTATCGCTCTACCCTTTTTCCACCGCCATCATTTTTTTTAGGGTCTTAGCCATCTTTCTCATTCCCGTTCTCACTGGTCTTTCTATCGAAAAAAACCACCTTGCCAAGGGCGGTGGTATTCTCGTCCTCGCTGCCCTCATGCAGTTGTACGCCGTACAGGATGTCGCCACCAACGCTCGCGTCATTCCCCTTGAATGGTCACTCTCCTTAACCGGTGCTGGTGCCCTGCTGATCATTCCCGCCGTTGTTTGGATCCTTCAGGGTCTACTCTTGGGCGCCCACCACACCATGGTCAGCAAAGTCCGCCACAACATTCAATCTGGTGCCGCCGAGAAATCCCCCCAATGGATGGACCCCGACAAATCGTAATGTGCGTGCGTTTAGAATTTTGGATTTTTGTCCTCATTTCGCCATAATTTTGTTTTTTGTTTGGAATTTGATTATTTTGCTCTTATTGGCACTTACTCCTCCAACCCCCTCTTCACAAGCCAGCCATTTTAGCCTACTATGGTACCGTTACTAAGTTACGTCCTAATCCTGTCATGGCCGATTCTAAAAAAACTTTTCATAAACGACCGAGCTTTTCAGCCCCTACACCCCCTGCGAAAAAAGCCAACGATCTCGTTGAGAATCAAGACGACGAAATTGTCGATTCCGGTCAAGAGGTACCGGTAACCGAAGCAGTGGTAGAAACTCCCCCCACATCTCCCGAACCCGCCCCCT
>CAYXRB010000021.1:8018-11097 GCA_964467565.1 uncultured Pseudomonadales bacterium | reverse complement strand
GTCACCAAATCGCACCACACGAGCACTGATTCAGCCCTCGAATCCGTCTTAACCGAAACCGCACAGGAGCATCAACACGAAGACATACCTGCCCCCACCCGATCACCGCAAGTCACCGCCACAAGAATAAGAAAAAACAATCCGCGCGAAGGAGGGTCCCCTATGAACTTTTTACTGGTCGTGATTACACTCTTTAGCCTTATCTTTGGTGTTTCTGGATGGGCTATGTACTTTAAACAAGCCGGTGCCCTAGACCTACCTTTAACCCAGCAAGGTGCAGAGGCTACCCCCACCCCCGGGTCCGAAGACATGGCCCAAGCCACTCCCACCCCCGAGCCTATGCCCGTAAATCTCGAAGTCTTAAACGGTTCCGGTGTTTCCGGAGCTGCCGCCAGTACTGCCACCAAGCTACAAGCACTTGGGTACACTGTTGTTCGTACCGGTAACGCCGATGCCTCAAACTATGAAACCTCACAAATCATCTTAAATGAGGACTTTACCGAATCTGAAGCTCTCCTGACCAAGCTCGAAGCCGAATTCGGTTCAGCCGAAAAAAGCGAAGATGCCTTAACCGGTTCTACCGCCAGCGCCAGGATTATTGTCGGCAAGGATTGGACCGAATAACTAGAGTGATTTTTTAATCGTCACTTTCACTTTTCTAGCTAATTCACGTTAAACGCCATCAAGAAAATTGTCAGTAAAGACTGAGCGAGTCAATAGGTTTGCATTAAATAAGCTGAGCAAATGATTAGACCAACTAAACAACTAGGTTTAAAAATTTTAATCCATTTAGAGTTTAGTATTTTGTTTAGTCTTTAGATTGTATTGTTTAGCTTTTGGAACTTATATGCTTATTGGAAATTAATGTGCTGCTCCCATCTGTGCCAAATACTCTTTCACAATCCCTGCCACCTGCATCGGGTCATTCTGGCTTTTTACCACTACCCTATTCGCCCCTTTCGCGGTCGCCAAGTTTGTATCTTCGCTCGAAGCTAAATTAGTCAGCACAATCACCGGCAAATGCTTGGTCGTTTCCTTAGCCCTTAAAGCATCCAGTACTTGGTAGCCGCTCATTTTGGGCAACATAATGTCTAACAATACCAAGTCAGGCTTACCTTGATTGGCCAGTTTCACCGCCAATTCCCCATCTTGCGCCAACTCCACTTCAAAACCCTCTAATTCCAGCACCTTCTGGTACATTCGCACTAAGTAAACATCATCTTCAACCAACAAAATCTTCATAGCGTGTTAATCATAAACCATTTCATTTTAAACATTAAACACCAAACATTGTTCCGTTATTACTTTTAAGCCTTAGGTAGCTCCACGGCAAACGTACTCCCTTTACCGACTTCGGAATGTTCCAGGTAGATTTGGCCGTGCATCGATTCGATCAACAGCCGGCTTATGTACAAACCCATACCCGTACCTTGAGCGGGGTCCTTAATGTACACTTTCTCACCTACCTGCTTAAACTTCTGAAACAAGTTTTCCTGCTCCCCTGGTTCTATCCCCCGACCAGTGTCTGTCACCGCGATCACCACCGACCCACTCTTCCCTTCTCGCATATTCACGCTAATACCACCCGCTTTTGTGTACTTAATTGCATTCCCCAGGAGGTTGGTTATCACCTGTAGCAACCGTACCCTATCTGCCACCACCTTAGTCGTCAGCGGTACTTCACTAATTAGGTCCCAAGATAAATTCCGTTCTGCTACAGTCGACTGCAGCTCGTCCATCACTTCTTTCACCGCATCGTGCACCACCACCGGTTCTAGCTGTAACTGCACCTTTCGCAGCTCCGCCCGGGTCACATCTAAGTACTCATTCACCATCTCAATCAATCTACCGCTCGAGTCGGCAATGTCTTTGATCATTTTCCCCACATCCTTATGCTCACTCACGTCTTTGTAATAATGCTGGATCATCACCGCGTTGCCCCTAATTGCCGTTAATGGTGTGCGCAGTTCATGGCTAGCCACCGCAAAAAATTCATCACGCGTCAGCTCTAATCGCTTGGCCTCGGTCACGTCATAGATCAATACCACCGCCCCAATCACCCGACCGTCATCTTCGATCATCTTAATGGGTGTTAATGACAACCGAATGTATTTATCCCCGTACTCAAACTCCTGCGATTTCAATTCCTTTATTCCCTGCACGCATTCCTGCACCATCGCTGCCAAGTCCACTCCAGGTTTAAGTTTTTCAATTAACCGTTTCATTGTCCAGGTCGGCACCGTCGCTCCAGCCTCACCCTCAGGCGATCCCAAAATATCGTTAACCGCATGGTTAAACAGCATCACCTCGCCACTTAAATTCACCAACACAAAACCCATGCTCAAACTGTGGATCGAAGCAGTTAATCGGGCTTTCTCCTGTTTTATTTCCACCAGTGCCCTTTCTAATTCCATCTGTGTTTGCTTCAATTCTTGGGTCCGTTCCTCTACTTTCTCCTCAATCATCTTTTTCTCGCGCTCCAACTCTTCTTCAATCCGTTTTCTCTGGATCGCTGCCCCAAAAGTCACCGATAACGCATGGAGCACTTCCAATACTTCTTGTGCCACATCCTTACCCTCACCCCAGTCTTCAAACCCTAAATATCCCCACCATTCACCACCAACAAACACCGGTACCAGCAACAGCCGCGCCGCCTCTTCGGCTACATTCCACTGCTTTTCCCCATCGTCCATCTCACTCACCTTTAGATTGAGTATCTCCCGCCGTTTTAATGCCTCCTCAACGCGCGATAGCCCCACTCCCGAATAGGCATGATGGTGAGCATCAAACCCATCAAACACATGGGTCTCCCCCCAGTGTTTCCATTCGTATTTTAAAAACATTATCGATTCGTCGGTCACTGGTTGCCGGTTTTTGCATGCGTACACTCTGCCGCTGCCCAAAGCCTTGCCAATTTGCTCTAGCACCGCTAATACATTTCGCTCCCAATCACCAGGCGTTGCCTGTAAAAAATAGGTACTCGCATCCGACAACGATTTGAGCAAGGCTTCTTTGCTTTGCAAAAGTTGTTCATTAAACTTTAAGGTAGTCACATCCTCACCCACACTCAAAATGGCCT
>CAYXRB010000021.1:1408-8002 GCA_964467565.1 uncultured Pseudomonadales bacterium | reverse complement strand
CCGCAAAGTGTTGCCAGCTCCATATTTTTTGTGGCTCAAGTGCCAATCTAAATTCATTCTTTAGCGTTTCCGCACTGCCGCTTTGCCATAATTGCGTATACTGCTGCTCTATTCGTTGTGCGTCATTCTTCTCAATCACTCCCATCCACAAAGTCCCAATCGCACCCGAGGCTGTTTGTTTAAGCACTCCTTGCCCAAAACTGTTCAAAATCCGTACCCGCAAATTTTGATCTAACACCACCACCACCTTATCCGCCCGGTTTAAATACGACTCAAAAATATTCTGCTTTAGAGTCGCCCCCACCCGCGCCGTTTTAAACCTGCTTTGTTCAGCCATTTTTTCCTTCTCCAATAACCCTTAGCAACAATCAGTAGCCTAATAACTACAAATTAACTATAAATAACAACCAGTAACTATTTAATAACCATCGTCTGACCATGAATGACAACTGTATTACTATCGAATGCCCATTGTATTACCATCGTGTTACTCCCTAAATTGATATTCTTGATTTGTAAATTGTTTGGTTTTTGGTACTTTTGCGCCTATTGGAACTTAATTATGTATATTCTCCTACCAAATTGTTTGGTTTTTGGTACTTTTGCGCCTATTGGAACTTAATTATGTATACTCTCCTACCAAATTGTTTGGTTTTTGGTACTTTTGCGCCTATTGGAACTTAATTATGTATATCCTCTTGCCAGCTAATCACTTCATAGTCCCCATTTGCCGGAAAGTACGGTGGAGGTTCAAGGTATAAAGACGTGTCGTATGTGACGTCGCGTGTAGTAAAACCGGACCGCAAAGGGCTTGTTCCCCAATTCCAATATGATTTCTGATTACTAATTAACGACCCATACATCACCAACTCATTCCTCACCGCATTCGAGTACGTCCCACACCCACTTACGTTGTAGTGGTGCCGGATCACTTTGCCATTTTTAGCCAATAGCGCCCCATTTATTTCAAATGTGTTGGGTAAGTCCTTTACAAAATAAATATTCCGCTGCGCAATCAAGGCCAAATGGTTATTATCATCCTTGGCCACGTAAGTAATCGGGCCTCTAATCCACATATCCTCGTTATACGAATCAATCGGGAACCGCGCCGCCACGACCGTCGCATTCCCCTTCACCACTCCTTCTACCCACACGGTATCTTCAAAAAAGAGCACCTTTTTCTCATTCAAATTCCATGTCGCCCGCAGCGTTTCGCTCGTAATCCGCTCATACAAATTACTACACACCCCGTCATCATAACCTCGGTAATAGTTGGCATTGGTTACCTCATACACCCGCACCGTCCCATCGCTTTGAAACACCAAATGGTACCCTCTATACGACGACGGTCCAAAGCGGCTGCCCGAGGCAATTGCAGCAGTGCGCATCGTCTGAAAATCCACCGAGATTGCATCAAAATCAACCGGGTCCACCGGGTACTCCCACAACTCATCCGGCCCGCCGCTACCCCATACCCCAGGCCGTTGCTGTGACGGGCTGCAGCCAGTCTCGGTGCCGCACGTGTACGTTGATTGCCGGCTTTGCATCGTCGAGTCGTTTATCCCGTCCTGCCTAATCCCGCCATTACTCATCACCCGCCCATGGACGGTAATGCCTGGCCCGAACCACACGTTGGCGTTATGCAAAAACGAATACCGCGCTAGAGATGGAATACCATAGTGCACGGTCACTGTTCGTTTAATCTGTGGGTAGTCAAGCATCCAGCCTGTTGACTCAATCTTTACTGCTGTATACCCCGGCTCTGGCGGCGTTATCGCCAAGCTAAACTTCCCCACCACATTCCCTTCTGGGTCCTTAAAATCATGTTCATATGGGCCCGGCTGCCCCGTGCCATCAGTAAAGTCTTCAGGCGCGTGCGCCAAGTGCCACCGATAATAGTGAGCTCCTGCTTCCGCTATCATCAGCGTTTGGTCATAGGCAATCTGTCGCCTGGCATTGTCATACACCACCCCCGCCATGGTCACCAGTCCCCCCAGTGTCACCGCCGCCACCAAACCAATAATCAGCACCAACACTGCCGTCGCCCCCTCCTGGGAATTTCGAATTTCAAACTTGTCCTGAGTCTTGTCGAAGGACTTCGTATGTGCTGTGTTCTTTGTCATTTGAATTTTGATATTATTTGAATTCATTATTTCCTATTTTCTAACATTGCTCATTATTTTCTGCTCATTGTTCATTGGTTAGTAATTGTCCTTAAAATTCCGCATCAGCACTGCTGTCTCCAGCATAACAGGATCTGGCCCAGTATCGCTCACCTCACCCACCTGCAGGCTCATCGTTATATACCGCGTGTACAGCAATCTCTCTCCTGGGTCCAGAGGATTGTTTGTAGTATCCCCCGGCCAATCACGGTTGTAGTAAGTAAACACCGGCACTATTCCATTAGTTACCGTGTCCCCAATCACCGTCACCGTCTCATTCCCCAGGTTATACAAAGGCGGGTCCCCCGATGACTCCACCACTCCTCGTTTTAACTGCGTCCCGTCTAAAAAGTACCGCACCCGCTCTGTCGACCCGTCGTTATCAATGTCAGAAAAAATCCCAATCTCTTGATCGTCGGCCAAAAACAACGGGTACGAACCATCTTCGCCGTCACGTGCTTCCCGGATATGGTCGGTAATGATTCGCAGGTAACCGCTCAAGGATTGGGTATTTTGTGTGCTCACAATACTCGATTGCGTTGTGCTTAGGGTATTTTGCCAAAAGTAATACACAAAACTTATCAAAATCACCAACAGCGTCTGCGCTACCAAAATCTCTACCAACGTAAACCCACTCGACCCAAGCTTGTCTTGAGTTCCTCTGACTATCTTTCGAGCAGTCTTAATTGACAAAGCCGATACACTTTTCAAATTGGCTTTATCATCCCGCACTCGTCTGGCGGAGAGTGAGGAGCCAGACTGATGCGGGATCTGTTTCATTGTGTTGTACATCTTTCCTCCACTCAGGGAGATAATAAAAATAATTCCTTGGTATCCCCTAACACACTCACCGACGCTGTTGCGGTTTGGTACCCCAAAGACAGTAACGATAAGTCATACATTCCAGCGGACAAATTGGGGAAAAACATTTGCGACCAATCTCCTCGCCCCGCCAGTCCAGCTGATTTGGTAGCTATTACCCCCGTACTCGTATTTACCAGTGTCGCCGACCCCGACGCCAGCGGCTGGCTGGTTAGGTCCAACGCCGTTACATGCAAGGAATTAGCCGAGGCCGCTTCTACAACCACCAGTACGGTTTGGTTCGAATTCGGTGCCACCACAAACGGTGTTAACGGCCACGACCCGGCAAAATCCACCGACGAACCCCCTGGCAACGATACGTGGTAACTATCCCACTCCAAGCCCGTAACTACAGCCTGAGCTTGTGCGCCCGTCACCGTTACCATCGCCGAGTGCAAATACACCGAATCGTCGGTAGCTGTCGTCCCAATAATCTTGCTCCCCCGAATCGAAAGCTGCACCCCCGCAAATGGCGTGTAATTATTAGCAGCGCCCCGAGTTACTCTAAAAGTAACACTCGAAGGTCGATCAATCGCCAGCGATACTTCGCTAATCCCAGCCTCGAGCACCGATAAATCTGGTTTGTCTGGGTTGGCCACCTCAGCAGTACTGTACGTCCGTGAACTCGTATAACCTGCCTTGGTCGCGCTCACTCGGTAGCACGAATCACACACCGGCGCCCCAGGTAACAAAACCCTGCCGTTGGCATCCGAATAAGTTAAAATATCTACTGGAGGCACGAGCGTTGGTGCTGGCACTCGTACTTCAGCCGATTCCACTGCAATAGCCTGGGCATCAAATACACGGATTAAAAGCACTCCAGTTCCCGGCAAAGTCTCTAAGCCCTTTGGTGCAATGTCAGTCCACAACACCACCGGTTTGTTGTTCCCCAACACTCCCTCCCAACTTACTTCAACGCGCACCCGCTTGTAGTCAGCCGGCACCACATCAGTCGGTGCCTCACCATCAAACGGATCATCCACATACACCACAAATGTCCGGATCGTATATTCCAGGCCATTCACAACCTTTTGTACCGTTGCCGGCAGCGTCCCTGCTGGGATCCCCCCTACCGTCCCCAAATCTTCATACGTTACGTTATGGGCCAGTTCTATTTGGTCACGTGCCAAAACCGTAGCTGCTGCCCGAATGTGTATTTCCCCAATCGCCTCAATCGCCTGCTGGGTAATAATTAAAGCTGCTGCCAACAAGATCCCAAAAACGGCCGTAGCCACTAACACCTCGGCCAAACCAAAGCCAGCTTCAGCTGCCATTGCCCCCCGTGGTTTTATACGAAGTGGGGCAAACCTATCCTGGGCAGTAGGTCTTCTCATCTTCCCAGCTTAGCAAACTCGAGTGTACCAACCAAGAATGAATTAGCTCTACTTGATCCTTGCAACCTGCCCGACTGCTCGCTATTCTGCTCTCAATTGTTTAGGCTTTGATATTCGTTACTTGAATTTTCCCAGCTCAAGGCGGGTCATATGGCTTCAATTCGCGATTTTGCTTTTACCGAAGGCACCACCACTGCTGCCTCTTATCAGCCCGACATGCCGGTCCATGAAACCAATGATCTTTTAATTGCCTTTTGTAACAATGATGCAGTTGGCTTTGGCGTTGCCCCTGCCAGCTGGTCCACCCTCTACGCCGCCGACTATGGCACTCATGGTGCCGCAGTCTACTACCGCATCGCCAACTCCAGCAATGTCACTGCCCCCACCATTACCCTTGCGTCCGCCGAGACGTTTACCTGCACTGTCGTATCCGTTCGCAACGTCGACACGTCCGACCCCATAAACACTAATGCCCTAAGCGCGGCCGACGATGCCACCAACCCCTTTGCTGGGGTTGCCGTTACCACCGACGAAGATAATTGTCTTGTTTTCTCCTTCTTAACCACCGATGGCGGTGTTGGCCCCACCTGCGAACCTCCCTGGACCAATATTACTAACGGTGACGCCGGGGCCAATTCTGGCGGGGTTGCCTACCAAATCAAAAAAACTGCTGGTCTTGTACCTGCAAACACCTGGAGAGGCCAATTTAACGAAAACACCCGCTCCATTACGGTAGCCGTCAACGACGATGGCAACCTCACCACTCTAAGCCCCTATATTCAATCCGACACTACCAATGGGGTTTTCCTTGAGTCTGGGTTTTGGATCTCAGGTGGTGGTGCCAACGCCTGGGGCAATACCTACCCCACCTCACTCTCCCTGGCCACTATTGGTACTAAAACCACTGCATTCGATGCCGGTGCCCTTCAAAACGACCAAGGTCTTAATCCTTACTGGGGTGTAGTCAACTGCACCCCAGCCATCAATACTGCAGGCACCAAAGTGAGTGGGCCACAACTCGATTTTGCCTCAGCCAGGGATTTAACCGGCGGCATTGTTTTGTTCAATTATTTCTTTGCTACCTCGCGTGACTATGTCGATATCTCTAAAACCACCGACTCTGGCCAGTGTGGCTTACTGTTCGTCGCCCGTGACGGCGCTGCCTACCGGGCCTGGTCAGTGGGCGCCAAAAGCACAGTCACCACCAAAGCCGACGGCTACAACCATATTGGCATTCAAATCGACCAAACCACCGATACCCGTTTTGCCACCTCAGGCACCATTGTTCCTACAGCCATTGATAGCATCCTCACCCTTGCCCAAAACCGCTACGGTGCTGTTATTTTTCGCTGGGGAAATTTAGTCCTCGCCTACGAGCAAGCCATAGCCGGCGGCACCAGCACCACCCCCCTAAACTTCGATGATCTCGACTTTCTCCTCAACTCCTCTATTGGCCAACAACGCATCATGTTGCGCGAAGGCTCAGCTGCTACGTTCCTTGCCGCTATTAAAATCGGCGGCACCGACCCCGTCCATGTTGCCGTTAACCTCCGTACCATGCAGTTTCGTACCCAAGCAGACGAAGTCGACTACCTCGATTGGCACGTCGACGATAACTATGTCGGTTTTGAATTCGATGGCCAAGCTGGCGACACCATCCACTTTACCAATTCAGTGTTTGTGGGAGGTTCTCCCTACTACTGGCGCTTTAACTCAGGTCATTCTGCCAGCGCCAACCTCGATTTTTCTGGCACCTCCGTCATTAACGCTACCGTTACCCTCCGCTCCTCTGTCACGCTCGATAACGTCACTTTCATCTCCTGTAACGAAATTACTTTAAACGATGCCGACATTTCTAACTCTACGTTCTCTTCCCAGCGGGCCGGCAACAACTTGAGTGCAGTTGCTTTTACCTCTGCCTCCGAGGGCAATGGCCTTACTACCTGTGAGTTCCTGGATAACAACGATGGTGACTTAGGTCACGCTATTCGCATCACCGCGACTGGCACCTACACCTTCGACGGCCACCTGTTCTCAGGCGGCGGTCCGCCGGCACTGTCCTTTCACACCCAAAACGATGTCGATGCCGGCAACGACGAGATCGATATCACCGGCCACGGCTACACTACGGGCGACGCCGTCTACTACCAAGACCAAGGCGGCTCCGACACTGTTGGCCTTACCGACGGCAACCTCTACTACGTCCGGGCCGTAACGGCCAATGCCCTGGCCTTCTT
>CAYXRB010000021.1:0-1349 GCA_964467565.1 uncultured Pseudomonadales bacterium | reverse complement strand
CGGGTGGTGCTGTCACCATCAACGTCATCAACAATGGCGATACCCCCACTATCAGAAACAGCAACGGCTCATCGACCACCGTTAATAACGCTGTTAGCCTAGAGGTCAATGGCGTTGTCCAAAACACCCAGTGTTACATTGCCCCTACTGCTGGCGGCTTGGCCCTGCTCAACCAAGCCGCCACTTCCTTAGTTTTTGGCAACGAGTATTCCGCCACCGAAAGCTACAATTATGTTTCGGACACCGACGTTATTATTCGTGCCCGAGAAATGGGGTACCTTCCCTTCGAAAGCACGGGCACCGTCACCTCCTCGGGCCTTACCGTTACCGCTGTGTGGCAAGTCGACCCCAACTGGAAACTTGTGGTCTCTGGGGTCAACATCTCGTTTACTAACCCAGCCACCATCACTCGGGCATCAGGCGACTTTAGTGCCGATGGCTGGCTTGCCACAATGGGCCAAGTCACTGTCTCTGGCTCTGCCACCAACGATGGCACGTACGAAATCAGTGCTGTTGGTACCACCACCCTCACCATCACCGGCGCTACGCTCACTACTGCTGGTGCCGCCTCGGGCGTTACCCTCACCTTCACCCGCCGATCACTCTAAGCACACCGGACTAAACAGGGTATAAACTGATAAAACAGGATGATTCGCAACCGCAGTGGCACACTTCTTCATGAGACATTAACCCAAAAGATTATTGGGTTGTGCTATGAAATCCACCGACAATATGGCAGTGGTCAAAAAGAATCAGTATATCAAAATGCCTTTGCCGAAAAACTCACGTTAAACCACCTCCTGTTCAATCGCGAATTCCCCATCTCTATCAAATCTTTAGACACACATAAAATCCTAGGCACTCACCGCTTAGACTTCGTTATTGAAGAAAAAGTCATCATTGAGCTAAAAGCAATCAAATTTACCCCTCAAAAACTAGAGCAACAACTCTATTCATACTTAAGAAACTCTCCTTATCAGCTAGGTCTAATGATAAACTTTGGAAGCAGTAAGCTCTACGTAAGAAGGGTCATCTACACGGGATCCCGTTAAATCCGTCACCATCCTGCTAAGTCCTGTGTGCTTTAGCATATGCCAATTAGTTCCGACTTCTCCATCGACTATACCCATCGGCGCATCTACCACTCGTCCGGTACCACTGTGTATTCCTTAAACGAATTCTACTCGTGGCTTATGGACGTCTTCGACGACTCCGCCACCATCGACGACACCATCCCTATTACCGCCCAAACGCCCACGGCCTATACCCTCACCAACGGCTGGTTTTTAAATTACAACCACTATTTTTCTCACCAATTTTTAAACGGCGGCTCTATTCACACCTCAGGC
>CAYXRB010000020.1:18805-21459 GCA_964467565.1 uncultured Pseudomonadales bacterium | reverse complement strand
TTTAAGTATTCTGCTTCTGTGATCACCGAACCTTCTGCCATAGCTTTAAAAACTGGATACGGATTTCCATACGAATTAACCCCAACCACTTCATTACCTTTTTTATACACGTTCACAAAAATATCAAAATCGACCAAATAATATTTTGGATATCTATCTGCCTGCTTTTTCATTAAGTAGCTTAACTATATACCAAATCCACTAACCTAACTTCTTGCTAGAGTAGGGGAGAGTAATCGTTATCAACCGACGTGTCTACTTCGTCCGTCCGAAACTTTAGTGAAGGAGGAGACCATCCCACCTCGGGGGTGGAAAACATTTCTTTTTCGATTTGGGTTGTAGTATTGGGACATATTATTTTTCTGAATCTACCGCAAAACCTGCCTCTCCCTTTTCTATACCTCTCTTTGCTATCGGGTACGCAAACCATGGCGTTTGGGGGGCGTCTTGGTTTAATCTGTCTCTTTGTTCGGCATAATACTTAATTTTCTCAGTGAGTACATCTTCAGATTCTTCTCTCCAACAGTCAATCGTTCTAAAAAGTCTTACTTTATTGCACAAAGAATCGTAATTGTTACCGCAATTTTTATGTGCGCTGGCTTTGTCATTCGGATTAAAGAACGTCATTAGCGCTGATAATCCAGTAATTATAAGGGTCATTATTCCGGTAATCTTTTTATCACTATCAAATTGAGAAAAAATTGAAACACCTACGATAGCAGATAAGACGACAACTGGCACTCCTAATATAAAGTGGAAGATTTGCCAGAAATCAGAGGTAACAAAATGTTTCTTTGCCGAATACAAAGTGCTCTCCTCAATCCGCTTTGCTTCTTTAATTATTTCCTCCTTAGTTTTCGAAGGAGTCGTTTCTTTTGTAGTAATTTTTTTAGCCATATGCTGGAAAATAGTCTCCAAATAATGTTCGCCATTTAGCTACAGCAGACTCAACATAACCTTCTTTACCGAAGCTCTCTGCCTTTGATGCAAGTTCGAAAGCTCGTTGAAATCTATCTACTGCTTCCTGAATAATTTCTCTGGAATTCAAATAGCTCCCTACATCTCCTCCATAACCTGCTGGGTCAAGATTCTTCTTGTCTATGAGTGTAATCCCGTTATTAAAATAATATCTGACACCAGAAGGAAAGTCCGATATCGTAACACCGTCTAGTATTTCCAGCGCTAGGGTTTCTAGGTGAAAAGAGCGAAAGAAACTGCTATGCGATTTGTTCCAAGCCTTGATCATCTTTACTAGTGGAACGTAATTTCCGTCGTGGGCAATATTCGCCGCACTACTTAACTCAACATGTTTTTTGGGATCAGTAGAGATCCAACTTTGAGTAATCGAGTTAGGAATTAGATACCCTCCTCCTTTACGATGGAAGCTAGGAACAACATCAACAACAAAATCCGTAAATTGTATTGAAACTGCCTGCCCACTTCTGCTTATATCTGGAGTTCTGGTATAGGTTTTTCTCAGTACTCTCTTAACAAAGTCGAGCAGTCCAGCCTGACCTCCATTTTGACCATTGTAGTGATAGTAATATTTGGAGTCTAAAACGACAAAGATATCAATATCGGCTTCAGATAGAGGAGCAATCATAGTGTTACGTGAGTATGAACCAGTTAGAAAGGTTTCTAAAACATCTACTCCTGATTCCAATACTTCACGAATATTAGATTGCCTTGTCGAAACCGTCTCTTTTTGTAAGCCAGTAATTTCTAGGTTTGATTTAAGCTGTTCAAATGATAGTTTTATTGTTGTCGCCATGTTTCGGGTAATTTAATTATTGTTTATTGCCATCCTCTTACTCGTTCTAAAATTGAATCATCTAAAACAGATGCTTGTCTTTGCAAGTTTGCACAAAATTCAATATCTTCTTTTGAAGGATTTTTGTTTTCATAAGGACCGGGTGTTTGTTTTATTGCACATAAAACCCATAATCCCAAATACTTTCTAATGTCATCCGCTACTGACTTATCAAACACTTCAGATTGCGAGGCAATGGAGTGAATATGGCGCTGGTCACCAGGCATGGCATTGTAGGCAACGGTTGACCCTTCAGTACAAATAGCAATAATCTGTTCAGCCAGTTCCCGCCTTTTTTTCAGACGAGCTTCGCGTTTGTGAAAGTACTCATCAATAAAATTGTTCCCAAACTTAGTGAACAGCGTTAAAAATACTCCCAATGCACCACCAGCTATGAAGATAGTAATGCTTATTGTTGTAAAAAAATTATTTACTGTTATAGATGACATTTCTTGCATACTATTTCTCTTTTATTCTTTCCCTTCCACGATTTTTATTTCGTTTTTTGATAGTCCGTAAAGATTGAAGACAGTATCATCAATTTCATCCTGAAGAGATTTTATTTGCACATCTTGGGTATCTTTCAAGTTGAGCATCAATTTTTCTATTGATTTTGTATTAAAAATTATTTTTTGTTCTTCTTTCGAACCTGGATTATAGATTACGGGAATCTGTTCTAAGTAAACGCCATTGAAGGATATGTAATTGCCAGCTACGTTTGAGCTAGCAAATTTCTTAACATACCAATAGTTGATCAATTTCGAATTTAATAGTCCTAAAAAATAGTAATTTTTGTCTGAGTCAGTCTGTCCCTGGTGGAACATCACAGCATAAAGCGATAGAT
>CAYXRB010000020.1:12483-18781 GCA_964467565.1 uncultured Pseudomonadales bacterium | reverse complement strand
CTACATGATCGTAGGCAGCTGTTAATCTTAATGCCGTACCTTTGATTACAATCTTTTTTTGAGTAAAAACATTCCATTTGTTTTTACCTACAAGATCCTCATCAAAAATAAGGTATGGCCGGTTAAGCCTTTTCTTTGCCAGTCTTACTTCTTGACCCCAACTTACTAAGTAGGGTTTAAGGTTGGATACGTTTATTAACTTAAGTGTAGGTCTGTTTATTTCTTTGACTTCATTTTCCGAAACAATTATGTCACTCCATTTGTAAAATTTTTCTATAGCAGGCGTTCCTGTTAAAGTCCTAGCATAATGACTTAACGGTTTTGACGTTTCGCTGATTTTACTAAAAACGTTCCTCACCGTTGGATCAACAAAAATATCAAAAGAGTTATTGGGGTTAGTTTCAAACTCTTCTTGGTCAACTTGATATAGGTAATGATTCGCTTTTGTTTCAAAGAAACTTTTGAAACTACCATTATTAAGGATTGCAACCTTTATATTATTCTGCTGTTTTGCTTTCTTGAGGATCGTTATTATTGGGTAAACAGACGCTGTATCGAATGTTCTAGCTTGCGAAGTATCTATCAAACTTAACAACGAAGTGTTTTCAAGCAAAAATGGCCTAAGCTTATTTGCATACCGTTTGGTTAGATACTTGTTTGGAGTTATAAAAGCTAAAATTCCATTCTGCTTGAGTATTATCACTCCTTTCTCGATAAACGGAATGTAAATATCGTAGTGACCGAAAGTTGTGCTGTAGAGCTTACGAATAACACCATCATTGATCTCATCGATGCCACTAATTCTGATATACGGTGGGTTTGCGATAACAATGTCAAAACCACCTTTGTTTTCAAAAACATCTGCAAAGTGTAGGTGCCAGAGAAAGAAGGGTTTTGTTCCTGACTTTTTCAGCTCATCAAGAACTGCCATTACCTGACTCTCCTTATTTGAGATTTCCATTAACCTTTTTGCGTCTTCTGGGAGTAATCCAATACTGGGGATTGTCCGGATGTTTAGGCGTTGTGCGCTTAGCTTATCTACTTCAGCTTTAACACTCGCCTCAATTAAATCGCGTTCAATTTTTTCGATTTGTGATTTAATTCTTTTCTTTTCACCCGCATTGCTTTGACTAAAATACTGCAGTTGCAATGCTCTCATATTCTTGAGAGCTTGCTCTTTTTTGATGTCATCAAACAAGGCAATCTGTTTTTCTTCATCAAATAGATTTTTCATCCGTTTTGAGCTGAGTGCTTTATCAATCGCTTGTCGGTCGTAGAGTTTTATTGTGGTGTCTCCCAATACCAACTCTTCGAGGAGGGAATTGCCTTGCATAATTTTGTAATCAAGGTTTGGAAGTGGTTCGATGTCATCCAAATCATAATCGACTACAAGTGATAGCCATAAACGAAGTTTTGCTATTTCAACAGCTCCCGGGTCAATGTCTACACCATAGATACAATTTTGAATCGTCTGTTTTTTTATTTCGTATTCTGACGATGAGGCGTCTCGTCTCCCTAGTAATTTTGACCGAGTTTCTAATTCGCGACGTAAGTGAGTAATCTGTTGCAGCATTCCTACTAAAAAAGCTCCCGACCCACAAGCAGGATCGACTACTTTAATATCTTTCAGTTTTTCGATAATTTCTTCGCTAACTGACACATCTCTAGCTTCAAACTTCTCATCTCCAAGTACGTTATATGCAGGAAAATACTTGTTCTTTACGTCATCCGCTGCTATACCGGTTTCTGTTGCCAAATAGTTTACTAAGCTCTCTTCGCACATATAGTTGACGATTTCGCGTGGAGTGTAATATGTCCCTTTTCCTTTGCGCAGGTTTTCTTCAAGTAAATTCTCAAATACTTTTCCTAACATTTCGGGATCTACAGAAACCTCTTTATCTAGATAGTCACTTTCATCAACTGTAAAGTTGTATAGGTCAAAGATATCTAGGATTCCATCACCGTGGGTTGGATTATTGGGGTCTTTCGAAAAAAGTTTATCGGGAAGTAATAGGAATTCACCTTCCCAATCGTAATCCTGCGGCGGTTCAAATAGTCCTCCATTGAGAAACGGTATCTGACAATCAAAATAGCTTCGATAATAGCTACCGGCATTTTCTGGCGGTTTATTCAAAGCGCCATAAAAGAGTTTTTCAAGATATTGATTGAAAAAGTTTTCTTTCTTCTCACGACTTTGTTTAAATAAAGATCGCAGGAAATCTTTGTCACCGGCAGATATAGATTCGCCTTTTTGAGCGCCCAACCAACCTTTGCGCTGTAAAAAATAAAGGAAAACAATTTGACCCAAGAGCTTTTTTGCAAAGTTTGCGGTGTCCAAACCATTACGGATTGCAAATGCCTGGAAGGCATGATCCTTTTTCAAATATGCTAATAGTCTGTCAAAGAGTTTCTTGTAGTTTTCAAAAAACTCTTTAGTAACTATTTCAACATTGAATCGGGATAAAAGGTCATCGCGATCTTTTATGCGTCCATTTTTGATAAGAAATCTATTTGGTGTGCTTGTCTTTGCATTTGGACCGAGGAAGAATGAGTAACGTCGAGGATTGGAGTAAGCTATGGTGGTTTTCCCTTTTTCTGTTCTCTCTGGATTGGCGGTAAGGAATGAAAACCTCCAATCATCTTCACCACCATAAAATACAGCTAGCGCATTAAATGTCGCGCTTTGTTTCATTATTTGGAAGGCTTCTTTGGTAAGTGTTACTCGTTTGTTGGCAGATCCGGTATATTCAAACTCAAAGATTTGAAGATCAAGACTCTTACTGCTTCCTAGTGAAGAAGCTTTTTTAATAGAACTCAAACCCTCTGTACTTACAGGCCGGACATCTCTTGCATAATCTTGGAGAAAAGATTCCTGCAAAAAGTCGATAAAGTCTTGGCGGTCATACCTCTGGCCTAGTTTGATCATACGAATTGTTCAGCAAATAAGAGCAGTTCATGTTCATGTTCGGTTCTGTCAGCGCGGGTTAATACATTCCTGATGTATGATTCCGGAACTGCTTCTAGTAATTGTTTATATGCCGCTTCAATGTTTCGCAAATCAAGTTGGGCAATATCCTTCAGTGCACCCTCGCTCAAATCATCTAAAGTCTTGATTATGGTGATAATGTCTTCGCAGTAGTTTTTAGCGCTTGGCAGTTCATCAGATATTACTTTTAATGCTTGGATGGCACTTGCCCGGCGACCCTGTATTTTTGGTAGCTCGTGTTTGGCAAATAGTTTATCCTTGGCTGTATTGAAAACAGAAGTAAACTCATCGTTTACCGCATTGCAGGTATCACCGTCTTTGGCTTCAAAATACGGAAGTGCAGTTTCGGTTGACACCACTTGTGCTGACTCATTTGACTCTCCCAGAGTAAAGACAGAGTTTGACCCTTTCTTGCCAAAAACTACAACACCGGATTTGCCTTCTACTGACCTTTGTATTCTGCTTCGCCTTGGAAGTTTAAGCGCCTCCTCTATAATGTCTTGATCTTTCAGGGCTTTTTCGTATGCTTCCCGGTGTAGTGTGTCCCACGAAAGCTGTTCGTCTTTTTGTTTTTCTCTTTCGAACTCGTCTTTGAAAAAGCTCTGTGGGGTTTCATCTTTAGTTAAGGTTCGAGTATCAGATCCCACGACATCATTAATAAGTTTTATCTTGAGTGTTGAAATGGCTTTGATTTTTACTTCTTCCTCTCCGATAACAGTTGGGAAGCAGTTAAACACTTCTAGCGTATCGAATACCTTTTTATTGATACGGTTGATACGACCAACTCTTTGAATAACCCGGGTAGGATTGTAGGGAATATCGTAGTTGATGATAATTCCAGCTCTATGGAGGTTGAACCCTTCGCTTAGTGCATCTGTTGCCAATAATACGTCGTAGTCGTCCTTTTGCTGTTCTTCCGGCAAGGAAGCGTCAAAGTTGGCCTTGATTTCCTTTTTATAGCTATCTGTTCCTTCCGAAGCAGTGTATCTGGTAACCCTATCAAGCCCGCGCTTCTTTAACTCCCGGTCAAGATAGTCGACCGTGTCTTTGTAGGTGGAAAAAATTACAATTTTCTTAGTTGGGTCTACTTTAAGGAAATCCCTAATTTTCTTCTCTATCTCGTCAAGCTTTGGATCAAGGTCTCCTGATGTTGCTTCTTTGTACCAGTTGTCCCGAATTGTTTTAAGTAGTTTAGTGTCGTGTCTGACATCCTCAATAAACTTGGGATTAAGCAAGTTCTTTTCAATTTCGAGGAAACCCCCTCTTTGTCGTAGAAGCTCCAAATCCTCATCAAAGGCGTTGCTGTCTTCACCATCTTCGAGATTATAGTCTTGAGGATCAGGAAGTTGACCCTTTTTCATAATTGGAACGGTGCCAACATCATTCCACCAGTTTTCTATACGCTCATTCGACTTGATCATCTTGTCGAGTGTTGAGCGGAAAGCGTCTTTGGAGCTTTCAAACCGCATGACTAGAAGCCGTCTCATAAACTGAGCCAAGTTGGACTGAGCAGTTCTCAAATCTTCTATGTCATCAAATTCTGCTTTGTATTTTTCAACAAACTTTTGGCGACCTTCATCACTCATGTATTTAGGGTCTGTTGGTTTGTAACGAGCACCAATAAAGCCTTCATCCTCGGGTTTGGTGATAAGGTTTAAGGTATCAAGGTACAACGAATGGAGTTCACCTAAATCATACTCAAGCAATTCTGGTCCAATAACTTCGGCAAAGTCGATATTCTGGCGTTCCAAGTCTTCCCGATATCGGGTTATATACTTCAAATCCAGTCTTGACCTTCTGATGATGATTGGCTCAATAAGCCTTCTCTGTTCTGCGGCAATTTCGTCAGATTCTTTGTCTATGTATTCTTGATCTGTGTCTTTTGAGATGCTTCGGCGTAGTTTCTTGTATCTTTGGATAAGCTCGCGGTATCTCAGACTTAGGTTATCAACTGATCGGATAGTAGATTGACCGGGTGTTTGGAACAACTTGATCAAAGCAAAAACGTCTTTTGGGTCATTATTAAACGGTGTTGCTGTAAGAAGTAGTATTTTGTTTTGCGGATTACTTCGGCAAACTTGATGAAGTAGTTTATAGTCGCTGGTATCTTCGTTGCGATAACGGTGCGCTTCGTCAAGAATAAAAAGGATCGGTTCTCGCGATTCCTGATAGCGCTCATATACCTCTTGGATTTTGCCTGAACTATATACTTTTGAACCCCTAATGCCAAACTGTTCTTTGTAGTCTTCCCATTGGGACATAAGATGGGGAGGCGCGATAATTACCGTCTTCATATCCATGTTTCGCGCCACGGCTGATGAGATAATACTTTTCCCCAAACCGACAACGTCAGCTAATAGCGCGCCATCGTATCGGTTGAGCTTATCGATAACCATTTTGACAGCGTCAATTTGGTACTCTAGATCGGTATAAAGCCCATTGGTAATTTTTTGAGGGGTTTTGAGTGAATCAATCGCTTCTTGGTGAAAGATCTCATGGAGTATTCGGATATAGATGTGATACGGCGCTGGGAGTGTATATTTCCAAATACGCGGCTTTATTTCTTTGAGAAACTCTTCTTTGGAACTGGCATCTGCAATGGAAATGGATCTAGAACCGTCCCACATTTGCTCAAACTCATTCACAAACTCCTTAAACTCTCCCTTTTCTCGGCTGGAACGATTTAGTTCGCCCTGTCCGCTTAATCCCCGGTAAGACAGGTTACTAGACCCAAAAAACACCGTTCCTGGAAAATCACCGCCTTGTGCTACTTCTTTTTTGTTATGAACTAAATAGAACTTGCCGTGGTAGTCATCAATTGTTTTTCTGATTTCCAAAGAGCCATCTTTTATTTTCTGAATATAAAGATCGTAAAGCTCATTGGCACGTTCAGAGTCAAATACATCACTGTCATTCATGAACCCAACAAAAGCGTCAATATAGTTCATTTTCCTGACTGTTCTGGAGTTAATGGAATCCCTGCTTTGATATTTTGAGAGGTCAACATCGCCGTCGCGCGCCTTTTGCGAGATTTCTGATATGAGCTTGTGGTCAACCTCAAGACCAACAAGTATTCGCACATTTTTGTCTTTAAGTTCATTTGCAAGAGCTTCAAACCCGGAGAAGTAAAAGAACCCTACAGCTATATCAACCCGATCAGCCGATTGGAGTGCATTTTTCAACGCCTGCTGTAAAGTTTGGTTTCGATTATCTATAAGCGCCATATATTGCCATTTGTAATTACCTCTGCATTTTACCACCAGATGAGCTGAATCAGGTATAAAGTATAAAGTAGCAAGTATTTAGTAGTAC
>CAYXRB010000020.1:0-12473 GCA_964467565.1 uncultured Pseudomonadales bacterium | reverse complement strand
AACATTCATCTTTACCCATCCTTTACCCAAAAACCTATACACACCTTGACTAGATCTGTATACTAAATATGACAAGTAAATCCTTATGCGTGGGCTTCCGGACGGTTGCTCGTAAATAGCGCATAAGGTTTTGTTTTTTAGGGGAATAGAGGGTTTTCTTCAATGATTTTTCTTTTGATAATGTGGGAGTAACTGTCGTCGTGGTACTCAATTTTTCTATATATTGCCCAGCAGGCAAAATCTACAGCTTGCAAGCATTTATCTGAATGTGATGGTTGGATGGAAACAGAAATATTGAGTTTGTGATTATTTTTGACTTGATTCTCTAAATATTCCTTAAAGTTTTGATTTAAGAATTTATTAGTTTCTCTTTGTGATGCAACGAGATGTATCTGTTCATTGATAGGAATTAACTTTTTAGTATAAAGTCTGTCGAGAAGTATGTTAGTGACATAGTTATACAACACATGCTTTTCATCTCTAAGTTTCGTGTAAACTTTCTTTTTGTTTAAGTAAATGGTAATTATCGCTAAGTCTTGTTCATTTAATAGCTTTAGTAATTTTGTTCTAGTTATTGGTTTTTCCTTGGTTGCATGAAGACAACCAGAATGGGTCTTTTGGACTTTTTGAGGTAATCCCTTAAACGTTTTTTTAACCACTTTTTCTATTGGTCTTTTTAATCGAGCAAATAAAAGTGTAACTACAAAATACTTAGATGTCCTTTTCTTTCTAAAATCAAAGCCCAAATCACCACTCTCGTCCATAAAAATATACGCCATAGCAAAATTCTACCACCAGACGAGACTTATCAGTAGGCAGGGGGCGGAGAGCAGTGAGCAGCAACAAAAGAGTCACAAGATCTATAATTCACGATTTCCATTCGACAAGCTCAGGGCAAGTTTGAATTAAGAATTATCACACAACTCAAATTTACCGTATGGTTAAATGAAATTCGGTCTCAAGCGCCCGCGCTACACGTTCTAACAAAGAAATCGATGGCTTGGCGTTACCACCCTCTAACCGAGAAATAACCGCCTGTCCCGTACCAACCTTTTTAGCCAGCTGGGCTTGAGTCATATTTTTCTTTAAACGCGCGCCAATTAGCTGGCGTGTGAGTTGGTAGTGTGGTTCAATTTTCTTCCATTCCTTCACAAACTCAGGATCTTTCATCCATTCCGCTTCCATTTCTTCCCAAGTAACGTGTGGAGGATATTGTTTTTTAAGTTTAGACATGGCGCCACTCCTTTGCTCTTTGTGTTATTAGTTGCTTTGTTTCTTTAGTCATTTTTTGTGATTTCTTTCTCATGGCATGGATCACAACAAAATTTGGTTTTATTTCAGTTAAGAATATCCGTATATTAGCCGGTCGTAACTCCCAAATGTACTTATCAATTTTCTTTAGGTATTTTTCCGATAAGGTAAAGCCATATTCAGTAAAGAACTTAATATATTCCCTAACTTTATTTCTTTCAGACCTGCTTAATTTGTTTAATTCCTTTTGAGCTCTATGGTCAACTATTACCTTCATAGCATTTTATGACAAAATTATCATAATTTCAAACTCAACCTAGAACAAGCACTACTTGAGATACTGCTCAATATTAGCTTTGTGCTCTTCAAGTGTCTTAGCGCAATGGATTTGTCTATTTGGGTCATGAATGTAGTAATAACAATCCGTTTCAAGCGGGTTTAACACTGCTTCAATGGCATCAATGCCTGGATTTGCAATGGGCGTTGGCGGCAAACCCTTATTTTTATAGGTGTTATACGCTGAATCAATCAGGCGTATGTCTTCGGCCTTAATCGGCGCCCACCACCCCGAACCGGTATTACCCCTGGCATATTGCACCGTAGCATCGATTTCCAAAGCCTGGTCGTTAAGCAGCCGGTTCCACAAAATCCCGGCAATCAGCGGCATGTCATCTGTACCGGCCGCCTCCCGCTGGATGATCGACGCCAATTTTAGCGCGGTAGTCCATTTAATATTTTGGACTGCAAACTTGTCTGGATACCCCGCAAACCGTTCGTTAAAGCGGTTGATCATGCGCTTGGCGGTGTCTAAGCCATTTTCACCCACGGGAATCAGATAGGTATCCGGAAAATACACCCCCTCGCGGTAATCAAATTCCATCATCGTGTACATCGTTGTCCATTTTTCTAATTCCTCGTCATTCCAATGAATCTCTTTTGCCAACCGTTCGCCAATTTCTTCTTTCCGCAACCCCTCGGGAAAGGTAATCCATTTAAGCTGGGGTTCTTGGGTAAGGGTGGTGATTAATAAGCGCGCATTCATGCCCTTTGACAAGTAATAACCGCCGGGTTCAATCTGGCCAAAACGCAGAGTTAATAAACGTGCCAAAGCCATCGACAACGACGAGCGAATATAACCGCTGTCCTGTAATCTCTTTGAAGTTTCTGCTTGGTTGGTCCGGCTAATCACAAACAGAGCTTTTTCGGCACCAGGCTCTGTCGGTCGCATTAAAATCCAAGCTATCCCCAATAACAACACCGCAATTCCTACCATCACTCCACCAATGATTATCTTTTTATTAGACATAGCTAAAGTATACTCGTGCTAAGGTATAAGCGAATAAAAAAACTTATGCGGTCATTTTTCTATGTCTACGCCATCCAAATCAGCCATTACCCCACGGTCTTAGCTGTCAACTACGCCGTAAACATTAACCGTGCGCTGCAAAAATTTAAGCACGCGCACCCACAAATTAAAGATTCCATTTTACGTCCCGAACTCTATCACAGCATTCGTGCTTCAAAGTCTGCCCGCGAAGCCTTTGGCCGGGCCAAAGAATTAGTCCGCGAACTCGAGTCCAACGGCTTTGAAGTCATTGCGGGCCCACCACTCTACACTAAGGAATACCGCTGTTATGTTATCGAAATTAACGGCAACCCTAAACACGTGTATGTTGGCCAAACTAATTACCCCATAGAAAAACGCTTTGCCCAACACGTGTACAAATACCATTCTGCCCGGGTCTTAAGCCGCTTCGACATCATTACCCTTCGCGAGGATTTATACGCCAATTGGCCGATCTGTTTTAACAGTGCTGATTCATTAGAGAATGAAAAAGCCCTCTTTGAACATTTAAAGAACAGGGGTTTTAAAGTCGAAGGCGGCACGTAAAATAACGCACTCACCTGCCTTTTATTTGACTGCCCGCATACAATACACACATGCCACAAAAAGAGATAATAGGTAGAAATTCTTGGGATCTTGAATTCCCAGTCTCACATGTACCCTATATCGAACAAATTCTACTTATATTAGGTATGAGTTGGCAAGTTATCGGCGATACCGGTCACACGCTATATTTAAGCTCAACAGAGATTCATCCGGATAATTATCATGAGGTTGTAATCCCTAAAGATTATGTGGGTTTAAGGTTATTTAGGAAAGGTCAAGAAGATTTAGCCTTATTTTGGACAGTCTATAACAGAAACAAACAATACTTTTAGATAATTTTTTAGATTTTCATTTTCAGTTTCTTGTACAATTGAACCTACCCATCCCTTTTGAGAAGTATTGTCCAGTAGGAGTATGATTAAACTATGAAAAACTATCTCATTGGTTTACTCATTACCATTGCTCTTGTAAGTGCTGCGGTCGCCACCTACTACTATGGCCAACGTGCCTCTACCCCCACCCAAGACACCGCCCCGCAACCAACCCAAACCACTACCACCCAGATTGAAACTTCTCCCGCTCCTACCAAAAGTAATACCATCTACGAATTACCAACTTCGGCACCCACGATTAATAACGACGAAGATGTAATCCGCGCTGCCCTAATTGCCAAAAATCAATGGGATGAATCAATCAATTTCACTCTCACCACCACCAGCAACGACGGTACCTATGCCCATGGGTTGGTTAACTCTGACGGCGGTGGCGGGTATTGGTACGCGGCTAAAGTCAACGGTAACTGGCAAATAGTTGCCGATGGCAACGGCGTTATTACCTGCGAAAGTCTTGAGCCCTACCCGGACTACCCAACCTCTCTAATTTCGCAGTGCTACAACCAAACCTCCGGCGATCTAGAAACGCGTTAAAACAAGTAATTTCATTTTTCTGCTATAACAGTCTGTTTTTGTGCTACAATCCCAGGCATCATGACCGCTGAAAAAGATTCAATACCAAAGATTTCCACGATAGAACGCCATCCCATTACTCATGCATCTGTGAATCGGCTACCTAATACAGGGTTCGAAAATAGAAGGATTAACACTTATTTAAGTCCGTTTACTGCAGTTTTAGGTTATGGTTTAGAAGGGGTAAGCAATGCAGTTTACGCCTGCCGATGGGTTGTAGAAAATTTAGGAAATGAACTGGACAAGTTAGAAGCAGTACCCTCTTTAGATAATCTTAATTTGGCAAATAGGTGTTACAGGCAAATTGACGATGCGGTTAGAGAGCTATTTCCCGGATCAGGCACAGTAGTGATCAGTGCCACATTTTTTAAGAATAGTAGTTCAGAGGGGGAAGAATTAAACTGCGTTATCACTTGGGTAGGTGATTGTTTTGCTTACCTTATACATGAAGGATGCACTACTCGATTAACTGTGCCGATAAACAAAGATACAGCCAAATTATCTATCGATGAATTAAGCGAAGCCATGGACTATATAGAGTTACCTGAGACGGCCAAAACTTTTGCAGGTTACACTGATAGTGTACATACGGTTACTGAAAGTTTTTATCGAAACATTTTACCTGCCTATTTAGGCACTTATAAGTCATCCACTTCGAATTTCAACGAAATTAGCTCTACGATAGCTGTAGTTAAGCCAGGGGACAAAGTTGTACTTCTACCAAGATGTGGACTTAGGAATCTCCAACGTATAAATTTATTAAAACTTGAATTCGAGCCGGAACTATCTCTTCATGAGGCAACTACAAATGGTTCTAAACCGACCGACATGGGTGCACTGGTGATGACAATCTAAAGTTCTCTTTTCCCTTCGTAATCTGGTTCAACCGAATCAGTATTAGGACATCCATGTGCCTGTGCTTCAACCCTTGCCACAGCAATCAGAGTGTTTTTTTCTTCTGGAGTTAAGTTTGGATCACGAGTGATTCTTAACGCTGTTAAAAAAAATTCACAGCCAAGTGTACTACCCTCATACCAACATTTGAAACACAATTGCTCCATGATCGGGCACCTTACTACGTAATGTAATAAAAGGAATTGTATCAGACCGGGTATAATACCATTTCATGAACCAAATTGTGGAGAAACGATTAAGCCGGCAGGGTGCCGAATTAACCCTACATGATCAGGAAGGTAATATTGCTGGCTCGGTAATTCTTAGAAATGCGCGGGGCAAGGTTGTAATTGGTTATTTAGGAGTCTTGCCGCACCAAAGAAGAAATGGGTATGCCACTGAATTGTTACAAGCTGCTATCGAGTGGGCTAAATTCCAAGGAGCTCATACCATTCACGCGGTTTTAATACCGGTACCGGGATTTGAACAAGCTGTATTAAACTTGTGTACCAAGAATGGATTTACTATCCACGATAACACTGCCCATTTAGAACTGAACCCTTAGGCATGTTCGTAAAAATTAAATAGATAATAATTATTACTGCTAAGTAGTAGAAAAAGTATCTCGTTGAAAGATCAGACTCTACAGTATAATAGTGGTATGGGTAGAGAAATAGCTACGTACGATGAGGATAATGACTATTTAGGATTTACCGGTGAATTGCCTGTTATCCATGAGTATATTCGGCGCTTGTACGAGAATAGGATAATGACACCATATGACTGGAAAAGAGCTGAAGCTCTGGCAGAATTAGAAGGATTTGAACCAGAAGAAGAAAAACTAATTGAAAGAATTCAAAACATGAGAATGTCCTGTCTCATTGAAATAGAACGAAAAATTGCACCAATATTACCACTTACCTAAGCAATTCAATACAATTTGCTATAGTGAACCCATGCGGCTTTTAGGTTTATTATTCACCGCTCTTATTATTGCCGGGTTAGCTTTGTTTGTGTATCAAAGATTATTTGGCCTTCAATCAGCCAGTCAGAATGGCTTTGACACTAGCCTCCCAGCCGTTACCAGCGCCGTGGGTAATATGCAAGACAAAATCCAAAATTACGATCAAAAAATGCTTGAATACCAGGATTCAATCAACAATAACTAAACTGTAGTTAAAAGCTATAAGAAAAAGAAACCAAAAATTAATAGTGCGGTACTTACCCCGGCTACTATTAGAGAAACTTCCTTAACCAATTCCCAAATCAGATTGCCCCGCTTAATGATTTCAAAGTCTTCTACGTATACCACCTCGCACGCACCGTTACCCGTATCATCTCGTGTTGTACTGGTGACTCTATTTCCTACAAGTTCACCCTTAGTATTGGACACACTGTAATCAGTAAGCATTCCCTTTAGATATATTTGGTCTCCCACCCGGGCTTGGCCAATCAGTTTTTCAATCTGCTTGGTAGCCGGTACCATATGGTTATTGGCAAAGCGGGTGTTATCAAACGACGGCTCAAACGCTTGGCTGTATCGATAGTAGCAGGTAAATTGGCCATGGCTGTACGTAACTTTTTTATACGACCCATTGGCGACCGTCTCTCCCCATACCACGCACAAATCATGGGTATTAGCCGGATCATTCTGGTGATAAATATCAATCCAGCTCGAGCTGCTATACCGCTCCACCACCAACCCCCACTGTTCATAGGCAAATTTGGGTTCAAACGAATAAGTAAAGTCACCAATTAATGCCTCAAACGGTCCTCGGACCTCCTCCGACTGTACCGGTTCTCTCACCAATACCTCAGTTATTATCTTGTCCTTGGGTGGTAGTGGTGGTTTTACCAAGGTTGTTGCCAACAATAACACTCCCGACAATAACCAAAATCCTATTAACCACTGCTGTTTTATCTTCATATTAAATACTATCTCGTTTATGCCGGTACTGTAACGCTTCAGCCAAATGCACCACTCCAATCACATCATCGCCTTGTAGGTCGGCAATCGTTCGTGCCACCTTTATTGTCTTAAAATAACTCCTGGCTGTTAAATCTAATTTCCTTGTTGCTTGGGTCAAAAACATCCGCTCAGCTTCGCCTAGCTCACACAACTGTTTTACTTGTTTGGTATTCATCTCTGCATTGCACGTCAGTTTTGTTCCTACAAACCGCAACAATTGTCGCTGCCGCGCTTTCTGCACTCTTTTTTGAACGATACTCGATTTCTCGGCATTATTCTCAACTCGTGTCAGTTTTTCTACTTCAACCGCCGAAACCGGCACATGCAAATCAATCCGGTCATTCATCGGCCCCGAGACCTTTTTCTGATACTGTTTTATCTGCTGCATGCTGCAGGTACACGCTTTTGTGGGTGAGCCAAAATTTCCGCAAGGGCACGGATTGGCAGCCGTAATTAAACTAAACCGGCAGGGGAATGTGGTGGTTTGCGCTGCCCGGGCAATATGCACCACGCCGTCTTCCAAGGGTTGTCTTAAACTTTCAATCACCGTTCGCGGAAACTCTGGAAATTCATCCAAAAATAACACCCCGCGGTGAGCTAAAGAAATTTCACCTGGTTTCGGATTACTCCCACCGCCAATTAATCCCACCTTAGAAGTCGTGTGGTGGGGTGAACGAAAAGGCCGGCTCGTTACCACCGATTCGTCACCGCTTAAATTCCCACTAATGGAATAGATCTTGGTAATTTCTAGCGCCTCGCTTACTGTTAGATAAGGAAGAATTCCGGCAAATGCCCGCGCCATCATGGTTTTTCCCGCCCCCGGGACACCCAGCAGTGACACGTTATGACCTCCTGCGGCTGCAATTTCTAACGCTCGTTTGGCAAACTCCTGCCCATGAATATCGCCCATGTCAATTTCTGCCGTGGCCTGGGTGAGCAACTCCTGAATAGCAACCGTCGGAGTCGGTTCCAGTAAAGTAGTCTTGGTTAAATGTCCCACCAAAGCTTGAATCGACTCCACCCCATACACCGTTATACTTTCTACAATCGCGGCCTCACGGGCATTGTCTTTTGGCAAATAAATACACTCAAACCCAGCCTCTTTTGCCATCATCGTTATCGGTAACACGCCCCTGGTTGAACGTACAGTCCCATCCAGTGATAACTCACCAATAAATACTGCATTCCCCACATCAGCCATAATTGCTTCGCTTGCGGTCAACAATCCAATGGCTATGGGTAAATCGTATGCCGGTCCTTCTTTTGGTAAATCAGCCGGTGCCAAATTAATTGTCATTCGCTTACTGGGTAATTCACTCCCAGAGTTATTGAGCGCGGCCCGCACTCTCTCTTTTGACTCTTGTACGGCTTTATCGGGGAGCCCGACAATCGTTAAATTAGGTAACCCCCGGGCGGCCACATCTACTTCTACTGTAATCAGCACTGCATCTAAACCTACCGTTGCACCCGAAGCGATCCGTGCCAGCATAGTGATGGGTTAATTAGGCAAACATATTACATTAGATATTACCGTGGGTTTATCAACGTTTAAATCTTCACAATCAAATGGTGGATTGAGCATGTATTGGGGTAAACCCGATGGAACTGGGGTGGCGAAGGGATCTATGGTGGGTGTGTTTGTTGGCCGTGCCGTCGCGGTAGGCATGGGGGTATTCGTCGGTTGACCGGGTACTGCGGTCGGGGTTGGGATTAGCGTTGGTGTGGGGCTAAACGTGTCATCAATTATATCGTCAATAACATCATCTATACCTCCGCCACTTGGAGAAGTCGGTCCTGGCGTCCCACTCACGCTTCCTTGGGGAATAGTATAGGTCCCTTGGTTAGTATGGACAATTATTTCATAATTACTCCCGCTTCCATTTACCATCCATCCATCGAGGGACTGATTAATGTCATCGAATAAACCCGAGATTCGTCCAAAACCTTGAAGGCCCGACCGTAATAAGTTCATGTGTTCGTCGTATTCATTCACCAGCCCATTTTGAAAAATTTCATAGTATCGTAAACCTTCGGCTGTCTGTTTTTTTATTAAAATTCGCTGCACCTGCCGCTTTATCGCTACATTTGGCGCATTATATTGTTCTTCCTGCTGCCGTAGCAGTTGTTCGCGTACTTGTTCTGCTCCCCTCAAGCTCACCAACAACACTCCCCCTAAAATTATCACCAAAAGTATTCCTATCGGTAGCATCCACTTTCGTCGACTATTTCCGCTGTTTTGCAGTAATCCCTCGGCCATACTATTACTCTACTGTAGTTAGGTTCTAGGGGTAAAGGGGAATTACCTTAAATATCAGTAGAACCTTCGTTCAAATCGTCCATACAGGCAGGTAATTTTTTAATACCCTTTTAGTTCTAGTTCAATCTTAATCGTTTCATTCAAAATTCTCATAACAAAACCCCCCGCTAAAAAAGCGGAGGGTCTTTTTTCAAAGAGCCTTAATTACGAGTAACGTTACCGCGTCACGGTAATAATTACTCCTGGGTTCAACTCTGAAGCGGCGGTGGCAACTACACGACCATTTGCGTCCAGGTTAACCATGTAGAGGGTTTGTGCTTGGGTTGAGGTTGGTCCAGGGTCTTCGGGGATTGCGGCAATGTATGTTGGCACAATATCAGCGGCTAAATTCAAACCACTCGTCCCCACATCGGTTGGGGAGGTGGTAATTGAAGTCGGTAAATTACCGTTGTTTTCAGTCGCGTATTGGTAAATCGCGTTAGTAATCGAGTATAAATCAGCGCGTCGTTGTGTATCACGTGCTTGAGCAAATTGGCGGCCGGGATTAACCGCAACCAACACAATTGCAGCCAAGATACCAATGATACCAATGACCACTAATAGTTCGATGAGAGTGAAACCTTTCTGCCAGGCAGGCACGATTTTTCTTCGTAGCATCGGGTTTCACCCCCCTTCTTAAATCACTAATTGTCTAATTGGGCTTACTATCAGTTCTTAGTATGCCTATATTCACTATAGCCTTGTTAAATTTAGCTTGTCAATTGCCTGGAGGCTCAGCCATAGCATCTGTTTGAGATGTCAGTAACTCCAACGCTTCATTCAATACCTTTTCTTGGGGAGTTGCGCCGCCGGTTGTTTGAAACATAACCGGTTGCCATAGCCGATATGCCATATAACCCGCTACCAGCAGGCTCAAGCTTACCACCAACACACTAGCGCCTTTAATAATCTGGTATTTATTTAATTGTATTGCTGACAAACGGATCGTTAACATATAAGTGGACCCCTATTGTAACTTGTGCCGGTTCGCTAATACCGCCTAAAAGATCTAAATCAATTGTATCAACGCTAATTACATACGGCAGGCGTTCTAGGCGTCGCATCAGCTCTATTGCCTCAAAGCTGTTGGTATTCAATTGCAATTGCATTGGTATCGACAGCTCATTTTCAACTTTTACCGGTACAGTACTGGTAAAAGACACCACCCCTTGGGGGTCAACGCTTTCCACCAAGGCTTCCAGTTCCTGCAACACTCCCAATACTCCCTCAGAATCTGGAAACACCGCCAACACTAATTGCACCCGCTCTGCTTCATTAGCCGCAATCCCCAGCAACTTTTCCCGGCTCGTTTTCGACAACTCGATTAATTGGGCTTCTTGCTTTAATCCCACCAATTTTTTCTGCCATAACCCCAACGTCCAATAACTACCCCCCAACCCCACTATCATAAGCCCCAATAATACGAGCGTCACTATTAGCCTAATCTGGGCTTTTTTTAGAATCTGTCCGGTGTCGTTGCGGTTAACTTGTTGGGCGTCCATAGTTACTCTTTTACACTTACGGCTAGGCTAAAATTAAAATCAGTCGTCGATTCAAGCGCTGGCAGTGGGAGCGTTACGTTGTTAAATACGCTACTCGAATCAATCCGTTGTTTTAATTGCAATATTGCCTCGCGGTTGCTAGCAATACCTTGCACAAAAAGTGTTTTTTCTTTCACCTCATAGCGCATTTCCTCAATGGTAATTCCTTCGGGGATTAATTTTATAAATTCTCCCACAAAGCGCTCGGGTGATACTTTTAACGGGAAAAGTTTAATCAGCCGTTGTGATATTTTTTGAATTTCTCCCAAATTAACTTGTGAAGTTGTACCCTCCGAATCCTGTTGTTGCGCTGCCACCACGTTTGCTTGTGCTTTTGCCATTTCGAACTGCGTCCACCCTAAAATACTCGATACTGTTATCCCCATTACCACTGCCATTAGTGCCACAAATCGTAGCGTTTCTGTAGTGGTCTGTAGTGTGCTCTGGGCGGCATAATGGTCGCGCACTTGAGTTGGCAATAGATTAATCGAGAGCATATGTTCGGGCGGTAATGCTAAAGAGGTTGCTGCCGCATAGGCGGGGTGGAACGATGGGGTAAGTACTTGAATCGGCAATACTGTTACCTGCATCTGTAAATGAGTCGTGAGTGTGGCTGCCATTGCCTCGGTTGCCTTGTCCCCGGTTAAGTACACTAATACCTTTTGAGTCTCAGTCACTGGTTGGGCCTGAAACAATGCCATCAGCGACGAACGTAGGTTGGCCACAATCGTAGCCGGATCAGTCTGGTGGCTAAAACTGGTAGTTGTTGTCAAAACCGAAACACCTTTAAAAACTAACGTCGCCGTACTGCCAAAAGCATCCAACTCAAGCATCACGTAGGTATCTTGTGTTTGGGAATTCAAGACTCGGCTTAAGGCTGATGCCGAGGGTTCAAAACTAATCGGTACTAATCCGGCAGCTTGAATTGAATTTTCTAAACCATCCAGTAAATCTTTTGCGATGCATGTTACCAAAATTTCGGCTTCATTTTTTTCAAAACGTAACAATTTCCAATCGTAATAAATATCGCTTTTTTTAAAAGGGAATATCGACTCAATCTGCCATAATACCGCTTCATTTATTTCTTCCAACCGTTTAACCGGTATCGTGTGACGTCGCGAAAAAGCGTATTTTTCGGGTAGCACCACCGCGGCGTACGCTTTTGTTAATTTCGCTTGTTCCACCAGTTGATGTAGCGTTTGGGTTAATACCTCTGGTTTTAACAGCACACTGTCAAAAACCGGTTCGGGCAACGGTACTTCCCAACTTGTTTTCACCTGGCCTTTACTTCCCACAGCTACGCCCCGGACCATTGTCGGCGTTAACGCAATCCCGATATGCTTATCTTTAATAAATGAATACATGGGCAGTATTTCCACTATTTAGGCGTGAATTTGCCAGGTCAAGACCACCACAACAAGGCCTAAAAGCCAAGGCAAACACACAACTTCATCGTATCAAACTCACGCACAAACCAGAATCGGTACTTAATTAAATCACCTAATTACTAGATTGACCTGCCTGTAAGTTACCCACCACCGAATAAAGAGGCGCAATTATCGATAAAATTGTTGCCCCCACTCCAACCCCCACTACCAACATCATCATCGGTTCTAAAAGTTCGGTCGATTTTTTAACCGCTTCTCCTACCTCTTCTTCGTAAAAA
>CAYXRB010000019.1:16117-21715 GCA_964467565.1 uncultured Pseudomonadales bacterium | reverse complement strand
CAATTACCACGAAGTTGCCCAAAAGGTCACCGATTATGTTGAGCAGTTCCAACCCGAACTCTTGCTTACCTTCGAACCCCGTGGTGTTTCGGGCCATATCGATCACATAGCTCTTTCCATGATCACTTCGTATGTATTCGAGCACACCACTATTCCTCAAAAAGTTTGGTATTACTGCATCAGCCAAGAGCACCATGAGCGTTCCGGTCCTTATTTTATCTACTTTCCCCCCGGGTACAAACCAGAAGAGATAGATTTAACCATAGACGTATCCGACGTCTGGGATCAAAAGATAAAAGCTATGTATTGCCATCAGACTCAAATTGATGACGTAGAGCGGATTTTGAAAGAACGCGAAGGCTTGCCTAAAGAAGAACACTTTCTGACTAAGTCACGTTAACACCTAATATTTAGTGATTGACACAACTCAGAAACATATTCATAATATCGAATATGTATTCACAAGTCTTTAAGCTTCACGCCCAACTGCTAAAAGCTATTGCTCATCCCAAGCGGCTCGAGATTATCCATCTTTTACGTGATCAAACCCTTACGGTTACTCAAATTCAAACCATGTTAAATCTACCCCAGGCTAATATTAGTCAGCACCTGATGCTTATGCGCGACGCTGGCATTGTCACTACGAGTAAAAACGGCAAGGAAGTGAGTTATAAGCTTGCCAATCAAAACGTGATAAAAGCCAGCGACCTAATGCGCGAGCTACTCATTAAGAAATACCAAAACGACCCACTCGCCGACGAATTGGCCTTGAATATGTCCGATCTCGTGCCGTTAGTGATCGACCCAGTTTGCGGCATGAGAGTTAGTCCCAAAACCGCAGGCTTTGCGCTCAAACATAAAGGTAAAACTTACTACTTTTGCGCCTCCGGCTGTCTCAAACAATTCAAATCTCAAATTTCAAAACTCAAAAATGACTAAGGAATCTATGTCTAAATACCTTTCCTTCGCTCTAATAATTATCGCTGGTGTTTTAGGCACCGCGTTTGGTTATTTTTTAACCCCCTACTACCAACAAAGCATGTATGTTAAAGAAGTCATGGATTTGGGCGCAGCAGACCGTTGGCTCGATTTGCGCTACGTAAACGCCATGATTGCCCACCACCGATCCGCTATGCTGTTAGCGCAGCAAGCCAAAGATGTCAGCGAGCGCAACGAAATTAGAAACCTAAGCCATGACATCTTAAAAAACGAACCCAAGTTAATCGACGAACTCTATGCATTTAAATCGAACTGGTATCAAGATACCTCACCCGTATCCGACCCCACCACCGTCCGTTTAGGCGATTATTCTCAAAACTTTGACCTGCGCTTTTTAAACGCCCTTATTGCCCACCACGAAGCCGGTATTGCCATGACTCAAGAAGTTAGACTCAAGTCCTCTAGGGCTCAAGTATTGGATAATGCTGACGCTGTTGAAGCGTTTCTTACTCAATCTCTGACCACACTCAAGCAATGGCGCGAAGACTGGTACTAAAATAAATTTTAAATTAGAATTTCAAATTTTTAATTGATACAGACACTATGAACCAAAACAACTCACAGACTTTTTCCGTCCACGGCATGCACTGTGCTAGTTGCGCACAACTTATCAGTAAAAAAGTAGGTAAGATACCTGGTGTAGAAGAGTGTCATGTGAATCTCGCCACCGAAAAAGCCAAAATCACTTTTGATCCTAAGCAAGTGGACGTTAACAAGATGAACCAAGAAATTAGTAAATACGGCTATCAACTTATGGCAAATGGTTCACGGCTTTCTACTCATTCTTCACCTTTAGGGCATGGAAAGGCTTCACCTGATGATATGCACTCTCTTCATAAACCCAATCATCACAGTCCAGTAGAAATGACGCACACTGGTCACGCGCCACCTCCAGCAGAAGCAATCGCATCGACGCCAGATCAAGCTCACCATGATCATGCTGGTTTATCTCAAACCAAGGACCAAAAACTAAAAGAGCTTGAAACCGAAAAAAATCAGACCCAACTAATCTTTCCCTTAAGCATGCTCACTTTTGTATTAATGATTTGGGATCTTCTTGCTCGCTATGTATCCTGGTTACCCAATCTCCCGATTCCTATGGGCTTGTTCAATCCAATCCTCTTTATTATCGCCTCCATTGCGCTCTTCTGGGGTGGGCAAATCTACCTTTCTGCAGCTGCCCGATTCTTTAAGTATGGTGTTGCTAACATGGACACGCTCGTGGGTATTGGTACATTTGTGGCCTATGCATACAGTGCCATTCTACTTCTGTTCCCGCCGGTTCAAAGACTCCTTAACTTACCTGAATATCTCTATTTCGACGTCACCATTGTTGTTATAGGCTTTATCAAGCTCGGTAAATTTTTAGAGCTTCGCTCAAAACTTAAAACCGGCGAAGCTATCGAAAAACTCTTAAACCTGCAGGCTAAAACAGCTGTCGTTAAACGCAATGGCCACGAAATCGAGGTTCCCGTCGATGAAGTGGTGGTGGGTGACCTGGTAATTGTCAAACCCGGTCAAAAAATCCCCGTCGACGGTGTCATTGACACTGGTACCACCTCTGTCGACGAATCCATGATTACCGGCGAACCGCTGCCCGTGGATAAAAAACCAGGTGATGCCGTTGTCGGGGCAACCATCAATAAGCATGGCTCGATTATTTTTAAAGCCACCAAAGTTGGCGAGGGCACTATGCTTTCTCAAATCATTAAAATGGTCGAGGAAGCTCAGGGGTCAAAAGCGTCGGTAGAACGGCTAGCCGATAGCGTGTCCGGCGTTTTTGTACCCGTCGTGCTCGTTTTTGCCGTCTTAAGTTTTATAGCTTGGCTCGTTATTGGCTCGCAATTCATGCCGTTTTCTCAAGCAGTTTCGTTTGGCTTGTTAAGTTTAGTCGGCATTCTAGTCATTGCATGTCCATGTGCCTTAGGCCTGGCCACACCTACTGCCGTGATTGTTGGCGTTGGTAAAGCTGCCACGCAAGGCATTCTCGTTAAAAATGCCGAGTACTTAGAAAAATCCAGTAGCTTAAACTATGTCGTTTTCGACAAAACCGGGACCCTAACCCAAGGTAAGCCTGTAGTTACCCAGGTTAAAATCGTCGCTGACAATCTTACCGAGTCTAAAATTTTAGAAATCCTCGCGTCTCTCGAGAACCAGTCTGAACACCCCCTTGCGCAGGCCGTGCTTCAGTTTGCTTTAGAACAAAATATCACGCCGCGACCAATCGAGAAGTTTAAAGCCCTCGAGGGTAGGGGAGTCGAAGGAGTTATTAAAGGTGATACTTATTGGGCTGGCAATCTTAAACAGATGGCAGATCTAAACTTAAAGCCAGATTCAGAAATAATTAACTCGTACACCATTCAAGGTAAAACTCCGATCATTTTGGCCAACAAAAACCAAATTCTGGCGTATGTTGGTATAAGCGACACTATTAAACCCCAAGCTAAGACAGTTATTCGTGATCTTCACCATCTTAACGTCAAAGTCGCCATGCTCACTGGTGATCACCACCAAACCGCGCAGTATATCGCCGGTCAGTTGGGTATCGACCACGTCATTGCCGAGGTCTTGCCTGCTGACAAGGCCAACGAAATTAAAAAACTCCAACAGCAAGGTTTTAAAGTGGCCATGGTGGGTGATGGCATCAACGACGCTCCAGCTTTAGCCACTGCCGACGTCGGCATTGCCATGGGTACTGGTACCGATGTCGCCATCGAATCGGCTGGTCTCACGCTCTTGGGGGGTAACATTGCTAAAGTGCCTCAAGCCATCAAACTCGCCCGCGCTACTATGCGTGTTATTAAACAAAACCTATTCTGGGCGTTTTTCTATAATGTTATCGGCATTCCGGTAGCTGCTGGCGTCTTGTACCCAATTCTGGGCATTATGCTCAATCCTGCCATTGCCGGCGCCGCCATGGCCTTTAGTAGTGTCTCAGTCGTTACCAATTCACTACGCTTAAAATCAGTTAGAATATAAACCTATGGATTTACTCGTCATCTTTTTAACCGGACTTACCACCGGCGGCATCAGTTGCTTAGCCATGCAGATGGGCTTGCTTACTTCAGCCCTTACCCAATCCAACTCGTCGCAAAACCGCTTTAACGCTATCGTCTTATTTCTTGGCACTAAAGTTATTGCCTACACCTTGCTTGGTAGTGTCTTGGGTTCTGTCGGTTCTATTCTTGTTCCTAGTCTCAACGCTCAATTGTTCCTGCAATTTATTGCCGCTCTCTACATGCTTGTTACCGCCCTCCACTTGCTCAATGTACATCCAATCTTTCGCTATTTTGTTATTCAACCGCCTAAATTTGTCGGTAAACTCTTAAAAAAGACCAAACAATCGGAATCACTCTTCACCCCTGCCTTGTTAGGCGGCTTAACTGTCCTCGTTCCGTGCGGTGTTACCCAAGCCATGATGTTGGTCGCCGTTTCTTCGGGTGATGCTCTTGCTGGTGCGTTTACCATGCTCGCCTTCACCTTAGGCACCACCCCGATCTTTTTTGCCATAGGTCTCGGCCTCACCTCACTCTCATCTAAATGGCAAACCCAATTCACCCGCTTTGCCGCTATCGTTCTCATTTCTCTCTCGATGTACAGTTTTAACGGTCTCTTGCGCGTTTTCGACTCACCCCTCGCTTTCCAAAATTGGGGCAAAACGTTGGACAAAGCTGCTCTGGGAATTGCCGGACAAGAACCAGAACAAGTTCAGGGGATAAGTAATGATGCCTACGTGGTGCAGGCAGACGGCAAACAACAAGTCGTTCTCGAAGTTCATGCGAATGGTTACGAACCCAATTCATTTACCGTCAAAAAGAATATTCCGGTCGAACTCAAGCTGGTCACCAACGGCGTCTATTCGTGCGCCAACTCCTTCACCTTTAAAAAGTTTAATATCTTCAAACAACTAAAACCCACCGACCAACAAACGGTAACCTTTACTCCCAGCGAAAAAGGCCAATTTGCCTTTAGCTGCGCCATGGGCATGTATGGCGGCACCATGAGGGTCATCTAAAAAATCAAATTACAGAATACAAATGTCTAATCAAATTTAAATGACTTAGATTGAATTTAATTAAGTATGTTTAACCTCTTTAAAAAAACAAAATCTCCAACTAATTCTCAAACCGTTACCTTAAAAATCAATGGCATGCATTGTGTCGCCTGTTCTTTAAACATCGATACCGATTTAGAAGACTTACCCGGCATCATCTCCAGCTCCACAAGCTATCCCAAATCCCAAACGACCGTTACCTTTGACCCGCTAAAAGTAGACCTTGAATCCATCAAAATCGCTATCAGTAAAACGGGCTATACAGCAAGTCAAGAATAAAAGGCGTATAATTAATTAATTATGAACCAATCATTGCAGAACTTGCCCCCTTGGGCATCCAACCTCTTTGTCTTTTTATCCAGGCCCGAAGTCGTTATGATCGTTGTTCTCTGGACCCTGTTTTGGAAAGGTCGTGCGCTTTGGATAGCCGCTCAGAAAAAGCAATTGACCTGGTTTATTATTCTCTTAGCCGTTAACACCCTGGGGTTGCTCGAAATTGCCTATCTCTACTACTGGTATTCCGTTTATAGTATCTGGAATATCTA
>CAYXRB010000019.1:12559-16100 GCA_964467565.1 uncultured Pseudomonadales bacterium | reverse complement strand
TCGGTTTGATTTTGGCAGCAAACAACTCCTTAGTAAGGTCAACTCAACTTTCTCCAAACGCAAGTAATTGAATGAAAACATATCTTGCCATAGACTACGGCCGTGCGTACGTCGGCCTTGCTTTAGCCACCACCAGTATTGCCGAACCCCTCCAAACTGTCCCTACTTCTCAGGCATTCAAATCTATCGAATCCCTCATTGCCAAACATTCTATCACCCACATTATTGTTGGCTTAAGCGAGGGTACGATGGCCCAAGAAACCAGGCAGTTCGGTGAATCGATTCATCAAACTACCAAAATACCCGTAATTTACCAAGACGAAACCTTATCAAGTTACGAAACTCGCCTTAAATCAGCCCAGGCCAAACTTAAAAAATCGCGGCGGGAAGCCAAACAAGACCATTTTGTCGCTGCCGCTATTCTACAAGATTATCTTGATTCTCAATGAATCCATATTTTTATTGCAGCAGCAGGTATAATACAAAAGTTATGACAGTATTCTTCTTCAGAGGCCGCCGTGTTCAATCAACACAGGCGCAGGCCTCAACACTACCAGCACTTCTTGCAAAGCCGCGAGCTTGTTAATCGGTTGGTTCGTCTCGCTAATTTTTCCATAACTGACACAGTCCTAGAAATCGGCCCCGGCAAGGGCATTATTACCCGCGAGTTATTAAACGTAGCGGGTTGTGTGATTGCGATCGAAATCGACCCCACGCTCACTCATTTCTTATGCCAAAAATTTTCGAGCCCCAATCTTATTTTGTTTAACCAAGATTTTAATCACTTCCCACTGCCGCAAACACCCTTTCACGTCTTTGCCAACTTACCCTTTGCTAAGGAAGGTGGTATTGTCCGTCGGCTTCTTTATGCTCCCAATTTTCAAAGCGCCCACCTTATCGTTATTAAAGACGTAGGGTTTCGCTGGGTCGGCTTCAATCATGCAAGCCTGTTTTCGCTAACCCATCAACCTTGGTTTGATATGCACCTAGTCCACCGATTTAAACGTAGCGACTTTGACCCACCACCCAGAATCGATTCCGTCATGATTGCAATCAAGAAACGTCAATCACCTTTGCTATCACTCAGCCAGAAACAGTTCTACTCTAGCTTTCTTCTAAAAGCTTTTAGTGGTGGCCGCAGAATCAATCAGAACCTTAAACCCTTCTTTACCCCAGAGCAATTATTTAAACTCAGTCGCCAATATCATTTTTCCTATCACGCCAAACCCACCGACCTTACCCTCAACCATTGGCTTAACTTGTATACCGCTGTCTACCAATAGCATTCACCTACCCAATACATCTCTTTTACCCATGGCAAAGACGGTATACAATGAACCTAGTTTAAGGTGTGCTGCCAAGGGACTTCATATATGTTTAAAAACATTATTGCCCCGGTCCAAGCATGGCTTTTAGCCAAAGGTCAGTGCGTTGGTTGCAGCACACCCTTGAGCAAGGGCTATCGCGAAAAGTATAAACAAGGGTCCGAGCGTGTCACCTGCAAATGTGGCCGGATGTTTATTTACGATACCCAATCCAAAAAATACCGTCGCGCCCTCTTCCACGAAGTTTAGATACACAAAAATTTTCGATAATTATTATGTAATTTTTTTGGCAATCTCGAGTGCATGGCGAATCAAATAAGCCAGGCTATCCGGGATCTATGCAAATATATCCCAGATAAGGTTTATCTACCTTTGCCCAAATGACAGGAAAATTACACACAACTCGTGTGTTAATCGTATACAATACGATTTGGCATGAAGAAAACACTCATCGTTTTGCTTTCTGGTTTAGTCGCTCTAGGTATGGTGGTTAGTGCTGGTGGGTACGTCTGGTTTCGCTCCCAAATAGCTCCAGTAAGTGCCGGTAATACCACCACCAAAGTGTTTGTTGTCGAAAGTGGTGAAGGTGTAAACAGTATTGGGGCTCGTTTAACCCAAGAAGGTCTTATCCGCTCTCCATTAATTTTCAAACTCGTCATTACTCAAAAAGACTTAGGTAAAAAAATCCAAGCCGGCTCGTTTCGCCTCACCCCTGCCATGGATGCGTACACCATCGCCCAGAACCTTACCAAAGGCTCGCTCGATCTCTGGGTCACTATCTTAGAAGGCTGGAGAAGGGAAGAAATCGCCGATGTGTTGTCTAAAACCTACACCAATCAGGGAGTTCCATTTGACGCACAAAAGTTTTTAAACCTCACCGTCAACGAAGAAGGGTACCTCTATCCCGATACCTATCTTCTTCCGGTCAATGCCAACGAAGAAAACGTCGCCAACATCTTACGGCGTACTTTCGAAACTAAAGTCACCAAAGGATTGGAAAAAGAAATAACTGACGTTATCACCATGGCAAGTTTAATCGAACGTGAAGCCAGAAGCGACACTGCCCGTGCCATGGTCAGTGGCATTTTATGGAAAAGATTAGATAACAATTGGCCGCTCCAAGTCGATGCTACGCTTCAATATGCCAAGTTGCGACCTACCTCTACTGTTGTAACCGATTGGTGGCCTGATCCCTTAGCCATTGATAAAGAAATTAACTCGCCCTACAACACCTACAAAAACACCGGCCTTCCCCCAGGTCCCATTTGCTCCCCTTCGTTATCCTCTATCAGAGCCGCCCTCAATCCCACTCAAAGCGAATATTGGTATTACATCACAGGTCTTGACAACCAAATGCACTACGGCCGTACCCTAGACGAACACAACGCTAACATCGCCCAGTATTTGCGATAGCACTCTCGTTGTGTCACTTCATTTCTGCCTGAGCAAAGTAACCTAGCAAAAAATTCCGGTAACAGATTTGTATCTTATAATAATCCTGGGTAATCCTTTATACATAATACTTACTTCTTAATACTTAAATTCATATGATTACTACCGTTTTATTTGACGTCGACGGTGTCTTATTAAACGCCCATCAAGCCAACTTCAAGCTCTATCAAATTCTCTTCACTCAATTCGGTATCAAGCCTCCGATAGCCAAAATCTTTCCCACCCTTATCCACAACACCCTACGCCACAACATCATTCATATCGGTGGCGTTAAAGATGAAGCTAAAATCCAAGCCATACTTAACGCCGCAGCGACTATACCCTACCCGGAAGAACTCGTCACCATTACTACTGGCGCGCAGCAATCTGTCAAAGATTTAAGTGGTCAGTACACGTTGGGTATAGTCACTGGCCGTATCAAAGCCGGCATCGACCGTCTTTTTAATACCTTTGGCCATAAAGAGTTGTTTAAAGTGGCCATTTACGCCGAACTGTACACCAACCCCAAGCCGCACCCCGAGCCAATCGAGCTAGCCCTTAAAGCCTTAAACGTTAAACCCCATAACGCCGTCTACATCGGTGACGGCGCTACCGACATGCTCTCGGCCCGTGCTGCCGGCACCAAGGCTATTTATTTCGGGAAACAGGACCAAAGTATCGACGCCGACGCCTACACCACTAGCTTTAGCAGGTTGCCTCTGCTTATAAAAAAATTGTGAATAACAACGTTGTATATTAAGCCATGACTATAAGAGCCGCAAAAA
>CAYXRB010000019.1:12191-12549 GCA_964467565.1 uncultured Pseudomonadales bacterium | reverse complement strand
CAGACAAAGACGAAGCTTTAGCGTTGCTCGATGAATTTCGCGAAGATTGCATAGAACAAGTGACGGGTAAGACCGGTGAATCAACGTCTGCCCGTACTGGTGGCGCCAAAGTATACGAAGCTTTATTAAATAGACACGATTATAGAGTTTTACTCCTCATCAATGACGATTCAAAACCAGTCGGTATTATTACCGGTTACTTATGCCACATGCTTCGCAGCGGCGAAATGCGGTGTGAAGTAGAAGAATTTTTTGTCAAAAAAGAATTCCGCGGTAACACTAACGCTAAAAGACTAATGGACGCCTTTCTCGAATGGTGTGTATCAAAAGGCGCAAAGAAAGTAAATTTAGAATCCGA
>CAYXRB010000019.1:0-12181 GCA_964467565.1 uncultured Pseudomonadales bacterium | reverse complement strand
CGCGCACACGGCTTTTATAAAAAATATGGCTTTAAAACCGAAGCCCACAGATTTGTTTATAAGTTAGCTTGAAGAGAAATGACTGTACTTATATGAAACTTTTCTTATTCGGCGGGGCGGAATTAGACCAAGGTCATGGTCCGATTCTTAAAGACCAAATTAAGCAAACAATTGCGGGTCTTAAACCCTCATCTATCCTTCACGTACCCTTTGCCCGGCTTCACCCCACCGAGGAAGCCTTTAAAGAAGGCTGGTTTAAAGAGTTGATGGCAAACACGGGCATACAAATTCTAGACGCTCGCATCGGGGCCGAAGTTGATCAAGCCGAAAATTCATTAGTATTTATCAACGGCGGTCATGAGCGAAAAGGTTTAATTAACGAATTAAACACTAACACAAAAGTCAGAAACAAAATTTTAAACGCGGCCTATATCATAGCTGAGTCAACAGGGTCTATGGTAACCGCCCAATTGGTACGATCTGGCCAACCAGGGGAGCCAATTGTCCAAGGCTTAGGCTTATTAAAGGACGCCATCATCGAACCCCACTATACCGACCGCGGCTATCAACAGTTGCTATCAGACGAATTAGCTAAAACTGGGGCTAAATACGGAGTAGGCATCGATTGCATCACCGCCCTCGTCACCGATCCCGCAAAATTTCCAAACAAGTGGGAAAAAATTGGAACTGGAAATGTAGACGTAAGAGTAGCCAGGTAAAATATTCTTATCCAATTGCTTTGTTATAGTTAAACTACATGAAGAGTACTCAAACGATCACCGGCTTGTTGCTAGTAATCTGGGGTGGAGTAGCGGTAGCCCGTCCCGACTTACTCCTCCGCTGGAAATCGTGGTTTAGCCAAAAATTCTACGGCGCGCAATTTAAACCCTCTGCTAAAACGGTCATGGTCCAACGCCTTCTTGGCGCCCTCCTATTTCTTTTAGGTCTCATAGTCATGATTGGCATCGTTAATTGACTATGTCCTATACCATATGGTTACTTCCCCTAGAAGAATCTGTTAAAAACTACCTTGCTTCTGTCGTCAAGGACTTAGCCCAAAATTTTCAGGGTCCAGAATTTGAACCCCATGCCACCCTCTTAGGTGACCAACAATTTTCTCTCGAAGAGATCACCAATAAATCAACTCAGCTTGCTAAGAATTGTAAGCCCTTCACCGTCCAAACCGGTTCAGTCGAATATTCAACTACCTACTATCAATGCGTTTTCGTCCGCCTTAAACCCACACCAGAACTCATGAGTCTCTATGATGAGACAAAAAAAGTATTAGGTCTTACCAATCCGTCAGTTTTTATGCCTCACATTAGCTTGTTCTACGGCAATATACCCTATGTGAAGCGGCAAGAAATCATCGACTCACTCAACTTCCAACCTCAATCATTCACCATCAACTCTTTTACCATTACCCCCGGCGGCGAAAACCCGCCTTCCGAATGGAAACACTTGGCCGCAATTCCATTTCAATCAACCTAACCCGCCATATTTAACACCATAGGCTAAAATTCTATGAACATGTTCAAAGCCGTTAAAGCCACCTCGGTCCAAGAATACCTAGACTCTGTCCCTTCAGACCGAAAAGAAATGGTTTTGTTTCTGCACGACTTTATCCAAAAAGCCGCGCCGTCACTCCAACCCCATTTTGCCTATAACATGCTGGGGTACGGTAGCTTTAAATACCAAAACTATAAAAAAGAACTCATCGACTGGCCGGTTGTATCACTCGCCAAACAAAAAAATTACGTTTCGATTTATGTGTGTGCGGTCGAAAATGGCGAATATATCGCCGAAAAGAATAAAGCTAGACTAGGCAAAGTCAGTGTCGGCAAAAGCTGTATCCGCTTTAATTCTTTAGATAAAGTTAACCTAAGCGTCTTAAAAGAAGTCATTCAAGCGGCCGAAAAATCCCCCGGCCTCTTGGGCGCAAACACAAACCACTAACTTGCATTGGGAAACTCAATCTTATGATCACGTTTATTTTTGGTGATAGCATCACTTTTGGTTTATGGGATTCTAAAGGGGGGTGGGCTGATAGATTAAAACAATTCGTGCATGCATATGAAATGCACAACAATCTCACCAACTACAACGAAATATATAACTTAGGTGTCGATGGCAATACTACCCAACAAGTTATCGATCGGTTTGATCAAGAAGTTAAAACCAGGCTGTGGGAAGGTGAGACGTACTGTTTTATTTTTGCCATTGGTATTAATGACACCGCACATTTTAATTATGCCAACCTTATCTCCTCACCAGAAAAATATCAGGAACAACTCACCACCCTATACCAACAAGCCAAAAAATACAGCTCCAATATTTGTTTTATCGACCTTACACCCGTCGACGAAGCCTTAACTAACCCCTTAAAAGTTTCTACCACTGGCAAATGCTACACCAATGATCGTATCGAAGCCTTTAATCAAACTCTTCACTCTTTTTGCCATGAAACCAACAGCGACTTAGTTAAAGTCAATAACGCATTCAAACAATCCGACTATAAAAAACTATTAATCGATGGCCTTCATCCTAATGATGCCGGCCACGAGCTCATGTATAACCAGGCTCTGCCAATAGTTAATAAATATTTGAATATATGAAACCCATTGAAATTCCGTTTAAACCTACTTATGTCAAAAACAACGGCACTTGGGTATTAAACCTTAAAGATATCCCTCTACCTCCAGAATTTAATATCGCCGAGCAATCGATTATATCCATACCACCGAAACAAATCGGTGGCAACCACAAGCATCCCAGAACCGAAGCATTCGTAGGCATTGGTGAAGACCTGGAACTCCACTGGCTTGACGAAAAAGGTAGTGAGCAAAAGCAAAGCATGTCGGCCAAAAACGAATTAAAAGTCTTTATCATTCAACCAAACCTTGCCCACACCGTCGTTAACAACGGCGACCTACCTGCCATTCTAATCGAAATCGCCAACGCTCCGCAGCACAAAGTTGAAGCGGTGCCGGTAGTTTAAAGATGGACAAAACGTACATCGATAAATTAGCCTTTATTGAACTCAAAGAAAGAAAAATTTTGGTAACCCTAAGCAAAGGCAAGAACGCCTGGTACATTCCCGGGGGTAAACGTGAAGCAGGGGAGACCGATCTTGATGCGTTATCACGCGAAGTTAAAGAAGAGCTTTCCGTAGATATCGACAAAAATTCTGCCAATCTCTACGGCGTATTCGAAGCACAAGCCCACGGCAAGCCAGCAGGAACCATGGTGCATATGACCTGTTACCAAGCTGAGTATTCTGGCGAATTAACTCCAAGCTCAGAAATCGAAAAAATCGATTACTTTACCCACGGGCAAAAAGACTTGTGCGCACCAGTTGATAACCTAATCTTCGACGACCTAAAAACCAAGAACCTAATCGACTAAGCCTTCTTATTTGTCATTCCTGCCAGGTAGGAACCCTAAACTCACTAAGTACCCCAGAGGTGGAGATTCCGGACAAGGCTATGAGCCTTTACCGGAATGACGCAAATCATTGCTACACTAAGAACATGAATAGGGGAATACGGTTAATTTTCTGGGCCATTCTTATTTTCTCGTTGTACCATCTTATTCGTGACCTGTTCCAAATCTTTAACGTCAACGGTGTGTTTATTAACATTTTTCATCGCGATCACCTGTGGTGCGCACCGTACTGCGACGACGTCACCCTCCCGCTCGATCTCTTTGGCTTGGTCGGTTCCTCCGCCGTTATAAAAAGAAACAAGCTCGGTCTGTTAGGCAAAGCAATCTTACTCACTATTCCACTGTGGGTTTTAGCAACTCTCCCCCCATAGTTCATTAAGATAAAAATTCAAAAACACGATTCAGCTAAGGTAATAATTTCGATAGCTTTTGAGTTTAAAACGTGCGTGCTAGACTGCCTGCATGGAAAAGCTTTCCCAACCACCCCGGATGGTCCAACTAGACGGTTTACGGGGCATGGCCATTCTCTTAGTGGTCTTTAACCATATACGCTTAAGCCCCCTTTACTCAGCCCTTCCCGCAAGCCTTCACCCCTTTCTTGCCAGCATTACTTCTAGCGGTAGAACCGGTGTCGCTATCCTTTTTATGCTCAGTGGATTTTTAATGGCCAGTTTTTACCCCCAAGTATCCTCCAATTTTCACTTTTGGCAAAAAAGGTACACTCGTATCTTTCCTCCCTTTCTCGTCATGTGCGCATCCTTAATGGTCATCCGCCTGTTTTGGAAAGAGCTACCCTGGCATGCCGCGGTTTTAATTATTATGTTAGTCAGCACCCTCAGCGGCATTGCCTGGTCCCATATACAAAACGCCCCGAATCGCCAAGCGCTTGGGTATTTAGTATTACAAGAATGGGTCCCTGCCGCGGTCTTTTACGCGAATTGGCCCGATTGGGTACGGTACCTAATTTATGGAATCATCAACGCAAGCCACACCTTACCCTTAGGTACCTACATCCCACAACTTGACGGCGTGTATTGGAGCCTAATCACTGAGGTAGTCTTCTATCTGTTATTTCCAATCTTCTTTTTACCTGTGGTCAGTCACGTGCTAAGCCACAAATCTCACTCAATCACCGCTTTAGCTATAATTCTCTACGGTTCTTTTGCTTGGGGTATTGCGCAACTTTTCAATCAAGTCTTAGGTTTTTCCATCCTCGAAGCCCATCTATCCATTTATTTTATTGCAGGCGTCGGCATCGGGTTGTGGTGGGCTCAGTCGCACGCACACTCCGGTTTAGCAGTCAGACACGACTGGCTCATACCGGTTTTCTTAATCACTGGGGTGACGGCGCTATTTGGCCTACCCGTCATTCGCTCGTATGTTTCAATAAACCCGATAATCGCCTCAATTATTTGGGTTATTCCCATTAGTACTCTCTTTATTCTCAATCTCTACCCCAATTCAATCTGGGAGAAATTTTTTCGCCAAAAGTGGCTTGTTGCCATTGGGACAGTCAGTTTTTCTGTCTACCTCACCCACACCATCGCAATCGAACTCATAACCAAACACGCTATCCCCACCACCATACCCAGCATGCTTAAATTTGGTGTCCAATCCATAGCGCTTACCGCGTTCTTAACCTTGTGGCTCTTTTACTGGGTCGAACAGCGGTACTTTAAAAAAGGAGTCTCCTCTTCAAAAACAGTTCGAGTTAAATCACCCCCTCCAAAGTCCTCAAGTTTACCCCTTATCTATCCTACCCTCACTTTTCTAGCCATAACCGCTTTTGTCTGGGTTGGGTTTAATATTCCCATCTCCTTTAGTGCTTTTGTTGCCAACCATAAAGCCAATTGGTCCGCTATCACCCCGATCACCGATCAAGCTCTCTCAGTTACTTTTACCGCTCAAAAAAACAACTTAGGTCTGGTCCTAATTTCTCTGCTTCCTCTTTCCCAACCAGAAATGGAACGCTATGGTCTGCAAAGCGGTCCCGATGACAAAGGCACAGTCAGTGTCAGTGTTAAAGAAGTTGTGACTGGGGCAATAATTACTCAAAACGAATATCCGCTATATCAACTTCAACGCTCCTCCCATCATCCTATTGGCATGCCCATCCAAGCTGATTCCGCGGGCAAAGACTACACCGTCTTGATTAAACTTTCTAGCCCACACACCATGCAGGGCATGGCTCTGGTGAATAATGGCGTCGCCTACCGCACTGTCTATTTGTACGGCAAAAAAGAACTGCTCCAAAACGTATTTACCCTCTTCGTCGTAGCCGTCAACCGCCTGAGCATGCCCTTTTTGGAACCGGCAGCGATTGCAATCTATGCCGCTTGTCTTCCCTTCCCTTTCCATATGGCGTACCTGTCCATGAAAAGTTCAGCCACTTAAACTTCCAATTTCTTAAAACCCCATTTACTGGCCATAAATGTGGTCAGCGGCACGGCTAACACGATGCCGATACTTCCCGTTAACACCCGTACAATTTCTTCGGCTACCATACTGTAATTTAAAACAACAGCAAAATTTCTCGAAGAATCAAGCATAAAAAGCAATAGTAGTGGTAGTGCCGAACCGGTGTAGACCAAAATCAGGGTATTTACCAGCGACGCAATATGGTCACGCCCCACATTCATCGCCCCGGTAAATAATTTTTTTGTAGGCAATTTAGGGTTCGCCCTTTTTAATTCTTGCACCACACTAGCTTGAGAAATCGTAATATCATCCAACACCCCCAACGCCCCAATTATCACCCCCGCCAAAAAGAGCCCGTACATATTCAAACCTCCAGACTTCACCACTTGCAAAAACATCGCTTCTTCAGACCCAAAACCACTCAGTTGTGCCATATTCATTACCACCTGGGCAATCAATGCTGTCACACTCAATGCCGCCACCGTTCCCAGTGCCGCCCACACCGTTTTTTCATTAAACCCGTGGGTTAAAAAGAAAGTCACCCCAATTATCAGTACCGCTCCGCCCACGGCCACTAGTATTGGGTCATACCCAGTTTGTAGCGCCGGAAGTATCACGCCAAAAATAATGCCAAACGAAGCCACTAATCCCGCCAGGGAGCGAATTCCGTGCTTTTGACTCACCAGCAATACCAACACGACAAATACACCAAACAAACCATACAACACTTCGCGGCGCACATAATCAACCACGTAATAAAAGTACTCACCCGTCCCGGTGTCATTAATACTCACCACTATCTTGTCACCCGGCTCTAACACTCTCTCACCCTTTCCCAAAATGCGTTGGTGCGGCACTACCACCGACTCACCCTTCATCTCTCCACTGGTTATTAACACCTTCAGCTCCTGATCAATTTGCTGTCTGCCTTCATCAATTACTGTCACTTCTTCCCGATACACTTCTTCTACCACCCCTTCCACCACCACCTCGTCGGGGATCTCTAATTCTTCCTGCTGCCACTCCACCACTCCACCACTATCAGTACTCAACAACCCCCCCTCTTGCGCTGATACTGATCGAGCCATGCCACTTATAAACAACAAAGAAAGTAATATCAGTACTGCATACTTCATATCATGATTATACCGTTGCCTTATCTAAATACGCTTTCACTTGCTCTTCCCACTGTTTTATCTGATGCCCAATAAACACTATCCTGCTCCTTGCATCAGTAAAATCCTTCAATTCTTTCCAATCAAACCTACCAAACACGCCATTCACCAACTGCCATTTTCCAGCCTCAGTTTGAATAATCCCTTTAATTCGATAAAAACTGTTCTCCCGGCATGCCTGTAATACCTGTTCAACTTTTTCAATTTGTACTACTTGAGAAGTTTCCCACACAAATGTTTCCACTTCGCTTGAATGATCATGTGAGTGTTCTAATTCATTCGTCCAAGCCTTGGGATCATGACTCAAACCAAACAGCACGCCTGGGTCCACCATTCCGTCTGCTGTTTCTATCTTCACCGTATCGGGGTTTAAGTCATAAACCTCTTCTTTTACGTGGTACAACTTTTCGTCGCTCACTAAATTAGTTTTGTTAAAAATAATCAAATCCGTGTGCTTAGCTTGATCGCGTGCCACAAAACTTTTGTCTTTTATTTTGTCAAAGTTTGCCGCATCCACCACCACAATCACGCCGTCTATATACACCCTTGGATTTTTCTTAAGTTCTAAGACAATTGGGAAGGGGAGTGCGTTCCCCGAAGCTTCAATTATGATTCGCTCAGGCTTTAGCGCCTCCAACAACTCATTTACACCCGGGTTAAGGTCGCCCACCAAAATACAACACAAACACCCGTTCACCACTTCTTTCACCGCTAAATTAGAGTTTCGCGCCAACGCCGCATCCACGTTCACATCGCCGAACTCATTTTTTATCATGGCAAATTTCACCGGATTCTTAAATTGTTTCAAGGCATTCAAGATAATCGTGGTCTTACCGCTACCCAAATACCCGCTAAAAATGGTTACTGGAGTTACTTGGTTCATCTCTTTCATTCTAGCCTAAGTGCGCACAACTCATACTTGCACTAATGCAACACTGTTGCAATAATTAAATACATGCATACAGTTACAAAAATTCTAAAATCTCATGGTCTTAGAGTCACCCAGCCCCGATTGGCGGTCATTAAACTCTTGTCATTAAAACCACAAACTGCGCGGTCATTGTTAAAGCAACTGCAACAAAATGGCCTTTCAATTAATCGCGTGACTGTCTACCGTACTCTTAACAACTTGTATCAAATTAATCTCATCAATAAAACTCAAATCCTTGGGCAACCCACTTCATACGAATTATCCTCGTCCAAACACCACCACCACATAGTCTGCAATGTTTGCGGTGACATGCAAGACATAACCTTTCCCGAAAACATTCTTATTCCTAATGTTACCCAACAAACCGGATATCAGGTTACCGATCACATTGTGGAATTCGCCGGCGTGTGTGCCCGATGCCAGTAAAGGAGTCATTCTATGCTAGCTCAAATTATCGCAGCCAATAGCGTTATTTCGCTCATGTCTCTCATGGGTGTCTTTCTCTTAAGCATTAACACCAAACGCCTCAATCAGTTCCTTATCAGCCTAGTTGGCTTGGCTGCCGGCGTCTTAATGGGCTCGGCGTTTATCCACCTACTACCCGAAGCTATAGAGTTGGTTGAAGAACCGCAAGACATACTACTCTATACCCTGTTTGCCTTCATTGGCTTTTTCTTAATCGAAAAATACATTCACTGGCGCCATAGTCATGGCGAGGGACATGGAAAACAAAGTTTTGGCTACCTAAATTTATTAGGCGACGGCCTCCATAATTTTATCGACGGTGTCATCATCGCTGGCGCTTATATGACAAGCCTTGAAGTTGGCCTTATCGCCACGCTGGCGGTCATTCTCCACGAACTACCCCAGGAAATCGGCGACTTTGCTGTGTTACTCCACGCCGGTTTTTCTAAAACTAAAGCCCTCATGTTCAATCTCCTCACTGCCCTTACTGCCGTTATTGGCGGCATCGTTGGCTACTTCCTCATTAACACCTCCGAGGCCTACTTGCCCTACCTCTTAGCCGTCGCTGCTGGCGGCTTTTTATACATTTCTGCCGCCGACTTAATCCCCGAAATCCGCGACGAATCCCACAAGCACCATGCGAATGTTTCGTTGGTCATGTTCCTCATGGGCATCACCATTATGTACCTCTCCGCCGCGCTAGAATAAACACATGAGTGTAATGCTATTCACGCTTGGGCTCGGATTATTCTTCTTAATCATCTTATGGCTCGTTGGTTACTATATCGCCAACGACTTTTCTCTTCCCACCCGCTCTCCCAAAGGCATTATGCATGCGCTTATTATTTTTCCGCATCCCGACGACGAAGTCAGCAATGCCGGCGGTTTAATTGCTAAACTCTCAAATTCGGGTGTCAAAACTACCCTAGTCTTTTTAACAAAAGGGGAAAGGGGAACACCTAATGCGTCTTTAAATGAAAGTCTAAAAAACACCCGCACCAAGGAAACTAAAAAGTCAGCCAATATCCTTGGCGTCACCGCTCTCATCCATGAAGATTTTGGTGATGGTGAGCTTTCTAACAAGAAGAAAATCCTAACCAGCTATATCGATCAGCTACTCAAACAAATCAAACCCGACCTGGTTGTAACTTACGACCTCGCGGGTTTGTACGGCCATCCCGACCATATCGCCGCCTCCGAAGTGATAACTTTACTTATAAAAACGAAACACAAGCACATCCAATTATGGTACCCCTCGTTTCCCAAACGTGTGTTATCCATAATGACTTTGCCTGAGCATATGGCTACCGATCCAGCCTTAAAAAATAAACGTGCCGCACCAGAATTTAAAGTCTTAACTTTACTGGAAATACCTCAACGCCTCCGCTCTCTCTATGCCCATCAAAGTCAACTAACGAGCATTAAGAACAGCTTTCCCATCAAATTCCTCCCGCTTTGGTTTTATTGTACCCTTCAAACCTACGAATATTATGTTCAGGTAACCCCAGATTAATCCCACGTTCCGTGATGTCATTAATCAACTGTTTTAATCGTCATTTCCCACGATTCCCCCGTTGACACACCAAACTACCCCTGATAGGATACCCACTACATCAGCCTACATTCAAAGAGGCGTACTCCTGTACGTCAATTTTTTTGAGTTCCGACACATCCGGAACACATCTGGAAATAACAACCGTGGTCGTACTCCAAGTATAACTCATCTTAAAGCGCAAAACCCGAACAACACTCGGGTATTTTTGCGCTCCCCATGTTAAATCCTTGTAGGTAGCAAAGTTAGAAATCTGTAAGTAGCATTAAAGAAAGCTAATACGTTATGTCAAAATCCGGACGTCTTTATTGGGGTAAAACTGATCTTCCACTCCCGCCCTTAGATTTAATCGCTATCCAAAAACATTCGTATCAGTGGTTTTTAGATGAAGGCATCCGTGAGGCTTTTGACGAAGTAAACCCGATTGAAGATTTTACCGGCAAAAACTGGCAGCTTGAGTTTTTAGATTTTCGCTTTGACGAAGCCAAAAATACCCCCTCCATCGCCAAAAATAAAGGTATTACCTACGACATGCCGTTGCGCGTAAAATCCCGGCTTACAAACAAACAAACCGGCCGTGTGGTTACTCAAGAAGTCTTTTTAGGCGATATCCCTAAGATGACTTCTAACGGTACCTTTATCATTAACGGTATCGAACGTGCCGTCGTCAACCAAATCGTCCGCTCGCCGGGCGTTTTTTATTCTGGACTATTAGACCGTGCCTCTGGCCGCATGCTCTACCAAGCCGAACTCCGTCCCATCCGTGGTTCCTGGCTCGAATTCATGATTAGCAAAAATGACATCATTTCCGTCAAAATCGACCGCCACCGCAAAATTACCGCCACTACTCTCTTAAAAGCCATTGGCTTCCAAGACGAAACCGAAATCTTAAGCTTATTTGCAGACGTAAATTTAGATAAAGAACACGACTACATTACCTCAACTCTTAAAAAAGATATTTCCAAAACTCGCGCCGAAGCCCTCATTGAAATCTACCAAAAAATGCGTCCCGGCGAGCCGTCGGTGCTCGATAACGCCGAAGAATTTATGTTTGGCCTCTTCTTCGATCCCAGAAGGTACGATTTAGGTGCTGTCGGCCGTTATAAAATGAACAAGCGGTTAGGTCTAAGCTTAGAAAACACCAAAGAAAATCATGTCCTGACTAAAGAAGACATAGTTGCCTGTGTAAAGTATTTAGTCTTGCTTCAAAACGGTAAAGGTCGAGTTGATGACATCGATCACTTATCAAACCGTCGTGTCCGTTCGGTAGGTGAACTCGTAAACGTCTCCGCTTTTCGCATTGGACTTCTGCGATTAGAACGCTCCATTCGCGAAAAAATGTCGCTGACCAAGACCGACGAAGACATCAAACCTTCGCAATTGGTAAACGCTCGCCCGGTTATCGCCACCATTTCCGAATTCTTCCGACGCAACCGCCTATCAACTATTCTCGAACAAACCAACCCCTTATCCGAATTAGATAAGCTCCGTCGCCTCTCAGTCATGGGCTCGGGTGGCGTTACCCGTGAGCGTGCTTCCTTCTCTATGCGTGATATCAATGCTTCTCAGTACTCGCGTATCGATCCTATCCGTTCTCCCGAAGGCCCCAACATTGGTTTAGTCACTTATTTAGCACTCTACACTCGGGTTAATGAATTCGGTTTCTTAGAAGCTCCTTATCGTAAAGTTATCAACAGTGGCACGAAAGACGGTCAACCCCGCATGAAGGTCACCGATGATATCGTCTACCTGGCAGCCGACGATGAAGCCGATCATTACATTACCCACGCCGGTGTCGATATTGATCGTTCCGGGTATATCTCCCAAGATTGGGTGCCGGTTCGCTACAACGGTGAATTTTTAGAAGCTCCAGTTGAACAGGTTGAGTATATCGACGTAGTCCCCCGTCAAGTTGTGGGTACCGCTGCTTCCTTAATTCCCTTTATCTCACATGACGAAGCCAACCGTGCCTTAATGGGCACCCATATGCAATGCCAAGCAGTGCCGTTAGTCAAACCCTCCGCTCCCGTCGTTGGCACGGGCATGGAGAACACCGTCATCTCTGCCATGCAACACGTTACCTACGCTCGGCATGCTGGTAAAGTTGAGTTCGTTGACGCCAATAAAATTGTCATTAAACTCGACACACCTTTAGACCTTTCAAAGTTCCATGACCCGAACCTCGACGATGACCAA
>CAYXRB010000018.1:22622-25046 GCA_964467565.1 uncultured Pseudomonadales bacterium | reverse complement strand
GAAGAGAGAATAGTCAGAGTAATCGATGACGGTATCGCTGTTAAGATCGGGGTTGAATTCACCGCTTGAAGGGGCTTCGATTGCCGCAACCAGGTTTTGGATGTAGAACAAATCTCCGCGCTCAAAGGCGGGGACATCAAGGTATTTAACCAGTTCTTCATAAGGTTCATTTAGAATATACGCCCTGGCTTGAAACTGGGCAAATGAGTCTAGGGGAGGGTGTATCACCCCTTCTCCCCAGGTAGCATCGTAGCGAGAAATAAACCATGCAGGTGAAACTTGGCTAAACCCGGTTATGTAATTCCTGACTACTTCTGGTGCATTTAGCCGTAAGTGTTGCGAAAGTTCTGGGACCAGGTTACTAAAATTTGCGGAACCAAGCAGCATTTGCGTGGTGGTTTGTGTTGTAAAAGTATTGCTTCTTAGGGTTAATAAACGGTTAAGCGTAGTTCTCACCGATGGTGACTCTGGTTCACCGGTAAGCTTTTGGAGTTCGAGGTAACCGATATACCCGGCGATATAGCTGTTGTGAATATGGGGTTGTTCAATTAGCACGGAATCAGCAGGAGGATTTTCTAGGCGATTGCGAATTTGACCAAAAAAGGTTGCGGCATTGCCGAATTCTTGAGAATATTTCCAGAGGTAGTAAAAATTGATTTGGGGGAACTGCCATTGGCTTAACCAATCTCCATTAGATGCACCATCTGAGTTCATTCTGGTCTGGATTTCGGGCAGGGTTTGCTGGGCTTCTCGTTTGGCGCCGTTTTTATATCCAATCCGGGCAGTGGTGGTAAGCGGGTACTGGCTAAACTCTTGTTGTAGATATGCTCTTAATTCCTGTTGGAGAGTGGAGTCCAGATGAGGTAATGCCCCCAGCAAAGCCTGATAGGTGAGGGAGGGATTGTTAAAGTACTCGATTATATAACCTTCTGCACCGTGGAGGTGAAATTCACCTAAACCGGAACCAAGGTACCCGGGTCTTAAATGGCCAGCAGCAATAATTTTAGAGACTTCTTGACTTAACTTAGCTTTGAGATTGTTTTTAGAAGGGAGAATTTGGGCTGTTGGGGGCCTGACAGGGGCGTTGAGTTGATCTAAATGCTGTACTGTTTGGTTGGAGGGAGATAAGGCGATGATGGTGTTGGATTTGTGGATATAAAGCTTGTTCTTATAGGGAATGGGTGGATTACCCAGACCATGAGTGCCATAAATTCCTCCAGTAACCCCGTAAGCGCCACACCTATCACCCCACCTTGATTGAAAAAGGGAATCAAAGCCTGGTACAAGCGTGTCTAAATTATAGCCATAGTAGTTCCACTCCCGGTTAGATTGATTGTAGGGAATGGTGATATCAAAACCACCAGCTTCGCGATTACAGGTGAGGTCCCAGTAGATCATCTTGCCGCCCGATGAATAATACATAGGCTCATCGACGGCATTACGATTATTCTCAACTTCGCTGATAATATCGGTACCAAATTTCCACCCCGAAATGCCACCACGGGCAATCCATTCGTCGGAAATGTAATTGTTTTGGATATACGGGACACCGTCGGTACCGAGGATGGGAGGGAAGCGATTGCCACTATGGGTACCAGTGTAGAGGATGGGGGCATATTCTAGACGGCCGTCGTTATCGGAGTCGAAACTAAATTCTTGGCCAGTAGTGCGGTTTAACACAAAAAAAGTGCGTTTGTGGGGGTAGGCTTCAAAGTAGTCGGTAGCTAAAGAAGCGTTAAGGGTGCGAGTGCCACTAACCCAAGCACCTGGTTCGGTACCGATAGGTCCAATGGGGGAGCCGTAGGGCACCCCGTTAGCTTTAAAAACCAACTGCAATTCATTGCTGGTGAAGTGATAGTCGGGTAAAAATAAAGCGCTGCTACCTGATTGATAATGAATACTTCCGACAAGTAAGAGGTACTCGTCGTAAACCACCGGCCAATAGGAGTAGAAACCACCTCCTGGTAGTTGGGCTGATTCCCAAATAATCTGACCTGTGTGTGCATTTAAGGCATAGGCATAACTGTCGGTAGTGGTGACGTAAACAACACCTTCTTGATAGGCGGCTGATTGGGTAATGGGTCCTTTGAGTTTGGCTTGCCAAGCAAGGGTGCCCGGATTGGTTTGGATGTTGATGGCGTACAGGTATCCATCACGGTTGCCAGCATAGAGCTTTCCTTGGCCTGTGGGAATGGCAGAGCTATTATGATTGTCAAGAACTAAGGGATTGGTTTGAAAACCGGCTGGTAAACCTTCGGGATTGCTAGCCTCATAGATCCAGTTAACTTGGCCTGTGTCTGCATTTAAGGCATGGATTTTACGGTCTAAACCGGCTACATAGACGACACCTTGATAGACGGTGGGAGCATTGTCAAAGGGAAATTCACTTGGGTAAACCCAAGCTAATGAACCAGCAGAATGAAC
>CAYXRB010000018.1:21529-22612 GCA_964467565.1 uncultured Pseudomonadales bacterium | reverse complement strand
ATCGTCGCCGGTATAAAGAACATAAAGGCCATTGGCACTACTGATATAAAGTTTGTTGTTACTGGCGATAATCTGAGCTTTATAGGAGATATACGGTTCGATGGTCCGGTACCACAGAGGCCTTGCTATGCCTTTAATCTCGGTTTGATTTTCCGGTGTTGAGGCGACCCAACTGGTCCGCTGGGGGTTGGCACCAGCCATGTACCAGTCAGAGGAGGTTTGGGCGGTGGCGGAAGATGGGGTTATAAATAGCTTCAACAGAAGCACGACAAAAAGGAGGTGCCAATACTTCATATAAGAATGGGTAATTACGGGTTGGTTCCATTATCCTCCGTAGAAAGGTCATTTGACAAATGACACTATAAATCCCTTCATAATTGGGGAATTTTCATAAAACTAATCGAAACAGACTACATCGACTTGACGTTTACAGGGACTGTACCGATAGCCTCGGCTTTCTGTTTGACGGTCTGGGAGGAGACGGTTGATAGTTCAATATCTCTTTTTTTGGCAATGGATAAGCCCATGATGGTGTCGCGCATTTTAAGGGCTTGGTTGCGCCATAAATGATTAATTACCGAAGGATTTTGCTCGTACCCTTTGACTTCGATTATCAGGCTGGCAAAGATGAGACTGAGGTTGGCAGTAACGTTTAAGACCTCCTCCAACATAATGGTATAGACCGATTTGGTGAAGAAAAAACTGGAGTACACGACGTCGACTTTATTTTTATCGACGGCGATGGTGTCGGGAAAAAAGTCAAACGGGAAAACGGTTTTACAGGAATAAATAATTTGAGACGAGTCGGTGGCGAGCTGATTTAGTTGGCGCACCTTACTAGAGGCGGGGGCGGCGACATAGACGTGACCGGAATGGGTGTGATTGGCCATAGTGATAAAGAAGTATAGAAGTTTGGCGCGAATGACTGAGCAAAAGGGGGTAAGGATGGAGTAAAGACTATCGGTTGCTAAGGGTTGAGAGCGGGATTTTGATAAGTTTATCGTCACCAGCATTAATTCTGCCGCGGCTGTCGCGATTGCTGGTGGTGAGGTAGAGCGCATTGTCAGGACCGAGGGTAACGGT
>CAYXRB010000018.1:0-21519 GCA_964467565.1 uncultured Pseudomonadales bacterium | reverse complement strand
TGGATTACTGTTTACTTTGACTTCGTACAGCGTTTCGGAGCGTAATCCACCAAAAAAGATGGAGCCGTTTACAGATGCCGCGCTGGCTGGAGCCCAAGTGCTAGTCCGGCCTGATTGGAGGATCGGGCTTATCATGCCGGCTTGAGTTTGATCGCAGCGAATAGTCGGCCAGCCGTAGTTGCCGCCTTTTTGAATTTTATTCAGTTCGTCGCAGCCAGTTTGAGAACCTGACGGACCGTGCTCAGTGGCATACAACTGGCCAGAGTTGTCCCAGGTTAAACCTTGGACGTTACGATGGCCGTAGGAATAGACAAGGTTACCAAAGGGATTATCGGTAGGAGTTGAGCCATCTTCGTTAAGCCTTAAGATTTTGCCGGTAAGGGAGGTGGTGTCTTGGGCAGAATCAGGATTTTGAGCGTCTCCTGTGCCCACATATAATTTGCCGTCAGGGCCAAAAGCAAGGCGGCCGCCGTCGTGATTGGGAGAGCCGGGGATGTTTTCGAGAATAACCTGACGATTGGCAAGACCTTCACCATCAAAGTTATAGCGTTCGATACGGTTGGTTAAGTTATTGTCGGTGCGGGTGGTGAGGTAGAGGTAAAGGAGAGAATTTTGGGTAAAGTTGGGGTGGAGGGCAATTCCCAAGAGTCCGCCTTCACCCACATGGGCTACGCCGTCGATTTGCTGGATGGTTTGGGTGGTGGTGCCGATTTTAAGCAGGCTGCCGGGGCGTTGGGTGACTAACATTTCACCTGAGGGAAGCACGACCACATCCCAGGGAATGTTGAGTTCTTGGGCCAGAACGGCAGCCTTTGGTGCTTGAGGTGTACTCCCATTAGGTAACCCGGGGGCGGGGGTAGGGATTTGCGGGTTGGTAATTGAGGGGGGTGGGTGGGGAATAAACCGGCGATACAGCACGAAACCTGCAAGAATGAGGAGACTTATGATGGCGATGACTTTGGTCATGGAAACCTGACAAGATGATACAATTTTGGGTACTTTGCTATGCAGTATACCGCACTGAATAATGTATCGAACCAGGCTGTAGTGAAAGCGTCTGGTAAAAACTGACTTTACCACCCTGCAAATTAGGTTGTCTTGTCCGCGAAATCGGAATGTGTAAACGAATGTGAGGTTTCACCAGGGAAATTTAAAAAAAAGCCTTGATCGGGCAAGGATAAGGGAGCGTTGGCGGGGAGTGCTGGAAGAATTGGCTAAAGCGGTAGAATATTTGTTGCTTAACACAAACAAAGGCCTGTGACTGGCCCTTGTTTGCTGTTCTATGGTAGAGAAGTAATAAAAAAAAGCCGCATGCGGCGGCTTACTTTTGACATCTTAAGGCGATGGAAAACATTACGTTTATAATGCACAAAAACTACATTAATTACAAGTGAGTAGTATTTAGGGATGGGAGAACATGAAAAAAAAGAAGTTGGGCCCGTATGAAGTGTACATTGAGAATGAGGAAGAATTCTACGGATTAAAAAGAGAAATCTGGGGTCGGCATGACTACTGGACAGAAATAACGAATCCCCAACCGGTGATCATAGATGCCGGGGCACACATAGGGTTGAGTACGCTCTATTATGCGTATACCTTTCCGAATAGCCAGATTGTAGCGCTTGAACCAAATCAGGAGTCATTTAGTCTATTGGAACAAAACGTATTGATGAATAGATTAGAAACACGCGTGAGTGTGCAGCAGGTAGCCCTAAGCTTTCATAAAAACAAGGAGGCTGATTTTTTTGTTGATGGGAGTAATGACGGGTGGTATTCGACATCAAGTATATTACCGCATGGATGGAATGGTACACAAAAAAGCAAGAAGATACGGGTGGCGACGATGCCGCTGGGCAAGCTTCTCAATACCGAAGTGGATTTATTGAAAATGGATATTGAGGGGGTCGAGCAAAAGGTTTTAGTACACGCCGGCGAACAGTTGCGGTTAGTGAGGCAATTGCTCATAGAATTTCATCCACGAGCGGACCAATCATTGGAAGAGTTGATAGAGTTTTTAGAGAAGTTGGGTTTTACGACGACGGTGAGTAAGGAGGGAAAAGAAGTAAGCGTGAGTAAGGCAACCGGCTTAGTGTTGATAGCGGGTGTGCGATAGATGGGTATGGGAATTACGAAGGCATATGCTATATTTATTTTGCTAAATACAGCTATTTTGAATAACGTATGAACAGTTGGGTGTGGCGTGTCGGCTTAATTTTACTCTTGGTTTTGGGGTGGTGGTGGTGGCGCGGAGATAGTTTAGTATCGCCCGAAAATCAGCAAGAATCTCAAAGGCCTACAGGACTGTCGGTGGATCCAGAGGGAGAGCGGGCAGAAGCTTTTTTGGAGGATTCGGGGATTGAGATCCCTGAAGATCAAGAGCGGGTGGTGCTCGAGGATGTGGGTGGGGGAGAAAATACAGGTGTAATGGCGTGGAGTGCTGAAGAAGGTAGGGCAAGTATAACGGTGATTGCGTCGCTGCCTGATTTAACTACTGGTACTTACGCGGCTTGGCTTAGATATGAGGATGAGTTTACACGAATGGGGAACTTACGCTTGGCTAAGAGTGGATATTTGCTTGACTCAGATGTGGATGCGGCACTGCTTAGTCGAGCACAACAGGTGATAGTATCGCGCGAGACAGGGGTGGATAGAGGTGAGCCGGTAGACCGAGTACTTGAAGGGCGATTGCAGTAATTTTTTAGTGAGTTACTACACGCATGCTTGGGAGGTAGCTTTCGTCCAGGTATGGCTTGCTTTTTGCCTCTGGTGTGCTATATTGGATATATATGTCAGGCGGGAAATGAGATAAACATTGAATTATCCGCCTTTTTTTATTATTTTGCCGCCCAGATTCGACAGGAGGTGAAGAGCAATGGCTTATTCATACACGAACTCCAAAGGTCAACAATACTTCTTACACAAGCGCGACGTGACACTTAAAAACGGTCGTCAGCAAACCATCTACTTTTTTGCCCGAGAAGTACGCGATGGTTCTTTAGATGCAGTGCCTGCAGGCTATACCGTAATGGAAACACAACGCACTGGCATGCCTGTATTAAAGAAAGCTTAAATTTAGGCAATCTTTTAGTAACACAACCAACTTCCTTTGTGGGAGTTGGTTGTTTTTTGTTTGGAGGCTTTTTAGTTTGTTACGTTATAATGGGCGGCATGGTTACCGATCAAGCAGTACTCGCAGCACTAAAAGGAGTAATTGACCCAGAGTTGGGGGTGAACATTGTTGACCTTGGACTGGTCTATTCTGTGGGAGTAGAAGGCGATACAACTAACATTGTGATGACGTTGACGACTCCGGGTTGCCCACTGGGGGGCTACTTCATGGAACAGGTGAAAGAAGCGGTGGCAACGGGAGTTGGAATTGATGAGGACAAGGTGGGGGTGGAAATAACGTTTGATCCGCCTTGGAGTCAAGAGTTAATGAGTGAAGAGGCTAAAGCGCAATTGGGATTTGATTAATTTGGCACCACACAATGCGTTTTGATCAGTTATGATGGTGGGTGATGGATGTGCCACCTGCCCCAAAGACAACTGCCCATTTGTTTAAACGCGTCGCGTTTTTTGGCGACGCGAATTTTCCCAAAAACGAAAAAACGTATAAAGATGCTTATGCCGTGGCAAAGTTATTGGCGCAAAATGGATTCGCGATTGTGAATGGCGGTGGCCCGGGAGTGATGGACGCGGCAACACAAGGGGCGGAGTCGGTCGGAGGTGAAACGGTGGCAGTAACGTTTTCACCCAAAGAGGCAAAGAGTTTTGAAGGAGGATACTTAAAGAATTTAAAGCGGGTGGATAAGGAAGTGGTTACCAATGACTATGTAGCGCGAATGTTTGCGTTAATTGAAAACAGTGATTTATTTGTGATTTTTAGAGGTGGTTCGGGGACGTTGTCGGAATTTGGCACCGTGTGGGTGCTGGCAAATATTTATCACGGACACCACAAACCGTTTATTTTATACGGAGGGTTTTGGTGGGAGATTATTGACGTGTTATACAAAACAATGAGTATTGATGAGCAGGAAATGAACAGTTTTAGAATTGTGGAAAGCCCTGAAGCGGTACTGGAAGCGATTAAGCATTTTGAATGGAAAATGGGGCAAATTGACCACTCTCACTGCAAGGTGTGTGGTGAGCGGGCGTTTATGACGTAAACAAGTCACAAGTTACAGGTAACAGGTTACAAGTAGTCGCAATACGATTATTCGGAATGGGAATGGGAGTTTTCTGTTGGGGTTTTGGCACCGATGATCTCGAGTGCTTTGCTGGTGCCAAGGCGGACTGCACCCACAGTGATTAGATCTTCGGCTTCTTGAAGGGTGTCGATGCCGCCGGCGCATTTGATTTTAATGTCGTCACCAACGGCTTCTTTTACTAAGCGAACATCTTCGACAATGGCCCCTCGCGGCCCCATGCCAGAGCAGGTTTTAAAAAAGTCGACTTGAGCTTGGACCATAACTTCGGCAGTTTTTTTAATTTCGTCTGGCGAGAGATAGCCGCATTCCGGGATAACTTTTATGATTACGCCCGAATGAGCAGCCTTGACTTCGCTTACAAGAGCGGTGAGTTCGGTACGTAATTGGTCCCATTTTGCTTCTTTAATTAGAGAGATATTGGCGACGGCATCGAGTTCGTTAGCGCCTTGTGAGGCATACTGTTTGGCTGAGTTAATCTTAACGTCGAGGGATTCTTGGCCGAGTGGGAAGGAAACGATGGTGCCAATTTTGCCTGAGAACCCTACCTCTTGACGGACAATAGGAACCCAGTAGGGGTTCATGAAAGCAGCGTTAAAGCCGTGTTCTAACACCTTATCACACACGTGCTTGATGTCGGCCTGGGTGGCATGGGGATGGTGATTGGCGAAGTCGAGGTAGGAAGCAAGATTGTCGATCATGAGTGCAAGGTATCACACTATTAAGGAAAGAGACAAGGAGACGAGAGACTTAGAGAGAGCTAGGAGTTAGCGGGCTGCGTCCGTCGACAACATCAGGGTCTGTGCAGCTTTCGTAAGTGGCGCCAGGACAGGTGCATTGGACGGGTCCAATATCTCTAGCAGTTAGCCACGCGCAATATGGTCCTGGATACCTTAAACCTGAGGCTGCCAATTTTAATACAGCTTCAGGTTCGGATGTTGAGAATTTAACTTCACTGGGTAGGCCTAAACGGAATTTACACACTGCCATATAGTTTTCCTCCTAATGTTGAGGTATTTTGTTCTTCTTCTTCTTTGTCAAGTTGGGTAAGATGAGTTTATGTCTTACGACGTGGTGTGTGTGGGATCAGCGCTACTTGATATCTTTTTACGATCGGATAAATTTGTGACCGTGCCCGCGGGCAATTTTGCCGAAGGAGTGGCGCTGTGCGAGGCATTTGGGGGAAAGACAGAGGTGGCAGAAGCGGCTGTGGCAAGCGGTGGTGCGGGAACAAATGTAGCTGTAAGCATGGCCAGAAAAGGTTTTAGAACAACCCTAGTGGCAGAACTGGGAACGGATTTGGTCGCCGCGGCGATAAAAGAAGAATTGACACGTGAGGGGGTGGGGACAGAGTTTTTAGTGGAAGAGGTGGACGAAGAAACCGGGATGAGTGCGATTTTAGTGACTCCCCAGGGAGGGCGAAGCGCCATAATTTACAGAGGTGCGTCGAAGATGCTGACCAAAGAAGACATAAGCTGGGAGGAACTGGAGAGTCAGTGGCTTTACCTATCATCGGTAGGAGGTGAGATGGAGCTAGTGAGGTCTTTACTGGAACATGCGCAAGTGAAAGGTATAAAGGTGGCCTGGAATCCGGGGAATTTGGAAATCACAAAACTAAAGGAAAACACACAACTAAAGGATACATTAACACAGGTGGAGGTGTTGATGGTCAATCGTGAAGAGGCAGCCATGCTTTTAGAAATGAAGCTTGAGGACGAGCAGGTGTGGAAACATGACGGGTGGCTTATTGACGGGCCGATATTGAGTGTGATTACCGATGGAAAAGAAGGCGGGGTGATAATTAAAGATCAGAAGAAGACTTGGTATGAAGCAGATATAGTATCGGTAGTAGAAGAAACGGGGGCAGGGGACGCGTTTGGGTCGGGATTGGTGGCGGCGCTGATGATGGAGAAGGACTTGGAAACTGCGGTTGCTTGGGCAAAGAAGCAAGCGGCCAGTGTGGTGGGATATATGGGGGCGAAGCGGGGGTTATTAAAACTCAATGAATTAGGGTAGTTATACCTTCGCTGACTTTTTGTTTAAGGAAAAAGCACTACTAGTTAGTTGAGAGGACCAGCTTAAGAGCTTCGAGTTTTTCCTTGGCACAAAAAGTCATCAAATGTTTAGATCAATACTTACTTGAATTGCCCTAAAGGTTGACCGAGCTTGGTTTTGAAATAATCGACCCAGGGAATGGGGGCGGGATTGATGCCGTATAACGCATTTAAATAGACATTGACCAGGCTACCAAACTGAATGGATTCAAAGGCTTGGGCAAAGGGTGTTTTAGCGGTGGCTTCAAAAACGGTAGCCTGAAGGTCATTTTGGTGTAAGACGTCGAGGGTGATTTCGAAGCGCTGCCTGATGCGTGGTTCATAGAGAGTGGAGTTGTAGACCATGAAGTGGAGATTAGTAGGATTGGATTTTGGATGCGCAAGGCCTTCCATTGAATGGTGATTAAGTTCAGGAATATCAAATAATGCAGAAAAGTGTTTACTGTTTTCGTTCATTTGATTTTTAACGGTGTGAACACTACCAATAAGATGACGGGCGGCGACAAATATAGTAACCTTGTCGACAAGAGACCAGGCGGCTTGCTTGGCTGGGTTTTGCTGGGTAGGGATTTCGGGGTTGTTGTGACTAAGTACGTTTTTGGTTGCAGAGACGGCTTGCTGAATGTCGGTTTCGGTTAAGGCAAAAAGGTCGGTTTTTGCCAGGAGGACAAGGGTGCTGATCACAGTGTAACCAATGGCTAAACGTGGCTGTTTGCTGGGGTTATAGACAGGGTCGATTTGATAGAACGGAAGATTGTGTTGTTTGGCTACGTCACTTAAAGTACCACCGGCAGCAATAACGATAATTTTGGCCTTTTTAGCTAACGCTTCATTAAGGGTTGAGACGGTTTCTTCGGTGGTGCCAGAAAAACTGGAGCAGAAAACGAGTGAATTCTCATTCACGTAAGCTGGGAGGTGGTAGTCGTTAACCCGATAAAGGGGAACGGGAAGGTCGAGGCCAAAAACCGATTCGACTACCCGAGCACCCAAACCGCTCCCACCCATGCCACTAAAAACTATATTCGAAATCCCACGATACGAATCGGATAACGAGACCTTACTTGCTTCTTGCCAAGCGTGTTCGATTTGCTTGCCCAGTTCTAAAACCGAGCCCAAGACATTCTCGGGGTCGATAGAGGTAATGGCGTTACTATCATCAAGATTCGGCATACGGAGTTAGAATACAGTATTAAGAATTAAGTATTAAGGGGAAGAACTTCAAGCGGGTACCTGAGATGGCTCTTTGGCCGATTCGGCGGATGGTTTAAAATCGGTGAGGATGCCCTACTAAGGCACTAAGGAGCGGAAGCGGATATGACAAACAAGACTGTACAAATAGCGATAGACGGTCCGGTAGCGGCTGGGAAAGGGACGGTGGCGAGACTGGTGGCTTCACGATTGGGTTACTTGTACGTAGACACCGGAGCGATGTACCGAACAGCGGCACTGTTGGGTTTGCGGCATAAAAAATCGCTAGAGGATGAAGACGCAATTGTTGCACTCGTGCAAAAGGCAGACATCGACTTGCGCCAACCGAGGGGTGATGAAAAAGACAGCCGATTAATTACGGTGTTGCTAGACGGCGAGGATGTTTCGTGGAAAATTAGAACCGAGGAAGTGAGTAAAGGATCGTCGATGGTGGCAAAGATGGCGAAGGTGAGACAGGAATTGGTAAAGAAACAGCAGGCGATTGCGCAAACACAGAATGTGGTGATGGAAGGACGAGATATTACGTTTAGAGTGTTGCCGGAAGCCGATTTAAAAATCTACTTAACGGCGTCGGCAGATGAGCGGGCAACACGAAGGCATAAGGAGCTTTTAATGCGAGGAGAGGATGTAACGTTAGACTCGGTACTGGCCGATTTAGAAGCACGAGATAAGCAAGATATGGAACGAGCGGTGGACCCGCTGCAGATAGTGGAGGATGCCTGGGTATTGGATACAACGGGGATGACGATTGAAGCGGTGGTGGAAGAAATAGTCCGAAAACTAGAAAAAGAATTAGAGATTAAAGACCTATGAAATTACGCTTGGGCAAAAAAAAGGAGGCTGGAGAGGATAAGGGCAAGAGCTTGGAGAAAAAGGTGGCAGCTGAAGGGATAGAAGGCGGGGAGAAGAAGGAAAGACGAAAGAAAAAAAAGAAGGTCGAGTATTACGGCGGCAGATGGTTAGCTTTGGGATTGCTCTTGGGGTTAATGTTGCTGTCTAGTCTCTTTGCCTTAAGCGGTCGCGGAGGTCTTGGAGTGGTTGGGGGCGTGGATTTGAGCGGTTGGTTTGAGGGTTGGACTGAGGGGTGGGGTTGGTCGCGAACGTACGAGTATCGTTAGGAAACATAAAGGGAATTTGGGTGTTGATACCTTCGAGAATTTGATCTTGATTTTCCGGAGAGGCACTCGGAGTGGTTTGGGGATTGAGGCGCTCAATAATTTCGGGGGTGCAGCTTCGTCGCGGTTGGGTTCCTTCAATATAATATTCTCGACGAGAATTGGGGCACTCAGCGCAACTTAAACTGCTGGTTAGCGGGCAGACACTGACTTCTACGACACCCGGTGGTGGGGTGAAGTCATGGGCGGGTTTATCCTTGAGTAAGCCAGTCATAATTTTATTCCAGATAGGTGAGGCTCCGGTAATACCAGAGACGACACGACTCATGGGTGAGTTATCGTTATTTCCAACCCAGACTGCGACTAAATAGTCTTTGGTATAACCAATGGTCCAGTTATCTCGCAAACTGTTGGTGGTGCCGGTTTTGACCGCAACTTGATGACCTTTAATATTTAAAACAGAGTTGGTCCCAAACTCACGAGCACGGGCGTTGTTATCGGATAGAATGTCGGAAAGAATAAAGGCAGCTTGGGGTTTTATGACCAGGGCACCTTGGCAGAGCGTGGTGGCGGCCTTAACCGTGCCGGGTTGCTGCGGCGTGGTGGTACATTCCAGGTTGGCGTCATAGCGGTGCGTATAATCTTCGATTTTTAGGAGCGGATTTAAATTAATACGCACGCCGTAATTAGCAATGCTTCCGAAAGCGACAGCCATATCAATCATGCGGACATCGCCCCCGCCTAAAGTTAGCGACAAACCATACCGAGATCGATCTTGCCAGGAGGAGATGCCCATGGCTGGAGCTTTATCGATCATATTACTGATGCCGACTTGGCTTAAGGTTTTGACAGCCGGAATATTGTAGGAATTGGCTAAGGCCTGACGAAGAGTTACTCGACCGTGATATTCGCCGTCATAGTTTTTAGGACTGTAAGGTGGGCTGCCAGGAATGTTGTAGGTAACCGGAGTGTCATCGATGATCGTGGAGGCGGTCATGCCGTTTTCAAGGGCTAGAGCGTAGGTGATTACCTTAATGGCCGATCCGGGTTGGCGCTCACGGAGGGCAACGTTGACTTGTCCGTCATTTTTGGTATCGAAGAAATTTTGTGAACCTACCATAGCGAGAACTTCACCAGTACCAGGACGGGTTACCATCACCGCGGCGTTTTTAACATTCATGTTTTTTAGCTTTAATAATTCTTCGGCAACAGCTTTTTCGGCAAGGTGTTGAATATTTAAGTCGAGACTGGTGGTGACCGTTAACCCGGCTTGATTGACAACGTTGTCGGAATAGCGATTAACCAGGTGGTCTTTGACAAACATGACGAAATGAGGGGCGTTAATATTTGTAACCGGTGTGTCAAAAACCAAGGATGTAGTTTTAGCGTCTTCGGCTTGAGAGGGATCGATATACCCTTCCTCGACCATGCGACGAAGGACTTCGTGTTGGCGATACACAGCCAAATGGGGTTGAGTGCCATAGGGGGAATACACGGTGGGGGCTTGGGGCAAACCGGCTAAAAGGGCAGCTTCGGCAAGGTTTACCTCTTTGGCAGGTTTACCGAAAAAATATTGAGCCGCCTCTTCAATGCCATAATTGGTACCGCCGTATCCCACTTGGTTTAGGTACATGGTTAATATTTCGTTTTTAGTGAAGTACTGTTCGATTTGAAGCGCTAAAATGACTTCGCGAATTTTTCGGGTGAACGTTTTGGAATCGTCTCTTAACAGGGCTAATTTAACCAATTGTTGGGTGATAGTGGAGCCACCTTGCATGGTATTTTCGGTGATGTTTTTGCGGAAGGCCCTGACTATGCCCCGAATGGAAAAGCCGGGGTGGTTGAAGAATTCGCTATCTTCGATGGCTAGAGTCGATTGGATAACGTGGGCGGGTAAATCATTGAGACTCACCAAGGTGCGGTTGTGATGGCCGTCAAAAATCTTGTACAGCAACTGCCCATCTCGAGCCAAAATTTTTGTGGTCGCTGGCGGTCGGTACTCGACGAGTGTTTTGGGAGAGGGGAGGTCCTTGAGAATTAGGTAATAAAAAGATAGCAGTATACCTGAGACAATTACGGCAAGGGCAAGAAGATACTTGGGTAGGATTAGGCGGAAACGGCGGACTTTCACTTGAACGGTAAATAACTGGGGGTTAATTGCAGAAGGTTTAAACCTAGGGCGAAGGCGGATGGCCGGAAATTTAATTTTGAAACGCACTTTTTGCCTGAGCGATACCACCATTTGGTGGGTAGTTAAACTTGCTTTTTGGGCTGTAACCAGCAGAAAAAGGACGATGAGAACACCCAGGGTAAGGGCACCATACAATGGTCGGCCGATGAGACGGATAAAGTTGAAGAGTTCGAAAACACGGGCCAACCTGTCTTGGCGCATAGTCATATTATAGCTTTACCATGGTATTTAAGATAGCGAATTTAATTGTTCGAATTATTTAGTTTTATTCACTAAATCGTGATTTTAAACTTAATGGGACCAGTACGGATGTTGGGCGGATAAGTAGCCTAATGCCCAGTAGGCAACACCATCAAACTGTAGCTGAGAGGCAATATCTTTTTTATAGTTTAATGATTGGATTGATTCGTAGGCGACGTAATACTGCTTATCTTGTGAATTAAAGATAGCGTAAGGTGAAAGACTGTTAGGATCCCAAAAAGTTTGGGCATTAAACCGTGAGAGGAGTGAGGGAATATCGTTTAAGTAGACGGCTTTAGCGGTTTTGGGATAGGTATGTTTAGTCGATGGATCGGTAATATGCCATTGGTATCCGTATAAAGGAATACCGAGGATAAGGTTTGAGGGTTTGACTTTCCTGGTAAAGGCAGCAACATCTGCAGATAATGACTCTCCATTGAGATTGTGAATTGGCCCTACGGCGCCGGCTAGGCTTGAACTTTGACGATGATAATCGTATCCCATAATGACTAGGTTTATCGGTTGATTTGCCAAATATGAAATATCCCACAGATTATTTACGGAGGCAGCATTAGCATAGACGTCGACGGTAATGACCGGTGGGGGCGAGATCATAGCTACAGCTTGAATTAAGCCTGTAATAAATGTGTTAAATACGTGTGCAAGTTGAGGTGTGGTCTGAGTGGGCTCAAAGTCCAGATTGATGCCGGCGAGTGGGTATGACTCCGCCATTTGAGTAATCGAATCGATGGCCCGGATTTGGGCTGAGGATGAGGACAGCATGCTGACGAGAGCTTGATGAGATTGGGTGGTAACGGCAAGATGAAAGCGATGAAGCGGAAGTACTTTTTGATAGGCACTTATTAGTTTGGTGTATCCGGGATCTCCAGTGACAATCGCACCGGATGCGTCTAAAGAAAGTGAGAAATAAATGACATCGGTAATTGTGTCGGGGATTAAGACGGATACATCTTCGGAAAGTCGCCAGTGGGGTAAGAAACCATAACGTTTCAGGGTGTGGGTCGCGCCAGTGAGGGCCTTGTCATTATTTTGGCTTAGGGGTGAGAAGAAAGGAGGTGAGGGAAGAAGGTTGGGCAATGCAAAGATAATTGACGCTGCAAGGACGAACACCCCGATGATAATTACAAAAAGTCGCATGGCATAAACCACTATTGATTACCGGCAGTGGTGGAGCGTCGATTGAATTGGTTCATATCAATAGTAGTGCTTGGATATTGGACCCTGCCCTGTTCGTTGGCAGGATACGGGCAGTCGAGGCAAAAATCAGTAACAAACGGGTCGGAAATAACGGTGTGTTCGCGCAGTTCGATGGCATTAGGGTCAATTTCGGGGGTGGTTTCGTTGGTAGAAATGAGATTGAAGGCAGGATACCCAGTGTCTTTATACACCCAGATATTTTTTCTGGCCGGATGATAGTTTTTGGGAGTATTTTCTTCCCAAAAGAGTTCGTAGCGGATATCACACGGATTATTATCAGTGGGATACGCACCACTTTGAGCACAGACATTGGTGCCGTTAACCTCTTCGGGCTTTGGTTGCACCAGGTCTTCTTGATGGATTAACAACTGGGTCATAATGCCATTCCAGATTGGGGCTGCACCAGTAACACCCGAGACAAGGTATGGATTCATGGGAGTGTTGTCATTATTGCCCACCCAGGTTACGACCACGTAATTGGGGGTATACCCAATGGTCCAGTTATCGCGCAGGTCGTTGGTGGTGCCCGTTTTTACGGAGACGGTGTGGTTTTTAATGACCAATTGAGAATTGGCACCAAAGGCGGCAGAACGAGCACGATTGTCGGCAAGGATATCGTTTATGAGAAAAGCCGGCTCGCGATTGAGGGCGCGTTTGTGTGATTTAATTTGATATCCGATAGTGTTGCTGTTTTCTTGGGTTGAATCAAAATAATACTCAAGGTCTTGGCGCACTTGCTGAGGGTCAAAATTAAAGAGCTCTTGACCATCATGGGTAGTAATCCGAAGGATGGGTTGGAGAGTAGTGCGAACACCTTGGTTGGCAAGAGTTCCAAAGGCGGTGGCCATATCGAGCATGGTGACTTCTCCGCCGCCCAAGGTAAGGGATAAGCCGTAGCGGGATGGGTCGGTAAAACTAGATATGCCCATGGCAGAGGCGGTGGCAATCATGGAATCAAGGCCGTTTATAGCTAAGATTTTGACCGCCGGGATGTTGTACGAATTGGCGAGAGCTGAGCGGAAGGAAACTGCGCCGTGGAAGGAGTTATCATAATTTTTGGGGCAGTAGGGGGAGAGTGAGCCAACTTTGAAACAGGTGGGATAATCGAGCACAACGCTGGCGGGGTGGAGTTTTTTGAGTTGCAAAGCGGTGACGTAGTTGAGCGGTTTGATGGATGATCCAGGTTGACGTAATCGCGTCGTTAGATTGACCTGGCCATCATGGGCGGCGTCAAAATAATTAGTAGAACCAACCATAGCCAAGATTTCTCCGGTTTGCGGATTAGTAATCAGACTGGCGCCGTTAGTAACGCGATACCTTTCGAGTGAGGATACTTCGGCACTGACCGTGGCTTGGGCCATTTCTTGGAGATTTAAGTCCAACGTAGTGGTAACGCGCAAGCCCCCTTGTTCGACAGTGGCTTGGCCATATTCTTGCTCAAGAAGCTCTTTTATATAGAAAACGAAATGTGGGGCGGCAATATTGGTGGCGGGGGGAATGTACTCTATGGCCTGAGAGAAAGCCTGGTCGGCGGCGGTTTGATCGATATAGCCGTCTTCGACCATGCGACGGAGAACTTCATGCTGTCTGGCTTTGGCAAGGTCGGGGTTAGAAAAGGGAGAATAGCGACTAGGAGCCTGAGGGAGGCCGGCCAAGAGTGCGCTTTCGGCAATACTTAACTGAGCTGCCGGTTTACCAAAATACCGTTTGCTGGCCGCTTCGATGCCATAGGTGGTGCCGCCGTAGGGTATGTGATTTAAATACATTTCCAAGATTTGATCTTTGCTGTATAAGACTTCGGTGGCTATAGTTAAGATGGCTTCGCGAAACTTTCTTTCAAGAGTCCGTTCGGGGGTTAATAGTGTGGTTTTAACGAGTTGCTGGGTTATGGTCGAACCGCCTTGGAGTTTGTCTTGAAAGAGCGTGTTTTTTAACGCGCGAATAATGCCTTGGAGAGAGAAACCGAAGTGTTGGTAAAATGACTGGTCTTCGATGGCAATGGTGGCATGTTTAACGCTATCGGGAATTTGGGCCAAGGTGACAGGAGTGCGGTTGGTATCGGTAAAAATTTCGTACAAGAGGGTTTGGTGGCGATCAAATATTTGAGTAGAGACAGGAAATTGATCGGGCTGGCTAAGTTTGGTGGGCGAGGGAAGATCTTTTAACAGCGGAAAGAGAAAAAGCATGAAAATTAGTGAAACGATGCCAAGGATACTTATGAGGGTGTAGTGTTTTTTGGTTAAGCGGCGTGCTATGGGTTTTTTTGTCCGGTGGAACCGTGCAGATAATTTGCCAAGGGCAGCCTTGATTGATTTGGCTTTCATGGGGCTATTGTAGCGGCATGAGGAGAAAGGAGCAATAAATTTACGCTGTTGCGAATAAAATGGGTGAATGACAGTATGTATGTATGCAGACAATTGCAAGTCCTTTGCGTGGAGCCTGGTATTCGGTGATGCCCGAAAATCAACGTCAGCTTTTGGCCCAGGCTTGGTATTTGGTTGAGCGAGAAAAGAAGCAACACCCATCGCCAGAAATGGTTGACTATAGTTTTTTGGTTTTTACGGCAGCTAAGGTGTATGAGGGATTTTTGAAGATGTACTTTTACCAAATTGGCCTTATTTCTAGAGGGGCGTACTTTAACCCAAATTTTAGGATTGGCAAGGCGCTCAACCCTGATTTACCGGAAAAATTTAGGGATGAATTCTGGTTATTTGATGATTTGAGCGAGATCAATGGCAAAGAGCTGGCGATGCGTTTGTGGAGTACATGGAAATTGGCACGCAATAGTGTTTTCCACTATGAAACTGGGGGTGAAAATCACCTGAATTATCAGGAAGCCCGAGAAAGAGTGGTGGCTGTGCTCGAGACAATTGAGGCAATTGGAAGAAGTGACGGAATGCGGGTGGGTAAAGGCTAATTTTTTTGGTGATTAATGTAATCAATGATTGCTTGGGCTACTTCTTGAGGTGACTTTTGAGCGGTGTTGATTTTAATGACCCCTTTACGGTAAATATCGCTACGAAAGATGCCGTAGATTTTTTCGTACCTTTCCCAATCACGAAGGTGACGGTTTATAGTCTCTTGGGTGGTTTCGCGGACGAGATTGATGTAGTGAGGACTGTCTTTGTCTAGTGACGGTAGTTCTTGATTTTCAATTTTTCGTTTAATGACACGATGAGCTGAGATTTCTGGGGGGCAGATAAGCAGCACTTTATAGATTTTATGTTTAACAGAGCGGAAATTGCCCAAACCGGTTTTATCTAAGAGAACACCGACTTTAGCTTCGACGACAACACCTGGCCGCTTGAGGGCTTGCAGGGACTGGGTATCAATTATTTTATCCCACACGTCGGGGGTGCCATCAGTTTTTAACTGGTGTTGAAACGTGTGCAGGGTTTGTTCATTAAAATCGTCTTCGATAAAGGGGTGGTTCTCTAGATCGATGGTGTGGTTAACAATTTTTTGAGTGAACTCTTGAAAAGATATTTTGGATTGGTAGTGACGCCAGACATGAGCGAATTTTCTGAATAATTCACCGGCATACACCCGCTCAAAACCAAGCAGATTGGCCACCAATTTGGCGGTGGTAGACTGGCCGGCCCCAGGCCATTCCCCAGTAATGACGATGGAAAACGCTTTTTTACCCATGGAGTGTATTATACCGCTAAACCAGGCTGATAGGTTACAATTGAATCGAACACCTATGGCTACCGAAGAAAAAGCAGTATTTAAAGAGGTTGGAACGATTTACTTGTTTATTTTTATCGTATGGGGTTTGTATCGATTTCTCTTTCGTCTACCTACCCTATTTGAAGAAGTGGTCTTAAAGGGTTTGGTTTTTGGCGGAAGTGTAGCCTGGCTTGGGTATAAGAATGGTTGGGGTTGGCAGACATTTGGGATCAGACCGGAGGGGTTATCGAGGAGTGTGCGCTGGGGGTTGGTGGCCGGGATGGGTGTGGGATTAGTGGGACAACTGGGAAATATGATACGGCATGATGGATTGACTCTGAGCCGCTTTGGATTGGACGGAAAGGTACTGGGGACTTTTTTGATACTCTCGCTCGTGACTGCATTTTGGGAACAATTAGTCTTTTCGGGCTACATTTTGAACCGGTTACGTACCGTCGTCGCAGATATTTGGGTACGATCCTGGGTGGTGGCGGTACTTTTTGTGTTAATCCATATACCGGCATTGATTTTGGTATCTGGTTTGAGCGGGAGTATATTGATCCTCACTTTAATCTTGTTACTGTTAATGCAAATGGCGGCTCAGATACTTTTTTATCGGTTTAATAATTTGGCTGCACCAATTTTAGCCCAAGCGTTGTGGGGAGTTACTATTTATTTGTTCCGGTAGTTTTAAAAATGAAGAGCATATACCAAAGACTTAAGCCACAGTGGCGAGTAGGGTTAGCATTAGTGGCAATGCTTATAGGGGTGGTGGTGGTGCTTGTTTCTGTGTGGCAAAGTGTGCAATTACAACTCGAACAGGAGGTGACACCGCCTTTTGCTGAGGTGGGAGTGGATGGATCGACCTTAGACGATTTGAGCCCGGCTGCATTTGGATTGCCTGAGCCGACTAACTTACCGTCGAGTTTTGGGTATTATCGGGAAACTGCGTGGGAGTGGATAGCATTGTTTAGAGAAGGCGATTCCTTACAAGCAGTTAACCGACGGAGGGAATTGGCAGAATTACGGTTGGCTGCAGCGCTTACTATGGCGGGTGATAAAGACCGGACTGCAGCAATGGAAGCGGCCGCAAAGGGGGTGGTGTATTTATCAAGAGCGGCGGAAAATTTGGTGGATTTAGAACCATCTGATGAAGTAACGACTCAGTGGATGCAGATGCACGATAGTGCGGAGCGGTTGCATAGAGCTTTGCTTGCCCTACACGCAGCGATGCCGATAGAATGGCGTTCGAAAGTAAGTGGATGGATTGAGCAAGTCCGAGTGGTCCATGGACAGGCAGAGGAACGGGTAGGCGTACGTGAGGTAACGAGGATGGTTGTTGATTGACACTTTACGGCCGGGTAGATACATTGGATTAACTTAACAAATTTTGGTTTTGTCTGCGGAACCATGTGCAAAACATGGACTGTGCCGCAACTGTGAGCCCCGCCGAGGCGAGGTAAGTCAGATACGCAGGTAAAACATAAGCATCCCGAGCAGGAATTATACGTGACCGATGGTTTTACTATCATCGGCACGAATTAGACCTTCCGCACGGAAGGTTTTTTGTTTCTTGGGCTTGGGCTTGGAAATGTAATTGTATGGTAGTGAGAGCAGAAACTGTAGTGGAGACAAACGATAAACTAACAAATAGGTTACGGCGTGGATACAACATCTTATTCGAATCACAGCTTTTAATGGAATTTGATGACACACCTGACAAGGAGAGGTTGTTGGAATATGTAAGAACCAACGAGCGGACGGCTTTAATTGAGGCAGTCATGCAAGGGATGTTAGCAGTTACTTACCAAACATTTAGCCCAGAGTTTGGTCAGTTTGTGGCCTACGGCGAGCCACTGGAGGAATTATTAGCGAGAGGGCTTGCAACGAAATGTGATGATTTTGAGTACAAACGCAGATTAGCCGAACTTAAAGATGAGCAAAACTCCGGCGAAGCATTTCGAGTTGGTACCAATTCAAGTAGATTATTTATTTCTCCCTATCCTGAAGAAGTTGATCCTGGTTTGGCAGCAAGCTATGGATACAATCCGGTGGATACAACGATGATGATTCGGGCGTTTGAAACCGATGAATTTGGCAGGCGTACAACATACCAGTTGGCAATTAGTAACAGCTCAATTCCTCTTTTAAACGAGTTTTTTCATTACATGGGAATAGCAGCTGAAGCTGAATCCGCGACCGAACTTATGGAGATGTCCGAGTACTTAACCTTTGGACAAGAGCCTGGTGCCGAACTGGTGGTACGTGCAGCTCGGGTATATGACGCTTTATTAAAGCTCCATGATCCTCATAATAGAAACTTTTTTTTAGGCGTACCGGTGGAATACGAACGACAACAGACTTATGACAGCATTATTGGAAACTATAAACTGTTAGAAGATGTGCTTGAGCCTCATGTGGAGCATTTAGTGGCATTTGATAAACAGTTGGCAGTACGATTAAAAGCCGGAACAATAAGCAATGAAGAGGCCAGTGCGCTGAAAGAAAAGGAGCTAGTAAGGGTTTGGACATTAGTGTCCATGCTGGTCCGTGGTGAAAGAGCTGAAGGAGTTTTCGGGGAAGGTCGAGTACTAGAAGTTAGAAATGCCTATATTGCTGGCGATTACGGCAAGTCGTGGGAGATCGTCGATGAGGCCATACTATTCGCACAACCTCTTTACTATATTTGTGGCGGTAGTTTCGTGCCCTTGAGTGAAGGATTTATAAATTCGGGGGTGATGGCGAGTGTGTTTGGTGGACCGGCAAGCGAGTTATACACGTGGGTGTGTGAACAATGTGGGATGGTCCATGATATTAATGTGCCAATGGGAAGGTTAAAAGAAAAGTGTGATCGGTGTGGAAAGAGTGGTAGGTGCTAAATGTTGAAACTTCAACCCATTTAGTTTTTTTGATCAAATAAATTCATATACCGAATTAAAATATAATACCTTCAATGACGTACTTTTGATATGAAAAGAGATTGTGTGGCAAAAAGTGCGGGAATTAAAATGTGCGAAATGCTTTACTCTGGATAGTGTTTGTCGATCCGAAATGATATATATGGATATAGTTGACGGTACTACATGTAGTGGACTACTTTTGATTAAGGCACTAGCAATAGTGCCTTAAACATCAAAAAGGGTCTATATGCAGTGTCCGTATTGCCAAGCAGGTGATCATAGTGTGCTTGAGTCTCGAGTAGCTGAGGATGGTGCCAGCATTAGAAGGAGACGTGAGTGTGCACGATGTAAGAAGAGATTTACAACATACGAACGTATTGAAGGTGTAGATTTAAAAGTTTTAAAGAAAGATGGGTTACTGGAAGATTTTGACAGAGAGAAAATAAAACGGGGTTTGATTAAAGCAACATGGAAACGGCCAGTCACGATGGAACAGATAGAAAATTTAATTGATGAAGTTGAAAGAAAACTGCGGCGACGAAAAAGCACGACCGTGCGCAGTTGGGAGGTGGGCGATATGGTGATAAAACGATTGAAGAAATTAGACCCTCTGGGGTATTTACTATTTGCTAGCGTGTATCGTGATTTTTCGAGCATTGAGGACTTTCAAAAGGAAATTCAAGAGTTGATTGCATTAAAAAGCTTGCCTACAAATGGAGAACGGGCAGAAAGCGGCCAGCACCCACAACGTTAAAAATCTTTATTAATAGAAACATTCTCTATGAAACAACTTCCAGAAAATGCTCAGGCGGTGATGATACGACGGTATGCAATGCGCAACGAGAAGGGTGAGAGCGTCGAATCACCTGCAGAAATTTTGGAACGAACGGCACGGGTAGTGGCAGCAGCAGAGAATAATTACCGCGACGGCATTAAGCCAGTAGAAGTGGAGCAGGCATTCGGAAAGCTATTAAAAGAGTTTCGGTTTGTGCCCAACGGTAGGACTTTAGCTAATGCAGGTACAGCCCAGGGACAGCTGGCAAACTGCTTTGTTTTGCCCTTGGATGATGAATTGGGAAAAACGAATGACGGAATTTTTTCGATTTTGCGTAAGGCGGTACTGGTGTTGCAGTCGGGCGGTGGAGTGGGATTTTCTTTTGGAAGAATTCGGCCAAAGGGTGATAGTGCCGGTAAAGGTAAAGCAACGGGTGCGGTGTCGTTTTTAAAGGTATTTGATACTGCTTTTTGGGTAATAGGACAGGGAGGGGGAAGACGGAGTGCGTGCATGGCGGTGTTGCCAGTATGGCACCCGGACATATATGACTTTATTCACTGCAAAGAACAGGAAGGCGTAATTGAGCATTTTAATATAAGCGTAGGCATTACGGATGAATTTATGCGAGCAGTAGAAAATGATGGGGATTTTAATTTGATTAACCCCCGTAATAACAAGGTATGGCGGACGGTGCGAGCACGAGAACTCTTTGATGAAATTGTGACCTTTGCACATCATAACGGGGAGCCAGGGGTCTTGTTTTTGGATGCGGCAAACAGACAAAATCCCGTGCCTCACCAATATGTGTTGGAAGCAACAAATCCCTGCGGAGAACAGTTCTTGGGACCTTACGAGAATTGCTGTATGGCTTCAATCAACTTGAGTGAACATACTCAAGTTATAAAAGCCAAAAGCCAAAAGCCAAAAGCCAAAAAAGAGGAAAAAATATTTAATAGCGAGATTGATTGGGAGAAGTTGCAAGAGACAGTGGAGTGGACGGTGCGATGGCTTGACGACGTGGTGGATGCGAACGCGTATGTACCGGCAGTGCCAGAATTAATGGAGGCAGCTCATAAGAACCGACGGATTGGCGTGTCGATCATGGGAATGGCTGACTTAATGTATAAGATTGGTGTGCGCTACGGGAGCGATGAGGCGGTGGATTTGGCCGGGCAACTGATGGAGTTTATTCGTTACCATGCAATGCGCATGAGTATACGATTAGCTCAAGAACGGGGGGCGTTCCCAGGAATTGTGGGAAGTGTGTATGACTACAGTGACAAACTACAGGTTGCAAGTAATAAGAAATGGCAAGTGCCGAAACCAATTAAACCATACACCCATACATTTGGACGGCCGAAATTAGATTGGAAGCTTTTGGTGAAAGATTTAAAGAAGTATGGTATTCGCAATAGCTGCCAGACAACAATACAACCAACCGGGGCAATTGCCACCATCTCCGGGCTGGAGGGGTATGGGTGCGAACCGGTGTTTGCGCTTTCGTATGTTATGAAAACTCATGAGGGAGCAGAGGAGAATGGTGATGGAACTTGGGCTGAGTTGTATTACGAGAGCAAACTTTTTAAGGATACTTTAAAACGTGCCGGTTTGGGCAAGAAGGAACGGGAAGCGGTGTTTAGCGGGGTACGGTCTAATGGCAGTTGCCAGGAGATTGAGTTAGTGCCAAAACCGATTCGCGAGGTATTTGTGGTATCGGGGGATGTGAAGGTAACCGAGCATGTGGCGATGCAAGCTGCACTACAAGCATTTGTGGATAACGCGATTAGTAAGACGATTAACTTTCCGGAAGGGGCAACCGAAGATGAGGTGGCGACCGCTTACCTGACGGGATGGAAGATGGGCTTGAAAGGGATGACAGTATACATAACGGGGTCAAGGAAAACGGTAGTCTTAGAAACGGCCGAGACGAGAAAGAAGCAAGA
>CAYXRB010000017.1:25759-28568 GCA_964467565.1 uncultured Pseudomonadales bacterium | reverse complement strand
CTAAAATTTTTGCATTTATAAGATACGTTTTTAAACCCTTTATCAAGGCCCATACCCGGGTCGGTTCCGACAATAGCGTTACCGGATCTTGAGTGTCGGGTGAACTAACGTTTAGGGTGAGCCAATTAGGGCGCAAACCACCACCCAAACACACCGTCGCTGTATCGACAATGTCAGCCACCGCCTGCTGGGTATCGGCAATTCCCGGGCTTACGGCCACGTTAAGGCCCCAAGGGACTTGGATCTTAAGTTGCGCTTCTTTTAATTGGCTCAAAATCCCTTCAGCCCCCGGATTCGGCAACCCGGCATTATGCCGTAAACTTTGCTCTTCGACATATTTCCAAACCGTCTGGCCAGTATTACCTTCCCGCATGTGCCGGGTAATCGAACCTATTTCTATTGAATCGGCTTTTTGGGCGAAATCCAAAAACGCCGCCGTGCCTTTAATAATGCCGGCTCCAATCCCCACTAATCCCGGCCACACCACTGGTCCGATTTTTACCATAAGCCTAAGTATGAAACATATTGAAGCAATCGTGTAGGGGTGCTTAATTACTCAGAAAATAAAATCCTTTAAATTCCCAACACTTTCCGGCCATTCACGGTGGCGATCTTTACTAATTCATCAATTTCAACAAACCGGCAACCTGTTGCCAAAAGCGTCAGTTCTTGCCACATATCTCCATCACAAAAAGGCACCATATAGTCGCAAATATTATCTGTCCCTAAAGCCACCGTAATTCCCTCGGGCACCATTTCATCTATTGGGGTCAGTGCATTATGAAAAGGCATTAATGTTTCCTGCCTTTTCGAATCAATCCAAGCCACCGGACAGGCAATCATCATCACCCCCGCCTCTACCATTTTTTTATACACCCGCTTGCGGTACGCTTTTGGGTGTGCCCCGATAGATATTCCGTGAATTGCAACCACCTTACCTTGCATACCATGCTCGACCGTTTTATCGCAGAGTAACTCAGTTTCCTTATCTTCGATTGTATTAAATTGGTCTACATGCACATGCACCATTTTGCCTAATTTTTTCCCTGTCGATAGTAGGATGTCCAAATGCTCTGCTCCCTTGCCGAAATCCCGCTCATCTCGCCTTGGCAGGCCACCGATAACATCCACCATTTCTGCCCCAATATCGAACCATTTTCGTGCCTCGGGTGCTATTACCCCTTTTAAAGTTTGGGTTATAAACCGTATGGTAATATCTTTTTTGTACTTCTCACGAGCTTTAATACCGCCCCGTATCGCCCTATCCTCACACACTGGATCAACATCAACAAACGATCCTAATGCGGTTACCCCCTGCTCCAACATCACTTCTATCGCACTACAAAATCGATCATAATAATCAGTCTCACTTGCGTTCTTTTTGACCTCATCCACCAAATCCCACTTTTCTTCTAGAGAATATTTTTTGTATATGTGTAATGAATCAGGGTTAATCGTAAATGCCCTGTCTGCATGTGCATGAGCGTTAACCCAACCGCCATTTTTTTTGATTTCTTCAAGTATCAATGGTTTAAAGTTCCATCGCTTAGGCATACTTCCCCCTTACTAGTTATTTAACTTCTTCCTCACCACCATCCTTTTCTTTAATTTTTCCACCAACTGCTTGGCGGTGGCTACGTCTCGCAACACAGTTACCCCATTATTCACCGCCCACTTTCGAATCACTTCCTCGTCTTTTTTTGCCTGGGGGAATTGGTCTTTGTATGAAGTATTGATAATCAAATCCACAATATTTTGCCGCAATACATCTTCTAAGCTGGGGTACTCTCTTTTATACATTTTATGTACCGCTACCGATTCAATCCCGTGCTTTTTATAGAATTTGTGCGTGTTCTCGGTTGCATAAAATTTAAAACCTAATTCATCCAACCTCTTCACCACCGGCAGGAATTTCTTTTTATCGGCTTCTTCGCCAATGGTGAGTAAAACAAATCGCTCTTTTTCTTGTGCCAGTCTCATTTGCATAGTGTAAATTTCTATAAAACCAGCCGAAGCATTTTGATTAAAAGCATTGCTCTTCATAAAGGTTGCCAACTTCTCATCAAATATGGTGTTGGCGGTATCCACCGCCACCACTTCAGCTTGTCCTTTAAATAACTTCACCGTTACCAAGCCACTTACTTTTTCATTAACGTGGTCGATTAGGGCATTTAAATCACTAAACAAAGGCTCGTACCACATCGCGCCATAACAAAGGTACGCCCACTTGGCATCAACCTCGGCTTTAAACTCATTTTCCACCCTGGTACAAACGTATTTTTCCAAATTAAAGTGAGCGTTAATTATTATTTCCGCCGCCGGCGCTTCATACAAACCCCGCACCTTAAGCCCCACCACCCGGTCTTCAATGTGGTGAGTTACTCCCACTCCATGCTTTGCACCCACTTTATTTAAATAAAGAATAATCTTCGTCAAATTCATCGGCGCATCATCAACCTCTACCGGTAAACCTTTTACAAATTTTAACTTCACGTACTGTGGTTTATTTGGTGTTTTCTCTACCACCCTGCAAACTTGCAATATTTTCTCTAAGGGTGGAATGAGCGCAGGATTTTCAATCTCCCCACTCTCACCGGTCACCCCCCACATATTGTCATCCCAAGAATACGGGCTGGCTTTTGTCTGCTTTACCGGAATTCCGTGTTTTTTTGCATAGGCCAATTCCTCATCCCTGCCCATCTCCCATTCCCGAACCGGAGCAATAATTTTCATTTCTGGCGCCAAGGTTAATATCGTCCCCTCCAACCGCACTTGGTCATTACCTTTACCGGTACATCCATGGGCAATA
>CAYXRB010000017.1:20366-25717 GCA_964467565.1 uncultured Pseudomonadales bacterium | reverse complement strand
GGTATTTGCCTTGGTAACTGGCATTAGCTTTAATTCCCTTAGCAATATAGTGGTACGCAAACTCATCTTTAGCATCGATCACCAATGCCTTAACCGCCCCCAGCTTCTCTGCCTTTTTTCTAATTAAATCTAAATCATCAGCTTGCTGTCCAATATCCACCGTAATCGCTACTACCTCGGCCTTGTACTCATCCTGGATCCACTTGAGCATCACCGAGGTATCCAAGCCGCCTGAATAAAGCAGTGCCACCTTTTTAACCGACCCCTTTTTGCCCTCATACGAAGAAACTTTAACATACGATTTGTTTTCATCAGACATTTTGCCTCCTTAAAAAAAAACAGACCTGATCGGTCTGGGTAATACATCAACTTTGTTGTGGCAAATCAATTTTCTTTTAATTGGTTTAAGCCTTGATAATGCTAGCAAAGGAGAAAGCTTTAAAGCCATAATTTTTCCTTAAAAAAACCGGAGCGCTTCCTTCATTCGGCACCAGGGCCGAGCAAAAGATAAGCTCCGGGAATTCATTACACCAAACAAGGGCTTTTTTGACAACCCCGCAATTACCCGAATCTTACGTAAGATTTACCAAATCCTCACAATTGGTTTATTTTTATACCCCTGGAGCACCGGTCTGGCTCCACCTGCACTTCGGGAGTGCATGGTAGGGCATCCTCACTACCTAGGTGTTCAATATTTTAAAGCTTTAAAATTATTGTCTAAATTGCTTGAACTAATAGCTGGGCAATCGATAAGACGGTTAACTTTGGCGATGCTTCCTTTTGCCGTATCGTATTTGTCACAATCAGTCTAAAGATACCACTTGAGTCAATCGCCGCTTGCGCCCCCGGCACATATAAATGGTGCGTCGCCGCTAACGTGACACTTGCCACCCCCCGAGCCACTAAATAATTTGATACTTCAATCGCCGTTGAACCGGTCACGACCATATCATCAACCATCAGCACGTTGTACCCCGCTACCTCCCGGTTAATCCCGGCAATTTCCACCTTCCCCGTTACCAAATCCCGTTTTTTATCTATATAAGCAATATCAATCCCTAGTTCATTCGCGAATGAGTGGGAATTTTTCACTGCCCCGGCATCGGGCGCCACCACGATTGTCTTTTCCGTTAAACCGTCTTTTAGGTAGTCGCTAAATAGTAGTCTCGCACTCACTTGTGTTACCGGCACATCAAAAAACCCCAGAATACTGGGGTTGTGCAAATCCACAGTCACCAAACGGTCGATGTGAGCGCACTGCAATAACTGGGCAACCACTTTTACCGACAACGGCTCCCCGGTTCTAAACACCTTATCTTGCTTGCTATATCCCAACCAGGGCACCACTGCTGTTATTTCTTTAGCTCCCATCCGCCGCAAGGCGTCTACTAACAAGCTAAATTCGATTAAATGATGGTCAGTCGGCACCGACAATGGCTGCACAATAACCACTTCCCGTTCCACCTTTTCTTCTTTCACCCATATCCGCGCCTCGTCATTGGCAAATCGCGAAATCTCTACCTCTCCTAATCTAGTCCCCAGTTCCCGCGCAATCGCTTGAGCTAGAGGTTCGTTCGCACTCCCCGAAAAAAGTTGCATAACTCCTCAATAGTAACACACAAAAAAATATTCAATTAAGCCATGCAATCTATTAAAATCATCATATTCACCAACTATACTAGTGTTAAAGATATTTCGTCTTTAGTCACACAATCTATAATCTCTAGTTTGAATAAAAATGTTAATAAAAATATTCCTACCAAACCGCCGGCATCCCATTACGGGCTAACTTTAAACGGACCAAGCTATTCAACCTCAACACTGCCCTCTCACTTCTAAATGCCGCTTCAACGTCTGCACAAATCTGCTCTGGCTTAAACGAGCCTGATATCGATCGAAAAGCTCTACATCCTAAATCTATAAGAATTAACCTTAAACCAGGGTTATGAACTAAACCAAAGTCCGTAACTCTTTCAAAAGCAAGATCAGCACATGCTGAAAATAAAATATCTTCAGTAATCTCATAAGAATATAGATTTACCGGCCATTCGTCCGGATTATTCCCTTGAAATTGAGATAGTCTTATTAACGACATTGCCTCGGCATATAAAACCGCGTACGTGTTAGACTTTTTATCCGGATACGATATTCCAACAAGAGAACGTAATACGTCATCTACCGGAAAAGCTTGTGTACTTCGACTATTCTTATATGTTCTTTTAGCAAACAACGAACCCAAATGGAAAGATAAAGGCACAGCGCTGGAATCTGCAAATTGTGCCAGCCTGCGATATTCTTCTTTACCCGATCTCAGCCGACGGTGATAATAGTTAGCTGAATTTTCAAAATATCCAGGCGGCGCTTCCTGCTCAACCATTCTGCCATTATACCCCGACACGAATAATCTAGAGCACACTGCCGGTCATTTGCTAAATAATTACACGATCAATTATAAAATTTATCTATTTACAATATTCTTTACTTTATCCCACACCACCCCAGCTACCTCTTCAATCGACATACTGCCATCAATTATCACCCACCTTTTTTGTTGATTCCGTTGTGCCACATCAAGGTATGCTTGTCGCACTTTTTCGTGGAAGTTTTCCCCTTCTGACTCAATCCTGTCTAACTGCCGATGTGCTTTAATCCGCTCAAAACTTACCTCCACCGGTAAATCCAGTAAGAAAGTCAAATTCGGTAAGGTATTTTGAGTACTAAAGTCACTTAAATTTTCAATTAATTTTTCACCCATATCCCGAACAATCCCTTGATAAACCAGACTGCTATCGCGTGTCCGGTCCATGATTACCCATTTACCGGCAGTTAAGGAAGGGAGCACTACCTCTTGGTAAATTTGAGCCCTTGCCGCCTGGAACAATAACACCTCAGTGGTGGGTGCCATCATTTTATTCTCTGGCCCCAGCACTACACCCCGAATTTGTTCACTTATCGCGGTGCCCCCAGGCTCCCTTAAAACCACCGTATCTTTACCATTCGATTCCAATGCAGACCGTAAAAGGTCTACTTGGGTAGTCTTACCCGCACCTTCCAATCCTTCAAAACTAATTAATTTCCCAGACTTCAACATATGTTTACTTTCAAGTCAATCGGGCAAGAATTTAGTGTAACAAACCTCTTACCTTTAGCCAAATCTCTTCAGCCACTGACTCGGCAGGTTTTTCGGCGTTAATTTTTACCACATGTGGATATTCCTTCAACACCCTTCGAAAACCCGCAATTTGATGATTCTGCCTCTGGGCAAAAAAGCCCTTGTCGTCGCTACCTCGAGCTTCTCGTGCCAAAATCCGCTTCCACGCGGTTTCCGGGCTCAGGTCCAGATAAATACATACATCGGGTAAAGGTTCAAAACTAAACATATAGGCTATCAAGGAATCGTTTACCTGCTCGTTTTCTTGGTATATTCGTGCGTCCAATCCGGATCTGGTTGAAATAACCACTTCCCCCCGCTTCAATGCGGGCTTAATTGTGCTGTTAACTATCCGCATTCGGTCAGCCATGATTATCAGCAGTTCACTAGCGGTATCGTTAGCTTCATTCCGCCATGCTTTCCAAATCTTTTGTTTTAAAAAAGCGGTTGGGTGATTTATCACTACTACCTTGGTTCCGCTTTTCTTTAACATAGACGCTAGCTTTTTAGCTTGGGTATCTTTTCCACTTCCCGAAATTCCTTCAAGTGCTACCAATTTTCCCGCATACGTAACGCTCTCCAGCCCGGACCGCTGTGTCAACTCATCCAAAAATACTTGGACAAGCCAATACCCCGGCCAAGCTAAGCGCTTGGACTCAATAAAAGAAAGCGACTCAAACCGTTGCTTCATTTTTACTTTAAGCCGCTCCACACCTTCCGGTACGCCTCCACCGGTTTCCCCCGCATAAACAAGTGACCGCAAGATTCCCCGTGCTCCAAATCCGTCTAAGAAATCAGCCTCCTTTAAAATTTTCGCTTCCAAAGTATTAGGCACAAGCTTGGGTTGGTCATGCTGCTCCACACAGGCGGTAATCATTTCAATATCCCGACCAGAATAACCCGCTTTCAATAAAACCTCTCGAGATAATCGAGCTCCCTCCCTCGCACTCTCACCACCCCTAAATTGGGTATTCGACCGCCCCAAATCATGCACTAAAGCTGCAGCAACCACAATTCCAATGTCTGCTTTATATTGACGCGACAATTCCTGGGAGTATTCCGCCACCTTCAGCAAATGATCCACCTCATGGCTTGAACTCAACTTCCTCTTGAGCACCAACCCCAACAGTTTCTTCTGTTGATTATTCAAGTTTTTAACGCTCATGCTCGTTTCCATAATCTATCGTCCATAATTTTTAATTTGCGTCTTACACTTGTACTCCAAACAACTCCGCTACTTCATATACGGTTTTAAAACTCACATCAGCCACGCGCGAAGTCCCACCCACAAACGCCGTCAGCATCCCCACCTGTTTTGCCGGCATAATATCGGTTTCTTCTCTGTCCCCCACTACCAAAATCTGCTTTGGTTTTAGTTTTATATCCCGGGCTACATACTTAAACACTTTTGGGTCTGGTTTGTCATACGGCAAGTTATACGTTGGGTACACATTCTCAAATAACTCTTGGGACAAACCTAGTGCGTTTAATTTCCTCACCGTTGCCTTTTCATTCGCATTAGTCAGAATATAATGGCGCACCTGCGACAGCTCACCAATTAAGTGTTTTAGTCTGGTATCTTTTTTCAAAAATCGTTCATAATCCATTTCTGCAGTGATTGTAGACATTAGGGTTCGCCCGTCCGCCCCAATGGAATTAAGCACTTTCGTTTTACTCCCCAATTTTTTATAACGCGAGTAAAATTCATCATGTGTTTTCTTGCCCTTAATCTTTCTTAGTTGGCCATAAACATTTAGTAACTTTTTTTCAAAGGCTTGGTAAAGCTCGGGCACATCTTGGTACAACGTTCCATCCAAATCCCATACGATCGCCTTAATATCTGGTACCCAATTAAACGTCTTAATAGCATACCGCCTCACCGTCATCTGCTTGATCCGGGGAAAAAGGGTAGATGATGGAAACGATGCTTTACCCTCCTTCAAATAATTGCGCCAGTATCTAAACACGCTCCACCATGCTTTTTTGGCCTCAAGCCCCTCATTCACAAACCGCTGCCGCATTATCCACTCCGGCGGCTTGCTTGCCACCATCGCCACTTGCTCGCTTGGTACGTGAGTCAAAATGCTGCCTAAAACCCCCAAGCGTTTGTCATCTAAATTCGTCCCATCTATCACCACTCGCTTGCCCGCAGTTAATGCCCGGCCAACCCGCTTTGCTAATTCCTCATAAACCATATACC
>CAYXRB010000017.1:17178-20356 GCA_964467565.1 uncultured Pseudomonadales bacterium | reverse complement strand
ACACCATCACCGTTTCATGTTCTTTTCCCAACCGGTGCTCTTGCCCCTTAAACAATTCTTCGGTCCTTATCTGATCACTCGAAAACCGCTCAAACCCGTACACCTCACCCAAAAGCCTGGCAATAGTACTCTTCCCACTCCCGGGCAACCCGCACATCAGTACCGCCTTACAAAACCCCAACTCCTTCACATCCTCGGGTTTTAACAAAGCATTCAAAACTGTCTTGGCAATTTTATACGATTGGTTATTGCTCATAGGTTAACGGTAATTCAAAGTACGTTTGTTCTAGATATCCGCAGTGCCCTTTCGGCAATTGCACGAGCCTCAATAGGATAACGACGCATCACTAATTGCATAACAGGGTCATTGGCATTGCTACCATTCTCAATCCCCGCCAACCATCGCGGGGTGTTTACAACCGTTTCTACCATCATTTTATAGGCAATAAACATTTCAAATAAACAATGGTCAAGTGTAGTCCACGATTTACCTTCACCAGTATAAGTCAACACGTTACTTTTGACAGTATCCGCCAAACTATCAAGGCCCATCCCTCTCAGCTGTATTAACAAGTATGCCAATTGTTGCTCACGCGGAACTATAGACCAATGTGCCAACTGCATTGTTCGGCTCACTACCTTGCCAAACGTACCCGGCTCTTTCATGGTACCTGGATTGGTGATAAGTGTTTGTGGGTCAATATACACACACTCTAAATGCCGATCATTTATAGCACCCCTCAACTCATCTAAAGACTGGTAATTTAAAAGGATATTAAATCCTTTTGTGTCGGCATGGCCAATCACAACCCGTTGGGCTAGTCGCCTCATGAAATCTGAGTCACGTTCTAACAAAAAAAGGCCAATCATTTGCCTTGTTTCCTCCGCTAAAGCCCCCGCCTCTTTCATGGCTTCATCAGCCCTTTCCCAATTGCCAATCTGCGCTGTTAACCAAGGGGTCTCCTCAACCATGCATCTATAAAAAAAGTCTAAACTGCCATACTCTTGCCGTAGCAGATCACTAGCCGGTATAGCCCGTTCGTAATAGCCCAGAATTGACTGTGTAAACATAATCTCAAAGTCCGATTCACTCAACCGGGGTAACTCGCCAGATTGATAGTGCTGTAGCAGCATGTCACCTAAGTTAAACTCGGTGGGTACTAAATTCATTTGCAAAGCCGGCCATATTCGATTTTTCACCGAAGCCGACGACATCGGAAAAGTCTCTATTACCCCATCTCCTCTATCTCTTGCCCCAACTAAACCCACAAGTGGGTTGTTATTTTCTCGCCCGTAATGGGTTAAAACCCGAGCCTCGGCCAGTAAACATGCCCGCTGCAATAAAAGGCCAAATATTAAATTATTACCCTTAGGCCCACTCCATGGGAACAAAAAATGGCCCCGTTCTTCATCCCATAGCTTACCACTTTGAAGTACTTCAGGAGATAACTTAGCCGGTACCCGTAATACTTTAAATACCTGAGGGCGTCCTCCCTGTAACGGCTGTGCTACATGCACCGCAGATGTAGTTGCATCTAAAGCTCGCACTACCCCATATGATCCATATCCGTCGGCTGCCACCTCTGGTACCTGTCTATTGTCGGCCATTAACGCTGCCCCTACTTGAGTTTGAACTTCGATTAACATCTTTCCATAATTACCTGGCTCACCTGCGATATCACCAAATAAACGGACTGCCTCCTCCCTGGCTGCTGCTTCATGCGGTCTTAAGATAAGCTCACTGGCCATAAAAATTCCCACGTGTCGTGGGCAGGACAACCATTAATTACACTCAAATTATCCGGAATTTTCCAGCGCTTCAACCCGAACTTTCTGTATCACTAAATCGTCTCATTAAGCTCTCAGAATCCAATTCAAACCGAACACGCCCCCCAGCCGCAACTCGCACACGTTTCGCACCCCTCCACCATCATCACTTTCCCGCCACAGTTGGGGCACCCCTCCGCCGAACTGTGAGTTAGCGTTGGCGCGACTGGCCTCGCAGCGGCAACATATGATGGTTTTTGTATAGTTCTAGCTTTAATTTCGGATTTCGGATTTCGGATTTCGGATTTTCCAATATTGAGTATCTGTATCTCCCTCGACTTATCCCGGTACACCGTTATCCCTTTGCATTTGGTTTTCCACGCCGCCACAAAGGCATCCATTACATCCTCTACGCTCGAATTACTGGGCAAGTTGATTGTTTTGGAAACCGCATTGTCGGTGTGTTTTTGAAAAGCCGCCTGCATCTTCACATGGTCTTCTGGGCTAATATCCATCGCCGTCACAAATACCTCCCTAATTTTCTCCGGCACCGACTCCAGCTCTTGCACCGATCCAGCCTTAGCCACTGCATTTACCAGTTCGTTAGAAAACACGCCATTCTTCGCCCGCTTCAAGGCCATCAATAAATCTTGGTTTAATTCTGGCAATTCATACCCGCCCATCGCCTTGCGATAAAAAGCTAAAGCAAAAATCGGCTCAATCCCCGAACTGGCTCCAGCGACTAAAGACAGTGAACCGGTTGGCGCTATCGTGGTGGTTGTGGCATTCCTAAAATGCTTATAACCTCGCTTCTCCCAAATACTGCCTTTAAAATTCGGAAAACTCCCCTTCTCCTTGCCCAGCTTTTTACTTTCATCCCAGGCAGTTTTATTCACAAAATCCATCACTTTTTCTGCCAATGTAAACGCTGCTTTTGCGTTATAAGCAATGCCTAGCTTAACCAGAGCGTCTGCCCAACCCATCACTCCCAAGCCAATCTTTCGGTTTGCTTTCACCACGGCATCAATTTGTGGCAAGGGGTACGCACACACACTCACCACGTTATCCAGCATGCGCACGCCAATCCGCACCGATTCTTCAAGTTTCTTCCAATCCCAATCATAATCGCCGATAGTACTCTGCCTGCCCTTTAAGGGCTTTACGTGTGCGGCCAAATTAATTGACCCTAAGTTACACGCTTCATAAGACAGTAATGGCTGTTCGCCGCATAAATTTACTGTGTTAAGCCGTGCCACGTGCGGCGTTGGATTGTATTTGTTAATCTCGTCAATAAATATCATTCCCGGGTCGCCTCGGCGCCAGGCTTGTCGTGCAGCCTGCTCCAGAAGTGATCTGGCCGACACCGTTTGCACTACACTTTCATCGCGCGGGTGTATCAAATCCCACTCCG
>CAYXRB010000017.1:12552-17168 GCA_964467565.1 uncultured Pseudomonadales bacterium | reverse complement strand
GAATCATTTTCCACTGCCTTCATGAAGGCATTCGTAACTTCTAGTGAATAATTAATATTGGGTAAATTTGCCCCTGATTCTTTACAGGCAATAAATTCAAACACGTCTGGATGCGACACACTAAGCGTGACCATGTTGCCGCTTCGTCTTCCTCCCGCTTGGGTAAATATCTCACTGGCATGGTCCAAAATTCCCATTAATGCCACTGGCCCCGCTGCTTCGCCACTGGTGGTTCGGACCACGTCCCCCTTAGGCCGCACTTGGCTAAATGAGAACCCCACCCCGCCGCCGTTCTTTTTTAAAATACTCGATTGTTTCACTACTTCAAAAATACCTTCAATATCATCGGGAAACGGCATCACAAAGCAATTCGCAAGCTGGTTGTTTACCGTACCGGCATTTGCTAGCGTACGCCCCGCCGGAAGCATCCGCCGCTTTACCATTACGTCTAGAAATTTTTGGTACCACTCATCTTTAAGCTGTTTGGTCTTTTCCGCACCAGCCAGTGCTTTTGCTACCCGCGCAAATGACTCCCTGGGTGTCTCAACATCCTCCTGCCCCTGGCTTCTAACTCCTGACTTCGACTGAAGGTATTTATTCTTCATAACCACCAGAGTGTTTAGTGACATGCCAATATCATCGTGAACCCCCAGTCTAATCTTTGCCTCCCACTCCTCACGTTTTTTATCACGATTTAAGATGTACACCTTAGCCGTCGCTAAGTGGTGCTGCTCCATCAGCACCCGCTCTACGGCGTCATTTATATCTCGTGCCGAAATCTCTTTAACCCTACCGAATTGCTTTACTAAGTATTCAGTAACCGTTTTTGCTAGCTCCAAGGCCTTCTTTTCGTCCGTTCCGCCCGCTTCCTGGGCAGCCAAAAAAATGGCATCGGCAATTTTATTTTCGTCATACCCTTCGGTCTTACCTGTCAGCTTTACCACATTCCAACCAGGGATTCTATTCGCAGCTCGATTAGTCATACGTGACATACAACGTACCGCACTTGCCCCCTCACACGCAACAGCAAAATGTAGTACTTATGTTAAACTTTTGCCGCCTTATTCTTGGCTTTTGAATCTGGCTTCCTCGGATCTTTCCAGCTCGCATACGTACATTTCGGGTAGTTACTACATCCCCAAAATCCCCTGCCTTTTTTGGTCCGCTTCCATACCACTTCACCCCCGTCTTCAGGGCACTTAAAACCTTCGAGTTTTTGAATAAGCTTTGCGGTGTATTTACATTCCGGGAACCGCGAACAGCTAATAAATTTCCCAAACCTTCCGGTTCGTATCACCAAATCGCCTTCTTTACACTCAGGGCACTTTTCCCCGGTTTTTTCTACCGGAATTGGCACACGCTTGGCCTCTTTAGTAACGTGGACCACCTGCTTTTCAAATGGGTTATAAAAACTCTTCATCACTTTTTTCCATTTTTTTTCCCCACGAGCAATTCTGTCCAAGTCTTCCTCCATTTCGGCGGTAAAGTTGTAATCTAAAACCGTTTCAAAATTAGTTTTCAAAAACTCAGCTACTACCACCCCTACCGTAGTCGGTTTAAACGTTCGCTCCACTCGTTCCACATACCCCACATCAATTATGCGCGAAATAATCGGCGCGTAAGTAGAAGGTCGACCAATGCCCTTCTTTTCCAATTCCTTAACCAAACTGGCATCGTTATACCTGGGTGGTGGTTGGGTAAACTTTTGCTCACTATGCAAATCTTTGTAGTCCAGTCCTTCCCCTTCCACTACCTCAGGCAACACCGTTTCCTCAATACTTTGTGTTTTATTTGATGTTTGAATTTTGTTATTTGAAATTTGTTTGTCATTTAGATTTTGTAATTTGGAATTTCCGCCGTAGGCGGCCCTCCACCCATCAAATTTCACTACGCTACCCGCAGCTCGCAGTCGATACTTATCACTATCAGTCTTTACCACAATCGTTGTTTGGTCATATATCGATGGCAGCATTTGGCACGCCACCATTCGCCGCCAAATCAACTTATACAGCTTCTGATGCTTATCGGTTAAATCATGTTCCCCCGCCACTACTTTCTTAGTTACATCAGTCGGCCGTATTGCTTCGTGCGCCTCCTGTGCGTTTTTACTATTAGTTCGATAAAACTGTGGTTTTTCGGGCAAGTATTTGTCTCCAAAGTCGCTAGCGATTACTTTTCGAGCCAAGTTTACAGCTTCTGCATTTAAGTTAAACGAGTCTGTCCGGTGATACGTAATTACGCCTTTTTCATACAACTCTTGAGCTACTCGCATTGTTTGCTTACCACTCCACCCCAACACATTGGCCGCTGCTTGTTGCAACGTACTGGTGGTATATGGTGGATAAGGGCTGCGTTTCCGCTCCTTTTTCTCCACACTCTCCACACTATATTTTGCTTTTTTTAAGTCTTTCTCTATCGAATCGACAGTCACCTTACTGTCCAAAAAAAAGTTTGAGTTTTGATTTTTAGTATTTGAATTTTCTTTGGATTTTGGATTTTGGATTTTGGATTTTATTTCTACCTTCTTTCCCTCGATTTCAAAGAGTTCTATCCAAAAATCCTGTTTCTTTTCTCCAAATACCAATACACGTATCTCCCAGTATTCTTGAGGCTTAAATGCTTCAATTTCTTTTTCCCGTTCCACAATCATCCGGAGCGCCACACTCTGGACTCTGCCGGCAGACAATCCACGTCGTACCTTCTTCCACAACACTGGCGACAAACTGTAGCCTACTAACCTATCGACTACACGCCGCGCCTGCTGCGCATCCACTAAATGCAAATTTACCTCACCTGGGTTTTTTAAGGCCTCTTCAATTGCTGTTTTGGTGATCTCATGGAAAGTCACGCGTTTAAATTTCGAGTTTCGAATTTCGAATTTCGAATTTTTCTCGTCATCCTTATGTGTGAGCAGGTAGGCGATGTGAAATGCTATCGCTTCGCCTTCTCTATCAGGGTCTGTAGCTAAAATAATTTCATGCGCTTTTTTGGCAGTGTTTCTAATTTTCTTAACCGTCGCTTCTTTTGCCTCGGGCATTTCGTATGTAATCTCAAAATCTTTATCGGTATCCACCCCCAGCTTACTTTTGGGTAAGTCACGAATATGCCCCATACTCGCCACCACCTCGTACTCTTTGGGCAAAAACTTGCCCAAAGTCTTGGCTTTAGTCGGGCTCTCAACAATTACTAATTTCATAGTGCACTTCCAAAGATCAGCAACTCACTTTTATGTAAAATAAGTGATACAAAACATAGCAGTATATCGATTACTCTGTACTTTGTCACCCTAAATAAGTGACGGTTGGTAATTGTCGGTATAAACTTCAATTATTCAAACAACCAATAGCTTATAGATTTTAAGTGCTCTACGCTAGTAGCGAGTGTAGTACATCTGTCAATAAAACAAAGATTAAATGCGCTAGTTACTCCCTACCAACTCATCTACAATAGTAGGTAACCTGATCCAGGGTTGTAGGTCTTTCCCTTCATTTTTCTGTGGCCAAGCGTACAAAGTCAGTATTTTCACTTTTGTTACCGCATCATATTCACCCAGGGCATGCATCAGCAACAATCGCACCAACGGCTCGTACCGCGAGTCCCGTGGATCATACCCCTGAACAAATGTTTCAATCTCGATCCCACCAGCCTTTAGAGTACGTACGCGTACCATTAATTCATCAGAAGCCAATCGAAAACCATCCCAAACCAAGGCAGCATGGCCGTCGTGCCGTGGCCTAAATGCCCGTACCTCAATCTCCTTAAACTCTGGCGCAGCTCCCACAATTCGCATTACCACCGGAAACAAACCCTTGTTCCCCTCTGCACTTATCACGAGCTTTGTTGAACCCTTCTCTCCCACCCCCACATCACACACCAAGCCTGCCTCGATCTTTTGTACCCTCGCCTGTAATTCTGAAACTGTGTCGAAGTGTTCTTCAGGCTTTCTACTAAACTCAATCAATTGATGTTCATGCATTTGCACCCATTGCCAAAAATCAATAATTTTCAAAGTTGTTTTACTCATCACTCATCTTTCGGATAATTCTGGACAAACTTTTCACCTTCTCGCTGTAAGTATCCTATCAGTTCCAATTGAGTCAAAACTGTTAGGAGTTCAGGCGTAGATATTTTTAATCCCTGTACTAATTCGTCCACCGTGGTCCCGTCACCCGCACACAGTCGCCACACCCGTTCCTGAAACGAGTTGGAAAAATTGAATTGTATCTTAACGCTTCTATCAATAAAACTTTGTCCAAACAACTCGTTTAAAATATCGCGTCCGCTGGCCACCGGCACCCCGCCTTTTCTCAAAAGCATCATCGGTGCGGCATTCATTCCCGAAGTTATCGGGCCGGGCACGACCAACACTTTTCTCCCCAGCTTTAATGCATTCTCGGCTGTAATCAGCGCCCCACTTTTCTGGTCACCTTCAGTTACCACCACCCCGGCACTCAGTGCCGCAACTAACCAATTCCTGGCTACAAAGTGGCCTTTCTGAGCCTCCATTTCGGGCATAAAAGTTGAAACTACTGCCCCACGCCCCTGAGTAATTTTTTCCGCCATACCCGCATGTTCCGTCGGGGTCACTGTCAATACGCCACTGCCCAAGCCCGCTA
>CAYXRB010000017.1:11769-12542 GCA_964467565.1 uncultured Pseudomonadales bacterium | reverse complement strand
TCCCTTTAAAATTTCCTAGTACAGCTGTATGAGCCAGGGCATCTACCCCATAAGCCAACCCAGAAATCACACACACTCCGGCATCGGCTAATTCTGCCGCGATTTTCAAAGAAATATTCCGTCCGTAGTCAGTTGGCCGCCGCGTTCCCACCACAGCTACACAACGTGCTAAATCCGCCTCGTCCCAGCTCCCGCGCACGTACAATAGAGCTGGTGCCTGGGCTAGCTTCGCCAGCTGTGGTGGGTAAAGTAACGTCCCTCTAATATATTTGGCAGCAAACCCTACCCCTTTTTTCGATAAGTGCTTCCAGCGACTCAAAGGGTCCACTGCTTTTCGGTAGCTGACAAAGTGCTCCAGTTGTTTCGGTTTTAATATCTCCTTTAGTACCCGTGAATTCTGAGCCCAAATAGCTTGCGCAGATTCAAACCGTTTCCACATCTTTTCAAAGGTAACCGGTCCTATCCCCGGACATTCATTCACTGCTACATAATGTGCCAGCTCGCGATTATTCATTCACATCCTGATATCTATTTGCAAACCACCAATCTAATATTGTCTTGGCTATTGGGGCGGCTACTTCACTCCCCTGGCCACCTTTTTCCACTAATACGGTAACCGCGATCTGAGGATCGTCTAGGGGCGCGAACACCGTAAACCAAGCATGGGGGTCTTTATCCCCGGCACCTTGTTGCGCCGTTCCGGTTTTACACGCCACAGGGGTGTTGGCTCTAAAAAATGGGGTCCCTGTCCCCCCGGGTGCACACGCAGCTGC
>CAYXRB010000017.1:11383-11759 GCA_964467565.1 uncultured Pseudomonadales bacterium | reverse complement strand
GCGCACGCACTATTTCGGGCCTCATCCAGTGTTAACCGTACCGGACATAATAATCCGCCTGCTGCCACTGCACTGGTCATTCTGTTGGCCTGCAGTACGTTTACCATTACATCCCCCTGCCCGATTGCCATATGGTAGGTATTGCCTAAAAACCATTTTTCTCCTTTATATCTGATTTTCCAGGCGGGATCTGGAACAATTCCCGGTACTTCTCCCAACCCTTCTAAACCCGACGTCGTTCCAAAGCCAAACATCCGGGCCCAATCGGCTAACTTTTGCGGCCCTAAAGCTTCTCCTAATTTATAGAAATAAATATCATTACTTCTTTGCAAAGCCCTCACCATATTCACAGCCCCTTCGACCCCACCGTACTCCA
>CAYXRB010000017.1:8804-11373 GCA_964467565.1 uncultured Pseudomonadales bacterium | reverse complement strand
TGCCATAGGTGTATTGGCCTACCCGTAATTCACCGGTATCTTCATACAAACTCTCTTTAGTAACCGTTCCTTCTTCTAGCCCTGCAACAGCCGGAATAATCTTAAAAATACTGCCTGGTGGATAAGCGCCTCCCAGAGCCCTATTAAAAAACGGAGTATCCGGTTCAGATAGCGACGCGACGATATCATTAGGATCGTACGCCGGAATGCTCACCATTGCCAACAACTCTCCCGTATCGGGGATTTGCGCCACCACTGCGCCTACTTGATCCGCAGCGAAAGCTCCATACGCCGCTTTTTGCAGTTCACTGTCAATGGTTAAATGCATATCATGGCCATTCACCGCTTCGGTCTTTCCAATCACCCGCACTGCTTTTCCTTGGGCATTGGCTTCGACCAATTCATTCCCCGGCACGCCTCGTAACCGGTCCTCAAACATCTTTTCCAGCCCACTTTTTCCGATGGTGTCACCCATCACGTAGTGCCCTTCAAAAGTCTTTAATTCATTCTCATCGATTTCACCCACATACCCCAGGAGCGTCGAGCACGCCCTCCCGCACACGTAATCCCTGCGCAAATCAAAGAAAATTCGCTCGTCACCTTGATACGCCAATGTTAACGCTTGTTCTCTGGTAATTTCTTCAAAAGCCACTTGGGCAATTGTTGATCCGGGAACTTGGTGTTTAAAAAGGGGCACGTTTTGCACTAAGGGTGTGCTGTTTCTATCCAAAAATACTCCTCTGGGGGCGGTTATCCGAATGGTTGCTACTCTGTTTTCCTCTGCTTGGGTGCGCTGGTAATTCCCCTCCACCACCGTTAATTGAGTTAACCTGCCCACCAAAAAAAGTAACCCTCCTAACACCAAAACTACAAACGGCCATATGCGAACCCTGGAGGCAGGTATAAGCGACTGAGCGTGCAAAAGGGATCGCCACCTTTTTTGCCTGCCACCAACCCCCTCGAATCCGCGTACCGGAGTTCCATTCTTAAATCGTGTTATCCGTGAAGTCATACTCTAAATCTAATATTGTTATACCGTAATTAATATCCTCATCATGACTCTAGTTCATGCCAGTAAGGCGTAACTAAATTATCCGGTCAAAAACATCTATCGCTTGCCAGTCCAGTAGCCTTATCCCTTTAAGTACACGGCACCCTTAGAGAGTGGTCGATAACTTAAGAATGCCCAAAACCCCACACTCATCATGGCTTGGACAATAGCCTGGCCAATTCCAAGCGAGTTACCGGTGACACTTCTTAGGATCAGCTCTAATCCAAAGCCGCCTCCCAGTACCATTATCCAACTGGGCACATCAAACTGCATAGAGAGTACTTTTAAGATCAAAATTCCGGTGATTAAAATGAGGCTAGTTACACCAATCGATCCATCGCGGCTTACGTCTGATACGATTCCTAACATAAAAGCACCCACCAGCGCCATCTGATACGGCAATTTTTGGCTCAAAAGTACACTTAAGGTTACTATTGCATTAATACCCCACCATCCGGCACTCAACCATAATAAAATGATTACCAACAATAATCTCACCATCTGCTACCTTTTTATTTGCTTTTATCACCCGGTTTTATCAAATTTAAAAAATCTTTTTAAATACTATCTCTTAAAATCACCATATTCTCTGGATTGCCCAAAAGTTCAACCGAAGCTTGTTGCATCGCATCTGCTGCCCTGCTTTGGATCTCTCCCACTGTCCCTACAACTAAGCCTGCCGGAAACAACCCCTCACTCCCCAACGTGATTATGACATCTTCGGGAACCAGTGTTTCGCTCTGGAGCACTTCAGTGAGCACCGCTCTGGTACCGTCACCAACCAAAACTCCCTTGGACTCCCTGCCTTGTACTTTTACTCCCACCCGCGAATGAACGGCGTTGGGTAATTCCACCGTTGAATAGTAAGGATTCACGCGTACAATACGCCCCACCGCCACCCCAGTTTCATCAAGGGCGTACATGCCCCGTTCCACCCCGTCATTACCACCGGCTTTCACTTTTACCTCAGTTTTATCCCTTTCAATTACCTGGGCAGCAATCTTCTTACCCCCATCTCCTGCCAGATGCAATCCGGTTGCTTTACTCAAAGCTTCTACTTCATGCCGCAAGCGATTAAGTTCGTTGGTATCTACTGCTGCTTGTGCCAGCTTCTGTTCTAAAACGGCTACTTTCTGAGCTCCGGTCGTCCAAAAAACTATCGTCTCCATCGGTTTTCGTGATAATCCTAAAACCTGCTCACGAATTTGGTACGTTTGCATCAGTGACCATTGTATCGGCTGTAGCGGATAGTCAAGCCAACGTAAGCGGTACAAGACCATCAAAACTAAACAACCCACCACAAACGTCGACCATTTTGTAATTAAACCGATGTACGATTCTACGCCAGTAACTCCCATAACACCCCCACCCTACCATACTTATAAGTAAGTTTCATGGTAATTAAACCACTAGGGTAAAAGCAGTTGCAGCAACACCAACGGCAACACACTCCCCACCAACACTTGCGCTAAAGTGTGGTTCTTATTCACTACCCGGGCCCATCCCACCAGCAAAACA
>CAYXRB010000017.1:7323-8794 GCA_964467565.1 uncultured Pseudomonadales bacterium | reverse complement strand
GTGAATCCAAAATAATACATTGCCATTGTTGCCAAGACGGCATTAACCCCGGCATGAATGCTTATCTTCCAGACCACGGTAACCAGTGAAAAAGCTAGAGCTACAACCCATAGTGCCAGTAACTCGTCCGCCAACGGTCTTCTCCCCAGCCAAAAAGCCGCTAACACCCCCACTCCATGACTAATCACCGTAATCATAAACAGCGGCACCCGCATCCCGTTTTTTGGTAATTCCCATTCCGATAGGGGTAATTTCCTCACCGTCCATAAGTAGGCCAAGCCGGGCAATAGGGCGTCAAACACAAACAGTGCCGTAAGTAATTTAAATCTATACCCATTAAGGTAGGCGTAGCTTACAATGGCAAATAAGATCAGGGGTATTTCTACCACCGGATCAAATACCCGTGCAATCACCTGGGCAATAATCCTAGTTTTTTTATGCTTCCCTCTTTTACTTGACATCTATTCGTATCCCTCCTACTTTTTTGGCCACAACGTTGTAAATCCATGTAGATATTGCCACGATCGAAGCCCCAAAAGCAGCATAGACCGGTACCATTATCAAAACCATCACAAGTCCCATGCCGGCAATAATAGACATCGGTGGTTGCGAGGCAAAAGTACTTTCAGAAGAAAACGCCACACTAAACACCACCATCATCAATAACACTGGCAACACAATTATCCCCATAGTCATTAAGTAAAAAAAGAAAGCAAACTTTGCGGTGTGTCCCACATGAAGGCGGGTAATGGTCATGAAATATCCCTCAGAATCATCTCTGGTACCATTAACTATACAAGGAAATACCTCAGGATCGCAAACCACCTACTACCCGTACTCGTTTCAACAAAGTTGGGTTTTCCAGCACTATCCCACACCCTTTAACCACCCCCGTCATCGGTTCTTCCATCCGCCATACCGGCATTTGTGTTTCCTCGGCAACCAGTTTCTCTAACCCGCGTAACAAACTCGATCCCCCTGCCAAAACAATCCCCCCTTCTAAAATATCAGCCACCAATTCGGGTGGCGTAGCTTCTAACGTATCCTTTATCGCCTGCACGATTTGCTGGACTACCGGCGTTAAGGCTTCACGAACTTCGGTGCTGTTAAATTTTATCGACTTGGGCAGTCCTGATTCCAAGTCCCTTCCCCGAACTACCGTTTGCAATACTTTTCCCGCTCCGCCGCCCGGTTTCTTACTCACCAAACCCCCACTCTCAACGGTCGCTTCACCAAATTTTGCCGCCGAACCAACCGCAAGTTTTACTTGCTCTGCAGTCGTTTCTCCAATCACCAAACCATATTTAACTCGGGCAAATCGTATGATCGCGTCATCAAACTCGTCACCAGCTATGCGGATGCTTTTATTTAATACTAATCCGCCTAGTGATATCACGCCAATTTCTGCCGTACCCCCGCCAATATCTACAATCATTCTCCCTTCTGGTTCCTGTACCTTAAGGCCTGCACC
>CAYXRB010000017.1:4015-7313 GCA_964467565.1 uncultured Pseudomonadales bacterium | reverse complement strand
ACTTCGGTTGTTCCTCCACCAATATCAATAATCATATTACCGGATGGTTCTTGCACAGGAAGCCCTGCTCCAATTGCAGCTGCCATCGGTTCTTCAATCAAAAACGCTTCTCTTGCACCAGCCGACAATGCTGCTTCCTGCACCGCCCGTCGCTCCACCTCGGTCACTCCCGATGGTATACCCACCACCACTCGTGGCCGTGGTACTCTGTGCCATATTCCCGGGCCGGCATGGACTCGCTGGATATAGTATTTAAGCATTGCCTCTGCCGCGTCAAAGTCAGCGATAACGCCGTCCCGCAGTGGCCGGATTGCTTCAATGGTCCCCGGGGTTTTCCCCACCATCCGTTTGGCTTCCGAACCAATGGCTAACACCGCCCCGGTTTGAGTGTGGCGGGCTACCACCGACGGTTCTTTAATCACAATGCCTTGATCTTTAAGAATTACCAGCGTATTCGCCGTTCCCAAATCAATCCCCATGTCATGCGACAACAAGCCAAAAAATGAACTCAATAGTTTCATATACTTTTAATACTTCTCTCCCTGTTCAACGCTTAATACCAAAAAGCGTGTGCTGTTCAAACAGCTAGCAGACGTACTTTATCACGACCTGTCCTCATTTTCTTTAGTTGATATAAACCATTTTGTCGTACCAGCAAATGCCAATTGAATGGTGTGTTCTAAAACACCGGCATTTCGACAAATCTTTGGTTGGGATCCGTTCAATCCAGTGGAGTTACAGCAGGTGGGCTGGTATCATTCATTCATGTCGGAGCGTATTCGATTAGCAATTATTGTCTGTTTCCATTTACTCCTCTTGGTAGTGCCACTTACCTGGACCTCCCAGACCAGCGAACTTTTTGAATTCCCCAAAATGCTCTTGGTCTATGCCTTCTCATCGCTCATCCTTGTCCTTTGGCTTATGCGAACCGTTCTCGACAAAAAAATAACTTTCAATCCCACATTTCTCTTCTACCCCCTTGTCATCTTTCTCGCTTCGCAAATCATTTCTACTCTTTTCTCCCTTGATCCGCACACCAGCCTCTATGGCTATTACTCTCGGTTTCATGGAGGGTTATTGTCTACCGTAAGCTACCTAATTCTCTACTTTGCCTTTACCTCCAACGCCAAAGCTAGTGACTTAAAATACATCCTGTTCACCTTTCTTACCGCTGGCACCTTGTCAGCCCTCTATGCCCTACCCGAACATTGGGGTAAATCCCCCAGCTGTTACGTTATTACCGGCCAATTCAACGCCGATTGCTGGGTGCAAGATGTGACCACCCGTGTCTATGGTACCTTTGGCCAACCCAATTGGCTTGCCGCGTATCTCATTACCCTCTTGTTTATTCCCTTGGCGTTAATCTACGGTAATTTGACTAATCGATCGAAATCGTCCAATTCAGTCGGTCATACCACTCAAGGCAAGAAACTCCAAAGCTCCTGGCCTTCAAAAGATTTGCTCTTCACCGGTGGGTATGCCTTGATGGCAATCCTGTATTTTTCAGTTCTCCTGTTTACCAAATCTCGCTCCGGCATCTTAGGTGTTGGTACCACCGCGTCCACACTTTTCTTAGTCAGTCTGCTATTCATCTTTAAAAGACATCTCACTCAAATAGCTCTACCCTCCGTTATCACTCTAATCGTTATCGGCATTCCATTCTTAACCTTCGGCCGAGGCATCATCCCGCAGGCTGATACCCTCCTCTTTAACCGCCTCACCCAACCACCAACCCCACCGCCAGTTGAAGAACCTTCACAGGCACCTTCTCAAGGTACCCAACTCGAAATAGGCGGCACCGAATCAGGTACTATTCGTTCAATAGTCTGGCGCGGTGCCTTTGAAATTTTTAAAAAGTACCCGCTCTTTGGTTCCGGTGTCGAAACATTCGCTTATGCGTATTATCCCTCGCGCCCGGTTGAACATAATCTAGTTTCAGAGTGGGATTTTCTGTACAATAAAGCCCACAACGAATTCCTAAATTTCCTTGCCACTACCGGACTTTTCGGTTTCCTCTCATACCTTTCAATCATTGTGGTCTACCTCTTCTGGTCAGCCAAACAGGTAATGAGCATAACCCATAAGATCAAACCCGCAAGACTTCTCACCCCCCTGATCCTTATTGCCTTGGCCTCCGGCTTCTTAGCCTTGAACATCAGTAATTTTTTTGGTTTCTCAACCGTACCCGTTGCCCTTCTTTTTTTCCTCTTTCCAGCCCTCGCCGCTATCTTCGCTCAATCGGGCAAACAAGTTGAGAAAGCCCAAAACGATCCGTTTCAACGTACACTCAATACGTTATCTAATGCTCAATACCTTTCTATTGGTACCCTCACGCTCGCCCTTATCTTTTTACTTTTGCGGGTGCATAACCTCTATGCCGCCGACAAAGCCTATGCTTTAGGCAAAGCTCATGTTTCTGCCGGTGACCTTCAAAAAGGATTACCGTTATTAATGACTGCCATCCAGAAAGTGCCCTCAGAAAGTCTGTACTACGATGAAATATCCTACTCACTTTCCAGGGCTGCAGCGGCCATCGCAGCCTCCGGTCAAGCCAGTCAAGCGGCGCAAATCGCCCAGCAAGCCGTAGCCTATTCCAATAAAGCCCTCGATCTTAATCGGGTTCATTTAAATTACTACAAAACCCGGGCTAGGTTATTTGTCAATCTTACTTCAATTGATCCCCAGTATGCCGTCAACGCATCGCAAACTCTCATCCAAGCAATACAACTTGCACCCACCGATGCCAAACTGTGGTACAACCTGGGGCTTCTTTTAGAGCAAATTGGCGACACCCCCAGGGCTCTTCAAATGTACCAAAAAACTGTAGAGTTGAAGCCAAATTACGAAGCTGCACGCATGGACCTTGCCCGCCTCTACCAATCTTCAGGGTCTGCCGAGCTGGCTAAAGAACAGTATGACTATATTCTTCAAAATATTAATCCAAATAACCCCCAAGCCGCCTCCGCCGCCGCTTTATAAAGCTACTAATTAAACACTCCCTCAACATGGGTGATAAAATAATCGAATGGCAAAATTAATTACCGTTCCCGATCCGGTTTTAAGACAAGTTAGTAAACCGGTAGAAAAAATCGATAAAAAAATACTTCAATTCATTAAAGACTTAACCCAGACTCTCACCAAAAAAACGGATCCTCCTGGGGTGGGATTATCTGCCATACAAGTGGGGTATCCGCTCCGACTATTTATTACCAATTTAATCCCCCGACCCACTAGCAATTCCGAAAAACCAGGCGGCAAACCGGTTGTAAAATTATATATCAACCCAAAAATTATAAGC
>CAYXRB010000017.1:0-4005 GCA_964467565.1 uncultured Pseudomonadales bacterium | reverse complement strand
CGCTTCCCAGCAGATTACTTTGGGCGACAACCTTCAAAAACCGCTTATGGAAGGCTGTTTATCAATTCCCCGTTTGTGGGGTCCCGTCTGGCGCCACCAGCAAATCTCAGTCAAGTACCATCAGCTCGAAGATAACCTAACCGTCGAACCGTCCAATACCGAAACCCTAACTGGTTTCAGCGCTCGAGTTTTTCAACACGAATTAGACCACCTCAACGGGATCCTCTTTACCGATTACACCCTTGGCCGCTCTCCCTCGTCATCATTTAACCCCTTAGGCAAACCCCAACCCTTATATTTCGAAGAAGAAGATGAATTTGTAAAAATTGAAAAGCCGCAAGCCATTTTGAATTGGTAAGTTACATGAACATTATATTTTTTGGTTCCTTCCAACATTACTCCACCATCATTCTAGAATCCTTAATGAAGACTCCCAATATTAATATCGCTGCCGTTATTACCACTCCCCCCGCCCCTGCCGGCCGAAGGCAACTGCTCACCAAAACCCATACTCACCAATTCGCCCAAACCCACAATATTCCCGTCTTCACACCTGCAGAATTAACCGATGTTAAACTTAAAACATTAAATATTAAACATTATTCTGGAATTGATTGCTTTCTCACCGCCGGCTATTCCAAACTTCTCCCCCCAAGCTGGCTTCGGTATCCCAAATTAGGCGCACTAAATCTGCATTTTTCGCTCCTGCCTAAATTCCGCGGTGCCAATCCGGCCGAATGGGCTATTCTCTTAGCCGAAAAAACCACGGGCATTTCACTTATCAAAATGAGTACCCAATTCGACACCGGCGCCATCTATCATCAGGCAACCATCCCTATTACATCGCAAGATACTCGTGAATCTCTGTATCAAAATCTCTATGAGTTGGGTGCGCAAAATCTTCCCACATGGTTAAGCAAGTCTCTTTCTACGATTGAACCCCTAAGCCAACATGAACCCTCCACCCCGCCCGCCCATCGGTTTACCCGCGCCCATGGCTTCATTCACTGGCACAATCTTTTAGAAGCTATGTCTAAAAAACCTCTTACTGTTTCACACCTAAACACTCGTCTTAAAACAGCCTATAATTATTTAAAACTCCAAACATCAAACATTAACCACCAAACATTATTTATCGAACGTGCTGTTCGTGCGCTTTATGGCTATCCGGGAGTCTGGACGTACGTTCCCACAATCAGAGGCAAAAAGCGTCTAAAAATCCTTTCTGCCACAGTTTCAAACGGTCTCCTTGCCCTTCAGCAAGTGCAGTTAGAAGGCTCTTCTCCAGCCCACTTTAATCAAATTAAAAACCAGTTGTCTTAAGTATTGCCCTAGTCTCTGTACATTAAATGGGTTGCAATATACTGCTCAACCGTCCGGGGCACTAAATCACTAATTTGCTGTCCTTTTCGAATTCTATTTCTAACCTCAGTCGACGACACATCACTTATAATCTCGCTATCAAGTTGCTTCATTTGATTAAACCATGGTTCCATCGGATAACCCATTCTGGGGTAGACGTAAAATTGCATCTCATTTAGTAATAATTCATAGTCTTCCCATAAGTGGAATTTCTTTAGTTGATCAGAACCCATCAAAAAAGAATACTTCCATTCAGCTGGAAATGTAGTTCTCAGATATCTCCACGTTTCAATTGTTGAACCCGACATGCGATTATCAATCTCGATCATACTCAGGCGTATACGCGAATCATTTACTTCTTTTGCCAAAAGCTTTGTTAAAGACACTCTCAGATTGGATGGGCTCAATCGTTTTAAAAAAGTACTGGCATAACTAGGCATCAACCATAATTCATCTAATTGAAGTTGCCGTAAAGCTTGCTCAATTACCAACAAATGGCCAAAATGAGGTGGGTCGAATGCCCCACCAAATAAAACTATGTGTCGCTTCATTCTGTTATGATTATCGCATGACTGAAAAACAAATTACTGATTTCATTAAAGCCACCTTCAGCCAACAAAAGAAAACTCATGCCGTCATTGGCCTGTCGGGCGGAATTGATTCAGCCGTTTGTTTAATCTTAACCGCCACAGCCATTGAGCCTCAAAATGTATTTGTGTATCACCTCCCCAGTAAAACCAGCAACCCAAATAACGCAGAGCATGCCAGGCTTGTTGCCAAAACCGCTGGCGTTCCCGATCAAAATTTTAGCGTTGTTCCTATAGGAGCTATTATCCAAAAGTCATGGCGCATTATTAATCATTACGCGATCATGCGCTCAAATGATCAAGCGATAAACCAGTTACGTCTTGCCAATCTAGCAGCCCGGATCCGTATGCTTATATTGTTTGACCAAGCAAAAAAGCTTAATGCTTTAGTTGTTGGCACCGAGAATTTAAGTGAGCATTTGTTAGGGTACTATACCCGCTTTGGCGATGAAGCGAGTGACGTTGAACCGATCCGCCATTTGTTTAAAACCCAAGTCATTGAATTAGCCAAATCTTTAGGTGTCTCTCAAGAAATCATTGACAAAAAACCCTCTGCCGATTTGTGGCCAGGCCAAACCGACGAGCGTGAACTCGGATTTACCTACCAACAAGCCGACCCTATTCTTAAACTAATTCACCAGGGCTTGTCTCTTGAAGAAATTAAAAACCAAGATTTCAATCCTAATCTTTTGGAGGCAGTATTGGATACTGTACAAGCCAACTCTTTCAAAAACAAAGTACCGTACACACTGGGGACCTTTAATGATTGAACCCACCTCACTTGCAGAAATCACCGAAATGCCACCGGTAGTAGGTACGGAACAAGTGTACACTCTTGACGAAATTAAAACCGCAATTATCAAATAAAACAAAGTTGCCATTATTCCGTCAGAAAACACGAATATTCCGGAAATTGATATTACAAAGTTACCTAATAATATTTTAGAGCTCATAAGGCCGTTGAGGACGTACCTACTACTCCCGACGGTCGAATATCTTGGTACTGGTCACATTGAAGATCCAAATGCTTTAAGACTTGAGATTCAAAATATTGAATATGCCCTACAGAGAATGTTTTCACTCCCCGAAAATAGAGAGGCCGTAAAAACCATCCTAGAGACAAATAGACTGGGGAAAAATAAAGTCACCGCTACGGTTTTTGCTCTTCAATCACTTGCCGGAATCCTTCCGGGTGTCGCTAACCTGGAGTCATACCAGCAAATGATGTCCGAGTTAAGGGCTATTAATCAATTATCTGTTGCCCAAGGCTATGGCCAAGGGTATGTCGCCCTAAACCGCGCTCAAAAAAAAGAGTTTGCCACAAAGTTAGACGGTGCAGCTCTAGCAAGTCTTAATGTAATTGCCCAAAACCCCAAAAATGCTGATTCATCAGCACCAAGTCCAAACTAAAAGAAATTATCTAAGCAGCTTGTACTACCGGGTCATTTTTTTTAGCCACCTTATGCGGCCTATCTGCCATTCGCGCACACTTCATACACAACCTCATCCGCACCACTTGCCCCTTAATTAAAACCCTAAAATATTTTAAGTTAGGTTTTCGTATCGTTTTTACTCGATTTTTGGCATGACTAACTTGGTTTCCCCTGCTTACCGTCTTGCCGCAGTTATCACATGCGTACATATGCTTTTTTCTTATCTTTAAGTATAATGCGTTCTCAGTGCGTAATCATATCAGACCAACTTAAAATTTACAAAAGAAAAATTCAAAAAATGGACATACTCTCAATTGCCTTTTGGCTCTTGGCTGTCACCGTCGCTATCACCGTCCACGAAGCCGCCCACGCCCTGGTCGCCGACCGCTTAGGTGATCCCACTGCCCGCTTATTGGGCAGGATCACCTTAAATCCTCTGTCGCACTACGACCCTATCGGCACCACCATGCTTATAGCCACGAGCGTCATGCGGGCTATTGGTTTTCCGGTCATCCCCTTTGGCTGGGCCAAACCGGTCCCTTTTGACCCTTTTAATCTGCAAAACCCCAGGCGTGATGCCGGCTTAATTGCGCTTGCAGGCCCCGCGTCCAATATGGTCTTAG
>CAYXRB010000016.1:24429-28774 GCA_964467565.1 uncultured Pseudomonadales bacterium | reverse complement strand
CGAACCCCAAATGCCACCGTTGGGGGCGAAGGCGTCTGCCAGAAGGTTGCCGACGGCGGCGTTTGAGCCTTGGTTGACATCGCTAAAGGCCATGCGGAAACCCAGGGCAATGACGTTTTCGCCCAAGATGTTGTTTAGGGCTAAGGTGGGGTCGCTGACTACGCCAAAAGTGTTTAAAAGGTAGACGACGACAAAAGTGACTATGTAGATGAGGTCGACGACAAAACCGGCGATGGCATAGCTAAAGGTAATAAGCACAAGGGTTAAGGCAATTTTGGGCAAGGCCATTTGAAAATTAACCACGGTTTGGTGGTCGACTTGGGAGCGGAGCATGATCATGAAGCCAACGATGACAAAGACAATGATAAAGAGGAAGTAGGCAAGATTGCGAAAGGCTTTCCAGATAGCTAAGACCGGGGAGAGGGCGGAAAAACCAACGCCTTGGGCGTAGGCTTGAGGAGCAAGGCCGGTATTGCGCATGACGTCGGCGATGTATTCACCTGGGGTTGCCGGAGGGCGGGTAATGAGATAGGCCATCATTTTACCGGCTTGGGGGAGGGCACCAGAACTGACTTGGCCGCTTTGTTCGTCTTCGAAGCCAACGAGGCCAGAGTACCAGCCGGCGGCAAAAGCGTCGGCGTCTTGGAGGGAGTACTTGGACAGGTTTTGGTCGATATTGGGGGCTTGAGACCGAAGATGATCTTCGAGGTCCATGGTGGTTTGGGCGGCGGCGTTTTTAATAAGGCCGGTGACGGCAAGTAAAGCCAAGATAATAAGGGCTAGGTGGGGGATGGAATATGAACGGTGAAGGATTTGGTGCAGAGACTTCATAGCACGACTATTGTACCTTAGGGCTTAGATTAATTGCAGTACAATTGATAATTGGTTTTTTATCGGCCAGTACAAAACGACATATTTGGCTGCCAGCTGGGATCCGGATACCGGCCAGTACGGAAGGCGTTGACGGCGTCACAGTAAGACACTCCAGTACCCCAGCGGCACTGAGTTTCATTGGAAGGGGCGCAGCAGTTGAAATTTAAGCCATAGCAGCCGTGGTAGGCGCCGACAACGTTTAAATCGATGCTGCTGGCGTTAAGGTTGACACGCTTGCCCTCGAGAATACGAAAGCGTCGGGCATGGCGCAACGGTCAAGAGGCTCTCCAGTAGCATGATCGACATGGTCCATGCTGTTATAGGTAGCGTCGGTAATGGACATGAGGCCGCTGGAGGAAAGCCTGCCGCAATTAGTGGCGCTGCCGGTTTCGATTTGCCAAATGGCGCGCAAATAGTCGCAGTTGATATTGTGGCGGGCAGCGACGGTACAAATTTCGCTGGAAGCGACCGAACCGGGGGAGTCGGGAGAGGTGCAGGTGGTGGTACTACTGCCGGCTTCGCCAATGTAGAAGGGTTTGCCCAAGGCCTGGGATTGGTTTAAGGCCTGCAGGGCTTTGGCTTTTTCGGCATCGGAATAGAAATGGGCGGAGGTGATGCCAATGCTGGAAAAATTATTACTGCGGGAGAAATCTGAGCTGGCATCGGGGGCAGGCACGCCCGGGCTGTCACCGCGGGTGGTGTCTTCGCTGGCTTTTTGGCCAATGCCCACGATGAAACCCCTGGAAGAGAGAAGCGAAGACATGTGGCCAGCCCATTGGGCATAGGGTTCGATGCAACTGGTTTGGCCGTAGCAGTGGGGTTCGTTGATAAGCTCTAAAACGGCCACGGTATCGTTTAGTCCGGCTGGGTTACTGGCACCGGCAACGGGAAGGGCGTGGGGTTGGTACGTGTCTTGGTAGCCCGAGGTGAACCAGCCGGTGGAGTTGCTGCCCGGAATAATGCCAAAGTCGGCGAGGGCAACAATAAATTTTAAACCCAAACCTTGGCCGATGCGCAGCACCTTAGTAACCCGATCAGGATCGTCAAAACCCCAGAAGCGGACGATGGAGGTGCCGCACCAATCTTGGACGTAGCGCAAATGTTCTTCGATTTGGGCTTCGTCGCGGTTGGCGAGGGTGTGGATGTTGACGCCGATTTTGCCTGGATATTGGGTAGCCTTTTCTTGCAATAGTTGGCACATGGCTTCGCCTTGGAAGAAAGAGTAATCGTCGAAGGCGAGGCGGTCTTCCCTGGTGCCGGCGTACTGCCAGGGTAAGAAGTATGTGGCGCCTTGGTTTAAGAAGAGGTCGATGTCGGCGCCGTTTAAAAGGGCGGTGGTGGTACACACGGGCGGGGCGGTGGTTTCGGGTTGTATGGGGCAGAAACTGCGGTTAAAGGGCGAAGCGAGAGTGTTTAGGATACGGCAAGCTCCGGGAGCTTTGGAGCAAAAATTTGTGTAGTAGCTGCAATCGTCCTCAAAGTATTGTGGGTCATTTAATGGAAGGCTTTGGCGGTTGGTGAAATTTAATTTTTCCCTAAAAGCCGGAGATCCGGGAAGGCTGGGATTGCCTTGACTCTGGCCACCTCGAGTAAAACCGATAATGCCGCGGTTATCCCTACGGCATAAATCTGAACCCACAGGTGTAAAGCCGATGGGGCAAATACACTCCGGGGATCCCGCGGCAAAATGGCAGGCAGCGGTGTTGTCGCCGGGGTCGTTGGTTCGGGCGGAGGGGTCATTGATGGGGAGGGGAATGTTAATGCTTTGCTGCCAATACTCGGGGTTGGTGTTGGCGGCGTGTACGGAGCGGAGGGGGGAGTTGCCGTGATTTCCGTCTAAGGCAGCCATAACCATTTGGGAGAGGGGAACGAGGGCATAGACTTTGTAGCGGTCTTCAAGCGTTTGGCCAAGCATATCGCGGGGGTTTAACAAATTACTTAAAAAAGCAAAGCTTAAGCGCACAGATGGGTCATCGGGGCCGGCATAGCCAACCCCGCCCAAAATTTGAGTTGACGCATTCATTGGACCAGTGCAATCGAGGTTTTTTAACCTGATTTTTTCCTCGATTTGTTCTGCAATCGGGATGGGAACACCACCCCTGGTGTGTTGCACGGGCAGGTAATGTTGGCTTCTGATTTGGTTAACTAGTTCATCAATTTGACCGGGCGGAGCATTCTTTTTGGCATTTAAAATGGTTTCATCGTAGCGGTTTTTGCCGGTGGGGACAACGCGCTCGATGATGGTGGTGTCAGAGAGGATGCCGCCTAAAAAGCTTTCGAGCCAGGCGGGTAATTGGGTATTGGGAGTAGCTTGGACATATAAATAGAACTTTTCGACCATTTTGGGGGAAACGAATGATTCGATGTAGGCGCGTTCTTGGGGGGTAAGATTAAAGTACGCATCTAAGATTTGTTGGGGCGTGTTGCCTAAGGCTAAGGCAGCGACGGCAGGGCCTAAGGTAAAAGTAATGTTGCCACACTGAAGGTCACTGGCACGATTGGGGGCAGCGCAGGCCAGGGCGTGATGGGCAGCGTGTTGATAGCGTACGAGTTGTTCAAGTTTGGTAGTGGTGCGTTTGTCGGGGTGGTCGAGCTGGGGATTTTGGTGGCAATTACCATCAGCGTCGCAGACGGCGGTGCCCAAGGTTCTGGCGCAGTCGGTTAAATCGCTAATGCCCTGGGCCATGCACCAGGCCCGTTGGTAATTAGGATCGGTGTATGACTGGGTGGAGAGGGTGTATTTGACCAACCCTTCGTCGTAATTGGTGAGAATATCGGGGTCTTGGGAGTCGGGGATGCGGTCGACTTTTAATTCCCACAAACCGTTCCCCGCCCTTCTAATATCGTCGCCTTCTTCGACCCAATTACCAACAAGCGTAGGGTTGTCGACGCACAAGACCGCGGCTTCATCGATCATTTTGTACTGAACCTCGGAATCTTCGGCGTAGAAACTACAGTCTTCTTCGCGGATGTTTTCGGGACGGAATAATTGGTTGACGATAGGCAAGCTAAAGTCGGGTTCGTTGGTACAGGGGACTTGAGCGGATTGAGCAAAAACAGATGAGGAAAGGATTGAGGCACTAAGGATAAGGGTGATTAAACCACTACTAAGTTGAAATATGGTGCGCAAGAACTTGGATTGCATACGATTGTTTTGATGAAGCTTAGGGAATGCCGATGGTGAAATTTTGGAGGTCGACACCGGTGAAGTTTTGGATAAACATGAGAATGAACCAGGCGAGAATGGCCAAGACCATGCCGGTGATACCGAAGGTGATGGTGGACTTGGCTTTTTCGGCGGCTTTGGCATCGGCCCCGGCGGTTAAAAACCGCAACCCCCCGATAACCAGCATGAGAAACATGCCCAGACCAATTAGCTGGAGCATGATGCTTAAAATACTTTGAAAGACACATTCAAAACCTTTGAGGGTGGGGACATCGGAGAATTGGCCAGTACCCATATACCCGCTAT
>CAYXRB010000016.1:21808-24419 GCA_964467565.1 uncultured Pseudomonadales bacterium | reverse complement strand
AGGTATCAAGTATCAAGTATTAAGTATTAAGTATTAAGGGTTAAGGAGTAAGGGGTATGGTTACAAGAGAGCTTGGTTTTTAGGCGGTTAAGGGGAATAAAACACCAATGGTGACAAAAGAATCAAAAACCAAGCAATAAGGCAAAGAATAAAAAACCTAAAGCCTAAAGTCTATAGACCTAAACAATAAAGCCTAAATACGAAACTCTACAACGTAAACCCTAGAACCCTTTGGCTTAGTAGCCGCGGGGAATGGTGGTGCCGCCGCCTAAAATGTCGATGCCAAAGAAGTAGGAGACTAGTTGCATAACTGCCCAAGCAGCGGCCACGATGGCCAGGCCGACTAAAGCGGAGCTGATACGAGCGCGGGCTTCTTCGGTTTTGCCCTTATCGCCGCCAGAGGTGATCCATTGAATACCACCCCAAACTAAATAGGCGAAGACGAGGATACCAGCGATGATTAACGCCACACCGATGAGGTTAGAAATTAATACACCCAGGTCGTCAATTTGAAAACCTGGCGGCCGTTCGATGCCGATATTGGGTTGAGCGTACACTGGGCGGACAACTAAATGGTGTAATTGGCTGAGTACGTTCATGAGTGCTCCTTATATACATTTGTGCTTTATCAAGTGTTTATATTTTATGCTCGACTGGTGCGATGTGTCAAATAAGTATTAAGGATTAAGTATTAAGGGGTGGGGGATTATGAGCAGGAGGGGTCGGGGCAGAGGTAGGGATAGGGGAAGCCGGCGGTGTTAGCCCCGCACGGTGAGTTGGCCGGCAAGCAGCGGTACATGGTGCCCGTACCGTCATCGCCACAGGAGCCAATAGGAATGCCGGCAGCGCATGTACCACTAGTACCGCCTGGTGAGCCACCCGGAGTGCCCGAGGTACCGTTACGGGCGATGTTGAGACCAAAGAAGTAGTCGACGAGTAAAAAGATAGCCCAAGAGGCAGCGACGATGGCTAAGCCCATAATAGCGTTGGTGATGCGGCTTCTGGCTTCTTCGAGTTTACCCTTATCACTACCGGCCATGATCCACATAAGGCCACCGTAGGCTAGGTAGAAAAAGGTGACGAGGCTGGCAAGAATGAGTACGATACCCACAATATTACTGATGTACTGGCCTAAGTTGGTGATGATGGTGCCGCCACCGGTGTTGGCCGGGTTTTGGAGTTGGCTTAAGATAGGGATGGAGACTTGGAGCATATTTTTTCGGTATTAAGTATTAAGGTTTTTAAGGGGTGGAGGGGATGGTGGGATTTAATAAGTCAAAGCCAAAGGTCCACTGCAGGAAGATAGCGACGGCGATGGTACCGGCGAGGATGGCCATACCCATAAGGGCGTTTTGAATGCGGGTCTTGGAGTTTTCGAGTTTGCCTTTATCGGCGCCGGCGGTGATCCAGGAGAGACCGCCCCAGGCAAGGTAGAGGAGAAGGGCGATACCGCCCATGACCAGAACCGTGCGGAACAAGCGGGCCATAAGAATAGCTAGGGCAAGATTGCCTTGGTCACCCGAGCCAAGCTCGGGAATAATGACGGGATTGGTGATTTGGGCGAGAAGGGTGCGCATTATTTTTAGAGACCTCCAACGGTAGTGGTATTTTAACTACTATACTTAAGTAAATAGCGATTCAAATAGGGCGCCGGGATTTAAGATGTCGATGCCTAAGACTTCACCGACAATCCAGACAACGCCGTAGGTGGCAACAATAATGATCATGCCAATGGCGCCGTTGGTCATCATGGCTTTAGCGTTGTCGACTTTTTTGCTATCACCTCCGGCAGTGATCCAGGTGAGGCCGCCGATTAAAAAGAAAATGAGAAAGCTAATGCCGGCGATAATGGTTAAGAAACCAAAGATGGTGGTAAACAGTGAGTCGAGCATGGCCGGTGAGTCCTCGCGAGTGCCCGTGGCCTGAAACCGACCTAGACTTTCAATATTTCCAAAGAGAGGTAAATCGGCGAGTAGCTTGGGATTATTTGACATATTTCTTAATATCCTCCCCCAGGTCCGTAGATAGTTGGTTTAAGAATGGCATTCCATTCGCCAAAGAAAACGTAACTGACAATGGAAATAATGGTGATGGCGCTAGCTAAAATGATAAGGCCCATAAGGCTCATAAAGATGCGCGACCAAGCAGCAGCGGTGTTTTTGGGATTGCCCTGGGAGCCGATGTACTGAAAGCCGGAGACAATGATGTTAATAAAGGCAAACAAGCCGGCAATGATAGTAACTAGACGAATAATATTGGAGATGAAAAAGAGCAGGCCGTTTTCTGATTGGACTTCGCCGTATGGGCTGTTAAAAGCGCTGAAGGGATTGTCGATGGAGCCAAAAATTTGCAACATAGGCTGAGTGTACTTGCTACGGTAAGTTGGCGTTAAAGTAATTGATACCGGTGATGACGCCAATGATTTGAATGATCCAGTAGGCGGCAAAGATGATGATAAAGCCAATTATAGCAGAGGTAATAGCCTGTTTGCCTTGATCGGCACCTTTGGGGTTACCGCCGCTGGTGATAATAAGAAACCCACCAAAGACGAGGTAGAAAAAAAGGATGATGCCGGCAAGGTACTGGAAAAACCTTACGGAAATGCAGATCC
>CAYXRB010000016.1:16068-21797 GCA_964467565.1 uncultured Pseudomonadales bacterium | reverse complement strand
GTTGGTGCCAAAGAGGGTTTCACGTAACGGAACACCAGTTTGAGCTAGAAGTTTAGCCATACAATGGTTATTGTAGCAGGGGCCTTAGGACAGTGAACAGTGGATAGTGGACAGGAAGAAAAGGCGGTTGTAGAGCAGCAGGAAGCCTTGGACTTAAGTTGTAGATGTGGAGAGAGCGTGGGAGAATACGGGTTATGGACGAAACGCTTTTAATTCAGCGACTGCGAAAGGGCGAAGCGGGGGCGGTGCGGGAATTGTATGCTTATTTAAAGCCCAAATTAAAAGCCTGGCTTAATAAGCAGGTAGCCGATGAGCGGGATGTGGAAGAGTTGTTGCGCCCCGTCCGCTTTGCTGCGGATGGGGCGCGCTCTTTTGGGATTGATCGATTCACTGCCGTTGTTTAGGGGGGAGAGTGGTTTGTGGACATTTGCGGTGTCGATTGCACGGCATGAGGTGGCTGACTACTGGCGCAAAAAATATGCCAAAAAAGCGATTAAGACAGTACCGTTTATGGACCAGATTTATACCGAGCAGTTGTATGCGAAAAAGAAAGTATCGCAAGCGATTGAGAGGGCATTTGAGCGGTTGACTGACGAAAACGCCCTGATTATTACATGGAAGTATGAAGAGAAGCTGAGTGTAGAGGAGATGGCGCTCAGGCTGGGGGTGAGTGTCAAGGCGACGGAGTCACGGCTGTTTAGGGCCCGAAAGGCATTTAGAGTGGCGTACACAGAACTGAATTATGAATAATGAATAACGAATTTAGGCACCATGAAGAATGAAGAAGCATTTTTACAGGAGTTGGAACAGAGATTGAAAGAAAATCGACGGGTGGCCCAAGCGTCGGTGCTGCCGAAGTGGTTATGGGGAGCAGCCAGTTACCTGGGCTTTCATACGTTTAGAACCCTATTTATTGTGTCGTTTCTCTTAACGCTGTTGAGTTTTGTGTGGTGGTGGCAGGATCTTATTCGTGTAAGCCGAATTTTATTTTGGTACCAAGTCTTATGAAAAAAAAGACGTTGGTATTATCGGTAGGCTATTGGTTTAGTGCTTATACTTTAGGATTACTACTGCATCCGTATAAAACGGTGCGTGAGCTGAGGCGAAACTCGCGATTCACGCCCATGGTGGCGGTGCCCGTGGTTATTTGGTCGATTGTTTGGGTGGTGGGTATGGTGGGGTTGCGGTTTGGGTGGGTGGTGTTGTGGGTGCTGGGGCTTAAGGCTTTACCGCGGTTTATAACGTTGCTGGCTTTTTTGTTTTGGTGGTTTACCTTTTTTATGGGCATGTGGCAGGTACTACTATTGTACTTATGGCTGCGGTTTGGGGGCGTGAATCAAGATAACGAATAATGAATGATGGTTAAAAGGTGAATGGTTTGCGTGGTTTTGGCGACAAAGAGAGGGTATGAGCATTCAATTTAGCGGCCGGGGTGAAGTGTATTCGTTTACAACGATATACGATGCGCCCAACGGGTTTGAGCTGCTTGCCCCCTATGTTGTGGCGCTGATAAAGCTTGAGAATGGCAGTTTAGTTACCGCCCAACTGACTGATGTTAGCGGAGATATAACCATTGGTATGCCGGTAGAGGCGGTGATGAGAAAACTTTCTGAGCGTAATGGTGAAATTGAATATGGACAGAAATTCAGACCCGTAGGGGTGATACTAGCTCCAACCGTAGTAAGAGAACTGGCAAATTTGAGTGAATGATTTTGCACATTATTGCGACTAAGGATGGTTGCAGGAGTGTTTGTTATGGTTGATGTGGTCTTAGTAGATAAACATGGGGAGAAGGTAGGGCTTTTAGAAAAATACGCCGCCCACCGAAACCCAGGTTTTTTGCACAAAGCGATTAGTGTTTTGTTGTATCGGAAGACAGAAGGTGGAACAGAAGTGTTGTTACAGAGGCGGAGTGAGAAAAAACCTTTGTGGCCGCTGTACTGGGCCAATACGGTATGTACTCATCCTTTAGAAGGCGAATCTAACCTGGATTGCGCGGTGCGAAGAACTAAAGAAGAGGTGGGTATTGCTTTAGATAAGACAAAGCTTCAAGAGTTGTACCGGTTTTATTATCAAGCCGACTATGACGATAAAATGAGTGAGCATGAGCTGGATGTGGTGGTGGTGGGGGAATGGGATGGGGGGTGGGATTTGAATCAAGAAGAAGTAGATGAATTAAAGTGGGTGAACCTTGGTAGATTATTGGAATTATTGAAAAACCCAAAAGCTGATGAAAGTTACGCTCCATGGTTTTTAATGATAATTAAAGACTCAAGGATTAGAGATTTGCTGGGTTAACGATATGATTACACTTTCACCTGAGGTAAAGCGATACGAAGATTTCCCTAGAGTAGTTCAGGAACAAGATACCAGGACTTGGGGTGTACAGATCTTAGTGCTTAATGAGAATACGGTGTGGATTCAGGATGATGTTGATTCTGCCGACAGGATAGAAGCTCACGTTTTAGGTGATGAGGTGAAATTTTTAAATAGTACTAGCAGGTTGAACAGTGTCAGTGGAGGCAAAAAAAGAGGCGAAACCATAGAGCAGGCAGCGTTAAGGGAGCTTGCTGAAGAAACGGGGATCCAAGGTTCGGGGGAATTAATTGCTTTAGAACATGTACCAGTGTTTGCTTGCTTTCAGGCTAAAAAGATTGAAGATTGTTATTCAGGATTGTTGATGGGGGGGTTGGTTGCTATTTATAAACCAAGCAAAGAAGAAGCTCGGTTATTGGCTTTGCGAGGAGACTTTGTTCCATTTAGTGAGGCGGCTCTTTTGGCTGAGACAGATTATGAAGGAAAAATGAGGCCAGCGTTTCGATTAGCTCTACAGCTTATTAACTACGCTGATACGGGTGGAGACATTGATGAAATAGTGCAGAGCTATAATATGCTTGTTGCACAAGCAGTCTCAAAAAAATGTGAACATGAGCAGTGGCCGCTACTAGCTGGAATCTTTGTATGACTAAACAACAATCAATTGTACTTATCAAACTTGGCGGTTCACTCATAACTAATAAGAGTAAGCCGTTTACACTGCATAAAGAGATGTTGGTGAACGTGGTGGGGCAGATTAAGCAGGCGGTAGACGAAGGAAAGAAAGTGGTGGTGGGACACGGACAGGGAAGTTTTGCGCATGTACCGGCAGAAAAATACAAGACAATAGAAGGAAGGATAAATGATGAGAGTGTGTATGGGGCGGCGGTGGTAGAAGATGTGGCGTGCCAAATGAACCGGGTCGTAGTAAGTGAGTGGTGACGCAGCATCCAGCCAGCAGTATCGTTTTAAATGGCGTGGGCGTGTATAACTCGTTTGTTGAGGGCGTGATAGCACTATTAAAAGGCGGCTTTGTGCCGGTGGTATATGGCGATGTGTTATTTAGGCAAAACGGCAACTTTACTATATGGTCTACAGAAAAAGTACTCAACTATCTGGCTGGTCAATTAACACTTAAGGGTTATGACGTGGAAAAAGTAATCCACTGCGGAGAGACTGACGGGTTTTTGAAGGATGGAAGGGTAGTAGAAAAGATTACCCCAGTTACGTATGGCGACATGAAGTCGGCTTTAAGCAAGGCAAAGGGTTTTGATGTGACGGGGGGAATGGAACATAAAGTTGATATGGCGCTTAAACTGGCTAATGAAGGCATAGATTCGTATATAGTAGGCAATAACCATGGAGGAAATTTGTACCGGGCGATTATGGATAAAGAGTTTATTGGCACGCGGATAACCCGTGAGTAGTGTTTAATGGTTGGGATGGGTGTATAAGTATTTTTATGAATTTACAACATGTGGCGATAATTATGGATGGGAATAGGCGGTGGGCGAAGGAAAGAAATTTACCCGTGGTGGCGGGGCATAAAAAAGTAGTGGAGGAGCGGGTGGAAGAGTTGATTGAGCGGGCGGCAGAGTTAAAGATCCCCTATATTACTTTTTGGGTGTTTAGTACCGAAAACTGGGAGCGGGAGGCAACAGAAGTAAAAAGCTACATGAGGTTGTTTAAGTGGGCGTTGAATTATCGGGCGCAAAAGCTGATAGACCGGGGGGCACGGTTGAACGTGATCGGGGATTTACACCGGTTTAGTAAGGATTTGCGGGAGGGTTTTTTGCAGATGATGGAAAAGTCGAAAAAAAACGACCGAATAACGGCCACGTTTGCCTTAAATTATGGGGGAAGGGATGAGTTACTTCGTGCTATTCGAAGAATGCACGAAGAAATTCGAAATTCGAAATTCGAAATTCGAAATTTAAATCAGGCAACTCTTTCCAACTTTCTTGACTCTAGGGGGATGCCGGACCCGGATTTGATTATTCGGACCGGGGGGGAACAGCGGATGAGCGGGTTTATGCCCTGGCAGGGAGTGTACGCCGAATACTACTTTACCAAGATGTTGATGCCCGATTTTGGTGCCAAGGCGCTGGACGAGGCGATAGCGGAATATGGAAGAAGGCAGCGGAGAAGGGGGAGGTAGAGATCGGTGGTCAGCGAGCAGTAGACTGTGAGCGGTAATTATCTTAGGCGAGATTTGAGGCGTTTGATTAACCCGGAGAGCATTTTTCGAATAGTTTCGAGTTCTGTAAATAGCTCATTGAATGTGATTTGGTCGACGTAACTTAGATTTTTAGCGATGATTAATTGGGTTTGGAGCTCAGCACTCGAACCAAAGGCAATTTGAAGAAATTGGATGAATTCTTTGGAAGATGATCTGTTAAACCCTTCGGCAATATTGGAAGGGATCGATATTGCACTTCTGCGGATTTGGGATGTTAATCCGTATAATTCTACTTTTGGAAACGTTTTGGTTACTGCATAGATACGGGTGCAAAACGTGATTGAATTCTTCCAAACATCGAGTTCTTGAAATGATTGTATGCTACTGCTCGCTGTTTACTGCTCACTGTTCTCTACAAAATATTGATGCCCAATACCACTTCTACAATTTGGGTGATCCAGTAGCTGGCAAAGATAATGATGAAACCGACGAGCGCATGGGTAATGCGGGTTTTGCCGGCTTCGGCTTGTTTGGGGCTGCCGGCGCCGAACATGAGCTGGAAGCCGCCGGCAATGAGCATAAAGAAGAGGATGAGGCCGGAGAAAACAAGGACGTATTTTAAGAGTTCGAAGATGATATTAGCGGGTGTGGCAAATTGACCACCTAGAGGGTCAATATTGCCTGATGAGAGAAATTGTCTGACTGCGTTTTGAGCAGACACACTCGAACTAGAAGCAATGAAAATTAACAAGCCTAACCCAAGCGAACAGGTAATTTGGACCATATCAAAACCCCGGTATTGTAAACACAGTAACACCGATAAAGTTGAGCATAAAGACCGAGAAGATGATTATCAAAAGACCAGTTATGGCAGCGGTAAAGATACTCTTGCCTTGATCTTGGCGTTTAGGATCACCGGTAGAGGTGGCAATGATAAAGGAGCTGTAGAGCATGAGCAGCAAGGCTAAGCCACCGGCAAGGCCTAGGGCAAGGGTAAAGAAATCTCGGACAAAACCTTCTGAACTCGTATGAATACAGCCCAATCCCGTCCAGACATTGCCAGTCGGGTCAGGTTCGCTGCCGTCAAAGGGGTAGATGGTACCTGAGCAGCGGATACACTGGGCTTTTAAGCTATTTGGATCATGCCGATTTCCGGGCACATTTTGGCATAGGTCGAATGAGGGGGTGGGGGCTGTTTCTTCTCTGGCATCAGGACCAGGAACACAAGTTAACT
>CAYXRB010000016.1:14380-16052 GCA_964467565.1 uncultured Pseudomonadales bacterium | reverse complement strand
GTGGGATTTACCGTTGCTCGTGGGGTGACTGAGGGTGTTCCCGCTCCAGGAGTGGGTGAGGGTTGAAATGAGCCCACACACTCGGCTTCGAGGTTATAGGATCCTGGAGGACAAGACCCATTTGGGTTTCTTAGTATTTGAGTACATGTCCCAACGTTTAAGGAACTAGGTATCCAGCATGTGGTGTTATTTGCTAGACAATAATTTTGCGCATTCGGGCTTTCGCAGGCACCTTGTGTTACAAACTGTTGGCACCAGCCATTTTCTGGACTGTTTATACCGGGAGCATCGGCGCATTGCTCAGTAGCAACGTTGATATGACAACCAGAGGTGAGTACTCCCCACTGACATTCGAAAATGCCAGCATTTGTATTCTGTGCGTATGCTGGTTTTATCACCGCACCAAACAAAGCAATTAGGAGTGTAAGAAAGGTAATTTTCATGTATTAAAGTATATGTTACGTACTTATTTTAGCCCATGCATACATCAGAAAACAGTAGCTGAGCGAAGCATCCTGTCTTGTGGCCTGCCTTGGTTAAAAACTACGGTAGGGCATGACTAGCCTTCATGAATATTTTGGCGAGGCGTGATAGGATGGCGGGGAAGGTAACAAGAGTTAAGAATTATGATTCAAGATTTAAGAAAGATACTTGCCGTGTTGATGGTGGTTGGAGTGGTGATCTTTGGCGGGAGGAGTGGAGCTCCTAGGCGGTTGGCACCTACACAATGTAGCAAGGGCGGTAGACCCGGTTCAAGAAATTCAGCAGCAAATTGACGAATTGAACAAGCTTAAACAACTGTCGGAGAATGCCACGAAACCGTTGGAGTCGGAGTTAAACAACATTAATGGAAAGATAAAAAACGTGCAAACTCAATTGAACGCCGCCGATAGACAAACCGAGGTGTTGGAAAAGGAATTGGACCGGCGCGAGGATGATTTGGCAGAAAGTTACCAGTACCTGGCGGTGCGGGTGAGGAGTTTTTATAAATCGTCTAAGAAGGAATCACCGTTGATGTTGCTCTTAAAAGCGCCGTCAGCAGCGGATTTAACCCGAGATTTGTCGTACCGTTCGGCAGTGGCCGAAAAAGACAAAGAGGCGATTGTGGAGACAACCCAGGCGATTGTGGGGCTTGAGGAAGATACGGTGGCGCTGGAACAGAGGAAAGTGCAGTTGGCGGCTTTAAGAAAACAGTTTGAGGCGAGCGCGGCCTTTTTTGCGACCGAGATTGAGAAGGCTGAGGATTACCAGGCAAAGCTGGCGGGACAAATCGCGGTCTTGTCGGCTAAACAGCAAGAGATTTTATCGGCTAAATCGGGGACATTCCAAACGACCGTGGGTGATGTGCCGTTGGCGGATGACGCGGCTTCTAGGCCTGATTTCAACCCGGGGTTTAGCCCGGCATTCGCGGCATTTTCGTTTGGGGCACCGCACTTTAAAGGCATGAGCCAATACGGGGCGTACGGCCGGGCAAAAGCAGGGCAGTCGGCCGAGCAGATTTTGCAGGCATACTACGGCGGGGTAGAGTTAAAAAAGGACTATCGGACAGATATTACGATAAACGTGCAAGGACACGGGAGCGTGGATATTGAAACGTATGCCCAGAGGATTTACGAGATGCCGGGTTCATGGGGTAACGAGGGAGGTATGGAAGCGTTAAAAGCCCCGGCGG
>CAYXRB010000016.1:0-14261 GCA_964467565.1 uncultured Pseudomonadales bacterium | reverse complement strand
TGGCCGGGGGGGCGCCATTTAGTGCCTGGTACGCGTCAACATCGGGAGGATACCAGATAAGTTACTCAGCCCAGGGACATTCGACTCCGGGATTTTGGGACACCCCGAGTGGCCGATCGGGGTGGACGTCTGAGGCTTGGGAGAAAAAAGCAGGCAGCCCATGGTTTTATAAGGGGTGGTATAAGTCGAGGAGCGGTGATGCGTGCGGCAGATCGCACCCGTGGTTAACCGGTACGGAACTGGCGGATATTGTGAACGCCTGGGCACTGATCGTGAAGGCTGGGGTAAATGATGATAGAGTGACTCCTCTGGGTGGGTGTTGGGGCGGGGACCCCTACAGCCTTGATCAATTACGAGATAAGTCGAGGGACCACGGCGGGGGGTATAGCCGGGTAGAGAGCGTGTCGGTAACCTATAGTGACAGCGGTATGACGGCTGGGGTGCAACTATCAACCGATAAGGGGAGCCTGACGATAAATGGCGAGGAGTTTAAAAAGGCATTTAACTTGCGGGCACCGGGGAACATTTCAATCAAAGGAAGATTGTTTAATATAGAAAAGAAGTAATTTTCAATTATTGATGGTTATTTGTTGTGGTTGGTCTTTTATTAGTAAAATGGTTGATTTGATGGACGGTTGGTTTTAGATGGTTCGACGGTAAGGGTGGTGGGGACGTGGTTTTAAGTCATTGGATGATAGAATATATACATGAGTGTGAAGAAAGCGATGGATAAAATTGAGGGCGAGGTACGTTTGGACCACGAGGACAGCGGACACGCAAGGAAACATCACAGGCATAAAGACTACAGCGAAATGTTAAAGGGGTATGGTCACGGGCGGGGGGTGCTGAGTTCATTTATGGTGCAACCCAAGGTGTCGGTGGAGGTACAGCAAGCGGAAGAGCACATTTTACTGATTACCCGGCAACACCCGCTGGTTAATCTGAAATGGATACTACTGGCACTTTTTATGATGTTGGTGTCGTTGTTTTTTCCGCTCTTTCCCCCTTACGCGCTGCTACTACCCACCTTCCAGTTTGCGACGACGGTGTTGTGGTACCTTTTGATAACGGCGGTGGTGTTACAGGGGTTTTTAAATTGGTACTTTGACCTATTTATCGTAACGGACGAGCGGATTATTGATGTTGATTTTAAAAACTTGATTTACAAGAATATTACCTCGACTAAAATTGACAACATCGAAGACGTAACCTATTCAATCTCGGGGGCAATTCCGTCGCTTCTAAACTTTGGGAACGTGCTAATACAAACTGCCGGTACCGGATTGCAATTGAACCCGGAGAAGACGACACCGTCAGTCGAGATTCTAAACACTCCCCGACCTCAACAGGTAGTCCGGTTGATCAACGAAATGATTTTAGAAGAAGAGCAAGAAAAGTTGGAAGGGAGGACACGGTAATGGAACCGCCGATCCCGTTATTTGACACGTTGGCTACCACATCTTTTTGGTGGGGTTTGTTAAAGTTAGCGTACTTGTTTGCGTTTGGGTTGTATACGCTGTTTTCGTTGGTGGTGCTGGTGCAGATTAACCAAATGGTGAAGGCAGTGCGGAACGAGTTTAACGGAGTGATTTCTTTGCTTGGATGGATACACGTGGCGGTGGCGGTGGGTGCGTTTGTTTTAGCGGTTGTGATATTGTAGGCATACGTAACCTTCCTTAAGGGGGTAATAATAATGGGTGGAGTGTTGCTCTCTCCGGTAGTTGGGATAGCCCATGAAGGGGTATGGTCGCAAGTTTTGGTCTTGAAACATTTTCGCTTAGGCATTTTAGCGGTAATGGTGTGTGTGAGGGGTTCACAGGAGCAGGTAGTGCGGGAGCAAGGCCAAGAGTTTTTACGGTTTATTGAAGAAAAGTGGCAGGAGACTGAGGTGTTAGACGCGGGGGCGTTTGAGCTGGAGCACGAATTGAGGCAAGCGGCGACGATTGTGGATGATGACTTGGAAATTATGGCGTGGCGGCTAGCGGGCGAGCGAGTGGAAATGGTGGGGTTTGGGGCGGTGCAAGCATTGGTACAGCGGCGAAACACATTGGGAGTGGTGTTGGCAGGGGTTGAGGGAGAATGGCGGGTAGTGGAGGGAAGCGTGGAAACGGCGGACCGATGGCTCGTGGGCACACACGGTTTGATGTCGGCGGTGACTAAAGGCCTGATAGTGGAGGTTTTGACAGCCGAGTCGGTGGGTGAGGCAGCAGAAACCTTAACCACCCAAGTACAAGCGACCCAGGTGAGTGCGGCGGTGGCGGGGGTAGTGATTTTTGGAACCGGAGAAGCGGAGGAGACGGCGCAGGTGGCGGGAAGAGCAAAGACAACCGCAGCGCCTGAGGGACCGAGTACACCGATATTTTTAAAAGAGAAAAATAAAAAACGGAAAACGGCAATGAGTGTAGGGATTATTTTACTGCTATTGCTGGGAGTGTCGGTATTTTTGGGGGCAAGGCAGCGAGAGAATGCGCGCCTAGAAGCTCTGGTGGAGGAGACTTTAGTGAAAGTGCGGGCCAGTGAGACACTGGCAAGAGGGATGGCGGCCCAAGATCCAGGCGCAGCCGGGATAAAGATACGGGAGGCGGTGGGCGAAATTGAAGCGGTAGAAACCACGGTGCACAAGCGGGCTGACTTAGCCCAACAGCTGACGAGTGAAAAGGGACGTCTGGAGGAGGTATACCGCGAGGTTACGGGTGAAGCAAACTTGGATAATATAGACCAGTGGTTGGGTTTAGACGTGGTCCGTGAAGGGTTGGTGGGGGTGGAAATGGAGCTGATAGGAGAATACTTGTATGTTTTAGACTCGCAGCGGGGTTTGATCGTAGAGGTGGATACGGGCAGTAAAGAAGCGAATTTAGTAGCCGGAGGGGAGTTTGTGACGGGGGGTTTGAGTTTAAGCGGGGTAGAAGGCCGTTTGGCGCTGTGGCACCCGCGGGGTGTAATAGAGATAAATCCGGAAACAAACACCACTGGGGTACTGGTGCAGGCGGATGAAGAGTGGGAGCGACTGTTGGAGGTGCGTTTGTTTAGCGGCAATGTGTACGCGGTTGATACCAAAAACCAAACAATTTGGCGGTATCCGGGTTTGAGTCGTGGGGTGGGAGAAGAGCAACCCTGGCTGGGGGCAGGGGTTGAGATTAGCGTGGGGCAAGTAGTGGATATGGCAATCGATGGGGATATTTGGCTAGTTCTACAAGATGCCACCATACTCCGGTTGAGGAGAGGAGCGATTGAGCGGTGGGAGAGAGGAAGGGTGGCAACACCCTTGATTACAGCGACGGCGATAGACACGAAGGCAGATGATGAGGGAGTGTATGTTTTTGACCAAAAGGAGGGGAGGGTGGTGAGGTTTGATAAGGAAACGGGTATGTACCAAGAACAATTCCGGTGGGGCGGGTTTAGGGGAGTGAGTGATATCGCGGTAGATGAAGCTGGTGGATTTGTGTACGCCTTAAGCGGTGGGAGTATTTACCGATTACCGCTTTAAATTCGAAATCTTCTTTTATCAAAGGCTTCGGAAGGGCGAAGCAAAATTTTAAGTACTCAGTAGACTAAATAATTGCACCCGCTGGCAGGCGTGAGAGAATATAGGCATGAGCACGGATGGATTTAAGCCGATTATTAATCGTCGGGCTACTTTTGAGTACCAGATTATTGAAACGCTGGAAGCGGGGTTGGTGCTAACCGGCCCCGAAACCAAAAGTGTACGCTTGGGGCATGTGAGTTTGGCTGAGGCGTTTGCCGTGGTGACAGGCCAGGGTGAAGTGCAGTTATTAAATGCACACATAAACCCGTACCAGTATGCCCGGCAAGAAGAGTATGATCCCAAGCAGACGCGGCGACTGTTGCTGCATAAGCGCGAGATTGAGCGGTTAATGGGTAAGGTGAAAAGTGAGGGGTTGACTTTGGTACCGTTAAAGATTTACCAAAAGCACGGGAAGTTTAAGGTAGAGTTGGGGCTGGCACGGGGTAAAAAGCAGTACGAGAAGCGGGAAACGATCAAGCGGCGGGATGTGAAGCGGGAGATTGATAGGGCGATAAAAGGATATCGGTAAGAAGTTTTTACCGTTTGGCTTGATTCGAGGAGGTATAATAGAGGTTCATGGGGATGCATTGCATCGACGTGAAGCGCTCTTTAACATCGGCAAGCCGTTTTGACAGTAACGTAAAAGTGTCAAAAATTTACATGCCAAATCTTTTGGTAACTTGGTCGCTAGTGTAAAAAGCGCCGTCTCTGACGTCGTGGCCTATATTAGTGGTCAACCAGCTTACGCTTACACAGCCTAATCTGGCATTCATGCACCGCTAACGCTTCGTTTTAAGTGCACGGGTGGCAACAATACGAAGACGTACCTTTATCCCTAGAGTTTAGGTAAAGGAAAATTCAGGAACTCACCCAATCTCATTGATCGGCTACTATCTTTTGAGGTTGGTATAAACAGTAGCCTACGCTTGTAGATGATGTTAGAAAGTCTTTGCGGACCCCGGCTCACTGCCGGGCATCTCCACAAATATATCAGTGATGGCGTTAATTAGAAAATGTTCGGCAAAACCGGTGAAGTCGTGTACTCTATGGTAACTGTACCGATAAGATTGTTTTTTCAAGAGACATTATGAGCTCAAGAAGTGAAGTAATTACATGGGATGAATTTGGTAATTTAATTTCGCCTGATACTGTTTATTCCAGGGCCCATCTGATTACCCCTCTTCCTGAAGAAGATATTGACGAAGACCTGATCGGGATTGTGGATGCTGGTAGAAACGATGCGCTCGGTGTTTTTTACAGAGTTGCTTGGTCGGTAAGTGCTTCAGTAAATGGGATTAAAATCGGCCCCTTTGAATTAGAAACACTGGGTCAGGATGTGTTAGTTTTGCTTGCTATGCCAAACGTTGATTATAAAATCGCAAATTATATCATTTCATCCCTGAGGTCATTGGCTAATGATTTGGGTTTAGTCGAAACACCGGATTATTTTAACTAATGGGTTAAGTGTTAATAAAGAGTGCCTCTTTCGTAGTAAAATGCAGCGAGACAGTTGGTGAGGTGGCAGAGCGGTCATAATGCGCACGACTTGAAATCGTGTGTAATCGAAAGATTACCGTGGGTTCGAATCCCACCCTCACCGCCTTCGTTCGCCGTAGCGAACTACGGCGGTTAAAGACCGCAATAATTCGCGAAGGAGAACTTAATAATGCATTACGTTTACATTCTGTTCTGTAGCGACTCTAAACCCTATACAGGTTGTACTAATAATTTGGACGATAGAATCGAGAGGCATCAGAGAGGTCAAATTGCTGCAACGAAACTAAGATTGCCGGTAAAGTTAGTCACGTTCATTGCCTTTACAGATAAATACAGAGCTTATAATTTTGAGAAATATCTGAAATCGGGATCAGGTCGAGCGTTTTTGAAGAGGCATCTACTTTAAGTATTCAATTAAGAGGTTGAATTTTGGTTACGTTTTTGCCATGAGTACAACTTGGGCGACAATATCCGCTAAATTTGGGTGGAAGGCGCTGGGGATGATGTTTTCGGGATTGGGGGTGGTGATAACTTCTGCCAGGGCGTCGGAGGCGGCGATTTTCATTTGGTAGGTAATCTTTTGGAGCCGGCCTTTGACCACGGCGCGGAAGATGCCGGGGAAGGCGAGAACATTATTAATTTGGTTAGGAAAATCGCTGCGGCCGGTGGCGACAAGGTACGCCCCAGCCTCTTTGGCTTCTTGGGGAAGAATTTCTGGGGTGGGGTTAGCCATGGCAAAAATAATGGGTTTGGGACTCATGTTTTTAATGGCAGTAGCTGTAATATTGCCGGGGCCAGAGACACCAATAACAGCATGAGCGCCTTGTATAATGTCCTCTAGTTTTCCGTGGCGCTTTTCTTGGTTGGAGAGGCCGGCCAGGGCTTGTTTATAGACGTTTTGGTTATTACGGCCGGGGACTAAGGTGCCTTGAGAATCTAAAACAATGACATCGGCAACACGTTTTGCGCTTGGAATGAGTTGGCATTGGTCAGCCATGCACTCAAGACCTAGCAACAACCGAGAAATGGATAAGCCAGCAGCCCCTGCCCCTACCACTACTACTTTAAGCTCTTGGTATGGGACACCAATGACCTTGGCGGCATTTAAGAGGGCGGCACGAACGACGATGGCGGTGCCGTGCTGGTCGTCGTGGAAGACGGGAATGCCAATGTCTTGTAGGGCTTCTTCGATTTGGAAACACGCGGGAGCGGCAATATCTTCTAAGTTAATGCCGGCAAAGGTGGGGGAAACGTGTTTAACAAAGTCGATTATTTGCTGCGGGTCTTGAGTGTTAATAACCAGGGGGAAAGCGTCGATACCGCCAAATTCTTTTAAGAGCAGGGCTTTACCTTCCATTACCGGCAGGGCAGCAGCAGCGCCGATGTTGCCAAGGCCTAATACCGAAGAACCATCGGAGATAACGGCAACGGTACGGCCTTTTAAGGTAAGTTCATAAGCTTGGGAAATATCTTTTGCGATAACGCGACAAGGCTGGGCAACTCCTGGGGTGTAGGCAAGGGCGAGATCTGGTTTTTGGAGTTTGCCCAGTAAGCTAGCAGTGCCAAGTTTGCCTTGGAATTTGCGGTGCAATTCGACTGCTTCTTGGTATAAATCTGCCATAACACTTCCTTGCTGTCTTGCATTGTAGCGCACCGAATTAAAGGGAACACGTGTTAGAATTCAAACGTATTCTTGGAGTGGTCGCATATGAGCTTACTCGTGATTCAAAAGCAACTTGTCGTTACTACTCTTGAATCACTGCGTTTCCTCATATAATCTCTCGCATAAGAGCCTTATATACGTGTTCTTACGCTCCGATTATAGTGGCTTTATTAGGAGAGGTCGCATAGTGGTCGAGTGCAGCGGTTTACTAAACCGCCGTGTCGCAAGATACCGAGGGTTCGAATCCCTCCCTCTCCGCCCTCGTCCGCTGAAGCTTTAGCGAAAGCGGAATTCATTACGTTCATAGGACTACGGCGGACACAGTCCGCATTTTCTTTTTGCGTGTTAGAATTCAAGGTGCCCGGAGGTGTCGCCTAGTGGCCAATGGCAAAGGTTTGCTAAACCTTGACCCGTTAGGGTCCCGTGGGTTCGAATCCCACCACCTCCGCCACATATTCAAATCGGACGATTTTGACAACCCTTCGAAGAAAGCGAAGGGTTTCTTGTATCTGGTGGATACAATTTTGCCATCACTAATTTCACAGTTCCAAAGTGCCGCTTTTAACAATTCACTTCTCACCTCATCATCCCCTTTCGCAAACATATCACCCAGGTTTACAGCCTGGTCTTTGAATTGGTGAGCAAGTTCCAAAGTAGTTTCAACGTTTAGTGGTGGGAGCTGTTTAAGCTGGATTTTTGTTTCAGTCTCTTGCTTAAGCAACGCCTTGCGCTTGAGATCATACCTTTCTGGACTAATTCTTTCATCCAAAAGCATGTCTTCCAGGCGCGTTAACTGCCCTTCGAGACGCTCTAAATCCTTTGTAAGCGACTGCGAAGCGTAATCTTGTGACTTAGCGGCCTTTCTCAGTCTGTCCTCATACAGTTCTAGCGATACCTTTGCGAGATCTTCTGGTAAGGAGAAATCTACAAAGAGGGTTTTAAGTAAATCCGTCACTTGGGTAGTATCCAAGTAGTGCCGGTGTTCACCACACACGCCTTTGCCATTGGTGCAGTAGTAATACGTGTACCTTTGTTTCTTTAAGCTGGCAGTATACGCACACTGACATAAATTACAGCTTAGGTAGCCTCGGTACAAAAAGGCATGAGTTTGACGTTTAGGTCGGGCTTTTCCGGCTAAGACTTGCTGCACCCGATCAAAGGAGCTTTAGAAATGATGGGCTTGTGGATACCAGGGTAAACCTGATCGTTGTATTTAATCATGCCACAGTAAACCGGATCGCTAAGCCTTCTGTGGATTGCCGCTTTAACCACCTTCCCACCACCTTTAGTACGCAAGCCTTTCTGGTACATGAGTTTAGTTAACTCACGCAAGGAATACTCACCGGTTGAAGCCAGCTCATACAGTTCTTGGATCAGGGGAGCAGAGGAGGGAATAGGATAAATCCGACCCTTGCGGTTGATATATCCAATCGGAGCCGATCTTGGATACTCACCCTTCTGTAGTTTTGACTCCACCCCTTCTTTAACCCGAACGGATAACCTTCTGGAGTAATCAGCCGCAAAGGCAAACTCGATATTTAAGTAGAGCAAATCAGTGACGTTATACACCCTCGACGGAGTGCGCACTTCTTTGACCACCCCAGATGACATGAGTTTGACAATCTGCCCGGACTCAATTTCATTCCGGCTGATACGATCAATGTGGGCTACTAGGAGAGCATCAGCTTCGCTGGATTGAAACAGCTTCACTAACTGCTGAAATACCGGGCGATTACCATCGTCTTTGGCACTCTTTTGCTCCACCAACACATCCACCAACTTAAGCTTATTTTGCCTTACGTACTCGAGAAGTATCCGTCTTTGAGTCTCGATGGATTGCACCTGCTTGGTGTCTTCTTCTGACGATTTCCGACAGTAGGCTAAGTATTTCACTGATCTCCTTTGCGGGCAGGAGACTGATACAGATTATACGACGAGTATTTAATCTCACCACACCATTCGGAAAAATACTGGTTAGTAAATGCAGTTTTCATCCCTTTATCGGTAAAGAGGTTAACGAGGGTTTCCACATGATCACCGTACACCACCTCAGGCTGCTTGACGTTTAATGAGGCATAGAATTTTCTAAAACCATCAAACCTCACATCGTGTGCCGCTTTACTGAAATACTTAGCCACATAGGCACCCACACTTGACGAGTTAGTAATCCTATTAATTTTAATGAAGTCTTCGCCACCATAAAGGGATACGCTTTAATGAAGGGAATTTCATGAGTGGATTATACCTCAAGAATTACTCATGCCTTTCGAGGTGGGCAATCCGCTCTTCGACCTTTACCGTCTTTGTAGTGTCCCCACCCCACCCGATGGCGGATTTTAGCACTCGCTGCGCTCGTGCTTTTTCGCCTGATATCGGGTGGGTGGGGGTGGTTGGGAAAGGTTGTCTTTTTTCAATTCTTATAATCTATGGTTCGTTATAATAGAATTTATATAATTAATGGTTCTCTATATATAGAGGCGTAATTTAGCAGAGGAGTGAATATGGAGAATTCTGGCGATCAATCGCAAATACAACATTTTAATTTAGATGGATTAAGAAATTCTATGGGAATAGTGGACAACCCAAGTCCTCTTGAAGTTGCAGGGCACTTCAAGGAAGTACAAAGCAAAATTGATACAGACTTAACCGCAGGGCTTACCGTATGGGTTGCTGAAAATGATCTTGGAAGTACAGCAGTTTATAATGCAAATCCTAGTGGTGAGTGGTTTTTAGCCAAAAAAACAATTATTAACGGACAAGTGGTGTCACAAGAAATTAGTGGTCATTATGATGTTTCCGGTCATCAGATTTCAACGATGATTAGTCAGGATGTTGGTTCTCCATACTTAACATGCCGACTGTTTCTTGATGGTATTTTAGTTGGGAGTCAGGCAGATCCTTTTAGTTGGGCAAATGCTCAAGCAGATTCTTTCTTGAGATCAAAGGTTGAAGGAGAAGGTGACGACCCTTCCCGCTTAGATGCCACACTTCAGGATGAACGCTCACCATACCCTTTTGCCTTAAAAACACTAAGGGATTTCGCCCGATCTCAAGTAGACACATCAAGAACGCAGACAATGTATGAAAATTTGTCTAAGGGGAAACAAAAAGTGGTTTGGAATCGTGATTACCAAGCTTAAACAGATCTGAGACATAATCTTGATGCAAAGATTCTTTTATCAATTACTAGAAAAGTTCCAAAATCGTCCCACGACCCCCGCAAAGCTGAGCTATAATACTTTCACAAGGAGTATTATATGCAAGGTATGAAGATCAAAATTATCCCCAGAGATTTTTTATTTTTTGGAGCGCTTTTTTTCCAATTAATTGCCATACCTTCGCTCTTAGGTATGTATGCAAGCAATGTTCCTGAGGGTGCGTTTTATGTGGCGTTTATGCCTTCAGTTATTATGATTGCCACATATAGCTTAGGGATTCGAGAGCGTTCAATAAAAAAATAGTAACAACTTACGTAAATGTATAATTATTAAAGGTGGAGGTTATGGATAAGAAATGCCCTAAATGCCAAAACGACATGGTTAAAGGTGTGAATTCCACTCCAAGAGGTGGTATTCTTTTTTGGGCTCGTCAAGGAGGAGGAAAATTATCCAAATGGTTAACCTCTGGAGGAGAATTTGAGGAAAGAGGAGAAGTGGTCAGTTATAGGTGTGTAAATTGTGGTTTTATTGAAAACTACACTGAGTAAAAAAGTTCCAAAATCGTCCCATGACCTCCGCTATTTATGGTGGTAATGCTATGAATTAACTTAGGTATAATTGCCTCAAATGCTTCTAATAGACACCTATTTAGCTTCGAGTAATATCCACGGCATTGGGCTGTTTGCTGGCCAGAATATTAAAAAGGGAACGGTGACGTGGAGGTTTCATGAGGCACTTGATATTGTTTTTACTCCATCAGAATTGGCTGCACTACCCGAACGAGTCGTGGCGTATGTGCACGAGTACGGGTCTTTGAGCAAATTAAGCGGAAAGTGGGTGGTGAGCGCAGACAACACCCGGTTTACCAACCATAGTAGCCAGCCTAATCTAGATACGATTAGGCTGGAAGGAGAGCCAGAGACGGTGGCGGTGGCCAATAAGGATATTGTTAAAGGTGAGGAGCTGACGATTGATTATAAAACCTTTGATCAGGTATCTGAGAGGAGCTCAAAGGATTATTTGCAGGAATAACACGACTCTGGTGTCTACGTGGTGGTGTAATGAGTTGGTGATATAACCGCAGTGAGGGAATATGGCGATTACTATTGAGCAAATGAAGCAAGCGTACCCAATTTTTCCTAAAGATGTACCGTTGTTGCTGCCGACCGAAAGCAGCTTACCATTACAAGATCAGCACTTTTTGATTTACATTCCTTGGCAGGAAGACTATCTTGACTTGATCCCGGAACAGTACAGGGATTTTTTTACTACAATTTTGCCCTACTTAGCAGCGCGAACCACCGACGTGCATACCGCTGTGTGCATGAGTTACCTGGATGAGTTTATTGGCAGAGCCCGAGAGACGGGCAAAACTGTTAACCGCGATGTATTGGCATACGCACTGATGCTGCATGACTGTGGTTGGAGTAGGATGACGCAGGAAGAAATCGCTGCTAGTTTAGGGGTAAGTGGTTTGGTGCTGTCTGATACGGCTATGGCACCAAAGGAGAAGCACGCAGTGCTGGGGGCGGAAATTGCAGAAGAAATTTTGAGAGAAAAAAAGAGCGAGCTTGGGTTGACTGATGCGGATATTGAATTAATTGGCAAGGCGATTCGCTACCATGACAAACCCGAGCTGGTGGCCGGATCACAGGAAGAGATGCCGATAGAAGTGCAATTACTGGTGGACTTAGACCACTTATGGTCTTTTACTCATTTGAACTTTTGGCAAGATGTACTGCGAAAAGGTGTTGCGCCACAAGAGTATTTGCACAACCTGAGTGCTGATTTAGAGGGTTATTTTGTGACAACAATTGGTAAAGAGAAAGCGCGGGCGTTACTGACAGAGCGGGAGAAAGAAGTGAGAGGGGAAGTAATTAATGATGGATTGATTTAACCCGAGAGTGCTAGAGTAAAGCCCCAGACAGATTGGGCGCCGTGGCGTTTTAAGACTTTGGCGCATTCTTTGAGGGTGGTGCCGGTAGTGAAGACGTCGTCGATGAGCAAGACCAGTTTGCCTCGGATTGAGTTGATGTTTTTATCTGCGGCAAAGGCACCGACTAAATTTTGACGGCGTTTGGTGCCATTTAGTTCCATTTGCGGGGTAGTGTAGCGAGTACGCTTGATGACGAGGCTGGTTAGAGGCCAGTCAAAGGCCGTGCTAATGGCTTGGGCTAAGTGTTGGGCTTGGTTAAAACCGCGCCAGCGAAGGCGCTTGGGGTGTAGCGGGACTGGGACAATACGCCACGAGTTACTCTCGAGTGGGGTGGGATCGGTAAAAGTAGTGATGATTTCGGTAAGCTCGGGGATAAGCGAGGAGACAAAGCGATATTTGTATTTGGTGATGAGTTTTTTGGCCAAGGGGTTATACACAACAGGGCTGATGAGCCCGTTTAGCGCCAGGGGGCTGAGACAGCGGGAGTGGGTGCGGCCAAAAAAGTTGGGCCGGCAACACATAGGGCAAACAGGTTTATCGTTTGGTTTTAGAAAATTGAGGCAATCGGGGCAGAGGTAGCGACCAGGAGTGTGGCAATTAACGCAGCGGATGGGAAAGAGGAGGTCGAGGATGGACATATGGATTTTTAAGATTTACGATTCCCTTGAACGCTAAAGCTTTAGAGGGCAGGTATGATTCAAGAATATATCAAGCAAGAGCGCGGTGGAAGCTTAAGCCTAAACTTGATAGGATGAGCGTATGGAAGGTGAATTTAACGTGAATCCCCCGGCACAAGAACCAGCTTATCCAGACGAACAGAGTGAGCACTCAGCTTTACCGCCACAACAGGCACCGGTACCGGTGGTGACCCAGCCCGAACCGGAACGGGAATTGTTGGCCTGGGAAGCACCCTCGAGACCGTTTAAGAAACGCAGCCGAGAGTTTTACACCACCGTAGCAGCGCTGGTAGTGTTGTTGTCGGTGATATTGGCCTTGGCGCGGGAGTTTTTGCTTATTGGCGTGATTATGAGTTTTGGTTTTTTTGCCTACGTTTTAGCGTCAGTGCCACCACTTAAGATTGGTCATAGGCTCACGAATAAAGGGGTGCGCTCGGGGCAGCAGTTGTATTTATGGCAACAAATGGGCAGGTATTGGTGGGATGAAAAATGGGGGGCAAAGCTTTTGAGTATAGAACTGCCGGCCCAATTTCCGGGTAGGCTACAATTGCTCTTGGGAGAAAGTAATAAAAAGGATTTAGAAGAAATACTGTCGAAGTATTTGATTAAACAGAAACCTGAACCCACCTGGATTGATAAAGCGTCGAAGTGGTTGCAAGAGAAGATCCCGTTAGAAAGCGAGTAATTTTAAGATTTGAGCGTGATAAAATACAGCGTGCGAGCGCCCGTAGGTTAACGGATAAACTAGGGGTTTGCGGAACCTCTGCTGCAGGTTCGATTCCTGCCGGGCGCACCACTTCGCCAAGGTTTTGTGGTGCAAGCACACACTTGCTAATAGTGACTTTGGAGACGTCGCATATGAGCTTACTCGTAATTCAAGAGTAACTAAATCGTTACTTGTCTTGAATTACTGCGTTTCCTCATATATTCTCTCGCATAAGAGCCTTATGGTGTTCTTATGCTCCGAATATAGCGGCTTTATAAGGAGACGTCGCATAGCGGCAATTGCACTAGTTTCGAAAACTAGATCCCGCAAGGGATTCGTGGGTTCGAGTCCCACCGTCTCCGCTCAGATTAATGGGGAAAAAATATGGGAGAATTAACTCAAGCAGATTTTGTAGGTAGCAAAGAACAAGTTGGTCCACTGATTTAGGGAAAAAGTAACCTAGTTTTCTTGGTAAAATACGCCTGTAGGTAACCATAAGTGGTTGCCGGGTATGTTAGCTGCAATTGCCTCTATAGTTCAACGGATAGAACATCGGTTTCCGGAACCGGTAATGGGGGTTCGATTCCCTCTAGAGGCACACGTATGAGAAATCCGAAAAACGAAAAACGAAACACGAAACACGAACACTCGGCGGGTGGGGCGGTTTTTTGGCGGTATGCGGTGAGCAGTGGGCAGTCGACGGTAAAATGGTTGGTAGGCAAGCATAGCGGGTACCATAAGTGGGTGTTGCCAAAAGGGCGGATTGAGGCGGGTGAGACGGCAGCGCAGACGGCGGTGCGAGAGGTAAGAGAAGAGATAGGGATTGAATCAAAGGTGGTTGGGACAAAACCAATACATACAATTAGGTACATATTTTTTGGTGACGTGAAGCGGGAAGAGAATTGGCGAGGAGGAGCGGTGCGACGGGTAGAAAAATACCAAGAAGAGGGTGGAGGTAAAGTAAAAATTTATAAAACGGTGGATTGGTTTTTAATGGAATACGTGAGTGGGAGCGTTGATGAGCATGATTGGGAGATGGAAGAGGCGAAGTGGGTGAGTTATGACCAAGCGCAAGAATTGCTGGCGTTTAAGAGTGAG
>CAYXRB010000015.1:25676-29117 GCA_964467565.1 uncultured Pseudomonadales bacterium | reverse complement strand
GCCAACCCCAGCCACCCCCAACCCCGCCCCGCTCGTGCAAAATACCACTCCCACCAATCCGCAAACACCAACGCCTCCCGATTCTAGCCCCACTAGCAGTACCCAACCCTCACCTCTCCCCATTACCCCAACTACCTAAACACTCAAACTGGTAGCTTGCAAGCAATTTTTTTGCCTTACAGGGTAAAATTATTTAAAAAAAAATTGAAAGATTCAATTACTCCGCTTCCTCCCGCACCCGCACCGGCATAATCACATGCCGCGCTACTGCATTCTCTGGTGTCAAAAACAACACCGGTTTTAATGACTCAGTCATCCTCATTTCCACACTCTCACTCTCCACCCGGCTTAAAAAATCAATTAAGTACCGGCTGTTAAAAGCTACCTTATCATCTCCCACGCCCTTTACCTCAGCCTCCACCTCAACCCGGTTTTCACCAACCTGGGGCGTGTTTGCCTTTACTGTCAAACTATCCGCACCCAACTCAAAACGCACAATGTGGGCATTGTCCCTAGCAAATATCGCCGCTGCTTTCACTGCACTCATCAATCGCTCCTTCTCTACCACCACCACCCTTCCCTTGCCCGAAGGCACAATCGCTTCGTAGTGCGGGAAATCACCCTCAAGCACGCGGCCCATTACCAAAACATCACCCGCTTCCACCCAAACTTGGTTTTTACCCCCGTCCCACCACCACTGCATGCGCTCCACCCCCGCCTCAGCAAACGCCCGCACCGCCCCGCGTACCAACCGCCCCGACAGCAATACTTTTTCCAATTCCTTCACCGCCACACTTTTAAATTCTTCTTCATCCACCACGCTTAAGCGGTACCCGTCAGTCGCCACTAACCGTCCCCTTAAAAGCTCCCACAACACTCCCTTCAAGACTGGGCGGGCTTCATCGCTTGAAATCGCGTAGCTTAAGTGCTCCCACGCCCTCTGCCAAGTACTGGTCTGAAAATCTCCCATCAGCTGCAAGTCATCCCTCCCTGTTTCCCACACCGGAAATTCCTCCAAACTCATCCCGCTCAAGCGCGCCTTCATACTCCCCGCACTCACTCGCACCTCATTATTTTTCGCCTCCACCTCCACCGGCCCCAACGGTAGCGATTGCACCAAGTCATGAAACAGTTTTGCCGGCACCGCCACCCCTCCATCCCCCAGTACCTTACCCCCCACCTTTACCCGCACCCCCAGCTCTAAATCAGTACCATAAAAAAATACTCCCTCACTCGACGCTTTTATGCCTGCAAACGACAATACCGGCAATGACGCTTTAGTGGTCACGAACCGATTAACTAAAGCCACTGATTTAAACAAATTTTCCTTAAGAATATGTATTTTCATAAGTCTTGTACCTCGCCTTTACTATAACCTACCTTTTAATAAATGCGACCACTCGTCGTGATCATAAATGTTCATATTTAAAACTTTGCGGTCTTCCTACCAATGACCTACTATCTATAGTTAATATAATAGTAGCTTTAGTAGTAGGCGTGTGGATATCGGTACAGCCCTCCTCGTCTCTAGGCTTCGTTTTGGGTCTTATCTGGGTGTAAAACCGCCTGTTTTATCTGGATAACTCGTGTGTAAAACTGTGTGCAAAACCCGGCAACGTGGAAATCATGCCCTCCGCACCCCCCACTTTTCCACCAAACCGTTTGTTTTCCACTTTTTTTCCACATACTATCCCCAATGTTTTGCACCAAGTTTTACACATATAAATGGGACCGTATCGTGTTCACGTCGAATCTCATTGTTTCTGATTCGGCTAATTCCCGGGTAATCTTCTCGACTGCATGCATGACGGTGGTGTGATCTCTACCCGAAAAAAGCTCACCAATCTCTTCCAGCGGAATTTTATAATCCATCCGCAAGATATACATCGCAATGTGTCGTGGTAATACATAACGCTTTTGACGGATACTACCACGTAATTGCTTAATCGGTACCTCAAAGTGGTCGGCAATTTTCTTTAATACCTCCAAGGGTCTTTGCGGTTGGGGCGAGACCTGTTGCGGGGACGCCGATTTACCCAGTAAGGCTTGAGCCGAAGCGATGTTGGCGGCAATGGTTTGCGCTGCTTCCATTGATAGTTCTAGGTTCCTCTGTCGTGCTTTTATCAGGGTTATGGCTGCCCGTAATTCAAAATCCGGTTGGCCAATATCCACGATCAACCCGGCCTCAAACCGGGATCGCAGACGGTCCTCGAGCATATGGATTTCGCTTGGATGTCGGTCGCTGGTTAAAATAACTTGCCCGTCGTTGTGTAGAATTGCGTTAAACGTATGGAAAAACTCTTCTTGGACGCTGGTTTTGCCGGCAATAAATTGCACGTCATCCACCAACAGTCCTCGCACGTGCCGGTACCGCTTCTTAAACTCTGTCGTTGTTTTTCGCTGGATCGCCTCAATGATCTCATTCGTAAATTCCTCACCAGTACAGTAAATCATGGGCGTTTTATTATCTTTTTCCAAAACCGAATTGGCCACCGCCATCATTAAGTGCGTTTTTCCTACCCCTACTCCGCCATGGAAAAATAATGGGTTGTACGCTTTGCTAAAGTGCTCGGTCACCGCCACCGCCGCCGCGTGGGCCATTTCATTGCTCGAAGACACCGCAAATGAGTCCAAGGTTAAATCTTCCCTGATGCCAATGCGCTGGCGCGCTAGCTTTACCTCGTCTATGCTTGCCTGCGCACTTCTAAAAAGCGGCCCTTCAATTGCGGTGGTCTGCTTTCCCTTGCGCTGTTGCACCAACTCGCTCACCACTAGGTTGACAATCGTTCCTTCTTGAGTTTCCTTTTCTACCGCTTTGGTAATACTGTTGATAAAACGCTTATTCACGATCGCTTCATGAAAGTGGGTGGGGCAGTGGATTACTGCGATCATTTCTCCGTTGGGGGATTGGTTAAGTGAGGCGAGTTTTAGTGGCTTAACCCAACTGGTGTAATTTGCGCTCGAGAGTTGGGCACTCAATGATTCTTGGACCGATTTCCACACTTGATCTTCATACTTCATAGATTCTCATAGAGAGTATTATCCTAAACATCAAACAAATACCCACTCCAACCCCTTTAAGTTAGAAGAGTTTTCCACAATAGACAAGACCAAAAAAACCCAAATCTATTCAAATACAAAACCCTAGTGCACTCGAATAAAAAGCGCGGTATAATCCCTTGTTAACCAGTTAGTCAAAAAAGATAATTCTTATGAAACGTACGTATCAGCCCAGCAAGCGACATCGCATTAAAACCCACGGTTTTCGCACCCGCATCAAAACCAAAACCGGGCTACAAGTTATTAAGCGACGCCGTCTCAAGGGCAGGGCTCGCCTGAGCGTTACCCGCACCAACCCCTAATTCGCTGCCCTCAAAAATATAAACCCTGTATGCTTCCCAAAAAGCATCGCTTACCCCTAACCTACATCACCCCGCTTGT
>CAYXRB010000015.1:23804-25611 GCA_964467565.1 uncultured Pseudomonadales bacterium | reverse complement strand
CTATCTCTTCATTGCTAAAAAATCAGCCCAAAGTAGGTCCTATTCCGATTATATTGACCAGCTAAACCGCTATGCCCAAAGCTAATTTTACCCCAAAAAAAACTCCCCCCATCTCCTTCATGCAAGCATTTTTTATCCTCCTCATCCGCACCTACCAATTCCTCAGTCACATCTTCCGTCCCCTTTTTGCAATCTTTTTTACCCCTAGCGTCTGTCGTTTTACGCCCTCGTGCAGCCAGTATGCCCTGGAAGCTATAGCCCGCCACGGCACTCTTCAAGGTCTTCGCTTAAGCCTTCATCGCTTATCCCGGTGTCATCCCGGTTCCCCAGGCGGCGTCGACCCGGTTCCCTTCTAGGCTGCTGTCAATATCCTTGGTATACTCACTCGGTATTAATCCTTATGTTCAACACCCTGCTTATCGATCCTCTAATTTGGCTCTTGTCCACGTTAAGCCAGTATACTGGCAACGTTGGCATTAGCATTATCATCCTCACCCTGCTCATCAGGCTAGTCTTGGTTCCCATCACCTTACCGGCTATGAGGTCTGCCCTCAAAATGCGCGATCTTCAACCCGAAATAAACCGGCTAAAAAAAGAGTTTAAAGATAAACCCCAGGAATTACAAAAAGCCCAGCTCGAGTTGTTTCAGCAGCACGGGTTTAATCCCGCGGCTGGTTGCCTTCCCAATATAGTCCAATTAGTTATCTTAATCGCTCTCTATCAAGTCTTTCTGGCGGCTTTAAAACCAGACAGCACTCAATTTGGCTCAATCTCGCTCTTTTGGCTTAATATTACCCAACCCGATCCCTACTATATTCTCCCCATTCTTTCTGCCCTCACCCAATTAATTTTGGGCCTTATGATCCTACCAGCCACGAGTACAGCCGCCGAAAAAACTCTAGCTACCACCACTCCCTCAAAAAAAGATGATGCCTCTGCCGATGATATGTCAGCCATGGCTACCCAAATGCAACAGCAAATGTTGTACATCATGCCGTTTATTACCGGTTTTATTGCCCTTCGCTTTCCTTCGGGTCTTGCGCTCTACTGGATTTTATCCACGCTCTTTAGTATCATCCAGCAGTATTTCGTCAGCGGTCTTGGCGGTCTTAGTCGATTTATGCCAGGTGCTGCAAAATCTTAAAGGAAGAGTATGGATAATTTTAAGAACAGCCTCGACCTTATCTTTTCGCACCTTACCTCATCACGCGCCACGATTGAAGTGGTCGAAGCAGAGGACACCCTCCAGGTTAACGTCATGGTGGATCCTGCCGATTCGGGCGCGCTGATTGGCTTTCACGGCGAAACTATCGACAGCCTTCAGTTAATCGTTTCTCTGATCTTCAACAATACGCGTGCGGTATACCAACCCGTTCAGGTCGACATTAATCAGTACCGTCAAAAACGCGCGCAAGCCCTTATCGCCATGGCTGATAAAGCGGTTCAACAAGCCGTCAGTAGCCAACGCGAAATCCTGCTTCCTCCCCTCTCCCCATCAGAGCGTCGCGTTATTCACGTTCATCTACAAGACCATGAACAGGCCTCAACCTATTCCGAGGGTGTTGGTAAGTCCCGTCGTTTAGTTATTCGACCCAAGAGCCCTCAACGGTAAAGAGTTATTCATGTCCACCCCAGACTCTGCTCACTTTATTATTTTCTCCGACGGTGGCGCGCGGGGTAATCCCGGCCCGGCTGCCGCTGCTGCTCTCGTCTTTAATCCCGATCATACCCTGGTGTTGAAAAGTGGTACCTATCTGGGTACTGCCACCAATAATGAAGCCGAGTATCACGGTGTTATTCACGCTCT
>CAYXRB010000015.1:18347-23794 GCA_964467565.1 uncultured Pseudomonadales bacterium | reverse complement strand
TCTCGAATCTCTCCTCCATCTCTACTCTAAAACTGTTCCATCACACACCCATCTTGAATTTAATCTCGATTCCCAGTTGGTTGCCCGGCAACTCAGTGGTCAGTACAAGCTCAAAAATGAACGCCTCAAGCCGCTTGCCGCTCGGGTGCATCAGCTGCTCCAAAAACTCAATGCCCACGCTACTTTTTCCTCCATCTCCCGCGACCAAAACGCTCAAGCCGACACTTTAGTTAACCAGGTTCTCGACGCTCAACCCGGCGCCAAACCACGCTTTTAAAGGGTGTCTAATCCTCATCTCACCTCTAGTTTCCTCAACAGTTACTCTCATTCTCGCTCGGAACAAAAAATAATATCGTGCGCCCTATTTCCCCCTCCCCCGCCTCGAGTACTTCTGTTACACTAGCTCCATGCCTGTCAAAATCCCTTCTCCTCTCTCGCTATTCAAGAAAAAGGATCAAACCGCCGAAGCCTCACCGCAAATTGGTAACCCTACTTCGGACCTTGCTAAATCCCAGTTAATCCAAGGGCTGGTCACCATTCAAGATGTCATTGCCCCCGAAGCTATCGAGGTAGACTTCAACTACTTAAAAATCGGCACTATGTATGCCCAGACCCTGTTTATCGCTGGCTATCCCCGCTTCGTTGCCGCCAATTGGCTCTCTCCCTTGATCAACTTCAATCACTCGCTCGACATCTCCATGCACATCTTCCCGGTTGATGGCAAAACCATCATGGATGAGCTTCGGCGTAAAATCACCGAAATGGAAGCCGAAATCCAATCCGATTTACGCCGCGGCCGCATTGCCAACATTGATACCCAAGTCAAGCTCGAAGACGCCCGGGTGCTCCAAGAACAACTTGCCAAGGGTGCTGAACGCTTCTACGAGTTAGGGTTGTACGTTACCATCACCGCCTCATCGCTCGAGGAACTCATCACTATTGGCAAGCAAGTCCAAAGCACTCTTGGGTCACTGCTTATCGTCAGTAAACGGGCTTCCCTGCAAATGGAAGCCGGTTTTAAAACCACCCTTCCCCAAGGCACCGATCAACTCAACATCTTGCGTAACATGGACACCACCTCCCTGGCTACCACTTTCCCCTTTACTTCTTCAGACCTCACTGCCGATCAAGGCATCATGTATGGCATCAACGAGCACAACGATTCCTTGGTGATTTTCGACCGCTTTACCATGGAAAACTACAATATGGTTATTTTTGCCAAGTCCGGTGCCGGCAAATCGTACGCTGTTAAATTAGAAGCCTTGCGCTCGCTTATGTTCGACACTGAACTGATCATCATTGACCCCGAATCCGAGTATCGTGATATGGCCAAAGCCGTTAACGGTGAGTACATTGATTTTAGTTTTAATTCCTCTATGCGGATCAACCCCTTTGATCTCTCCCAGCTCTATGACCCCGAAGAAAACGAACTGGGTTTAAAAATAATCAGTCTGCATACGCTCTTAAAAATAATGTTGGGTGAAATGACCGCCGACCAGGACGCCCTGCTTGATCGTGCCTTGGTTGCGACGTATCAGGCCAAAGGTATTACTCCTGACCCTGCCACACAAAAGAAGACCCCGCCGCTGATGGAAGATTTATACAAATCTTTAGTCGGGATGGAAAATCCATCTGCTCAAAATCTGGCTAGCCGTTTGGAGAAATACATCAAAGGTTCTTTCCGCGGTATCTTTGATCAGCACACGAATATCGATATCAACAATAAATTTACCGTTTTTGGTATCAAAGAACTCGAGGATGCTCTCCGGCCGGTGGCCATGTTTATTATCTTAGACTTTATCTGGACTCGCGTTAAACGTTCCTTAAAAAAACGTCTTCTGGTGGTTGACGAAGCCTGGTATCTAATGAAGTATCCCGATTCGGCCAGTTTTCTCTATACGCTGGCTAAGCGTGCTCGAAAGTATTACCTGGGTATTACTACTATCACCCAAGATGTTGAAGATTTCTTACGCACTGACCAAGGTAAAGCCATTGTCACCAATTCCTCACTCCAATTTTTAATGAAGCAGTCCCCTGCTGCCGTTGATGCGGTTGCCCAAACCTTTTACTTGTCCGAGGGCGAAAGAAGGTTGCTGCTTTCGGCCGATGTTGGTGAGGGGTTATTCTTTGCCGGCTCCAATCATGTGGCCTTGCGCGTGGTAGCCTCGCAATCTGAGCACCAACTGATTACCACCAATCCCGTTGAATTAGCCGCCCGTAAACCAACTCTGTAACCAATTTTCCTCGAATTTGTCGTAAAAATTTTAATTGAATATTGTCGCAACCCTCGAGTAGGAACACGTGAAAGAGTCAGGACAGCGAAATGGGTAAGAAATCCAATACTCCATGGCAAAAAGCAGAAGAAAACAAACAGTCAGTACGCAAGCAGTAATTAGGCAGTTTAATTGTTTGATGTACATTATCGTGATAACATACCTCATTGTAATCAGGAGTTTCTATGTCTACCAAAAACCAATCTTTAACAGTTCAAAAACGCACCCTCACCGGTCGCAAAGTTAAACAACTACGTCGGGATGGTCACATTCCGGCCAATCTTTTTGGTAAAAAAATCGCTTCACAATCAGTTCAGGTCGGTCTCATTCCTTTTCAAAAAGTCTATGAAGCTGCCGGTGAAACCGGAATCATAGATCTCCAGGTTGAAGGCGAAAGTAAAATCCATCCGGTGCTCATTAGCCAAGTCCAATCCAATCCGGTTACTAATCAGCCTGTTCACGTTGATTTCCGCCAAGTCATTCTTACCGAAAAAGTCAAAGCCACCATTCCCGTGGAATTAATTGGTGAAGCCCCTGCCGTAAAAGAGAAAGGGGCGGTGGTGATCGCTTCGGTGCAGGAGCTTGAGGTCGAAGCCTTGCCCGCCGATTTACCCAGTGTCATCGAGGTTGATATCTCAGTTCTTACCGACGTTGATCAGAGTATTCTCTTAAAAGATGTAAAAATGGATCGGTCTATAATTACGTTGTCTGCTCCCGAAGATACTACTATCGTCACCTCAGCTGCCCAGGCCACTGAGCCTGAACCTGAACCAACTGCCGAAGACGCCGAAGGTGAAGAGGCTGCTGCCCCCGAAAGTGAAGCTAAAACTGAAGGTGAATCTGAATCAGGAGAAGCAGACCAGCCTGAACCCGCCAAATAACTATCCCTTTATCTGTAAGTTAATCACCCAAGAAAGTTACTCACTCTGCCAATTTTGGGTGCACAGCAGTCCTGCGTCCTTAGCATATCCCAACTCATCCCACACCGCCTCCGTTGCAAAAGGCGTAAAGGGATGGAGGATGATTAAAAATCGCTTTAGAGTTTTTTCGATTGCGGTAGGGGAGAGCTCACCCTTCTTTGCCTTTTCGATACATTCGTCACAAAACCAGTGCCAAAACTCGTTATGGACTGTCTCTGCAGCTAACCCCACTTTTAGTGCATCAAGTTGTTTACCCACACGTGTGTAAACCATATCCAAGTGCTGTTTCATTTTCTTGTCATTTTTAGCCCGGGCATTATTCACCGGCTGCTCTTTGGTCTTAAACTCATAAACAAACCTGGCTGCGTTCCAAATTTTATTCGCAAAATTTCGCATCCCCTTTACTTTTTGCTCACCCACGCTACTGTCTTTCCCAGCAGTTGTACTCATCACTAAGGCCATTCGGAGGGCATCCGCTCCGTAAACATCAACTAACGACAGGGGATTAATCACATTCCCTTTACTTTTACTCATTTTTTGTCCTCTTTCGTCGCGTATCAAACCATGCAAATACACCTGCTTAAAGGGCGACTTGCCCGTCAAATAAATCCCCATCATCATCATCCGCATCACCCAAAACATCAAAATGTCATACGCAGTCTCCAGTACTGTTGTCGGGTAGTAGTATTCAAAATCACCCGGTTTATTAACTTTTAATGTCACCACCGGCCATTGGCTGCTACTAAACCACGTATCAAACGTATCCGTTTCCTGGAGGTAATCCTTACCGGGTTTGGTACGAGAAAGTTCATACTCAGCATCAGCTGGGGCCATCAGTGTTTGTAAGCCTTTCTCAATCTCGTTTAACGAGTAAGTGTTAAGAAGTTCACTCAAGCTTCCCTTAACAAAAGCTCCGCTCCTATTTAAAAACCCGACTACTATCTTTTGGTTTTGTTCCTTAGTCGTGTCATACCACACTGGAATTCTAATTCCCCACACAATTTGCCGGCTAATATTCCAATCTTCTAAGTTCTTAAGCCAATTTTTTAAGATCTTATCGTGGCCGGCGCCGTAAATAACGGTATCTTTAGATTCAACAGCTTTTAGTGCTTTTTGTGTTAACGGCGCTACCCTTATAAAAAATTGGGGTAGGGGAAGGGGTTCAATAACTGTTCCACACCGGTAACATACCCCCACATTATGAGTGTACTTCTCATCGGTTTTAACCAGTAATCCGTCTTCCTTCAAATCCTCTACCATCAAAGCTCGCGCTTGAACCACCTTTTTCCCATGGTATTTTTCCGCCCGGGCTTTGTACTTTTCTGGCGTATTCGGTTCATGTAAAAACCACGAAAAGTCCATCTTGCCCTCAAAATCAATAATCGGCAATACTGGTAAGTTGTATTTTTTCCCCAGCTCAAAATCATGTGGGTCATGAGCGGGGGTCACTTTCATAATGCCGGTACCAAACTCAGGGTCAACTGCTTCGTCGGCAATCACTTTCATAGAAATTGGGCCCAACAATCCTGGTATTTCCAACGTTTTACCCACCCATTGGGCATATCTTTTGTCTTTAGGGTGAACTGCCAGTGCCGTGTCCCGGAATTTAGACTCCGGTCGTACCGTCGCAATCGTAAACGGTCCATATTTTAGGTAATATAGTGGGTCATTTCTCTGGGTATACTTGACTTCAAGTTCCGAATACCCGGTCCCACACTTAGTGCAGTAATTTATGAGCCTTAAACCCCGATACACCAAGCCCTCCCCATGCATCTTTTCAAATGTTTGTAATACTAAGTCAACCACTTTTTTGTCTAAGGTAAAGGTTGTCCGGGTCCAGTCTGCTGTCGCGCCCAAACGCTTCATCTGCTCTAATGCGGTGTGAGAATTTCCTTGAACGTAATCCCAAATCATTTGGTAAAGGCTTTCTCGATCAAAGCTAAAGCGGCTCTTTCCTTCCTTGTTTAGTTTTTTTTCAAATACATATTGGGTTTCAATGCCTGCGTGGTCCGTACCGGGTAACCATAGGGCGTTGTCACCCAGCATTCGGTGGTAACGGATTAAAATATCCTCAATCGTCACAAACATCGCATGGCCTACATGCAGCGGGTCATTGGCGTTGGGAGGCGGCATAATTATGGTAAATGGCTTCTTTCCGCTCTTAACTGCTGCCGCCCCCGATGGAGGATAAAGCAGTTCTTCTCTTGACCACTTTTCTACTAATTTTTCTTCGATTAGTTTATGTTTGTAAGCT
>CAYXRB010000015.1:4806-18337 GCA_964467565.1 uncultured Pseudomonadales bacterium | reverse complement strand
ATCCATAAGACCCTCTTGATCACGCATTATATATCCATGTATCCCTGGTGTGGAGAACAAAAAACGTTTAAAAATTGCAATTTCTTAATACACCCACCAAATATTATATTGTCTATAACCATCTCCAGCCCTACGTTAAAAACTATACCCAAACCTATTTATTCCAGCGTTCCCTTTAGAAAAACACTTGCCCAGGGCTTATAGGTACTGGCAAATGTCTTGTCGATAACTAATTGATCGCCACGCCATACTTTATAATCAAATGCCGCTTTCGCCCCCGCCGCTTTCCAATCTACTTGTTTAACTTCGCCTACTTTCATCGTCGGGTCTTCTACGTATACATCCGGCGGTGGGGGAGTGTTGTCCCAGACGCGATGATTTAAAATTTCGGCTCTTCTGCCGTCATTGGTACCATAAAGCTCAATCACTAGGTGCCGGTTTGCCGAGTCTGCTTTCGCTTGGATCAATATGTGAGCACTGGTATCATTTTTAAAGCTAAAATCGGTAGTCGGGGAGTACACGGTTGCATCCAAGCCCGGTTTAGCATCCTGTTCATAGTATCCTACCCGGTAGGAATGAGCCCTGCGTTCATGTATGGGCAAGCCCGCATTCAACACCGCTCTAAATAAAGTCGTTGAATCCTGGCACACCCCTCCACCATCACCCAGTTCCGTCCGGCCGTTCCTAATTACATATGCCTGTTGGAATCCGGTTGCTGCTGATATGTCTCCCACGGCTTTGTTAAATGAAAACACCTCTCCCGGCTTTATCAGCGACCCGTTTATTTTTGCTGCCGTTAAAGCCACATTATGTACTCGTGTCGCAATCGATCCTCTATAGGTACTTTCCCCCCTTCCGATCAACTCTTTGATCCCTAAGTCATTCACCTTATCTAGAGTAATTGTTGGTTTAAACACCACCCCAGCCAATACCAGTGATGCACTCGTGGTTCCTGATTCAAGTTCCTCCAAACCCTTAACCAATCGCTCCAGCGATGCCTCTGTATTAACCCGATAACCGTCTTTGGGTGCACTAAACACTGCCACTTTTTGCGTGCTCTCATTAAACTCAAACTTAGCTTCAACCGGCTCACGATTAATTGACTCTGCTGTTTCAACCAAATAATCTTCAATCACTTCGTGGTTAAAACCCCCACCAATTCTCAAGAATGGGATTAAATCGGCACCCTCAAGGCTAAATTCAGCCGCGCCACTGGCATCCTCACTCCGGATGAGAAGCGTTCGTGTCAAATACTCACGTCCTCGTTCCTCCGCTTTTTGCAACTCTGCTGCCGTTAAAGGCGAAGCTATTGTCTCTATTGGTAGGGCAGTGGGTAGGGGAGTAAGGTGTGCCAAAGCGTCGGTAAGTTGTCTCTTAAGCTGGTCTTCCCGGATTGCCGTTCCCGTTACACTCGGCAACACCCTAACCTGAAGATTGCCTTGAGCGTCGGACTCAACTTCCCATGACTCTGGTACAAACGGCTTCGTCAGCCTTGCCGAAATCGTCGCCATACTCATCTCCCACCACTTCTCATCTATTGTCACCGCCAGCTCTGCTTTTTCTGTGCGGGTTAATCGTTGTAAACGCTGTTGCCATGCCATGACTAGCGCTGCTTCTCTGCCTGTGGTAAATAACCCTTCGATGGTCCCCGGGATATCGTAGTCCACAGCCTGCTCAAAGTCTGCAATTTCATATGATTCACCTTCATGCCGAAGTGTAATCCCCCCCAGGCCTTGCATGTACCCGCTCACAGCCTGGCCTGCAATTTCTCGGGCTTCATCTTTGGTTTTATAGTCTACTTGCATGCCTGCTAAAGTTACCCGGGGGTAAATTCTATCCTTAAGATAGAGCTCGTACCAAATTGCTGTCAGACCCACCATAAATACCAATGCTAAAAAACCACCCCACGTTACATGCAGTAGAATCTGCTTCCATCTTTTCCTATTCGCAAGTATTTTCTTCATAAATAAACCGATATATCAATTTATAAAAGTAATATTATAATTCTTTTTGGTTTCTATAAGGTGTGGCCAGTATAATGTCTTCGTATGCCCGACTCAAATGTCCAACCTCTCGATCCTGTCATACCCGACCCATCAACAAATTCAACTAGCCCATTACCAGGTCCGGTTATCCACCGCTCGCCGTTTCGTATCGTCACCCCGTTACTCGTTGGTGGCCTAATAATAATTCTGGTAATTATCCTTTATTTTGTACTTCGGCATTTTAATGTTTTTCCCCTTATAAACTCACTTCCCGCTACCCCCACCCCCACCACTATCACTGTCTGGGGTTTAAACGATCCTCCTCAAATCCTTGAACCCCTAATTGTTCAATTCGAACAAGCTAATCCCCATTTAAACGTCGAGTACGTGCAAGAAACCTTAACCGATTACCGCCAACGCCTCGCCATTGGCATCAATCAAGGTCAAGGCCCGGACGTTTTCACCTTTCACCATTCATGGGTGCCCATGCTCAGTTCCTTGCTCAGCCCCATGCCAGCCGAAGTAGCCCAAAACTTAAATCCTCAAACCACCTATTATCCCGCTCTCCTGCAACCACTTACTACTTCATCTGGTCTTGTTGGTTTGCCACTCTCCGCGGATGCCTTGGGCTTGTTTTATAACAAAACTCTCTTCGAGTCAGCTGGATTGACACCTCCTACTGACTGGGAAGAGCTGCGTACCTCTGCCAAAGCCCTGACTGTTGCGATTGACGAGCAGATTACCCAATCCGGTATTGCCTTAGGCACTACCAACAATATTGATTTTTGGCCTGACATCATTGGTTTATTAATGCTTCAACAAGGGGTGGAATTACACCGCCCTGACACCCAGCTTGGTCAAAACACCCTTCGCTTTTATACCAATTTTGTTTTACAGGATAGGGTCTGGGACCCTGCCATGCCGCCGTCAACCTACGCCTTTGCCAACGGTACCACTGCCATGATGATCGCACCAAGTTTCCAAACCCAAAACGTTCTTTCCATTAATCCTAATCTAAACTTTGCCATTGCTCCCGTTCCACAACTGTATGGGACCACCACCCATTGGGCCACCTTTTGGGCTTGGGGTGTCTCTGGCAAAACCTCTCGTGTCAATCAGCAGGCTGCATGGCAATTTCTCCAATATTTATCCCAAAAAGAAGTTTTACGCCAACACCATGCCCAATCTTTCACCAATACAAATTTTGGATTTGCTTTTCCACGCCAAGATATGGCAGACCAGTTAACCACTAGCCCTTATGTGTCCTATATTAGCCAGGCTATGCCCACCGCCCGTACCTGGTACCTAAATGCCGGCACTAAAGATTTTGGCCTCAACGATAGTACCATCGAGGTGTATAAAGGGATTATCGATGCCATAATCGAGGGTGTTCCTCCCGCAGAAGCGGTTAAAGCTGCCCCCGGGCAACTGGACCAAATAATGGCCCAGTACCGTCTTCGCTAATTAATATTTATAGCTGTACAGCAGCCATTTATAGACTATGAGAGGTTTCTAATGATCAACACTCCCCAAGAGGCTTTTGCCTACGCTCATCAACACAACCTAGCCCTCGGACATTTCAACGTCAGCACTCTCGACACGGTCTATGCCATCGTCACGGCCGCCCAAAACCTAGATCTACCGGTATTTATTGGAGTCTCCGAGGGGGAGCGTGACTTTATTGGCATTAAAGTTTTACGCTCAGTCATCGACGCTATTAAGGCCCAAACCGGTCATCCCGTTTTCCTTAATGCCGACCATACTTATTCGCTTGAAAGGGTTAAGGAAGTGGTCGAAGCCGGGTATGATTCGGTCATTTTCGACGGTGCAAAGCTTTCTAATCAGGAAAATAAACAGCAAACAAAAGCCGTAGTTGAATATGTTAAAAATTTAAGACCAACAATGTTGGTAGAAGCCGAAATCGGCTATATCGGTACCTCCTCAGGGCTGCTATCAGAACTTCCGGAAAATGCCATCGTCTCCGAAGCTCATATGCCCACCGCTCAATCAGTCGCTGACTTTGTTGCCTTTACCGGAGTTGATCTAATTTCCCCGGCTGTTGGAAATATCCATGGCATGCTCAAAAACGCCTCAAACCCTAGAATTAACCTTAATCGAATCCAAGAAATCGCCGCTGCTGTTTCCATTCCGGTTATTCTCCATGGCGGATCAGGTATTACCGATGAAGAATTCACTGCGGCTATTAAAGCTGGTATTCGGCAAATCCACATCAACACCGAAATCCGGTTAGCCTGGCGTGACGGCCTGAAATCAGCCCTTGCAGCTGATCCGGACCAAGTCGTTCCATATAAACTACTTTCTCCTGCCCGTGAAGCGGTCAGAACACAGGTCGAAAAAAGGCTCAAGCTTTTCGCACATCGCTAACTTGCGCTTATCTAATAATCCCCAACAAACCAACCTTGACTTCTGAAACCTATATCTTACGCTTCTAAAGCTCAAACTTAATTAATTATGGCATTCACTCAAGTATTTCTCGATGTCGAGACTAAAAAAACATTCGATGCGGTGGGGGGGTATAATCCGCACTTGCTCGAGGTGAGTTTTGCCGGGGTTATTGTTCGTACTGGTTTTCTCGAAAGTGGGGAGGGGACCCAAACTCGTCTCGAATTATTTGAACACCAACTCAACCAGCTCTGGAAGGTTATTGAGCAAGCTGACTTGATTGTCGGTTTTAACATCAAGGGATTTGATTTTCCGGCACTCTCACCCTACTATCACGGAAACTGGCAGAAATTACCCATACTCGATATGCTTGAGGCTGTTAAAAATACTGCGGGGCACCGCGTCTCTCTAGATGCCCTAGCCCATCAGACGCTGGGTACGCAAAAAAGCGGCTCCGGTTTAGACGCAATCAAGTATTTTGAATCGAAACAGTATGATAAACTCGCCGCCTACTGCATGAAAGACGTTGAAATAACCCGAGACTTGTGTGATTACGGTCGCCAATATGGTGAATTAAAATTTTTAAACCGCTGGAACAACCCTGTCGCGGTCAAAGTCGATTTTTCCATCGATTCCCGCCTGCCATTAAGTACCCAAATGTCGTTACTCTAATCGAGCTTGCTCCCATAGAAGGTAGTTGCTAAACTACCACTGTAAATCTAGGAGAATTATATGTTATCGATCACCAAAAAAGGCGATTATGGGCTCATGCTCATGACTGCCTTATCCCTAGCCAAACCTCACTATTTTATACCCTTAAAACGCATTGCCACCGAATATCATTTACCTTACAAATTCTTGGGCCAAATCGCTCTCGAGCTAAAACGCAAACAACTTATTTATTCCAAAGAAGGCTTAGGTGGGGGTTATCAATTAGCCAGACCGCCAAAGCAAATTACTGTGGGTGAAATATTAGAACAACTCGAAGGTCCGGTTTCTCCCGTCTCCTGTATGAGAGGACACCGGTGCCCCATCGAGAAAAAGTGTCGCCATCGGGTCGTGATGACCAAACTCAGTAAAGTGGTTAACCGGACTCTCTCCGGTATTACCTTAGCCGATATTTCAACCCAAGGATAACATCTATGCTCACTCTAACTGGTCTGGGAATCCAGGTTGAAAATCATTTGCTTTTACGTGATATATCATTAAAAATTAAACCAAAAACTCTGCACGCACTCATGGGCCCCAATGGCTCGGGCAAGACTAGCCTTGCGTATGGCTTGGCTGGACACCCGGATTACACCACTACCCCCCAGAGCAAACTGACTCTGGATGGCCATGATCTTATTTCCCTTTCTCCTTCTCAGCGGGCTAAAGCTGGGCTCTTTTTAGCCTTTCAGTATCCGGTAGCCATTCCGGGGGTGAGCGTGCAAAATTTTTTAAAACTTGCCTTCGACACCCTTCATCCTGGCGACAAATCGTTCCCCTCTGTCCTTGCCTTTAGAAAACACCTTCAAGATCAAGCCAAGTTGCTTGGCGTCAAACCCACGCTCTTATCTCGATCCTTAAACGACGGTTTTAGCGGTGGTGAAAAGAAACGGCTCGAACTCCTTCAGCTCCTTGTCCTTCGTCCTAAATATGCTATCCTCGACGAAACCGATTCTGGTCTCGATATCGACTCGATTAAACTTGTGGCCCACGTTATTACCACTCTCGTCAAAACCCACCACACTGGCATCATTCTTATTACGCACTACCAGCGTTTACTCGAGCACTTAAAACCCGACTTCATCCACGTCCTCTTAAAGGGGCGGGTCGTTAAAACCGGTGGACCAGAACTGGTCAATCAACTCGAACACGGTGGTTATCAACAATTTAAACCTGAAAATTTAGCCTTGAAGGTTAATTAGTTTATCTAATAATTTGCCATGAGGAATTATTGTTGTGTCTCGCTTCGCTCCCATCACTCCAGCTGCACCTCCTAAAAATTTGCTCAACGATACCTACGAGCACGGGTATTCTAGTCCCACCACAGACTATGCCTTCATCAGTCAACCTGGGCTCAACTCTCAAGTGGTTAGTGCTATCTCCGGTCATAAAAACGAACCCTCTTGGTTGCGTCAAAAGCGCCTCGAAGCCCTCAACATGTTCTCTACAAAACCCACCCCCGTCTGGGGTGGCAACCTAAAAGCCATCAATTACGATGCTATTCACTACTATCTAAAGCCTACCGATAAGCAGGTAAAAAGCTGGGCCGACGTCCCGCCCGATATCAAAACCACTTTCGATCGCTTAGGTATTCCTCAAGCTGAGCGTGCCGCCCTTGCTGGGGTCAAAGCCCAATTCGATTCCGAGGTCGTCTACGGCTCTATCAAATCCATGCTCGCCAAACAAGGCGTCGTCTTTTTATCCATGGACGAAGCCGTCCATGCCCACCCCGATTTGGTCAAACAATATTTTGGCACCCTCATTCCATCAGGTGACAATAAATTCGCAGCATTAAACACTGCTGTCTGGAGTGGGGGCTCGTTCGTTTATGTCCCCAAAAACGTCGAAGTAAAGTTGCCCCTGCAAGCCTATTTCCGTATCAACTCTCCCAACGCTGGTCAGTTTGAACGAACACTTATCATCGCCGATGAGGGGAGTAAGGTCCACTACATTGAAGGGTGTACCGCCCCTGCGTACTCTTCACAAAGCCTACATTCTGCCGTTGTCGAAATCTTTGTTAAAAAAGGCGCTCGCGTGCAGTACACCACCGTCCAAAACTGGTACAAAACCGTCTACAACCTCGTCACCAAACGCGCCCGTGTCGAAGAACAAGCCGAAATGGTCTGGACCGACTTTAATATGGGCTCGAAACTCACCATGAAGTACCCCAGCTTTATTCTCGCCGGTAAGGGCGCTCGCGGGGAAACCCTTTCGATGGCCATGGCTGGCAGCGGCCAACACCAAGATACTGGCTCTAAAGCCATCCACTTAGCGCCCTACACCTCAAGCCTAATTAATAGCAAATCAATTAGTAAAGGTGGAGGTCGCACTAGTTATAGGGGCATGGTTCACATCACTCCTGGCGCCTATGGCTCCAAGAGCAAAGTCGTGTGTGACGCCCTCTTACTAGACGACGAGTCCCGCTCTGACACGTATCCCACTAATCGCATCCTCACCAACGATGTCTCACTCGAGCACGAAGCTACCGTCAGTAAAATCGGCGCTGACCAACTCTTTTACCTTATGTCCCGCGGCCTAACCGAAGAAGCCGCAGCCAAGTTAATCGTCTCCGGCTTCATTGCCCCCCTTATCAAAACTCTGCCGCTGGAATACGCAGTCGAAATGAACCGCCTTATCGATTTGGAAATGGAAGGTACCATCGGCTAATTCAATCTCTATGAATAAAAGATATACCCTCTCTATAGACCAGCAGAAAACCATAACCTTAAAAGAAGCTGGGAACTACACAGTCACTTTAAAAGGGCAGGGGAGTGAAGCCACTATCAAAGGCGCTTTTTGGGTCAAAGGTTCCGACGCTTTAAACATTAATCTCACCGTTATCCACGCTGCTCCTAACACCAGTGCCAACACCATTATCAAAGCCGTCGTCGACGACTCGGGGAGTGCGAACATCAACGGCACTATTATCGTTAAAAAAGCCGCTCAACAGACCAATTCTTTCTTAAAAGAAAATATTCTCTTACTCTCAAACAAATCTCGTGCCGAAGCCGTGCCCAATTTAGAAATCGAAGCCAATGAGGTCAAGTGTTCTCACGCCGCCACCGTGGGTCGCATCGATCCTGAACAATTGTTTTACCTAGAATCCCGCGGTTTACCAACCCAAGAATCCAAAGACCTCATCGCCCACGGCTTCTTAAGTGAGGTCAACTTTTAAAAAAATTAAGGATATAAACCCAAACCCCGATAGAGGGTAGCTAGATTGCTTATTACAGCTGCCTTTTCATTTGGGTTGGTATATGTCCACTGAAGCATAGGCTCTACTCTAGACTCAGCTTGTTGTTGAAAGGTCTCTTCAAGATAAGCTCCTAAACCTTGATAGTCTTCAACTTGCAATAGTGTTACAACACGTGCCTGCATCTGCGGCGCCATATTTCCTGACTCGTAAAGTTGTGCAAAAACAGGCGCTACTATAATCCCCATTTCTTCATTTGAATATTTACCATGCCAATTACGGATATCCTCACGAGCAGCTTGATCTAAACCACGCATTCTTCTAATCACTTCGAAAGCCACTGCGCTCGGAACTCCAGATTTCTCTGCCATACGGGCATAATTATAGTTAATCATTAAAGAAAAGCAAATATTGAATGATAGAATTCAACCATGGATGTAAACTCAATTCGACAGGACTTTCCAATTTTAAGCCGCCAAATCAACGGCCATCCCTTAGTCTACCTCGATAACGCCGCCACCAGCCAAAAACCAAAGCAGGTTATCCAAGCAAACTCTAATTATTACGAGCAGCACAACGCCAATGTTCATCGAGGTATCCACACCTTAGGCGATGAATCCACCAGGGTTTATCAAGAAGCCCGCGCCACTATCTCCCGTTTTATTGGTGCCGCCGATCCTAACGAACTCATTTTTGTCCGCAACACTACCGAGGCCGTCAATCTCGTTGCCTTTTCCTGGGCTTTAAATCATCTTAAAAAAGATGACGAAGTTGTGGTGACACAGTTAGAGCACCACTCTAATTTAGTGCCTTGGCAACGCGTGTGCCAGCAAACTAAAGCCAGGCTCGTTCATGTGCCCATCGACGGCAATGGCGACCTAGTTCTCGAGTATCTTAAAAGCGTGGTGGGGGAGCGCACCAAATTAGTCGCCCTCACCCAAGTCAGTAATGTATTGGGGACTATCATCGACGTAAAGCATTTTATTCAAACCCTTAAACGCGAAGGCAAACAGGCCAAGGTAATTATCGACGGTGCCCAAGCGGTACCCCATATGCCGGTAAACGTCCACGAACTTGGCTGCGACTTCTTTGTCTTCTCAGGACACAAAATGCTTGGTCCTCAGGGCATTGGTGGGTTATGGGCCAAAAAAGAGATCTTAAAAACCATGGACCCGTTTTTAGTTGGCGGCGGCATGATTAAAGATGTCACCGGCGATTCATCCACCTGGGCCGACTTACCCGATAAGTTTGATGCCGGTACCCCCAATGTAGCAGGCGCCGTTGGCTTAGCCGCCGCCTGCAATTATCTAAAGGCTGTAGGTATGCAAACTATTCGCGACCATGAAGTCGAGCTCACCACCTACGCTCTCGAAAAATTTCTTATTCTCGAACAGCAAGGCTTAGTGTCACTCTATGGGGTCCGCGACCCCCAAAAACGCGCTGGCATACTTACCTTTAATGTTACCGGCGTTCATGCCCACGACGTTGCTCAAATTCTCGACCGCGAGTGCGGTGTTGCCATCAGAAGCGGCCACCACTGCAACCAACCTTTAATGGAAAAGTTGGGCGTTCCCGCCACCTGTCGGGTTAGTTTTTACTTGTATAATACCCCAGCCGAAGTTGACACTCTCATCGAGGGTATCCATAAAGTCAGGCAAGTTTTTAAATTATCGTAAAGGAATAAACATGCGCCAAATTATTGTTACAAAAAACGCCCCACCAGCTACTGGACCTTTCTCTCAAGCTGTAAAACACGGCAATTTGCTATTCACCTCCGGCCAAATTCATCTCAGGTCAAACGGCAAGCTCGTTGAAGGTAGTACCGAAGATAAAACCCACCAAGTCATGAGCAACCTAAAGAATATATTGCATCAAGCCGACGTCTCGCTTAAAGACGTCGTAAAAACCACCATCTACATCACCAACATGGCTGACTATTCCATAATAAACGAAGTCTATGGCAGTTACTTCAAAAAAGGGCCCTTTCCCGCCCGCGAAACCGTCTGCGTCAAGGAATTACCCTTAGGGGCCAGTGTCGAAATTAGCATGATAGCGGTATTGGAAAAAGAAGAAGACGGGTGTTGTGGTGGTTGTGGTGGTCACTCTCACCAAGACGAAAACCACCATGCGCATTAACAACCATGGATGATTTATACCAACAACAAATCTTAGATCACTTTAAAAACCCGCGCAACCTGGGGGAGCTTGACGATGCCGACGTTGTCGTTAAAGAAACTAACAGCAGCTGTGGTGATTCACTTACCCTCTATATTAAATGGGGCAAGGACTCACACGGCACCAAAATAATCAAAGACATTAAATATAAAAGTCTCGGTTGTGCCATTTCTACCGCCGCCACCTCACTGCTGGTCGAAAAACTCGTTGGCCAACCAGCCTCGGTCTTATCCCAACTAACCCCCCAATACATGCAGGCATTAATTGGCGCCCAAATCACTCCTTCGCGCCTAAAATGCCTGCTGCTTCCAACCAAAGCCCTCTCTCAAATTAAGTCCGCTTGAGTGTAAGAGTCAAAAGCTCCACAATAGAGTAAATGAGTGTGGGAAGGGGGTGATTCGAGTGAACTCAAGCACGATCCATCTCATTGCCTTTTCCTTAGTTTTGGTTGGTGCTCTCAATTGGGGTTTAGTTGCCCTTTTAGGTGTTAATCTGGTCAATCTTGTTTTCGGGAGCATGCCTCTGCTTGAAAAGGTGGTCTATCTGGTCGTAGCTGCCTCCGCTGTCTACGAACTGTTAACCCACCAGGCCCGCTGCAAAGACTGTGGCAAAATGATGGCTAAAAAGTAATCGTCCAGCGTATACTGTCGGCATGCCCCAAGATAATCAAGCCGAATTGTTTTGGTGGGTGAATGAATCAGATCAAGTCTTAGGCTCTATCACCCGGCGTGAAGCCCATTCAGGATCAAATAAAATTCATCGCGCCATCAGCGTGTTTATTTTTTCTCCAAATTACTCGAAACTGTTATTACAGCAAAGAAGCCTGGACAAAGATATGTCTCCGGGGTATTGGGCAGAGTCGGTTGGTGGGCACGTTACCTACGGCCAAACCTACCAAGACGCAGCCGTACGCGAAATTAAAGAAGAATTAGGCCTTAATCTTACCCCAACCTTTCACTCCAAGCATCTATTCAGCCTTGATGGTGAAAGAGAGTACTTTACTTTGTATTCCGCCATAGCTCCGCCACACACAGTTATTAGTTTCGACACAGATGAAATCCAGATAATAAAGTGGGTAAACGTTTCAGATCTGGCTCAATTTATATCTCAAAACTTGTGCACCAGTGGCTTTTTACAAAGCTGGGCTAAAATTAAGGTTCGGCTGCCTGTCTAATTTTTCCAAATCTTCCACAAAATCACCTCGCTGGGCTTGGTGCCACGCGCTCACCCCAATCATCGCCGCGTTATCGGTAAATAACTTTTTTGAGTAGGGGATCACTACCCTTAAGCCACACTCTCGCGCCTTTTTCCGCGCCGCCGCCCGGATTGCCGTATTACTGACCACGCCACCCCCAAGCAGTATCATCTTCGGTTTATACTGTCGTATGGCTCTCTCTAACCGGCGCATCAGCATAGTAATGACCGCTTTTTCAAAGCTGGCGGCAAAGTCGGCGATAAATTGTCTGCTATGCGGTTGCTTAAACTCAGCCAACTTGTATTTGCACGCTGTTTTTAAACCCGAAAACGAAAAATTCAAATCACCTCGCTCCCGCATTGGCTCTGGCAAATTATATTTTGGTTCACCCTGTTTGGCCAGTTCAGCCAAAATCGGGCCACCCGGGTACCCCAACCCCAACATCCGCGCTACTTTGTCGTACGCTTCGCCGGCCGCATCATCTAACGTTTCGCCCAGTAATGTGTACTTTCCCACAGCGTTCATTAAAACTAACTGCGTGTGCCCTCCAGAAATTAAAAATCCCAAAGCTGGATACTGTGGAGTAAATGTGGAAAACATGTTGAAACCGTGTGAATTTTTCGCAAAACTAGACAATAAATGCCCTTCCATATGGTTTACGGCAATCATAGGCTTTTTCCACAATTGCGCCAGTACTTTCGCTGTCTCAAGCCCAACCTCTAAACACGGCGCCAAGCCTGGGCCATACGTCACAGCAATAGCATCAATCTTCAAAGACAGCTTCAAATCATTGCCAGTTTTCCACAAGCCGGCTTTCCGTAAAGCCACTTCAATCGTAGGTTTTAACCACTGTTCATGCATACGTTTGGCCACATGCGGCACTGTGCCGCCAAACTCTTCATGAAATGACACCTGCGACGCCACCACGTTACTTATTACCCGGTCATCTACCGTTACTGCTGCACACGTATCATCCAAACTCGTTTCTATGGCCAGTATGGTGTAGTTGTTCTTGATCATAACAGCGTATTGTATAGTATTGGTCTATGGAAAACTGCATTTTCTGTCAAATTGTTGCCGGCACTAAACTCGCTTACAAAGTCTACGAAGACGAAAACTTTCTTGCTTTTCTTGATCTATTTCCGCGCACCTACGGTCATACGCTCATAATTCCCAAACCTCACTCAGCATGGTTTTGGGAAATGGACGATCCGGGTCAATTACTTGTCATTGCCAAAAAACTAACTCATCACTATATCAAAGTCCTCGATTTAGAAACGTGCTTTATCAAAATTTTAGGAAAAGCTGTCCCGCATACCCATCTTCATCTTATCCCTGCCCTTAGAGGCGCATCCGAATCATTCGCCGAAGGTATAAATGATGGCGAACCACTCACTCCTCAGGTAGGTGAGGAAATCAGCCGTCGTTTACGTTTGCATACCTAATCACCCGGTCCGTTTCGTTCACCACCGTTATCTCCACCCAAATCACCCGCGCATTACTCATTAGCGTTTCAACTTCCGGCTTTACCTTTTGCACCCACTCGATCGCGATAATATTCCCGGGCTTAACCAACTCATCAAAGCCTAATGCGGCTAAGTCAGCACTGCTATGAAACCGCCAGGTGTCAATATGGTAGAGCCTGCCGGATGCAATTGGGTACTCTCGCATGAGCATGTAGGTAGGGGAGGGCACATTCTCGAGAACCCCGAGCGCTTTTGCTAAACCCTGTACAAAATGAGTTTTTCCCGCCCCTAATTCACCTTGCAACCCCAAAATTATTGGCTTCTTCTTTAATACTGTTTTTAAATTGTCCGCCAATGACGCTGCCGCTGCTTGTGTTTCGGCAACGCTCCGAGTTTTTACCGTCGT
>CAYXRB010000015.1:0-4728 GCA_964467565.1 uncultured Pseudomonadales bacterium | reverse complement strand
CTGTTGAAGGGGTCCGGTAGGGGAGCTGGCCAACATCCAAGAACAAATCTACCATTGATTGTTTATTTAGAGTGGTGTATCGCACCCAATCCTCATAACTATAGGGTGCCTTTTTTCCCGATGTGTTAGCCGATGTGGCTGTAATAGGGGAGCCAATCGCTTTTATTAAATGTATCGCCAATGGGTAATCAGGCATTCGTACTCCCAGCGTACCCATGTCCGACACTAATTGTGGTGCCACCTCACCCGTATCCTTGGATACAATCGTAATCGGCCCGGGTAGTAGGGTAGAGTAGAGGTTTTCTGCCAAATCATTAATCTCCACATACTTTTGTGCCATAGATTTACTTGCTACAGCAATCGTAATTGCTTTATTATCCCTATTGCCCTTATATGACAACAACTTTTCCACAGCCTGTGTATTAGTCGCAACCACCCCTATGCCATAGCAAGTCTCGGTCGGGAATATAACCATTCCGCCTCTACGAGCTATTTTACTGGCTTGAGTAATAACTTCTTTCTCGAGTAAAGGGCCAACAACTAATCGTTGCATATCTGGAGCATTTTACATTAGAAAGCAGCAACATTACTATAAAGGCAACACTTCTCTGATGACCTCACTAGAGGGGGGGGGAGGGGAGAGGAGAGGGGTGCATAGAGCCTATAACATTATATATAAAAAATAGATTGATGTGCTCGAGTAAATAATAAAACCCGAAGCATTATTGTTTACAGTGCCATAATATTGTGCGACATATGAAAAACTATAGGACTTTGAGCTTAAAAAGACGTCCAAAACCCCTCCAGCTCGCATTTATTGGCTGGGGCTTAGTGGTATTGACGTTGTATATCACTAGCGCCCTTGCACGCTTTGGCCCATAAATTGCCTATGACACAAAAGCTAGTGACTACCCTCTTTTCCCTAGGCTTATTCGGGTATTGGCTCTACATTGTTGGCCTCAATGGTTGGCTGAATCAGTGGACCATAGGCGTGCCCTCAATTTTAGTTGCATTCCTACTCATCAGGCTCTTACGCTCCATCTATGCCTCTTTTATCCAGTCAAAAAATATTGAAAAATTCCTAATCATAGCCCTTTTTTGCCAATTCGCCCTCTACAGTCTAGGGCTCTTCGTCCCCGAAACCGGTTTCGACGCCCTCTGGTACCACCTCCCTCTTGCCCAAGTCTATGCCACCACCGGCACCATTGCCAAAATCCCCGAAATAATTTACTCCACCATGCCCCGACTTGGTGATCTCTACTTTATCCCTGCCTTTATCTTCGGTTTTCCCCCCAAATTTATCAGTTTTATCTTTGCTATTCTCTTCGCCACCACCACCTTTGCCATAAGCCGCCTGTATTTGTCCCGAATTCATTCACTGCTTGCCGTTTTAATCGTTAATTCTGCCTATATTATTGCCTGGCTCTCCTCCAGTGCCTATATCGACCTCACCCGTGCCACTTTCGAACTCGCCAGCCTCTACTGCCTCTTCAGATTAATCCAAAAAAAAGTTTCCCTAAATACTAAATCCTTGATACTGTCTGCTGTATTCACCGGCTTTGCCCTCTCAACCAAATTCCACTCTTTCTTACACTTGATCGCACTCACCTTTGTATTAGTTCTCCACAACAGCAGTAAAAAAATCTTAACCATTAAACATTATGGATTATTCATTATTCTGCCGTTAACCGTTGCCTTCCCTTGGTATCTCGAAAATTATCTTCAATCTGGCCATCCCCTCTACCCTTTAAACGATTCAGCCAAACAATTGGATCAACTTTCCCACGCCGGCGCCTCTTCGTCTTTAGACTGGTTTTCAAACCGTCTCCTTCGCCTCCCCCTCCTCTTTTGGGATGTAACCTTTAAACCCACCGACTACCTCACCCCCATTTTCTTGATCCTTTTACCTTTTATTTTCTTCCAACTCCGGTCTCTTATCAAAAACCTTTTTACTTTGTTACTTTATTTACTTTGTTACCTCATCTTGTGGTGGTTCCTTCCCCCGCCCGAAACCCGCTACCTCTTAACCGCTCTACCCCTCTTGGCAATTCTTTCTCTCCAAGCACTTTTCTCCCTTCCCCCCGTATTCAACAAAATAAAATTAACTGCCCTATTTTTTATCATCATCTCACTTTGTATTAACTTCGGGTTTCGCCTCTATTCCAGCCGCAAATATATTCCCGTTATCACTGGGCATATCACCCCCCAGCAGTATATTGATTCCCAAACCACCTTCTTTAACCGCGACGTCCTTGCCAAGTTTCACTCCGACTATTGGCAGCAGTACCGCTACCCACCCGCACCGGGCGATTAAATATAGGCATATAATACGATTATGTGGCTACTTTTTGCGCTGCTCTCTGGGATATTTTACTCCACTTCCGGCTTGCTCACCCGCCATGTGTTAAAGCAACAAAAAGATGCTTGGGCATTTTCCTTTTTCTTCAGCTTCTTCGGGGCATTAGTTAGCCTTCCTTTCATGCTCACCCGCTTCCAGATCGCCGCTACCCTTAAGCCTTGGCTTATACTACTCATTGTCGGATTGCTCATTGTTGCGCAAAACTTTCTCTACTTTCGCTCATCCAATTTCATCGAAGCCTCGGTCAATGGCACCATCATTAAATTTCGCCTTGTCTGGGTCTTTTTCATCGGCGTCATTTTATTGAACGAATCCTTTTCTTGGGCCAAAGCCGCCGGCACCTTGCTCACCGTCGCCGCCGGCATGTTGCTTACTGCCAAGCGCTTGCGCCATCGGCAGTCACTTATCGGCATTGGTCTTGCTTTTGCGTCTACCTTTTTTTACGCCACCGTCATTTATTTTTACAAGTCCCTCTTCACCACCTTCAACTCGCAAAGCCTGACCTTTTTCATCTTTTTCTTCCCTGTCATTATTAACATATTAGTCATGCCGAATGCTTTCAGTCGCATCCTCTCGCTCATCAAAAGCGATACCCTGCCTGTCGCCTTGGCGTGCAGTCTGGGCGGGTTTGCTAACCTAAGCATGAACCATGCCCTCTCCATCGGCGAAGCCAGCCGCGTCTTGGTCATCATCGAGTCATTCCTGGTCGTCACCTTGGTAGGCGAACATTTTTGGCTGAAAGATAGGGAAAATTTCCCTCAAAAACTTTTTGCCGTCCTTTGCGCCATAGCCGGTGCCATCCTGATACAATTGCGCTAACTCTTATGCCCAACCAAAACGAATCGGCTGAATTTGGCGAAAGCCCCAAAGGTGGCTCTCCCCAACCCGCCTCATACCTAACGCTCCAAAAAGCCATCGACTTTGGTGAGTATGATCCTGAAAAACTCGCTAACTTTGCCGAATGGCACCAATTATCAAAACACGCCCAGTTCGAACTCATCAAAAAAGCCTTAGACAACCGCCGGCATCACCTATTAGAACAATGGGCAGCCTTAAACAACATGCTCGACTTTAGCAAAAAGCCGCATTTAAAGCCCGCTATCAAGAACATCGAAAAACAGTTAAAAGAAGTCGAGAACGACCGCGAAAAGCTCTACGTTGATTATTCGTATTAACATAGAACACCACTTTCGATCTCCCCAACTCCTAGTCCCATCGTGATAAACCAGGTACACTTGATTTATCCCATCCACTACTATAGTGTGGCTGTTGGTCTTTGCAGTGTTTAGTAATTAGTCATCAGAAATTTATTATTGTATGCCCCTGCTCACCTATAAAGCCCGCGTTGCCCAACACACTTTAATTAAAGGTAAATTCCAGTACGTTACTTTTGAACTAATCGAACCTAATCGCTTAAACTTTATCGCCGGCCAATACGTTATGATGAATGTTCCCGGCATGGCTGCTAAGCGCAGTTACTCAATTGCCAGCAACCCCCAGTTTGATGACCACATCGAGATCTTAGTCGATGTCGGGCCACAAGGTGATGGCTCCCTCTACCTTCAGTCGCTCAATCCCGGCGAAGAGGTGTCCTTTATGGCTCCGGCCGGTTTGTTTGTCATAGCTCTTGATGACCCCACCGAACAGGCCCTTACCTTTTTGGCAACCGGTTCGGGCATCTCGGCCATTCGCAGCCAAATATTAAATCAATTGCATACTAAAAATGATACCCGGCCTATAAACCTTCACTGGGGTATGCGTCATGTCGACGACATTTTCTGGGAAGATGAATTTAGGTTACTAGAAAAACAGTTCCCCAACTTCCACTTCGACTTAGTCTTATCACAAGCTCCCGAAGGCTGGCCGCTTTGTGCCGGACACGTAACCGATTGCCTTAGAAAACATTACACCACCTTTAACAATACCGGCTACTATATTTGTGGCAACCGCAAGATGATCGAAGGCGTGCAAGTGCTACTCAAAGAAAAAGGGGTTTTGGAAAAAAATATTCATCACGAAAAATTCTTTTAAGTAGTACAAACCAAGACGCATGTTGAGGTTTTTTCCTTAAAAAAAATAATAGTGACCGAGTCGGAATAATGGGCTGTTTACCGGCAATCACTAAAGTTATAGGGGTTACCGTTTGCCATGTTCGGTATTTTTCGCTAGACTTAATTTGCATCCAAAGACATACTAAATAGTCAGGAGAATCTCTTATGGACGACCAAATCAAAACAGTTACCCCAACCGCTAACACAAGTGAGACCACTCCTGATGCGCCTCAACCACCCGCTGCCCCAACTCCTACCTCTCCCTTAGATTCCCTCTCGTCTTTAACCCCACCCACCACCCCCGCTCCGGCAGACGAT
>CAYXRB010000014.1:23747-30145 GCA_964467565.1 uncultured Pseudomonadales bacterium | reverse complement strand
GGCAAAACCAATGAGGGTTAACGGGATTAAAACATAGGCATAGCGGCCTTCGTTTTGAATGATGAGCAAAAGTAATGACATCTGGGCAATTATGAGTGCAACGACGGGGATTAGGATGGTGCGGGTGCGGGGCTTACCGACTATGAGCAGGAGCGAGAAAATAAGGACAAACGGACCAAGCAGCGGGGGCAGAAGCGGCTTATAGGAAAACAGGTTTAGAACGGGTTGGCCTAAGAACGCGTGGCCGTAGACGCCCCAACTACGAACGATGTTACTAACCGAAAACCAGCTTACATCGGGGCCTGGATGAAATGCGGGATTAAACCGGGCAGCCAGTGAGCGCAAGACCAGAATTAGGTGGGTACCGTCGAGGGTAAAAAAAGTAATGGCAGAGATAATGGTTAGAATGAAGACGGAGCGGAAGCGGTGTGGATTGGGAGAAGAGCGGAAATATCGAAGAAAGACAAGTGTTAGCCAGATGAGAGTTAGCGGTAGGGCAACATACTTGGTGCCGTATAAACTGATGGCAAAAATGACCATAAGGATATCTCTGGTGAGAGTTGGAGTTTTAAGCCACACATAGAAACAAAATAACAATAAAGGTAGGAGCATATTTTCGGCCATGGCTAGGGTGGGTTGCCAATAGATGACATAGGTAGTGGCATAAATAAGGGAAACTGCGCCAGCGATAAGAGTGTTTTGGGAAACTTTATGGGTTATAAGGTAGAGCAAAATGAGGCTGGTGAAACCGAGGCTGAGGTTGGCGATAAAAAAGGTACGAGGGTCAAAATTAATAAAGTAAAACGGAATAAGAAATAGGCTATACACGGGGGGGACGTTAATAGGAGCTTGGCCCTGGGGACGGGAAAGGGTAAAACCGTTACCAGCGACCAGGTTACGGGCAGGGACAACGTAGTGAAAGGTGTCGGGGAAAGGGTCAAAATTACCGATTAATGAAGTATCGTTGTAGGGATTTTTTATCGTTAAGACGAAATAGAGGCACAGTAGTACACATAGAAAAAAGGTAGAAAAACGAGACGACTTTGATATTAACAACAGGTGGTTGAGGGCGCGGGTTATTAGAGTAAGTGACTTCATGGCTTTACCTCTTTTTGATAGAGAGTATGGTGTTGCCAGGTATTGATTGGTACTAAGGAATCAGCGTCGACTTGTAAGCAGTTATCGGTGAGCAAGAGGTTTGAATGAGGTTGGTACTCTGAAGGGATAACAAGTGAGGAAGAAGAGCAAACATCGGGTAGTTTGTGCAGAGTGTTAAGCGATAAGACTGACATAAATAGGCTTGAGTTGGTGATGCGGTTAAAGGCGTGGGCAACGTTGGGACATTCATAAAACCAATAGAGCGCCCATTCATCGAGGGTAGCGACATCGAGAGGGGTAGAGTCCACCGGGTTTGAGCAAAGTTCACGACCGATTTGTTGGAGTTCGAGGGCTTTGGTAACAATGGGTTTGCCCACATACCCAAAATTTAGGGCAGTACTGGCAAGCATGGTAATGACGGTGACTGCAACTACGACATTTTTGTCCCGTGTAGGTTTGGTAACAAAATACAGAATTCCCAGAAATACAGGCCAAAGGTACGAAAGTAACTGCAACACTTTAGTGTGTTGGTAGGGTGAGCGGGAAATAAAGAGGGTAAAGACAAGTAAGAGGGTTATGGTGCTGACAATGGCCACTAAAGGTGGTTTGAGAATTGATTTACAAATATTAGAAAGCGATTGCTTAGCCAAGACAATCCCCCACCCGATCACGAGAAAAAGAAGGATGATGGCGTTGATGGTTTTGAACGTGCCAGCAGTATGGATAGGGTGCGAGATCCACAGCGATAGTGGCATGGAAGGGTGTAAAAAGCCAACCACATTACCAATGCTTGGTTTTAAGATGTGTACTTCTTTAGAAGTTGAAGTGAGCCGCTCTAACAAAACGGCTGAATTTTGAATAAGGTTGTGGTGTGTGAGTATGCTTAAGAAAAATACGCCAAGTAGAAGTCCTGTCTTGTGAGAAATCACCTGCCGGCTAATGACAAGGATGACAAGCAAGAACACGAGTAAGATGAGGTACGGGACAAACGAATATAAAAACAACCCTCCTGATAGAACAAGAAATATGATGCTGTATTGTATGCGGCCAGGATTACCGGCGATGATGTTGGCAATTACGGCAAAACCAACTACCACAAGCACCATGGAAAGCGTAGAGGCCAACACGCTGGTGTTCACCATAGCCAAGGTAAAATAATTCCAGAAACTGAAGAAGCCTACGAAAACTACTACATAGATTGAAGATGGGATTTTTGGCAAAAGACTAATGAGTAAATACGGGACAGCAAATAGTATGAGCAGGGTTGAGGCAGCAATGATGCGCGAGTAGATAAAGTACGGGTCGGTACTGAAAAAGTGACTAAAAAAATCTACTAGGTACGTACCACCTAATGGGTACATTTTAAACAAGATGGCAGCTTGCTGCTGAATTAAATTTGATTGGGGGTGTACAGGTGGTTCGTGCAAGGCCTTAACCGAGCCTAAGATATGCATGGAATCGTGGTTAATGTTGTAGCCGGGGACAAAAAAAGTGTTGGTAGCTTGGTCAAAGTGGCGAGCGGTGACGAAGATGTAGGAAAAGAAGAAGACAAGAATTAGCGCACGAAAAGGCTTGCTATGAGTGAGCGACACAGTTTTGGGTCGAGAATACCAGCGGAGGATGTAAAGGAGAGCAATTTCGCAGGCGATGCTACCTAAAACAAAGACGGCACTGGAGAAGCTAATTTTGAAAATATTAACAACAGAATCATAGAGGTTTAAACAAAACAAGAGATTAACAAAACCAAATATGGGGGTTAGTAGAACACTCTTAGACTTTGTAGAGGGGAGTAATAGAAAAGGGACAGAGGCAAAAGCCAGGACAACAACAAAAATGAAGAGAAAATATAGGGTTTGAGCATAAAAGTTGGCATTGATTAATACCTGCAGAAAATCGAGGTAACCTTGAATGACAAGCGAGCGGTACATGAGCTTATCTTAACCCATTACCGGGAAGAGAGTTTTGGCTCGTTTTGGATATCCAGCACGATTGCCTGGAGTAAAAGTTGAAAACCGGTAATCACCGGGACCACCGACAACATGACGGTGGCAGTAGATGCGGTAGGCGGGCCAATAACGTTATAGGCAACCCATACGCCAAATACCAACCCAAAGAGGAAAAGGAATAACCCACCCACAAAAAAGACCCCAATGGGGTGGAGAATGAGAATATATTTTTGGTAAATTCGGTCGAGAAAGGCTGAGAATAAATACGATAAACTGTGGGAGATAAAGGTGAAATAGTTAATATTAGAGACTTCGCCGGCGTATTTGCTGGGGATGGGGATTTCTTTGATGACTGCACCGACAATGTTGAGATTGATCCACAGCGAGTTGTCCCACAAATAGTCGTCGCGCAGTTTTGCGGGATTTATTTTAAGTAAAACAGAGGTTTTAATAGCGCTATAACTTGATTGAAAATCAAATAAGCTGTAGTAACCGGAAACTATTTTAGTTATAAACGAATAGACTGCGTTTCCAATCCGTCTTAAAGCCGGCATGTTTTGCAGATTATCATTATCTAAGAAACGGTTACCGCGGCAAACGTCGAAACCGTGTGTTTGACAGAGGTTCACGAATTTTTGAATGACGGTCAGATCACACTGGTTGTCGCCGGCGGCAATCACAGTATAGGTAGGTTTTATTGTTGCAAGATGTTTTAATCCGGTTTTTAGCGCACTACCGACTCCCCCATTCGGCTTGTTAAGCAGAGTCACTTTAGGATTTTTAGATTGGATTTTTTTTACCACCTGTGCGGTATTGTCGGTACTGCCGTCGTTGATAACAATGATGTGGTCGACGTAGCTAGGTACTGCTTTAATGGTAAGACCGATAAAATTGGCTTCGTTGTAGGCGGGTAATAACAGGGCGATGGAATCTTTTTTAATCATAGGGTAGCCACAACGATTATGTCGGCGCCGTGCTGAGGAAAGTGACGAGTTAATTTAAGTCCGGCGTTATAGAATTGTTCATCGAAAAGCGTTTCGTATTGACTGTTAGAGAGAAACTTAATAAACGAGGTTGAGGCGTGCTTTATTTTAAAACCTGCACTCCTGATATGTTTGGTAAACAATTGGGGGGTATAGACCCGGTAATGGCCGATTTTTTTATCGGCTTCGTTAAGGCTTGTGGGAGTGGGAATAAGGCCTATTTCAACGCCAATAAGGCGGTGGACCGAAAGAGCGTTGGGAACGCTTAACAGGACGTTTCCGGTAGGGTTCAGATGCTGTTTAAGACTTGTAAGGAATTGCTGAGGATTGGGTACGTGCTCTAGGACATGTGAGGCAATGATAGTGTTGAATTTTTTTTGGGAAGGTACTGATTCTAAGAGCTCATTAATAATGGTGTGATGGGGAAACTTGTTTTGTAGTACAGTTGCATATTCACTACTGGCTTCGATGAGGGTGTGGGATTTAATTGGAGTATGGGTAGAGATGAGGTGGGTCATATACCCGTCGGCGGGCCCTACCTCGAGCAGAGGCTCTTTAAGGTATGGCTTAAATTGCTCAAAGACAGCCTTAATCATGTAGCCGTTTAAACCTTGAAAAGACGAGTACCAGGTTGCAACTTGATTGAGTGTGGGTTTGGATTTTGACATTTTACACCGTTTGATAATAGGTAAATGGGATTTTAGCCGCTGTAGCAGTAAGTTCGTCGGTAAACTGGTTACCAATATACACAGGGTTGTGAGGATGTACTTTACTTATGATATATACCAATCCTTGAGGGTCTGGCTTTAATTTAGTGACATTATCGAAGCCGATTGCTTGATCAGCGAAGTCATGAAGTTGGTGGAGTTGTAGAAATGAATTGAGAGTATGCCCGCTGTTGTTGGAAAGAAGACTAAAACGAATGTGTGCCTCTTTAATGAAAGAACCTAAAGGTGATAGTGGTGCTGTGGTTAAAGCTGTGCTTTCGAACTGTTGAACTAGAGAAAGATACTTTTCTTTTTGTCCTGTAAGAGTTGAAAAAAAATGGAGCTCAAATAAACTGTTGGCTTTTGGAGCCGCAAGCTCGTTTTTTAAATGCATTTTTAGCTCTTGCCAGTCGACTCCAAGTGAGGTGAGAACGCCATCGAAGTCGAGAATGGGATAATGCGTACGCAAGAGAGCAAGTAGGTTATTTGGAATAGTCGCCATTTAAACCCCACGTTTTATCTACCAGTTTAAAACCCATATCGATCACTCGAAGCCAGTACAAGCCTGGCTTTAGATTGTTGTACGGCTTAACCTTGGGAATGCGCTTGCCAAGGGCTACTGACACATAGATGTCGGGCATGTTACAACCGGCGACCGAAAAAAAGTTGCTGGTGGTAAAAAAACGGCCCGGATTGATTTCGATAACACACGGTATACCCTGTGAGTTTTCTTTTAGATCGACGCAAAATATCCCATGAGGTTTGCGGGATACTGCTTTAACTGCTTGGGTGGCGATTTGGTTAACCGAATCGTTATGAACGCTCACTGCAACCGAGGGTGATGAGCTTTGTCCACTAGGGGTAAGATTGCCAAAAATGTACTCCTGACGTTCACGGGCTTGCGAAACTACGAGCCTGCCTTCATGCCAAACGCTTTGAAACGCATATTCTTTGCCAGGCAAGAATTCGGAGATCATAAAATCACCGTAGCCGATACCTTTATTGTTTTGCCAATATGAAACCCAAAAGTCGGCCTCAGCGACTGTGGTTACCGGTAAGGCCGCTTTTGACCCGGCCCCTTTAATGGCCCTAATCCAGAGTTTTTGAGAACTACTTTTTTGAATAGTTTTAAAGGCACGAGATACATCTTTTTTTGAGGTGAGGACAAATGATTGGGCGTGGGGCACCTGGGCTTTTTTAAAGACGTCGATGGCGGCGATTTTGTTCTGACATAGGGTGACCGTTTTGGTTGAGGGTAAAAAAGTAGGTGCCTTAAGACGCTGACGATTTTGAGCGATAAAAGCCACCTCGGGATCGGGTTGCGGATGAACAAGAGAAACAGAGTGTTTTTTTATAATTCGGTTGAGTGCTGCGATATATTCGGCTGGTTTGGAAAAAGGTGGTACTAGGTATTTGTAATCGGCGTTGGAAAGAGTGAGATGGTTTTTGTTAATATCCACCCCTATGGTACGGTAACGATTTTTTACTAACTGGAGCGAATGGATGAAATTGTAGGCGGCAGATCCGCCAGCACCGGTAACTAGAATTGTTGTTGGCATAGATTATTTTAAGTACTTTAACGAGGCGATCGCTGAATCGATGCTTTGGGTATCGACTTTATTTAGCTGTGCGGACTGTAAGAAATATTTTAACTCTTCTACAAG
>CAYXRB010000014.1:17193-23737 GCA_964467565.1 uncultured Pseudomonadales bacterium | reverse complement strand
TCTTTTTTGGCTTTATACACTTCTTTAGATGAGCCTTCGTATAACTGTACAAGTTCGAAAAAGTTTTTTGAGGGAATCGGCACAACCCGATTTAAGGTAATAATTTGCTGATTAATATAATCGAGCTCGGCAAATAGATTGGTACCGGTGATATAGACTTTACGTATTTTGATGGGGGTGACCCAATTGACTTGGATCATGGCTGAAGTCTTGGAATAGTGCGCTAAAATTGAGGCAGCATCGGCGGCGTTGCGATTGTAAATTGTGTGTTTGATGAGGTCTACCTTGCGAGGCAACTCCCCTAATAACAAATTGAAGACGTCGAGGTCATGGACAGCCAGGTCGATGGCAACGTCGGAGTCGGGGGCTTGAGGAGGTACAACACCGACACGAATGGCTAACAGCGAAATAATTGCACCAAAGCGGCCGCTATCGATCATTTTTTTAAGGTGCTTGACGACAGGATTGAAGCGCTCAACATGACCCACCATTAAGCAGGTTTTGTTTTTTACGGCTAGTGACTTTAAGGCTTCGGCTTCTTTGATGGAATTGGCTATCGGTTTTTCAACTAGCACCGGAATCTTGGCATTTAATACTTTCCGGGCTGCTTTGAAATGGTGCGCAGTTGGGACCGCAACAACTACCGCGTCCAGCTTTTCTTTGGCTAAGAGCTCGTCAATATTAGTGTAAAAGGGAATGTCGTATTCGGCAGCGACTACGCGAGCGGTTTTGGGCTGGGCGTCGCAGACAGCAGTGAGTTCTGAACACTCTGATAAAATCCGGGCGTGGTTTTTGCCCATGTTACCGGCGCCGATAACAGCAGTTTTTAAAGGAAATTTTTTCATGCGGACTTTATGGTCTTAATAACATAGGCAACTTCCTCGTCTGTTAGAAAGGGATGGACCGGCAGAGACAGTACCTGTTTAGCAGCCCGGTGGGAATGAGGCAGGTTATACCGTTTCTTGAGCGGATTGAGATGATAAAACCGCTCGAGAGTAATAGGGTAAAAGATATTGGTTTGAATGCCTGCCTTAGCCAGTTTTTGTTGAAGTTGGTTGCGATTGAGCGGGTATGGTTTAGTAATCCTTAAGGTGTATTGGTGAAATACGTGAGTGGAGTGGGCGGAGTTAAACCTGGTACGTTAGAAAATGCGTGAGTGTATTGTTGGGCAATGGCTTGACGACGTGCCGTTTGCTTTGAAAAATGCTTTAGCTGTCCTAGTGCAATGGTAGCGGCGATGTCGGTAAGTCGATAGTTATAGCCTAGCCCATCGTAGTGATACCGCTTGGTTTCGGATTGTCCATGGTGGCGGAAGCGTTTGATTTTTTGAGATAGAGATTTTTTGTTGGTGGTGATAATTCCCCCTTCGCCGCACATGAGATTTTTTGTGGCATACAGTGAGAAACAACTTATGTCGGCAAGGCTGCCACTTACCTTTTGATAATATGACGCGCCAACTGACTGAGCAGCATCTTCGACAAGGTAGAGATTATATATTTTGGCGATTTTTTTTAATTCTTGATAGTTGGCGGGTAAGCCGTAGAGATTCACTACCAAGATGGCTTTTGTTTTCTTGGTAATGACTTTTTCAACGGCGATGGGGTCGAGGTTGTAGGTGACCGGATCGATATCGGCAAACACCGGAGTGGCGCCGCACATGAGAATGGCGTTGGCAGTGGCAACAAACGTAAACGGGGTGGTGATGACTTCGTCCCCCGGACCGATTCCAAGAACCGCGAGGGCTGAGTGGAGAGCGGCGGTCCCATTGCTGACAGCAACGGCGTATTTGGCACCAGTAAGAGCAACAAATTTAGCTTCTAGTTGGGAGATTTTAGGACCTTGGACAATAAAACCGGAATCCAATACTTTGACTACGGCTTGTTTAGTGGGCGTATCAATTAAAATCTTGCTTAAGCTGAGGCGCATGTAGTGACATGATGAAACTAACTTGCTAGACTGTCAAGTAATTGAGATATGGAATTAAGAGAAAAAAAGATATTAGTTACCGGGGCGGCGGGTTTTATTGGTTCCCATTTAGTTGACCGATTGCTCAGTGATGGTGCACGAGTGACTGGAATTGATAATTTTATTACAGGGCGGAAAGAGAATTTAGAATCGGCTATAAATAATCCTGACTTTAGGCTGATTGAAGCCGAGGCGGTGGAAAAGTTAGAACATGAAGCCAGGAATGGGGAGTCGGAAGTTAGGTATGACGGAATATATCACCTCGCTTCACCGGCTAGCCCTCCCCGCTACCAGCAACATCCGGTGGCAACTTACCTAGTGAATTCTTTAGGTACTCACTGGGCGTGTGAACTGGCTAAAGTGAATGGGGCACGATTGGTATTTAGCTCCACATCAGAGGCCTACGGTGACCCGTTAGAGCACCCGCAAAAAGAAGCTTATTTTGGCAATGTGAATGCAATTGGGCCACGGGCAATGTATGACGAAAGCAAACGTTTTGGCGAAATGGTGTGCTCGGTGTTTGCGAATTCTTTTGGGGTTGATACACGGGTGGTTAGGATTTTTAATACCTACGGACCGCGAATGGACCCGAAAGATGGCCGGGTGTTTCCTTCTTTTTTTGACCAGGCAAAGAAGAATGAACCAATTAAGGTAGAAGGAGACGGACAGCAAACACGAAGTTTTTGTTACATAGACGACCTGGTAGAGTATTTAGTGCGGGCTATGTCGACTGATAACTTGAAGGGTGAACTACTTAATATCGGCAATCCGGATGAGCATTCGGTATTGGAAATGGCGCAGATTATTAAAAAAATGACTGAGAGCAGTTCGGAAATTGAACATGTGGCGGCCAGACCCGAAGATATTGCGCGACGACAACCGGATATTAGTAAAGCCAAACAGATGTTGGGATTTGAGCCCCAAATTAGCTTGGATGAGGGCTTAGAGCGAATGTGGGAGTGGGTGAAGCATGTTTAGTGGCGGTGGCTCACTTTTTTAGTTAAAAGTATGGTGAAAATCTCGAGCCCTGAAAGTGACAAAATTTTGATAAGGGTGTCGGCATCGTTGAATGAATTTTGATTTATCGAATTAATTATAAAATGGCTGGGATTTGAAAACCAAGGTGCCGGAATCAATCGAGTGGGATTGTTATAAGAACAGGCTGGAACAACCTATTGGGCAAGCTTGGGTGAAGCACGACGTAAAAATGAGGTTTTAAGAATTTTTGATGGCTTTTTGATTTTCTTAGTTTGATTTGGTACTAAAACCTCTTTGTATACTTGGTAAATTTGCTTGGCGGTGTTTAGCCAAGAGTAATTTACCTTGACCATTTGATACCCCGCTTTGAGCATTTGGGTCGGTTTCTTCTTACCGCGCAAAACTTTTAATATAGCTTGAGCTAATTGCTTGGCATTACCTGGTTCAACCACGTATCCATTTTCGCCATCTTTAACTAACCGGCCAACTTCGCCCACGTTAGTGACGACCACCGGGAGCTTGGCGGCCCACGCTTCGAAGAGGCTGATAGGCTGACCTTCGGAAAGAGAGGACAAGACGAATACGTGCGAGCGTTTGTAGGCTTTAATCAGATCGATTCGGTCCAGTTCACCGTTACTAATGAGCACGGCTTGAAGGTTGGGGATTTTTTTGCGCACTTTGAGTATGGCTTGTTTTAAAATTGGTACCCCTTTGGAACGATCAGGCGAACCAACCCAGATGAGGGTGGGAGTTTTATTCTTTTTAACCCGAACTTGGGAGAATGCGTGTAGATCAACCCCGTTGTCGATTTCAATAAGCCGGTGATTAATATTGGGATACTGCTTAAAATGGCTGGAGAGGATTAATTGCGCGTCGTAGCGGATTTTGGTAAGTATAAAGGATTCAAGTGGTTTAAAAAGGCTGCGCTTTTTCTGGTCCATATGGGGACTTTGGTGAATAGTATGTACATGCGGAATACGCAAAACGCTTGCGGCAATTTTTGAACCCAGAGCCGAAGCGAGGCCATGGCTATGGATAAGGTCGAGTTTGTGGTAGCGGTTATAGAGGATAAGGTCGACACAAACAATTATCGGCCAAAGTAATTTGTACAGAATATTATCGCGGGAACCGTAAAAAACATTAGCCTGAGATCGAAAACGGTGATTTAAATACCAGCGTAATTCTTTAACGTGCACTTGGGTGCCACCGTATTTGCCCAAACGAAGGCCGTTGACCGGAAACCAGGTATCTACCACCATGGCAATATGCAACTTACGTTTTGTCTTAGCCATACTTTGATGCAGGTGGGCAGATATATTACCAATTGAACACTTTCGTCCCCACACATTTTCCGTAGCCTATTGTACCAAATTAGTGCGTGTGAGCACCTTTCTACTAAATCCTCTGGTTTAACCAAGTAAACAAAAGGTTTAACCCCGTTTCAATTGTAGTTGTCGGTTGCCAGTTAAAATCTTGTTTGGCTTTTTGGGTATCGGACACGTAGTAGGCTTGATCCCCTTGGCGAGGTGCCTTAAATTCGACCTTGAGATTTTTGCCCAAGATATCCTCGATGTATCCAAGACATTCTTTTAGCGAGAGCGAGTTATTGATACCGCCACCGATGTTATAGACATTACCTTTAATTTTAGCGCTTGAATTTGAGGCTTTATCGAAAGCGGTAATCAGATCATCAATATAGAGTAGGTCGCGGACTTGGAAACCGTCACCGAAAATGGTTATCGGTTGCTTTTTGATGGCTTGGGAGACAAAATGGGCGACCCACCCTTGGTCTTCGACCCCATATTGATGTTCGCCATAGATACAGGATTGCCTAAAGACGATGGTATTAAGGCCGTAGATGCGAGCGTAATCCAATGTGTATTGGTCCCCCGTGCCTTTGCTGCAGCCATAGGGAGAATAAAATTCGAGGGGTTCCGATTCAGACAACCCCGGCATTTGGGGTAGTTCGTACCTTTCACCTTTTAAAATCGGAGTGTAATGGGATAATGACCCATAGACCTTGTTGGTAGAGGTGTAGATAACAATCGCTTCGGGTATGTTCTTTCTGACGGCTTCCAGGACATTAAACGTACCTTGGGCATTGACTTCAAAATCGTGTTGAGGGTCTTTGATAGAGGTGGTCACCGCTGTTTGGCCAGCACAGTGAAAAACGTGCGTATGGTTTTTAATAGCTTCGTGGAGGGAAATGACATCTCTGATGTCGGCTTTAATGATGTTGAGTTGGTCGGGCTTGGCAATACTCTCTAGCCACTCAAGGTTTTTTTCGACGTGAACGCGTGAGAGGTTGTCATAAATAGTGACTTTATCACCGATTTTGAGATGATGGGCTGCAAGGTTTGAGCCGATAAAACCTGCCCCGCCAGTGATAAAGACTGATTTACGATTCATGAGTTAAGATAAATGAATACCGCATTAAAAATTTAGGTAACCACACTGTACTACAGGAAAAGATGCATGAATAGGGAATATAACGGCCTGATATTTACGAACCACGCCCTGGAGCGAATGAGGCAGAGGCAGATTAAACAAGGCGATGTCTTTGCCACTTTTAAAAGAGCAGATTTATCAAGAAAAGCTTCGACTAAAGGGGCTTATGTATATTACAAACGGTGGGGTAACCGGCTAGTCGAGGTGGTAGCTAAAAAAAATAACCAGGCTGAATGGGTGGTACTGTCGGTGTGGGATAAGAATGTAGAAAGTAGTAAGTATCAACTATTAGGTAGTAAGGGAGTATCAAAATTGTCTATCTTTTTTCATTGGATGAAGAAATTGATCATTGGATGAGTATGCGGGAGTGGCAAAAGGAAATTGCAGCATTATTGATTGTGGGTAGTCTGTCTTTATGGCGAGTTTGGCCTTTGGTAATTAGCCCCACCGATACGGTACTCAACGGTGATGATGGGGTTTTAACAGCATGGATTTTGGATTCGGTGACGGAAAAACTTATAAACCTAGAGGTTAATGCCTTTTGGAACGGCAATATATTTTACCCCTATCACGAGTTTAGCGTTTAAAATATTAATAGATGAGCCGATTGCACTGGCAAACCTGAATACAATTGCCGGGTGTGTACTCACCCTTATATCTTTGTATTGGTTGGGGCATGAGCTGGGAAACCACCGCGGAATGGCGGTAATCGGAGCATTGGTTTTTGGGTATTCGAGTGGTTACGGTATTGCCTTAGGTCATTTGCACAGTGCCCACCTGTGGGGAATACCTTTGAGTGTGGTGTGTCTATTAAAACTGCGCCATAAGGCTAGTAGCTCATGGCTTACGCTGTGGTGGGTGTGTTTGGTGGGGCAAACGCTTACTTCGTTTATGACGGGGTATTTTGTGTTACTGCCAGCCATTGTATGGGTGATTACCGATAAAAAACTGCGTTTTCACTTAAAAGTTTTAAAGAGGATGGTGGTGATTAACCTAATGGTGAGTATGGTAGTGATTGGTATGGTGGCTAACGGCTATTTACAAATGGCTAGCCGGTTTGATGCGAGCAGAAGTATTAAAGATGCAGCCCATTTTTCATTAAGTGTTAATAGTTTGATAACTAAGTACTGGAGTTGGGGTTTGTATACATTGA
>CAYXRB010000014.1:0-17183 GCA_964467565.1 uncultured Pseudomonadales bacterium | reverse complement strand
GTACGGTTGACAAAGCCGAGGTTGGGACTTGACGGTTCGGAGGTGTTCGTCATTACGGATCCGGAGTGCGGACGAGAGGCAGAGGTTGATTGGGGCCGGGCTGGCGGCATTTTTAATTCAAAAAGAAAAGATAGAACTTAAACAAACAATTCTTTTCGTCTGCCTGATAGCTTTAATTATGTCGTTTGGTCCGGTGCTTAAGTGGGATGGGGAAACTGTAAAAATTTTTAACTCGCCCATTCCCCTACCTTATTCTGGGTTGTACTACACAGTACCCGGGTTTAAGGGAGTTCGGGCGGTGGAGCGGTGGGTGTACCCTGCTTTTCTTATGATTACGGCGCTTAGTATTTACGGAATTTCTCAGTTTTCAACCAAGCGAATAATATTAGTGGTGGTGGTGGTTCTGGTGGGATGGGGTGAGTTACGCCCATTACCGGCGGTGTGGGCCCCATCGAGATCTGATTATCCGAAAGTTTACTGGTGGCTTAAGGACCAGCCGGAAGGGGTGGTGATGGAATTACCGATTTCTCGATGGGGGGAGGGTGAGCTGACAAAACTACAGATTTACGCCATGCTCTACCAAACTTTGCACGAAAAAACGCTGGTGAACGGGTATTCCGGTTACTCCCCGCTTGATTGGGAAGATTTGGTACGCAAGATGAGAGTGTCTGATTTAAGTCTGTTAGACACGGTTGAGCAGATTCAACCAAAATACTTGGTACTGAATAAATCTTTTAAGTGGAACACAATACAGTCCGATGTTAAAGACTCCTACGTACAGGGTTATGAAGATGATACCGTTATAGTTTTAGTGCGTGAGTGAAGTTGAGATATAGACAAAGAATCAGGCTTTTTTGCCTTTTAGTTTGGCCAGGAGTGAGAATTCACGCTCTCCCCCATCGCTGGTGGGAAAACTGGTGGCACCGGTCATCTGGTAATAATTGACCAGGTGAACATTCAACGAGTCTTGGATCATGGCTAGGTCTTCTTTAGTTTCGGATAATTTTAGCTTCACCTCTTTGACTTCTTGACTATTGTTTAAATCGGCTTGGCGGGTTTTCACCGCATTCGCCGCCTCTTTGGCTGCATTTTTAGCCTCTGCAAGAGTGGTGTCGTTGTCAAAAATATTCTTGAGCATGGTATTTAGCTCTTTTTGCTTAAGACTGATCTCATCCATTTGATCGGCTAAGCGTTGCACTAACGATTGGGTAGCGTTTAGAGATTCGACGTCTAGTGGTTGTAGGGTTTGAGCACCGGCGGGTAACGCAGGGTCATCGCTGGAGGGTAGCGCCGGATCAGGTTTGGGAGCGGGTAATTGAGATTGGGGGTCGGTCATAGAATTCTCCTACGGTGATTAATTTGATTGACAAAACCACACGATTTGACTGTAGCACGTGGGCCTGATTGACGAAAGTGCGGGTTGATAAACCAATTTGCTTGAGTTACAACTACACAGTTTGAAAGGATAGACTATGATAAGGAATACAATAATTGTTATCTCAGCTCTGATTCTTGGGGGCTGTGTTAATCAATCGGTCCAGCCATCTGATGACCAATTATCGATAGCGCCCACGCAACCTATGGCTCAAGAGACGAGGTCCGAGGCGCCCAATGAAGGAGGGCAAGGAAGTATGAATGAACAAGCAGAAAACACCGCGACCGGTAATACGTGGACGATTACTACTAATAAAGGAACTATAACGATTAAGTTATATCCCCAAGAAGCGCCAAATACCGTAGCGAATTTTGCGAGCAAAGCACAAGCTGGCTACTTTAATAACTTAACCTTTCATAGAGTCGAAGACTGGGTGGTCCAGGGAGGACATCCCCAGGGAACGGGCATGGGAGGCGGCACAATGCCAACCGAGATTAACAGCATGCCGTTTAAGACCGGTAGTGTCGGGGTAGCCCGCGGGGGTGATATAAAGGTGAGCAATGACAGCCAGTTCTTTATTTGCACCCAAGACTGTTCGTGGCTCAATAACCAGTACACCAATTTTGGTGAAATAATTGAAGGAATGGATGTGGTAGAAAGCATCGCCATTGGCGACAAAATGGTGTCAATGAAGGTGGAGTAGATTGGACATAATTTAACTTAATTACTGATCGCGGAAGATTGTGGGAGTGTGTGTTTAAATTTTTTATTGAGGTTATTAGTTCGATATATCGATTCATTGGACTTTAAGGTGATACTTGTTACATGCAAGCTAGGAACACTTATGGTTACAATATAGTCATGAAACGGTACATGAGCTTGGGCGTTTTATTCTGGTTGCGTTTTTGGGCACGACTGCACTATAAGAAATATGCGCCGGATGTGATTGGGATAACCGGAAGTGCGGGAAAAACAAGCTGTAAGAATGCGGTGTTTGCGATTTTGAAGGATAAGTATGTGACAAAAGTGAGTTATAAGGCTAATTCGGAATCCGGATTGCCGTTGGATATTTTGGAGATTCACCCAAAAGATTTTACTGTTTTAGATTGGCTGAGGATGTGCCTTTTGGCGCCCTGGCGATTTTTAACCCTATGGAAACCATATGAGAAATACATAGTGGAGATGGGAATTGATAGTTTGACACCACCCAAGAATATGGAATACCTGCTAACAATAATTCGCCCGCGGACGGCAATATTTTTAAATGCATTAAACGCACACGCCCAGGGTTTTGAAAATAATGATCCAAGCCTACTGGCTAATAGACAAGAAGAAGCACAAAATAACCACGCCATTACACAAAAAATTGCTGCCGAAAAGGGAAAGTTAATCCAAAGTCTACCTAGTAACGGACTGGCCATTTTGAATGCAAACGATGGGAATGTGTGGGCATTTAGAAAAAAAACTAAAGCGACGGTAATGGGATTTAGCGATGAAAAGGCATCTGGAGTTGATGTAGTGGTAAAGAAATGGAAGGTGACGCTTGAAGGGACCAAGATTGAATTTTTAAACACGAGTGAAGAGAAGGACATTGGTCATTTAGATTTGAGTGGATATATTCTGCCCGAACACTACGCCCAAGTGTTGGCGGCAGCACTTTGTCTAGCGTTGGATGAGGACTTTAGTTTACAAGAAGGGTGTGACTTATTAAAACAGCACTTTACTATCCCCCGCTCCCGCAGTAGCAGGTTGGAGGGAATCAACGGATCGGCAATTATTGATAGCAGTTACAGCGCTTCACCAGGACCGGTTTTGGATATGCTGAACCTTTTGAGTAAATTACCCGGAAAAAGAAAGTTAGCATTGTTGGGAGACATGCGTGAGCTGGGGGCCTTGAGCCGAACAGCCCACGAAAGTATTGTAAGAAAAGCACTTGAAGTGTGTGATCGATTGTATTTGGTAGGCCCGCTGATGCAGGATTTCGGTTTGCCGGTTTGTGAGGCCGAGGATGGGCAAGGCAGAGTGAGATGGTTTGCCACTGCCCATTTAGCTGGAGAGGCGCTGCGAGCAGAACTTACTGCCGGAGATGTGCTGTTGGTTAAGGGTTCGCAAAACGGGATTTATTTAGAAACAACCGTAGAAATGGTGTTAAAAAATAAAGCAGACGCGGATAAACTCTGCAGACGGGGTCAGTTTTGGAATTCACAGCGGTTAAGGGCACAAAAGGCGTATAATTAATCTGAGTAATCATCTATAGTTTAAAAGTGTATGAAATTAGTCCAAAATGTGGGGTTATTTTTGTGGCGAAGGAAGTTATTGTTGGCAGGTTTTGTGGTGGTACTGGTGGGGGGTTTGTGGTGGTGGCAGGGACAAGATGAAAAAGGCGAGGTGATAAACACTGTACACCCGCAGTTTAGAAATATTGAAGAAACTTTGGATATATCAGGTTACGTTAACGCCCTGACCATAGCCAAATTATCTTTTCCTTCGGCATCTCGCTTGACTTGGGTTGGAGTGAATGTAGGCGACATGGTGAACAAGTGGCAGGCATTGGCTAAAGTTGACACCCGCAGTTTAGAAAAACAGATGCAAATTGACCTTAATACCCACGGAAAGATTTTTAGACAGTTTGAATCAACACTGGATGAAAATGATGTCTACAGCGAAAGCGGTTTAACCGAGGAAGAACGAAGAACTGTGGAAAGCGCCCAGTTGGATGTGCGCAACAGCGCTTTAGGAGTCGAGATACGGGATTTGGCGATACGTTTATCAACTTTAAGCAGCCCAATTGCCGGTTTGGTGACCAGGGTAGATCAACCCAACCCGGGAACAACCGTATTCCCGACCGATTTAATCGAGGTGGTAGACCCGAATAGTATTTACTTTGCCAGCGTGGTAGATGAAGAAGATATAGCAAAGGTGGCAGAGGGACAGGCGGTGAAATTGCACTTTGACGCCTATGCCGACGAAGAAATATTTGCCACTATCGGGTGGATTGGGTTTTCTGCCAAAGCAACCGAGGGAGGTGGTACAGGCTACGAGCTGAGAGTGACATTACCGGTTGAAAATGGCAATCTGCGCTATAAATTGGGGATGAACGGTGAGGGCGCGATTGTTTTGAATGTGCGAAACGGCGTATTAAGTATACCGTTGGATGCGCTCATTAGCCGGGAAGACGGTGAATTTGTTGAGGTTAAAAGGGGTGAAGAAGTGGATTTGGTGGCAATTAAAACCGGAATTGAGTCGGAGGATTATATTGAAATTATTGAAGGATTAACGGTTGATGATGCAGTGGTGGTACCTACCAATAATGAGTAAATGATTTAAATATGTCTAAAGTGGTGTTGGAATTGAGTAACGTTTTTAAAAAATACGAGCTGGGTGATGATGTTTTATTCGCGCTTAAAAATGTGAGTGTGCAGATAGTAGAGGGGGAATTTTTGGCAGTGGTTGGTCCTTCGGGGTCGGGTAAATCGACTTTCTTACACGTCGCTTCATTGTTGGACCACGTCAGTGAGGGGGAAGTAAAAATAATGGGTGTGGCGACAACGCAGTATTCTGAAGAAGAGAGGGCAAAACTGAGGAATACCGTGATCGGTTTCGTGTTTCAGGCGTTTAATCTGTTACCTAAGACGAGTGCCCTGGAAAATGTGGCCTTACCTTTAGTATATGCCGGCGTAGCAGAACGGGAACGGAGTAAACGAGCAAAGGAGGCCTTACAAACAGTAGGTTTGGGGGATCGGATGAAAAATACACCAGGGAAACTATCGGGAGGCCAACAACAACGGGTGGCGATTGCGCGAGCTTTAGTAAATAATCCGGCAATTTTATTTGCCGATGAACCAACCGGTAATTTGGATAGTGTATCGGGTGAGGATATTAAAAAAATGATGATACGGTTAAATAACCAAGGCAAGACAGTGGTGCTCGTGACCCACGATAAAAAGCTGGCGCAGATTGCAAAAAGAATTATAACCATGAAAGACGGTCAGATAATGCGCGATGAACTGACTATATGGGGTAAAAAGGACACGAAGACTTACCCGAAACGACACTAAAACTATGCCTGTAATGACTTTAATTTTGATTGCATTGCGCTCGTTGTGGCGTAATAAGTCACGCTCCTTTTTAACGATGCTGGGGGTGATAATTGGGGTGGGGGCGGTGATTCTATTAGTGGCAATTGGTAATGGTTTAAAATTTTTTATTACGCAACAATTTGAACAATTCGGGTCAAATAATATTTTTATTGCCAGCGGGGATGTTTTTGGTCAAAGCGGTGGTACTAGTGATTTTGGCAGTGAGTCGGTTACGTCATTAACCCAGAGTGTAATTGATATTAAGGATATACGAGAAATCAGAAAGCTCCCCTCGGTTGATGATGTGAGTGCTTTTTCGTTTGGCGCGGCGGAGGTAAGTTATAAAGGGCAAGATAAGAAGCTAACAATCGCCGGTGTTAATTACAGCTACTCGTCGATTACTAACACCAAGACAATTAAAGGCAGGTTCTTTAACCACAGTGAAGAGGATAGTTCCGAGCGGGTGGCAGTGCTGGGCTTTGAAGTTGCCAATGACTTATTTGGAGGTGTAGACCCGGTAGGAAAACGGTTGTTAATAAACGCTACTACCTATAGGGTGATTGGAGTAGCCGAGAAAAAAGGAGGTGGTTTTGGTGGGCCCAGTTTTGATACCTATATTTATATACCGTTGAGAGCATTTTTTAACACCTTTGACACCCCAATGATCATGAGGGTATTTGCTAAAGCCAAAGATTCGAACAATATAAAAAACGGGATTGCTGAAATTGAGAATTATTATTTAACCCGAAGAAATTTGGAAAGTGACGAGTTTAGCGTGTTTGAGCAGTCGGAGATATTAAATGTGATTAGCACCATATTAAATATGCTTACCGCTGGTTTAGGGGGAATTGCGGCAATTTCGTTGGTGGTGGGGGGGATTGGCATTATGAATATAATGCTCGTTTCGGTGACCGAACGGACGAGAGAAATTGGCTTGCGCAAAGCATTAGGCGCAACACCCCAGGTAATTCTATGGCAGTTTTTAATTGAAGCAGTAGTGTTGAGTGTATTGGGAGGTTTAATTGGAGTACTCGTGGCTTCTGGTGGCGCTGCAGCCATTCGGCCATTTTTCCCCGCCCAAGTAACGCTAGAAGCGGTGGGACTGGCTTTTGGCGTGTCGGTGCTGGTGGGCATCGTATTTGGGGTATATCCGGCTCGGAAAGCATCAATGTTGTCGCCAATAGAAGCATTACGGTATGAATAGGGATACTTAAAATTGGCTATGTTTGAAGATATGAGTGTTTGAATATGTGTCGTATTGATGGCAAGGCAGTGGTAGGAACACCTTGAGTAGAAGACTAATGCTATTATTGGAGCACAGATGCTACGCTTACTTTTTAAATCACCACTATTGTTAGTGCTACTGATTGCCGCCGGGTATGTGGTGTATAACCCAACAGTATTGCCGAATGAATCGTGGCGCGAGAGTATAAGCGAGGCAAAAGAAAAATTTGGTGAGCAGAACCCGGAGACATCGAGTAAAGTACTGGGAGCTTTTACCCAAGCCAAAGACGCGGTGGTGGGGTGGGCACAAAAGACGACTTTACCGCCAGCCTTGACCGGCCAGGAAACGGAAATTGTGGTGGATGAATACGTGCAGGATTTAACCGAACAAGTAAAGCAGCTGCCAGCGGACCAATTTCATAAGGTAAAGCAGCAGTTTTGCCAAGATGTGGTTAACGAAGCTACCGAGGCGGCGAACGTAACCGAATAGTAATCGCATTAGGATTGTTTTTATTAAATATTTTTTATGTTCATAGAGTTTTGGATACTAATGGTGATTTAACTATTATGCCTGGGTAGTAGAGTATTTTGTTGGGGGCTGATGTAATATAGTGATCTAGTTCAATGTATCGATATATCGATTCATTGAATGTGGAATTTGAATCAAAAGAGGGAAAATTTTGTTGAAGTTGGGGGATGTAAAAAAGTGGGTGCAGATTTTTTAAAATACCGCGGGTGAATTACAATGCAGGTATGGTAAAACTAAAAAATAAAAAGAGTCTGTTTGACGGTAAAGTGGTGATGATTGAAGCCCACGATTTGGATTTTGGAAACGGAAAAACCGATACCTATGAAGTAGTGCGCTTTAAGGTACTAACCGGAGTGAGCGCGCTGCCGGTTGAAGGCGAAAGTGTGTATCTTCTTAAACACTACATGGCCGGTATTGAAACCGAGTCGTTTGGTTTACCCACCGGCGGGTTAAATGCTCATGAAGACCCGGTTGAGAGGATGCGGTTGGAGTTGATGGAAGAACTGGGCATGACTGCCGATTCGATTGAGCTGATGTACCGATCGGATATACTACCAAGTTACATTGGTGCCCAAGCCGGTTACGTTTTTTTAGCCAAAAATTTACATCCAAAAAGAATTCAAGGCGACGAACCTTACCCAATTGAAGTGGTAAAAATGCGCATTGATGAGGCTTTGGAAAAAATTAAAAACAACACCATACTTGATGCGCGTACCATAAGTGCACTGCTGTATTACCATACTTTTTACCGAAAATAGGTAAATAGAGGTCATCATTTAATCATATGGATGAACTAAAAGCTCAGTTAGAACAACTTATTAACAAAGCTCAAGAGGTGGCGCAAACACTTGAATTGCCAAAAAAGAGACAGGAGATTGAAATATTGGAAGCCCAAACCCTTAAGCCCGATTTTTGGGCAGACGACATGCAGGCTAGAGAAACGATGCAACGACTGGCTAGTTTAAAAGAGGACGTGGGCGAGATTGACGCCATTATTGATGGCAGCAACGAACAAATGGAGTTATTGGAAATGACCGCACAAAGTAATGACCACTCAATTGTAAAAGACATTGAAAATAAAACAGCGGAATTACAGCGGGCATGGAAGAAAGTGTCGATCCGCTTGCTGCTGAACGGACCCTTTGATGAGAAAAACGCCTTGCTATCGATTCATTCCGGGCAGGGAGGTACCGAGGCGCAGGATTGGGCCGAAATGCTTTTGCGAATGTATACCCGTTGGTGCGAGCGGCGCGGATGGGAAGCCGATCTGATATCCATTTCGCGCGGGGACGAAGCGGGGATTAAATCTGCTACCTTGTGGATACGCGGCAGATTTGCTTTTGGATATTTAAAAAAAGAAAGTGGTACTCACCGATTGGTACGGCAATCACCTTTTAACGCCGATAAGTTGCGCCAAACTAGTTTTGCTTTAGTGGAGGTATTACCCGAGATTGACAAGGCAGAGAATGTGGAAATCCGTGAGGAAGAGGTGGAGTGGCAATTCTTTAGAGCGGGTGGAAAGGGCGGACAGAACGTGAATAAAGTAAATACCGCCGTTCGGCTGAAGCATATGCCCTCGGGAATTGTAATCGAGAGTAGTTCGGAGCGATACCAGGAGCAAAATCGTAAGATAGCCTTATCACTCCTGACTGCCAAGCTCTGGCAAAAACAGGAACAGGAACGTGAACAAACTTTGGCCGGATTAAAAGGGACAAAAATGGCCAGTTGGGGAACTCAAATTAGAAATTACGTGCTCCACCCCTACCAATTAATAAAAGACGTCCGGACAGAGGTGGAAACCTCGGATACCGTCGGAGTACTGGATGGGGATTTGGAACAATTTATTGAGGCAGAATTGCGACTGCAAGACTAGAAGAAATTTTTTGAACTGTATTTGGTGATTGTAGATATATCGGAAGAAAAAATTGAGATATTTTATTGATGCCCTGGAATAAATGTTCTTAGGAATGGTGTCGGCGGAGCGTGAACTTCACTACAATATACAAAAAAAAGTTGATGCATCGAGACCGATATTGTGTATGTCTGGTTATACTCAACCTCATTCATAATTTGGTGATTAAAGGGTTGACAGCACTAACCACAATGGAAAATATGCTTGGGGACGGGCTATAAAGTACATGCAAGAACTCGGGTTGAGAGTGGTTTCGAGCCTATGGTACGATGAGGGGCGTAAGGAGACCTATGGCGCACGATGTTGATTCAATGACCAAAGTAGAGCTGCGCATGAGTCGAGTGATGGCGGCCGTGGTGGTGCTCGCGGGCATCGGCAGCGGGTTTGCCCTGTACTCGTTTTTTCCGCTGGGCGGACGGGGTAGCGGGACGGCTACAGTACCAGTAACCCTAGCTCCTGATCAAGTCGAAGTGGGTAAGGTGTACGGTGCCGAAGATGAGGCTGATTTTCCTGATTTAGCCGAAGGTGTTTTGGTTAAAGGTGGCTTAGAAGGCGAAGGGTCGCACCATTTAGTGCGTCCAGGTGGCCAAACGCAGTATGTTTTCTTAACATCAACGGTCCTGGATTTAGATTTATTTTTAAACGCGCGCGTCCAGGTATGGGGGGAGACGTTTAACGCCCAAAAGGCCGGTTGGCTCATGGATGTTGGCAGAGTACAGGTAAAGGAGCTTAACGCGGCCGAAGCTTCGGAATCCACGCTTCAGATTGAAGAAGAGGAAGCCGAATAATCGGAGTAACCTGTAATGATCGTTTTTACCCAAGCAACCAAGCAATTTGGCAACAGTATAGCGGTAGAAAATTTAAGTTTTCGGGTGGACCCAGGTGAATTTGTATATCTTATGGGAGCGTCGGGGGCCGGCAAAACCACTATCGGGAAGCTTTTGATCCGCGAATATACATTAAGCAATGGCGAAATACAGGTGGGAGACTTTTATTTGTCTAGGATAAAACGAAAGGAACTGCCGGTACTACGCCAACAGATTGGCGTGATTTTTCAGGATTACAAATTATTGCCCGACCGGACAGCGGCAGAAAACATTTCTTTAGGTTTAGAGATTGTAGGGAAAACAGACGCAACGGTTAAAAAAACCGTGCCCGAACTACTGAAGATAGTCGGGCTGGAAGGCAAGGGAAATGAGTTCCCCAACCAATTATCGGGTGGTGAATCACAGCGGGTAGTCATAGCCCGGGCATTGGCAACCGACCCGGCCGTTTTGTTTGCCGATGAACCAACGGGTAATTTGGATAGGAATAACGGGCAATTAATTGTGGAGTTGTTGGAGCGGATTCAAAAACACGGCACAACGGTAATGATGGCGACTCATGATGAGGATTTGGTAAAAAAAAGCGGTAAGCGGGCGCTTATTCTGGAGCAAGGAAGGCTCGTAAAAGACACCGACCCCAAACCACTTGTCCAAAGCCAGCAAACTGAGGACATAACCAAAGCCGAAAACACACTCGATACCGTGGATTTAAAGGAAAACTAGCGTACAAAGAATACAAAAGTGTATGTTAAAGCGAGTCTTAACCAACATGTGGCGGAATATTCGTCGGGCACCTTACCAGGCTTTGGCAGCGATACTGTTGCTGACGCTAACGATTTTTGTAGGCCAGATTACGATGCTCCTGACTTATGGTCTGGAAGAGATATTAAATTACTTTGAAACGCGGCCCCAGGTGACTGCTTTTTTTACCGATGAAGTAAATGAAAGCGCAATTCTTGCTTTAAAACAGGAATTGGAAAAGCAGGAGTATGTGTCGGGTGTGGCGTACGTCTCAAAACAAGACGCTTATGAGTTTTATAAGGAACAAAATAAAGACGACCCGCTACTTTTGGAAATGGTTACACCCGATATTTTACCGCCTTCGTTAGAAGTATCTGCCCGGAATGCCCTCGATCTACCCAAAATTAAAACCGAATTGGAAAAGGTGCAAGGAGTTGACGAGGTGGTGTACCAATCCGATGTGATTGATGCTTTAACCCGATGGACGAAAGGAATCCGTTTGGGCGGCTTAATACTAGTGGCGATTTTAGCATTACTGTCGGTGTTGGTAATGACAATTGTCATTTCGATGAAAGTGGCTGCCAAGCGAGAAGAAATCGCCACAATGCGGTTGTTGGGCGCAACTCCTTTTTTCATTCACGGGCCGTTTGTACTGGAGGGGGCGTTTTACGGTTTCATTTCATCGACCTTGGCGTGGATATTGACCACCATCCTTTTACTCTACTCTACTCCGGCGTTGATGGATTTTTTGGGTGACATCCCCCTACTTCCCCTCACGGTCACGCCAATCTTTTTAGTTTGGGCGATTAGCGCCGGTATTGCGGTATGGCTGGGAATGCTCACGGGCAGTACGGCATCGTCCCGTTTTGGAAAGTGATCAGGACTTGATCGAAAGCAGCGTAAACGGTATCCTGGATTTCATGCGACGTATCGGTTTGATAGTGGTTTTTGTGGCATTTTTTTCGTTGTTAACGGGATTTTTCTACGAAGGTGTGGTAGTGGCAGAAGACGCGTTGTCGGCTAAAAAAAAGGAAATTGAAGAACTCCAACAAAAGATAACCGAGCTGCAGTCGCAAAAACAAACTCTGGCCCAAACGGTGACCTACCTAAACACCCGCATCCAGTTGGCGCAGAAAGAGATTGACGCGACCGAAACGGAAATCTTGATTCTGACCGATCAGGTTGAGGCTTTAAACAGCAAGATTGAAGTGTTAGATATGAACCTGGACAAGTTAACCGAACTTCTCATTAACCGGGTGAATGCGAGTTATAAAAGTGCGTCGACACAACCGATTTACTATTTACTGACTAACGCGGGTTTAAGTGATTTGATGAAAAAGTACAAATACTTTAAAGCCAGCCAACAGAACGACCGGGTAGTGATTTACTCGTTAGAAGAGGCAAAGAACAACTATGACGCCCAAAAGAAATTGAAGGAGGAAAAGCAAGCAGAGGTTGAAAGCCTGCAGAAAACGCTGATTGCTAAAAAATCTTCGTTAGACCAACAACAAAAGGAAAAAGAAGCGGCATTAACAGTCACACGTAACGACGAGAAAAGATTTCAGGAACAATTAGCTAGAGCTTTGGCCGAAATCCGAGCGATCCAGTCGATTATCGCGGGGGCCGGGCAGGAATCGCGCGTGGGTGAAGTGAAAGAGGGTGACGAGATTGCCAGTGTGATACCGGGGGCATCAGCTTGTAGTAGCGGCGCCCATTTACACTTAGAAATCGCCAAGGACAAGGTCAATTTGAACCCAGCCGACTATTTAAGCAACAAGTCGGTAGTGTGGGATAATTCACCGGACGGCCCCTTTGGGTTTGGCGGATCTTGGCGATGGCCAATTAACGAACCGGTGCGGATAACTCAGGGATATGGAATGACTTTTTATGCGGCAACGTTGCGATACTACGGCGGTAAACCCCATACGGGAATAGATATGGTCAATAACGATAACTATGATGTGAGTGCGGTCCAAGGCGGTGTATTATATCGGGGGGCTATTGCCTGTGGCGGCGGGACGCTGCGGTACGTTAGGGTTGAACATACCGACGGTATTTCTTCGTACTATTTGCATGTGAATTATTAAACCCGGTTATCCGACGGATTGGAGATGGCAGAGAGGGTTTGAATTTTTTTTGAGTGCAAGCGGGTAAAAAATCTGGCTTAGACCAGGATAGATGGGATTTTAAAGCCCTGACTACTCGAATTAATAGATGTGGTGGGATAGCCAGAGAAGCGTGGTTGGAATTTTTTTTAGGATACGTGTACGGCGCCATAGATGACTTGAAAGTTCGTTCTCTGGTTGCTAGCCTTAAACATAATGATGAGCTGGCGGAAAGCTGGATGGTGTTCTGGCTTACTGTGGATGATAAGCGGGTTAATACCGCTTAGGGTTGAGGCGCAAGCGGTAATTTCGGAGTTAATGATCAATCCGGTGGGTGGCAGAAACACTAGTGAATGGATTGAGTTGGAGAACTTGACGGATGAAGCGGTACAACTGGGTGGGTGGAAACTTTTTGATACCGCCAAAGGAATTGAGGGTGCCTTTGCCTTGCCGGAAACGATTATTGGCGGTAAGGGATTATTGGTGTTGGAGTACGACACAACCAAAATTGGCTTAAATAACGACGGGGATACGCTTACCTTAACCCGGCCGGATGAGAGTGTAGTTGATAAAGTAACTTATGGCAAAGAAGCGGGTGCTACCCCCGGTAAGACATGGTCCAGGGGCGTGACCAACTCGGGAGCGGTTGTGTATGAACTGTCTGAACCGACCCGAGGAAGCCCAAACATACCTCAAGACCTACCTGTGGGAACTCAGAGTACACCTTCAATCACGACCGCACCATCAATAACACCAAGGCCAATCTCGATCCGCGGAATGGTTCTTTCTGAGGTGTATGCGTGCCCAAAGCCCGGGGATGTGGAATGGATTGAGTTGTTCAACACTTCGAACAGCCTAATAAGCGAGGCAAGCGCGCGATTTAAAGACCGGAGCGGAAATATACAGACCGTGTTAATTACCGCACCGGCTCGGGAGTTGGTGGTGTTTGAGTGGCCAACGGGTTTTTTAAATAATGGCGGAGATACGGTAGAATTAATTGACGCAAACGGTGCAATAATAGATGAACTTGATTACGGCCAATGTGAGCAAAATACCGCTTGGATACGGCACAATGGCAATTGGCAAATGACCACGAGTGTGACCAAAGGACAAATAAACAGATACAGCCCTTTAGAAAACACAGCTGTTGAGAGGGGCGATATAGACATTTTACCGACGCAGGCGATTAACATTGAAAACGAAACCAGGCTAACGAATGATGATAGCGAGACGGAACATACTACCTTGGGTATTGGATCGATACGGGGAATAAGTTTAGATGAAAAGCCTGAAGCTACCGGAGGGAGCACAGTTCTGGAGAGCAGCGCTGCAGGCAGGTACCGTTCTGATGAAGTAAACGAAGTGACCTTGGGAGCCGGGCAAATTTATGTGGATACACCTGACGCAATAGCCGAACCGTGGTTACTAATCGGCGGAACGAGTATGATTGGGGGTGGATTGTTGATACTGTTTAAGTCGGGAAAAATAGAAAAATGGTCCCATTACCTAAAGAAGTGATGAACAACATCATGGCGTTTAAGCGGTTTACTCCTCCCCTACTGTGGATGGGTTTAATCTTCTTAGTGTCGGCACAATCAAAGCTCCCCAGTGCCCCCCAGGTAACGGTGGACACCTTATTAAAGATTTTGGCGCATTGGATCGAGTATTTAGTCCTCTACTTACTCTGGGTGCGAACTTTGCGTTTAACACCAGCAGTATCAAATAATGCCGGCAGACTGGCGGTACTAATAAGCTGCTTTTACGCCATAAGCGATGAGCTACACCAGTCTTTGGTACCAGGCAGGGTTGCTTCGGTATTCGATTTGCTGGTGGATTGGATGGGAATTGCAGCTGGTTGGTGGTTGGATAAACGCCTGAGGTTGAAGCTCACATAGTTCACACATTTTCCTTACAATTTACATCTATAAGAGGTAAGGTATCTGGAAATGCATGTGTTAGGTTAAAAGTTCATTATGTATATTAAGACAACAAAGAATCATGAAATATAACTATATTGATAAACCGAATAATAATACTTTTTATATGGCTAATTTACTAATAAAGGCCTAAATTTATTTATAAAATAGTTGTATATATCCATAAATACCTTTATATTCACAACTACTATAAGGTTACTAATTGACAAGTTATTGAGGGCAGGTTAGGATACTTTTTAACAGTACACGTTTAAAGTGATATGCCTGCCCCGCATGGGGTTTTTTTATGGTATTGCCCGTTACCTCTTTTCAAAATAATGCAACCTTTAAGCGAAGGTTACCGGTTAAAAAAATTACCAAACTATTAGTGATGGTGGCTGCGGTAGCTTTGCCGTTGTGGGGTTTGTATGCCCTTCTCTCTCGCAATCCGGGATCAAGCAGTGAAGCCTTGGGGACGGTGAGCACCACCGGAACGGGAACGAGTGTAGCGGGACCGGTGTCAACGTTTGAGATCAATCGTGATTTTTCGTATCCCTTATCAGAAGAGGAAAATGGGCCGATGTTAAATATGTCGGTTACCAATGCGGAATTGAGAAAAGAGATACTGGTAAAAGGCCAGAAGGCGACCGCGATTGACGGCCGGATGTTTTTGATTATTAACTTAAAATACAAAAATGACGCCAACGCCGGTTTAGAAGTAGATAGCCGCGATTATTTTAGATTGTCGACCAATGGAAACCTGAATGAGTGGATGGCGCCCGAAATCCATAACGACCCAGTAGAAGTACAAGCAATATCGTCTAAGACCACGCGATTAGGATTCCCCATAAATGAAAATGATACTCAAATCCTATTGCAAGTGGGTGAGTTAACCGGTGAGAAAACACAGATCCCGCTCGAATTCTAATTAGTATCCTTATAATATTCTTTCAAGGATACTGTTGACAATTTATATAACTCTTTACTATAGTGCAGTTACTTAAAACTTTGATTGACATACTCATACTTTAGACTCCCAACCGCAATCGGAGGGTAGCGAATGGATTATTCGACAAAAAATGTTTCACCAAAATTAGTTGGTGAAATAGCAGCGGCACTTAAAAGCATTGATTCATACGGTAGTATAGAAATATACGTGCAAGAGTGTACCGTCACTCAGATAACAGTACGAAATATAAAAAAGACGCAAAGGAAACCTAATTTAAAGCCAAGCTATAGGGCAAGCTGAACAATAAATAAGCCTTAAAAATAATTTTGTAGGCTGACCGCACTCGGAGGCCTTCGGAACTAATCCTAATAATATGGGATTGGTATCGGAGGCCTCCGTTTTGTAAACGGACAAATATTTAGGAAAGGAGGTGAATACAAACAAATGACCAAATTTAACAAACGAGTAATCACCGCGCTTACCACCGGGTCACTCCTTTTACAAGCAGCGCTCCCGGCATTCGCAGGTACCACTGAATTGATAATTTCCGGTAATGGTTCCGACTCAACATCTGATGTGGCGGTCCAACAGCAATCGACTACTTCGGTAGTGCAGAATAATGTGACGGCCGTTAGCAACGATATTGACGTTACAGCCAATACCGGTGATAACACCGCCAATGACAACACTGGCGGCGATGTTTTGGTTGATACAGGCAATTCCAACACTGTTGTAAACGTCTTGAATCAATTAAACAGCAACGTGGCAGACATCGAACAATGTGATTGTGACAGTGACGCGTTAGTAAAGATTTCTGGTAACGGATCGGGTAGTGAAAACGAGGCAACCTTAGGGCTGTCATCTGGTACCCAATTGTTCCAGAATAACGTGGCTCACGTTGACAACGACGTCGATGTAGACGCTGAAACTGGTGACAATTCAGCCGAAGATAACACTGGTGGCAACGTGGTGATCAAGACAGGTAATGCGAATACTAAAGTTATGCTGGAAACTGTAGCGAACGCTAACAGTGCCCGGATTAGTGGTGGATCAGGTTCCGGAAGTTCTGTCACCCTCTTAATTGAAGGTAACGGCTCTGATTCTGACAATGACATTGCTTTAGCTTTGGCAAAAGCAAACGTGTTACGCCAAGATAACTTAACCAGTATCCGCAACGATGTTGATGTTGACGCCAACACCGGTGACAACGATGCCGACGATAATACCGGCGGTTTAGTTGCCATCTTAACGGGTAACGTCAAATCACACGTAGACATCACTAACGAAGCCGGCTTTAATATGGCCGACATTGGTTGTGACTGCTTCTTAGAAGACGTCATGGCTAAGATCGCGGGCAATGGCACCGATTCTGAAAATGATATCGTGGCCAGCTTAGCGGCAGGTAGTGAATTATTCCAAAGCAACCTGTGCGGTTATGGATTAACGGGTGGTTATACTCTGTTCGACAGAGTTTACCAACCAGGTCCAACCCCCTGTTTCGACAATGATGTTGATTTAGACGGGGAAAC
>CAYXRB010000013.1:29240-35939 GCA_964467565.1 uncultured Pseudomonadales bacterium | reverse complement strand
TAAGTACACAGCCAGTCAAAGTTTAGGCCTAAACTCTAGTATTGGGGCGTATGGCCTACATGGTACCCAAAATGCTCCCGTGCCCTATAAAGGCAAGTTGTATTTCCAAGTCACCAACACCGTATATGCCATGACCCCAAACACCACAACCCCCTTCAAATCTAGCTTCACTAGGATCGTTAATCTCGAATCACCAGCACTCCTGCCTTCCAAGGACGCGCTAAAGCAAGAACTTGCCAAACAGGTACGAAAAATGGTCGAGGTTGGCCACTTAAGGCCGGGTTTTCCCTACGTTGGGTTGGCAGGTTATCACCTCCAACCCAGTAGAATGAGCTATCTTTTGTCATATTTCCATAATCCGGGTGAAACTTTAGCCACGTTAATACAAGCCTTACCCCATCTCCCCTCAGACCTTCAGCAACAAACTAGGATATATCTTCAGAATGAATTCAATACCTATGGCAATCGGGTCCATATTGGATGGAACCAGGGAACAGCCCGAGAATCATTTTTAACACCCCCAGAGATCCAAACTAGGATGGATAACTTTAATCCCGTGTCAAGTATTTATCAATCTTCATGGGATTTAAGGTATGGTTTATATGGAAAATGGAAATATGTTCAAGAATTCGACACCCCACAAAACGGTTTGGCAGAACAAGTCTTTACTAGTATCAGTAATTTAGCACCCATCATCCCTCCCGAATCAGACCTTGTAGATCCAAATTCCACTTATCTTCCGTATGTTAAAAATGCCTTTATAGCCGGGTACATGGGATATATCGGAATTGGGGAATTAGCTGGCTACCCAAAAACCAGCACACAATTAAGTCCCTATGTCGCTGAACTCGATAGATTAATGGTAGAGCGTGCGAGTGAAATGACCGTTGAAGAACCGGTCATCATTGGCAACGGTGCAATCCTCAATGTAGCGCGCAACTTCATGTATATGACTCCTGAACTGGGTGAGTATCTGTATGATCACTCGCCCAACCTTATTAAAGATGCGGTCGATCGCTATGACAAAGTGGCACCGCATTGGTTTGTAGCTAACTTTGATCAGACAATTGGCGAGGGCACCCATCAAGTACTTTTTGATCGTAACGCGATATTCATGGCTAAAGCATATGCTTTAGCCGAGCCATACCAAGATCTTGTAAAATATCTTGATGTCCCCGCCTTTGAGCGCGGAGATTTGTTCTACATCCAAAACTTAGTGGCAGCGATCGAAGCCCACTCTAGTAGTGCGTTTAACCCCGATCTTAACAGCGATACCGTCATCGATTACTCTGACTATTCTCTCTTCCTTCCTTCATTTAACTCCCTCTTCTCCATCTTTGACTTTAACCACTTAGTCGATTGGTTTGGAAAGGTACTGTAAATGATCAAGCGCCTGTTCTGCCTTACCATCCTCCTTGGGCTTACACTTCTTCTTCCCCACACAGCTCATGCCGCTCCCGTTATCAGTGGTGTTACAGATAACACTAGTCAGTACCCCAATGGCCAAGTCCCCAAGTATTCCAAGTTTGAAGTTACCTTTTCCCTCTCTGCCACCCAGTATGCTAATCCCTACTTCCCGTTCGATCCTACTCCCCCTCCCGGCATCAACCCCCAAGAAGGCATCACCGTAGACGCCCACTTCTTGCCTCCCGGCCAAACCGATTGGGGTCAAGCCAAAACTCTGCCTTGTTTCTATCACCAGCCCATGGAAGAACTGGGTTCCGGCAACTCTCTCTCCTTTGTTCCCTTAGGCAGTCCACAGTGGCGCTGTCGTTTCGCTCCCACACTTATTGGCACCTGGCAGTACCGGTTATCTGCCTCCGATGCTGGTGGTAACACCCAGTCAACAGTTTCCAGTTTTATCGTTACCGATTCCTCAGCCAAGGGTTTTATCCGCACGAGTCAAACTGATCCTCATTATTTTGAATTCTCAGATGGCACCCCGTTTGTAACTCCCCTTATTAACGTTGAACAGGGCAGCCCCTTTAATACGCTTACCAAAATTAGGCAAAACATTCAAAGGCTCGGTCAATCCAAAACTAACTTCATCCGCTGGTTTGCCTCGGGAGAGGGTGCTAATTTTCAAGTTGCCCCATACGGTGATGATATGAGGATCAACTGGGGTTTCGGGAGCAGTTCAACCACCGCTACCGATGTCGATAGTGCTGCCGGCAAAAAATTCAGCTTTCGTCCTTACTTTTACACTGCTCAATCAGTTCCACTCAAAACCAACACCCGATACCGTTTAAGTGTTCGGGCCAAAATCACCGGTGATAGGGTTTTACGTCTAGAATTAGGTAATTTTGGCCGTCTCGATATATGCAGTGCTTCCAGCTCATTCCACGAAAGCCAAGGGCAAACCTGCAACTCCAAACAAGATGGGTGGCATGATTATGCAATCGAAGCAGTCACCACCAATTCTGTCGTGGCTGGTATTGGTATCCGCGGTCTGTATGTATCCACCGACGCCCCATCCCCCTTCAACCAACCTCAAACAGGCACTATTCTGCTTCACTCAGTCTCGCTTGTTCGAGACGAAGATGGTAATGGGCACTGGGGCAGTAATCACCTCACCAGACCTGATCCAGACACCTATAACTATATTGACCAGCCCAGTGCCGCCAGACTAGACGAACTTTTTAGAGTCTCAGAGCAAATGGGTGTCTATCACAAGCTAACGGTGTTTCATAAAAACGATAATATCTTAAACCGCTTTCAGGCCGATGGTAGTATTGGCGAATGGTATCAGTGCAGCTGGGGCCGCTGCCCCAACAACTTTTACGCAGCCGAAAACCGGGCCGCCCGCTGGTACGAAAACGCCTATACCCGCTATTTTGTTGCCCGGTGGTCCTATTCGCCCTCCCTCCATTCGGTAGAGTTCAACAATGAAAATGATTTGACCACCGAAGCCTATGAGGCCAGTTTTGCCTTTGCCCGTCGCTTTAAGCAATGGAACCCGCACCCCACCCTTATGTCCAATTCCTTTTGGGGCTATTGGGTGAGTGGTTTTTGGACCGATCCCACCAATGGTCAATTAATGGATTATTCAGATAAACACTGGTATGCCAACACCAACAGCAGCAATTGGGAGGTCATTAGCAATACTTGGCAAGATTCAGCCCAATATGTTAATGAATGCAGCCGCCGGTTCGACGACTACCGCTCCACCTATAACTACACCAAACCCATTATCCGCGGGGAAGGTGGTTTAGCCCTAACCGGTACCGAACCACAACACACCGACATTCAACAAGATCCTCTTGGCACCTACTTTCATAAGAAATTATGGGCGCACCTTGGCACCTTAGGTGATTCCTGTGATGGTGAGTGGTACCCCCGGCTTTTCATGACCTGTTCTGCCAGCGACCCCAACTGTCACTTCCCTTCCGCCCAAAATAACCTCAGTAACATGTTCTTAGCCTATTCCCAATTCATGGAAAATGAACGGCCTCACAATGGCCGCTACGAAAAAATCGGCACTGATCGCACCCTAAATCAACAAATTGTTTCGACAAACTCCAGTGGTGGCGCTATTAGGGCCTGGGGTATTAAAGATAAGGCAACTGCCAGAACGCTTTTATGGGTCGATAATATTACCCACACTTGGGACAACGTTGTCCACAACCCCTCAGCCGTGGTCCCAGGCAACACCCTATTAACGCTAAGTGGTTTTGAAGCCATAAAGGCGTATCCGGTTGAAGCGTGGAATACCTCAAGTGGTACCATCTCCGAAACCTTTATGGTCACAGCCGACGCCACAGGTAATGTGAGTCTGCCCATCACCAATCTAACCTCCGATATCGCCTATAAACTAGGCGACGTTCCCCCGATAAATCCCACTTTCGCACCAGGATCTGAAAGCGATTTAGACCACGATCAAGACATAGATTTCGCCGACTATTCACTCCTTCTCAGAAGTTTCGGCCCTCTCTTCTCCATCTTTGACCTTAACCGCCTGGTAAGCAGGTTTGGTTCCCTTTTGTGACCACCAGATACTTCCCTAGGTTTTTTTGCTATACTCAGCCTACATCGATATATGCTAGTAAGGCTCGTCCCATGGCATTCCCACGAAGGTTTTTTTTAGTACTCCCCCTACTACTCCTCGGTGTTGGATTTGGTTATTACCATAGTCGGCGTCCGCCGCTACCCAATCCCCTATCCTCCACTATTGCGGCTGCCCAAGAGACTGTTTGTGACGAGAACGATGCTAAAAACTGGTGCCAACTCCAACATAATACTCGCCGGTCCGGATATTCACCCAATAACATTGACTGGCCGATAAGTAATGCCTGGGCTTTTGGTTTTGCTCAAAGCAACCTGAATCGAGGAAGAAAACCCGAACGGTTATATCCTCAAACTCAACCCGTAGTGGCAAACGGAAGACTTTTTATTGGTACCCAAATGGGTACCTTTTATGCTTTTAACGCTCAAACAGGGGCGATTCTTTGGGAATATAACAATAACCAAACACTTGGACCGGTTTTAGGAACTGCCGGCGTAGCAGGAAATCGTGTCTTCTTTGGTTCTATGGATTCCAAAATTTATGCTCTTGACGCCCAAACCGGTACTGTTGCCTGGATATTCGACTCCCACTTACGTTCTGGATTTTCAACTGCAGTATTGTTAACCGAAGGGCGGGTGTTTATCGGCCACGAGAGCGGTGTCTTTTTTGCCCTTGAACAGAGTAATGGTGAAGTAGTATGGCAGACTCAACTCCCTGCGAACATTTTTATGTCGTCTGCCTATGATGGGGGTCTACTATACGTTGCCGCAAATAATCTTAAGTTATATGCACTCCACTCAACCAACGGCTCTATCGAATGGGAAACACCCGCAGGTCTCATTGCTGGGGCTGCTTTCAAAGATTATTGGCCTTTAGTACACAACGGCTTCGTCTTTGTCCGGCCACTCAAACTCTATGGCGGTATTGCAGGTAATCCCGCTCTACCCAGAACCACGGGGCTTTATAGTCAATCGGTTTTAGATGGTCAACAATCAATCATTGACAACTATGTCGCTAATCCAGGAACCAAAAATCTGTATGTTTTTAATAAGCTGACAGGCCAAGAGATAGTTATGCCGCATTTTACCGCCAACACCATGAACGGAGCTACCTGTCCTCCTTCAATTGACGGTGATGGCTATGTAATTGGACCAGCGCTATGGAATAGTACCTGGGGCAGCGGTTGGTCCAGGCTTGACGCCAATTCAAAAAGAATCGTCGAAGTTCTCTGGGATGGGAATCAATATTCCACCAATCCAGACGAAAACTCATGCACCAGTGGTGCGGGTAGACTTATTTTTATTTCTCATGTTCAGGAAGGAAATGTTGCCCGATCTTGGACCTGGCACCTTGATAACCGAATAAATCGTCTCACTCCTGCTTATCACGCTGATAGTGATTATTTTTTTAACAATATCCAAGGAGCAGGCACTACCCCCTCAGTCATCGCCAACGGCATGATCTACCACACAACCGAAAACACTCTTAATGCGAGGAGAGCCACGGTGTTAACGCCATGAAACCTATCCATACCAGATTATTTAAACTTATCTTAATCCCAATAATTCTTTTCTTTGGAGCAAATACTCCATTAAAAGCACAGCAAGCTGCTAGTTTATCCTTTACTCTGGTAGATGACCTTAATTGGGGCAACAATCTGGTTGCCGCCACCCAAGTTACCGAAACTTACACCTATAATAAATTAACCGATACAGTCACTATTAGCTATCAGTTTAATCAAGTGGGTTTTTCCCCCCTCCCCCCAATGCTTTCCATCGCCTATCAATATGGGTTTCCTCTTACTGTCAACCAGCCTGTGGTCAACACTGGCCATTTTACTCAAATCGGCCCTCTGTTGGGAGTAGCCAACACGGACCATTATGAAGTTCAAATCACTGGACTTGGTAAGTATGTAACCGAAAGCAGAATCCTTAGACAGGGTATTGTTCCGCCCAACTTGATCAACGAACTTGAAACTCAAGTTAATAAGGTAACCAATTCTGGTCATTTGATTCCTGGACTCTTCTTATCTAACGTACCGGGGTGCTTGGGAGGTGGATGTGACGAACGTGGCCATGTCTATTGGTACAACCCAGCCGACACACTCTACTTTCTATCAGAGTTTTCACCACTTCTACCCCCTAATTCCCAACAATCAGTTCTTGACTATCTTGAATCTGAGAGGGCTTCTTTTCCTCCTGAATTTCAAAAAAGTATGCCTTTCAATACCGGCTCACAACGAACGGTTACCAATTTTCCCACTCAACTCCTGCAATCAACCTGGCATGACCGTCACGTATATTTCCGAACCCATGGAGAACCAAAAATATGGAATCTCTACGGATTAGCTCGTTATTATGAAGCGACACAACAAATTCCTGATCAAACAGTGACCAGTCAGGCTACGCACATCGTCACCACAGAAATGAATTACCGTGATTGGGCTACCCTCTACTGGCAATCTTCTCACTGGCCAGAATACAACGCCGTTCATTCAGTGAACCAACTCTTCTCTGGTCTAGTTGGATACATTCGATTAACTCAATTAACCGGTGATACGACCCATGAACAAGTGGGCTGGGGTCTTTTTGCCAGAATGGCTGTGCTCAGATTTGCCATGGCCAAATACACCCAATTTGAGTTTGATACCAACCAATTTATTATTGACCCAGAAATATGTGGCACCACCCACGAAG
>CAYXRB010000013.1:13571-29230 GCA_964467565.1 uncultured Pseudomonadales bacterium | reverse complement strand
CAAGACCTAATTGGTGGTCCCGCATTTACCAAAATAAGAACCACCCCTTTTGGTCAACTAACGACACTTGGGGGGGCAGTTTACCATCCTGGACAGCTCAGCTCACCACCCAAAATTGGACTAAACCGATCGACAATGTCCGCCAAGTTCATCGATTAGATAATCAAGGCGTTAGAACTTGGGAGTGGTTTGGTTGGGGTGGTGCTACGGGCACTATTAACTCTGGTGGGAGCGGTAATGTTACCGATGGCCAGAATAAAACTCATTACTGGACAAGCCTCTATGGGGCGTACCTATTGCCGTTTGCCGACCTTACTCCTGAGTTGGCACGGTTTATGAAAGACTTTCTAAGGCCAGAGTCTGAAGCATACGTAAAACGGGTAGAAGAAAACGTACCGACATGGTACAAGGTGTATGCCCAACCCGCGGTCGGTATAGAACAAGGGTATTTAATGCCGATTGATAGTTACAGTATATTTATGGCAAAGAACTGGATCATAAACTTACCCCCGGATAAATTAAATAATTTAATTAGTTATTCATGGCTCAACACGGGTGATTATTTTTATCTTCACAAACTCGCTGAAACCATCAAAGCCTACCGCGGGTGGTGTTGGAGCATTGATGGGATAAATTGCAGCGACTCCAACTCAACCGTGCTATGGGGTGATCTGAACCAAGACAGTGCCATCGATTATGCCGATTACTCCCTCTTTCTGCCTTCCTTCAACTCCCTCTTCTCCATCTTTGACCTCAACCGGTTGATCAACTGGTTTGGCCACCACCTATAACCATTATCTTATTTGAGTCTAAAAAAACCTTCCGGATTAATAAAGTCCTTTATCCCCAAAAGTTTCCTTCGACCAATTACACCTATGTTACCCGTCGGCGCGTGAGCAAATATAACAGTTCCACTAGTCCCTTAGCCAACAAGGCGTAAATAATCATTGCCACAAATATTGCTGGGTCTATTACCGATTCACCAGCCGCTGCTATATCAAAAATACCTCTAAAAGGCGCTAGCAACGCTCCCGTTAACGAGTAAATCAACGCCACAATCGGGCTACCCCGATTAGCTCCAAATGCCTGAAAAATTAACCGCAATAGCAATAGTACGTTCACCACCCCCATAATATAGTAGATAAACCTCGCTGTCTGGGCTACCGACGACGTCGGTGATGTCACCACCACGTCATCGTCAGTTACTTCTGATTCTTGTACCACCACCCGTTCTCTTTCCATAAACCTCCGTCATTACTAAAAACCAGATAAAGTTTGGTCTTTATTCGGGTCAGTTGTTTCTTACAATTGCTGTGTATAAAGTGTGCTCAATTTCGGCGCTCATTAAAAAATCAGCCGCCATGCCAGCAGTACAATAATAATGGCAATAATTGTCCCCGCAATCCCTCGCGGTAGTGGGATCAGCGACAAAAACAAATTCGCTACAAAAGCAAATAAAAGCAGTCCTAACAAAAATTCTAATATTCCCATATAGCAACACTCTACCTTCACCAACTCAGCCGTATATGCAAAAACCTGCAAGAGCTCGGTAAGAATAGACGAAATTGTTTTCATCTCTCCTGCACCATCTATACCCACCACCTTGCTCAATATAGTTAGTTACCCCACTTTACAACCCAAAAAACCGCAGGTTACATACATTATAGGGTATAATTCTGCCGTGGAACGTATACCCTTTAGCAAACCACCCGTTGATTCTGCCGAATCAGGACGGTTATTGGAAATCTTTAAACGGTGCCATCCCGGCCTACTCACCGCTGCTTCAGTTCAATTTCCCAAAAGCAGCGGGGTTCAGCGCACGCTTCAAACTCGAGCCCAGCGGGCTGAAATCTTATATCGATTACGACGCAACCCCTCACAACGTCGGGCTCTACTCGAATCCGCCCGCCTTCACGATCAATTCAATAACCAGCTACTAACTCAACAAGAAATAAGCGTCACCCCTGAAGGCTTGGGTGAGCTTGGTTCCCTCGCCGTTGATATTACCCTAGGGTGCGCTTCCGACAACCCTCCGGTCTGCGTTGTTGTTCCGGCTCTATCAGGTGATACCTATGGCGTCGAACCGCTTCTCCGCCACCTTGCCCTCAGGGGCTATCGGGTTATCTGTGCCGGACACCCCGAATCCTATACCGGTAAAGTCACTCCAGAGTTCGCTAATGCGGTTAAAAGCCATAAAACCTTTGATTCACACGTTGAGTATTTCCACCAGCTCATTCAAAAACTTTATCCTCAGGGGGATTTTATGCTAGCCGGCTACTCGGCCGGTGGTGCTATTGCCGCCGGCCTACTTAATAAAACAGACATATCCGCTAGAGTGTCCGATGCCATTTTATTTAACCCCTGCAGTACCATTGATCAAGCCTCGACCCCATTAACGCGCGCCGGAAAAATATCTATCGCCGCACTCCGCCAGCTTAGCAGCCTCATTCCCCATCTGCATCGCTTCCCCTATCTTTCGATTGTTACCGGCTTAAGACAAGGCCTCGAAGGCTAGTTCTCCAATGACCTTTCACTTCGCAATCAAATCTTCACCACCCTCCTTGCCCACGCCGTCACCACCAGGGCTTCGTATTGGCCAGGAGCCCAAGTTAAATCAGGCGGGTTTATTATCTGTACCTCTGGTCCCAAAGACCATTTTACCCAGATTGATAAGGGAAAACGTTACCTTTGCTCGGTTATCCCCAATATTACTATCTTAAATCTACCCAATGGCGACCACCTCACCCCCCTACTGTACGCCGACCAGCTAATTGAGCAAAGTCTAGCCCTCATCAAATTATTAGAAATAATGCAATCGTAAATCAGGCCGTGCAAGCTTCAAGCCTGCACCTCGATCGTAAATTCCACCACATCTCGTGTTTCCAAATATGCCCAATAAGTCAACGCAAACCAAACAAAATTATTCTTGGTTGCCACCAGCAACGAGTTGGCGAGCAGGTTATGAAAAGCGTTCATAACCCCACTTCTTTCACTCGTTCTAGTACAAAGTTCGCGATCAACTCGTACGGTACCGGTTTATCCATGGGGAATTGTAATGTTCCCGTTGACACTTTATAAGCAGTCAGTCCTACTGCTTTCACTGCCTCAGTCGTCGCCGGGTATACACCCACGTGGTTTTTAAACCCTGCCATATAAACCAAATATTTATCGTTCAAATAAAACGTCGGGATCGCATAGCTAATCCCTTCAGTCAGTCTAGGCTCAGCTGCCATAATCGTTTGCCGCAGTTTTTTCAGAATCAGTTGAGTCTTCCTCGGAAACGATGCGATATAGTCGTCGACATTTGTGTGTTTGGTCCCGGCCACTGCTATTACCCCTCCACCATCACCTCAAATCCACCCTTGGCCATACGCTTCATGTCAAATGGCATCGAAAAGTCTGTCTCTCCATCCATTAGCTTACTCATCTCTTCTACCATTTTCGCATTGACCTCATCTCGGTGTTTTTTAGATTTAAAAACGATAAACGAAAACCAGACTGTTTCACCACTCCGTGTCCCCGCCATCTCATCAAACCGGCGTGTTTTAATGTCCCCCATCTCATTCGGCTTCAGATCATCTGCCCGGCATTCGAAGTATTCTAATGCCCCCAGCTTCATCCATATGTCACGGCCCTCTTCTGCCATTTTTTTGTATTCTGCAGTTTTATCATTTGGCACAACCATCACAAATCCGTCTACATATTTTGCCATAATTACTGACCTCCTTTATAAGCTTTTTCTAAATCGGCAATTATTAGCTTCTTCATCTTAAGCATCGCGTCCATTGCCCGTTTAGACGCTTCCCTATCAGTTGATTTCCACATCCTATTAGCCTGCTTGGGGTTTATCTGCCAGCTGACTCCAAATTTGTCCTTAAGCCACCCGCACACCTCAGCCTCAGGCACCGCCGACAACGCCTCCCAATAATAATCAATTTCATCTTGTGTATCGCATTCAATCACAAACGAAACCGACTCGTTAAACTTAAAATTAGCCCCTCCATTCAAAGCCATAAACGGTTGCCCAAAAATCTCAAATTCGTACGTCAGCACACTCCCCACCGGTTTGTTGGACGGTGTTTCAGTAGAATAAAACGTCTTATCGCCATCATTAAAATTGTCTTTAAACACACTCTTATAAAATGCCACCATTTCCTCAGCTTCATCATCAAGCCACAAACAAGTAATTAATTTTTTGCTATTCATACTTATTTCCCTTCATAGGCTTTTTCTAAATCTGCCACAACTATTTTTTTCATTTGCATCATCGCGTGCATCACTTTTCCAGCCTTATCTGTATCACTATCACTCATTACCCTCCCTAAAACATCAGGAATAATCTGCCACGACACGCCATACTTATCCTTAAGCCATCCACACCTACTCTCCTCACCACCTTCGGCTGTGAGCTTATCCCAATAATAATCCACTTCACCTTGGTCTTTACACCGTACAAATAACGAAACTCCTTCGGTAAACGTAAATTGGTGGTCTAAAGAACTATCCATGGCAATAAAATCCTGGCCAGCTAGTTTAAAACTGGCAAATTTTAAGTTTTCTTCTTTATCCGGCTCACCTTTTTCGTAATGGACCATTGTCTCGATTTTTGAATCTTTAAATAATGAAGTGTACAACTCCATTGCTTCTTTCGCCCTGCCTGCCACCCTCCCCACATACAAGAACGATGGAGTAATTTTGTCTGCCTCTCCCACCGAAATCTGCCATGAAACACCATACTTGTCGTTAAGCCATCCATACTTTTTACTAAAAGGGTATTCATTCAGTTCCATCAACACCTGCCCGCCCTCAGCTAATATTTCCCAAAGTGCTTCCACTTCTTGAACACTCTTTTTATTCACACTAAAGCTTATCGCTGGTGTCTTTGCAAACTGGGGTCCACCATCTAAGGCCATAAATTCCATTCCGTTAATAGTAAATATCCCATTCATCACTTTGCCTTCCATTCCTTTCATCGGCCCGTCCAGCGGTCCTTCTGGGTAGCGCTGGATACTCATAATCTGCGACCTACCCTGAGCGGAACCGAGGGGATTATCAAACAACGATGTGTAGTAATTTATCGCCTCTTCGGCATTCGTATCAAACCACAAAAATGGCGTAATCTTTTGTTTACCCCGAGATTGTCCGATGGGTTTATCCTGAGCCCGGTCGTATGACATAAACCTCCTATTTTTTTTCACTACAATTAATCATCCAGTTCACCCCGAATTTGTCAGTTAAAGATCCAAAATAGTCACCCCAAAACATATCCTGCATCGCCATTTCAACCTTTCCCCCCGCCGACAACTCCTTAAACAATCGGTCGGCTTCTTCTCGACTATCCGTGTGCAGATTAATGTATACGTTATTGCCCTGATTGAGTGTAAACCCCATTGACTCCGGCGCGTCTGTGCCCATCAGTAAGTGACCGCCCAAAATCGGCAACGTCACATTCATTACTAAATTTTTGTCCTCTTTGGCCAAAGCTGGCGCCCCGGGGGCTTGAGGCGCCTCACTCATGCGGTGTATATCTCCTACAAACTCAGTCCTAAACACCGATTTGTAAAACAAAAACGCTTCTTCAGTGTTTCGCGAAAAGTTCAAATACGTGCTCACACTTGCCATATTCCTCCATATAATTTTTTGATTATAAGAATTTTTTCCTTCGTCTTTCTCACTCTCCTCACGTGTTCAAGCCGCACATCACTCTCCCACTAACTTAGTCATAGTCTAAACTCACCGCCTCGTATGTCAAGACAAAAACGATTCACTCATACTGAATTCTTCAGAATTAATTGGACAGATAGATTAAATAACCCTCAAGTCCCCTCCACCCATAGCCGTGCCCGGTCCAACTCTCCATTTTTTAGCGGGCCTTCCTTACCCTCCACGATAAAGCCCTCAACTTTGTCCACCCTCACCCCTTTAACCCCCAAAACTTTTGCCATCTTTGGCGCTGCGTAACCAATTGTTCTCATTAAAATTTTTAACCCCAGCCCGTGCGACTTTTCATCAAAACGGGTATCGAACACGAGCACTTTTGCTTTTCTCAGTTCACTTTTCTGCAAGCCCCCTACGTACGTCTGCATTGCGGGTGTTGGCCTGCCGCCATGGACCGGTGTGCCCAAAACCAACACACCCGCATCCTCTACGTCTTGTTTCTGAACCTTATGTACATTCCTCAACAGCACTTCATATTTCTCCTGCAAGGCCTTCCCAATCTCCTCAGCTATCTTTTGGGTATTGCCATACTGCGAATCAAACACAATCAATGCTTTCATAAAGCGCTCCTTCTACATCCGATACTACGCTTAAAATTGTGCGAATACCAAACCTTCTTAATACAACTCGTATTCAGACAGTAACTTCTTATTACCCTCAATTTGATACCGTAGCAGTTCTGAATATAACCCTTTCCGTTGTGCCAGCTCGTGGGGGGTTCCTGCGTCGGCAATCTTTCCCCCGTCAATTACCACGATCCTGTCCACATTCTGGATCGTACTAAATCGGTGCGCGATAATTATTACTAACCGGTCTTTAAATAGCTTCTCCAACGCATCCTGCACCAAGCGTTCTGCCTTCGAATCCAAGCTGCTGGTGGCTTCATCCAAAATTAGAATTGGTTTATTGTGTAAAATAGCTCGGGCAATCTGAATCCTCTGTTTTTGCCCGCCGGAAAGCTTCACTCCCCGCTCACCAATTCGGGCATCCAAACCGTTTTTAAACTTCTGCACAAACTCATAGGCGTTAGCCTCCTTCAATGCTTTTATAATTGCCGGCGTACCTGCCTTTGGTACGCCATAAGAAACATTCTCACGAATCGTTGATGAGAACAGCTCATTATCTTGAAATACTAAGGCTGTGTGTGCTCTAATCCAAGAATGGTCAGCTTCCGAATATTTTTTCCCCGATAAATACAGTTCACCAGTATTGGGCTCATACAGTTTAAGCAGCAAGTTAATCAAAGTTGTCTTTCCCGCCCCAGAGTGCCCCACCAACGCCACCGTTTCTTTTTTAAGTAGACTAAGCGACACATCAGTTAGCACCGGCTCATTGTTTTCGTAAGCAAAAGTCACATTCTCTAAAGTAATTTCCGGTAAAGCCACCAAAGCTGGTAATTTCGTTACCTGAAAAGTTTCTTTACCTGGTAAATCCATAACTTCAAAAAAAGCTTTTGAATCAGCCTCGGCTTGTTGCACTTGCTCCAAAATATAACTCATCCCAAACAGAGGCCAGCGTAATTGGTTGAGTAATTGAATAATCAGCACCATCTCACCCAGCGTTAATAAACCCAAAAATGTGTTTCTAAAAATCATGTACAAAATAATGACAAAGGCAATTTCTAAACCAAACTCTCGAATAAAATTCAAAATGTGGTACTGCGTCGACTGTTTGTCATACAGCCGATTTATCGTTTCGTATTTACCCGACACATATTTCCATTCCCGTTTTTGGGTGTTATACGTTTTCACCAGCTTTATATTGCTGATTACTTCCTGGATCCTGCCTCTGCTCGCATCTTCGTGCACGTTCTTCTGCGTTTGTTTCTTACCCCATTGTCGGGTGGAATAACTTGATATTGCAATGTAAACCGGAAAAACAGCCAAGGCCAAAACACCAATCAGCGGATCATAGTAAAACAAAATGCCAATCCCGAACACTGCTTGTAACAGTGCCGGCATTATAAAATTCGACGCCGTACCGACAAACTCTCGTATCGAGTGTATCCCGCGGTTTAATTGGTTCACCATCTTTCCCGAAATTTCCGAATCAAAATAGCTTTGAGGCAATGAAAACACTTTTTGATAGTACAGTTCGGTCAAGTGCCGCCCTAGTCTTGACGAAATATAATCCCCCAACCGCTGGCTTAAACTGCCAATCAATACTACCGCCACATTGATCACCAAAATTAAACTAAAGAGAAACAGTAATCGGTCAAAATCCCCCGTCCCGTCACTAATCTGTGCCGATAATTCATCGACGACAAACTTTAACGTAATGGGTGTTAACTGCTGCAGCACCGCTTGCACCGTAATCAGTACCACTGCGAGTGCAATAAAACCGTAGTACGGCTTGGCTAATCGAAATATCTTTAGAATGTTTTGCATTGTCCGATTGTACTACTCTCTTTCTACCTATACACCACAAATTCGTTACAATACTGCTCATGGGCGTTTGGGATGTACCGCCATCAGAATTATGCACCAAACACCTCTTGGGAGAGCAGAGTGAGTTGCACGGGCTGTGGAAAATTCTCACTCAAGGCAAAAAAGGGTATCGCCACCACCTCGAAACCAAACGCTGGGTCGGCAAGCTCGCCGCCCTCTACAGCCGGCATAAACTATTGGTTGCAGAAATGGCCCACCGCCGCTTTACCCACCACTCACCCCCAGATAAATCTCAAGCTACCGGCTATTCTGTTCAAAAAAGTTCGTTCATTCCCTCAAACAACAGCGGGAGCTGTTAAAAAATAGACCATGTTCTTGCTACCCAACCCCCAAATCATTAATTTTGGGCAAAAGTATCACATGCTCCCACCCTGCCGCTCTCGTATCCACGATTAAACCACTCCACCCGCTGCTCGCTCGACCCGTGTGTCCACGTTTCTGGGTTTACCTGCCCGGTTACTTGCTCTTGTATCCTGTCGTCACCCACTGCTGCTGCCGCGTCCATTGCTTCTTTAATCTCCCCGGGTTCCAAAACTCCTAAATCCTTAATCGAATTAGCCCATAAACCGGCAAAGCAATCTGCCTGTAATTCCAACCGCATCGCTAACTCATTTGCCACCGCCGGTTAGCTCGTTGCTCAGAAGAAATCCGCTGTAGCGTACCCAATTGGTTTTGCACATGATGGGCTACCTCGTGCGCCATCACGTATGCTTCGGCCACATCTCCCCCTTGTGCCCCAAAACGCTGCTGCAATTCATCAAAAAAAGTTTCGTCTAAATAAATTGTTTGATCCAAGGGGCAGTAGTGGGGCCCTACTTGTGCTGTTGCTCCTCCACATTGCGATTGGGTCGCTTGCCTAAACAGTACCAATCGCGGTTCTGCATACTCCCTCCCGCTGCGGACAAATACATCTACCCACATGTCATTATTTGAGCCCATTACCGTTGACGCAAACACTTCGTACTCGTCCGCACCCGCAAACTCTTCTCTGTTCACATTGCTCTGGTTTTGTATTTGCACTTGCTCTAACTGTCCCAACACCTCGCCCACATCAATCGGTGCCCCGGTCAGTAGATTAAACACTAAATACAGCGCCAAACCTGCCACACCTGCACCACCTACCGCCACCGGCCCCAGAGCCCTGCGGTCTTCCACCCTCCCCCTGCTGGTAATGCGGTCCCAAATAGCCATAATGTATTCATTTATACTATCGCAAATGTGCCAGAGTTCTTACAGCCGAGTGTAATAAATTGTTAAGAACTATCAGTTCATCCCATTGGCTCTGACTGCAACATCCCCACCGGGTTCCCTTCAGTGTCTACAAAGCCAACATACTCACCAACACCCGGAATATTCATTTGCTCTGTAGTAATTTTCCCGCCTGCATCCTTAACCTTTTGCGCATGAGCTACTATGTCTTCTACGTCTATCACCACATGCGTTGTCGATTCCGACACCACCGTATCCACCTTATAAAATCCGCCATTAATCCTGTTGGTTTCTTTTAAAACCCCCTTTTCATCCGTTTCACCCGACTGGGCAATAACATAATCCCCCATCTGCTCGCCCAACTGCACCATCTTCCACCCAAAAACTTCCGTATAAAACTTACTCACCCGGGCAGCATCCAGATACCCCATTTCAAAGTGGATTACAGGATTCATTGTCATAACTCTCCTTACTTGGTATTAGTGATTTTACTCTCCCATGTACAGTGCGTTCATTTATTGTGGCCATTTCTTCCGGGTATAAACCACTGAACCCCTAATTATTTTCTCCATCACTATCATGTCCACATCAGCCAATTTATTTATATACAAACACCCCTTGGTTGCTTTGTGCTTCCCCAGTTTTTCAAACAATTTCTCTCGCCCGTCAAACTCACCCATCACATACAGCGCAATATTCCCAGCCCTTGGCGCAAACCCGGTCACGCACATGGTGCCTTCGTGACCCGATTCATATTTATAGTGATACCTCCCAAAGCCCACAATCGTTGGCCCCCACATCACTGCCTTCTCTCCCGTTACTTTTTCCATTAAACGTAAAATCGCAAAACAGTCCTCTCGCTTCCACTCGGGCGTCACTGCCATCAAAAAATCATTCACGCTCCTTTTAGTCGGTTTTGTTTTAAGATCAGCCATACGTGCCCCAATTATACGTCACGGTATACTCATACCATGAAAAACACTGTCATTCTTGTAGGCCTCATTATTCTTATTGGTGTTTCCACCTACTTTGTCTTAGCCCGCAAGTATTCCGCACCACTACAACTTACTCCACCTCAAAGGGCCGACCCTTACCAGGCCACCCTTACCGGTCAGTTCGAATGTCTACCTCACAAAAAAAAGTCAGGTCCTCAAACGCTAGAATGTGCTTTTGGTCTCAAAACCGACTCCAACGAATACTATGCGGTTGACTTTAATCTCATGTCCCAACCTTACCCCGAATTGAACGCCGGTGATCGCTTTAGTGCCAATGGCGTTATCACCCCTATCGAATACCTAAGCACTAATCACTGGCACAAATACAACGTTACTGGAGTCTTTTCCGTCACCGACTCAGTCATCAAGCTATAGCCGCTAGAACCTCTAACGCAAAGCCATTTAAGCAGCCGACTTTTTGGCGGTAACATTCACCATCCATTCAACGCCAAACTTGTCAGTAAACATGCCAAACTTATCTCCCCATGGCGCTGCCACCAATAGCTGGTCCACTTTTCCTCCCGCCGATAGTTTTTCAAAATATCCTGTCAACAAGGCGTCATCATCCCCACTCAAAGAAATCGTTACCGTCGCTCCCGGGTTTAATTGCATGTGTTTTGGCGTATCCGAACCCATTAACACCAGCCCGCCGTCCGCCTCTAACATCGAGTGCATAACCTTGTCTGCATCTTCAGGGTCTTGTGCCATCCCGGCGTCTTTAAACGTCGTTAGCGTCAGCGTTCCACCAAATACCGACTTATACAGCTCCATCGCCTCTCTGGCATTGCCACTAAAATGAATATACGGGTTTAAAAGCGTCATACACTTCTCCTATAAAATGTATAAAATACAGCGTATTTCATTAAGCTATGGGTCGCAAGCTTTGGTTTACCCCCAGCCACTCCTATCTAAGCTCTGGCGATTAAAAAGAATTCAAAAATGTACCTAAAACAACCCCGCCACCATCACCACACCCATAGCCAGTAATATTACTCCTGCTATTAAGTGCAGCACCCGCAACTGTTTCTGTCGCAGTGCCTCTGCCTTATTCGGATCATACCCCTTATACACCGCCCAGGTTATCAGCACCATGGGTGTTACAAAAATTAAGTTGTAGAGCACTAAATAACCTAAAGCCTGGGTAAACTGCGCCCGCTCCGCCAGCATGCCTAAAATCACAATGTACGGGCCGCTGGTGCATGGCAGCAAAAACAAGCTCACCAAAAACCCCATGCCAAACGCGCCAGCGGGGCTGGTTACCGACTGCAACAAGCTCTTTAATTTAGGTCGCCAGGACAAAGGCACCTCCATCAACACGCCCTTGCCGTACCAAAAGTAGTCTTTAAGGTTTAATAGTCCCAACCCGATGGCCAACCAACCCACCACCGAAAAAAACATCCGCGAAATTCCCCCAAACCCCAACGCCCGGTAGACTCCCAAACCCATCAACAGGTAAGAAATAAAAATTGAAGCCGAAAAAGCCATACCCGTCTGTAGCACCCGCCGTGCCTTACCCGCCCCCAGTACTGTCGACATCAAAATAATCAACACGGCAAACGCGCACGGATTGATCGCATCCACCACGCTTGCCCCCACTACCGCCAGTAAGGTAAGTGGGGCCGGGTTTTGTGATTGTTCTGCCTGTGTCGGAGTCGCTACTTGGTTATTTGCTATTAAAGTCTCCGCTTTTTCTTCAAATCCTGCCAGTATCGGTGTGTCACCTACCAATACCTCATTTCCAATTACCACTGTCGGTACTCCCCTTCGCTCAAGTGGTACGTCTAACTCGTCCAAAAGCGTGGTAAATAGCCTCGCATTCTCTCGGTCAAAGTACACTTCTTTTTGTTGTATCGGGTACTTTTCAAAGTAGCCGCGCTCTTCAAACTCTTCTATCACCGCCTCGCAGTGCGGGCAACCATTTCCATGGAAAAGGTAAATTATACTAGTAGTTTGTGCCGCCACAGCAGACGATAAAAAAAGCGCAATAATTACAGCAAAAAAAGAAGTAACAATACCCTTCATTAACCCATTATATGCATGTTAGGTATTAGTTGTCCTTACCATTAAGACCGCAAAATTAAACGTTTTATACTCGTATTACTCTCGCCAACTGTGCATGTGTAAATGAGTACGGGCTAAAAAATCTCTACACTACTATTTAAAAATATCATTAATTTTTAATTTCACTTTGCCCAACTAAAGCCTCTAGCTCAGGCAATAATGCAGTAACTCTTTCTAAAATAAAGGTATGGTGGGAAAGCCTAACACGTTCATACGACCGTTCCGTGTTCGACCACATATTCAGCCCCGTATAAGTAAAAACCTTATTGTTATCGACTACACCTACGATATGGTACCAATCGGTATTGTCTGTATACTCAAAAAAAACCGGTGTGCCAGTAGGTAGTTTTCTAAGCCTGCTAAACAACCCTACTACTATCCCCGGTGTAAAAGACTCAAATTGATATACTTTCATTCCCTTGTCAGGTGCATCTAAAAGCAGTTTCGATTCGCCAAAAGGTAGCTTTTTAAAAAACTCCGAAGCAGACTCTTCGAATATAGATATTACCTTGGGCTTCAAGCGGTCTTTAAATCGTGCTAAAAATGGTCTTTCGCTTTCCATCACGCAAAAGTATCAATTTTTTGTTAATTAGTAATCATATGTTTGTGCTTGTGCTGTAAGAATCACAGTTCATTGCATTATGAGTATTCCAGCTTAAATTCACCCCAATATTATTTACACAAAAATGAGCGTGCACAAACTGTATCGGTAGGCCTAGAAAAATAGAATTAAGAATAATCAACCTCTCCTACATCTGTTTTCTTTGGCCATACTCTTGTTATTAACAGCCAAATCAGCAGCGGCACCAAAAAGCCTACACCCAAAATCAAGACAATATTTTCAGGCTCATGTCTATAATACGCCCCCGCTATCGAGTAAAAAAAGGCCACCGGCACAAAACCTACCACGTTTAACACCACAAACCGTTTCAACCTCATCTTCGATATCCCGGCCAGGGCACTAGCCGCTTCCATCAGTAGTGGCACCATCCGCGACATTACTATCAGTACACTGCCGTATGCCTGCATCTTGGTAGAAAATTTTTCGTACTCCTTCTGCCCCAGCCATTGCGCCACCCCAACCCTTCCCACTCTTCGGCTTATCAAAAAATGTATCACCGCCCCCGTTACCGCACCCAACACTGCTACCAACCCGCCAACCAACCCGCCAAATAGTATTCCGCTCATCACCATTACCAAACTTGCAGGCACTGGTATTAAAATATCTAAAATTAACAATGCCGCAATTATCCCTGCACCCAGCCATGTTGCTGGCAAGTCTGACAACCTGTTTTCTAAACTATCCCCCAAGAGCAAGCTAAACAAGCCGTAAGTTATTATAAAAAACAGCAAAACACCAAGTACTAACCGTACTGATTTTGACCCCCGCCCCAACATATCCGTATCTAAACTAGCCCGCTTGGATTGGTAATTTTTCTAAATCTTTTTCAGCCGGCCCCTGTTTTACCTGCCCTTCCTTTTCAAATCGCGAGCCATGGCAGGGGCAATCCCACGTCTTCTCATCACCATTCCATTCCACAATACAGCCCATGTGGGTGCATACCGGCGACAAAGTCAACAGCTTATTATCTGCACTTTTGTACGCTGCCACTTTTTTTCCATCATATTCAACCACCGCCCCCTTATCTGGACCAAGCTCATCTACGCTCTGTGCTGGCTTTTGCAAGCGGCCTTGAATCAGTTTCTTCGGGTACTCGACCCCCTGTGTTATCGTCTCCGCTCCCGGAATTTTCTCCAATACCCCCTCGGTTTTAGGTTCAATCCTCTCTATCGCATTAGCCGTCGTCACATAAAACAGTGTATCGCTGCCGTAAAAAACGCCGTTTACCGAATATGGTTTTCCCCTATACACTATCTCGTCTGTTTCTACCCCGTCAAAATTATCTCCGCTAAGCGTCAGCTTATGCACACTCCCCTCGTTGTAACTGCCAAAATATAAATCATTCCCCACAAACACCGCTTGTGTCGGCGTTATCACCTTTTCATATACTCTTAATGGGTTAATAAACCGGCTATCGTCCGACTTTCCGGTTACCAACGGCCAGCCATAATTTCCCCCTTTTTCAATAATGTTAATTTCATCATTTTTCTCTGGACCCACATCACCCGCATACAGTTTTCCGGTTGCCGGATGAATGGCTAAGCCAAACACGTTTCTTAGGCCGTATGCAAAAACCGGTGAATTGGGAAAGGGATTGTCTGCCGGGATATTGCCGTCCCGGTTAATCCGCAATATTTTTCCGTTAAGTGTTTGCGTATCTTGCGCTTGGTCTTTTACCCCATTATCCACACCCGTGCCAATAAACAAACTGTTGTCAGGTGCAAACGCCAAAACGCCTCCGTTATGGATCATCCCCGCCGGTATCCCATCTAACAACAATTGCTCCTCCGGCCTATCTGCGTTTACCCGTACCACCCGGTTCTTCATGTCTTTCTGGCTTGTACCGTAGGTGTAATAGCAGTAAATAAATCCGTTAGTTTCAAACTCCGGGTCTAAAGCAATGCCAAGCAAGCCTGTTTCGTGGTGTCCTAAAAGCGGCACAATCGGGAATGTATGAATCAACCGGTAATCCTCGTGGTCAATCCGCCACAAACGCCCTGTCATCCGCTCACTCAAATACACCCGTTCGTCTCGTGCAAAAGCCAAGGTCACCGGAAACCCAAAGTCTTCAATTTTTTGTGGCAAAAGCGCTTCACTCATGTAAAAATCCCCCAGCGTTAATTATCATAAAGTTTGATAAAGCTGTGGCTCAAAAACCATCACAACTAGGTAATAAATCTACTCCACCGTTTCCTCTTTCTTACTCATTCCATGTTCCAGTCGCAACAAAAGCTTTGTGTATTTTCAAAACTCTCGCCCAGTAATTAAAAGCGCGGCCAACTTATTAAACCTGGGTTAGCCGGTTTTCGGTTAGCCCCTACTTGTGGGTGTCGCGCGTGCCAGTCTACCACTGCCGCCTGCCACACCGCTTTTCCTTGGTCTTGATCGGTAATTATCGTAAAACAGCCCGGGAATTCTGAAGTAAGATATGTGGGAGCATCTGACGGATTTCCCAGCCAGATAAGAGTATTATTTTTACAGACCCTCACTTTGTCCTGCGGCGGAAATAACTCTTTTTTTGCATCATATTCTAAGAGAAAAACTGAATTGGTGATTTCAAAATCGGGTTCAATTTTAATAGCATCCGAATAAGAAATTTGCGTGAAC
>CAYXRB010000013.1:10783-13561 GCA_964467565.1 uncultured Pseudomonadales bacterium | reverse complement strand
CCGGGAGCTGGGTCAAAAGGTGCGTTGGTGCGCTTGCCGAGCCGCCAAGCCAGATAAATGTATTGTTTGCGCACTCTGCCACTTTATTCGGTGGCGGGAACAGCGTTTTTTCAGAGTCATATTCCTGCACAAAGATCGAATTGGTTATACGAAACATCGGGAAATTCTCCTCGTCCCCTTTAAACACATTTCCGTTTCCAAACGGCAGCGGGTTATTTGTTCCGGGAATTGTATACCCCGGCACATACACCACCGGGTCATCTTTGGTATCCCATTTATAGGGGTAAGGCATCGGCTCCATCCGCAATAGCACTTTATCCATTACAATCTGCTCTCCTATCCCATCCCCGCTTTGGTTGCTCAAACCCCCATAACACCCGTCAAAAAGAACGTCAAATACTGTCCCCGAATAGCTTGCGTCATTCTCAATACAGTCATCCCGTATGTATTCAAACCAAGAGTGTTGGATTGTCCAATTGTTATAGGTATTATTTGTCCGAATCCCGTCGTGCATATTGTATACATGCATCCCGGTCCAGGTACTCACATCCTGATACGACGTCGCCGAAGTCGTGTTGTTCATTTCCCCCCGAAAATCGCCCACGTCATCATAACCTTGTTTACTAATAAGCCATGACACATCCAGGTCATGCCAGCTCGTCGACGCGGTAAAATAACCCCCAGCCCAGCACAAGTGGCCCGCGTCGCCATCCCGCAACGACACCATCGAATGGGAAATTGTCTCCGGGTAAATAAAGTCCGCTCCCCGGGCATCAAACTTTTTGTTGTCGGCAATTGCCGGCTCAAACTTGCCACTGTTAAATGTACCGCTCACTACTTGCAATGGCCCTGCTTGATTCAAACAGGCAAATGACTGGTCAGCTTGTGGGGTGGGTTGCGCCGCTACCATGCCAAACCGGCTGGCTACCACTCGCAAATCAAAGCTGTTTACCACACAATCACCCGTTAAATCGAGCGCGCTCCCACACACTGTGCTCGTGTAGCTTTTAATCAAAGCCGTGTAATCCCTAAAATCAATTCGGCCGTCGTTGTTCACATCCCCCAACAACCCACCACTTGCCAACACGCTTCGTGGTAAAAACGTTAATAATGCTAATAGCAGCAGTACAACCATGACACTTTAAGTATACCTAATTGCTCAAACTGCAAGTATGAACTATCTTGCAGGCTTCCACCCCGCCCAGCCAGCTTTAAGGAATTGCTGCCCCTCTTTATGCCAAATCACTATGTTTTCGTCATGGACCAATCACACTGCCTTAGTTCGCCGGCGGTGCCACATTGCTCGTACCATTTCTCAAAAAAAACGGCCCCAACCAAGCAATCATCATATTAGCCCTGATCTTCACTTCAGCTGCTTCCTTTTTCGGCAAATCCCTTGCTGCGTCCAATAGCATCATTTTATATCGGATCGGGTGAATACATTGATTTAATAAAAATGGCCACGCCACATGTTCCATCCAGGCCTTAAAACCTGCCGCCAATACTCTCTCATCTTCTGGCAGTCCTGCCAAAAAATCGTCGTAAGATTTCCTTGGTAAATATTCCCCGTTTCCCATACCGCAACTTAATCTACCTAGTTAATAAAACCCACAATCCCGTGTAAGCAAATGCATTTTAGTTATTAAAGCTACAACCAGCTATTTTTTCAAAAATAATTCCATCTTTACCGTATAACATCAACGTGTGATTCATTCGTATACTTAAGCCCGCGTAGTTATTGATTAATGAGTTTATTTTTTTACTAATAGCTACAGTCTTGTATTCTCGCCCAGTCAGAAGGTATACCTGCTTCGGCTTTACCTACAATACATTCCCTCAATTGAATAAAATTCCAAAAACCAACCAGAATTAAGAAGCAAAATCCGGTTTAAATTATCAGCCTCTTTGTCATAGAGTTATTATCTTCTTCGCCGGGATAGTCAAAAATCCATTTTGTAGGTTTCAAGGGCTATTCTAGTCTGGAGTGACTAATTACTCTGGATGGGGTGGACGCCTGCGGCTCGCATTACCTGCTTCGTTATTACCACGTGGGGGATGAGCCACTCTGGTAGGTGCTGTCAAAAAAGTTGGTTGCTGCAAAACTTCACCCTGGTTAACGCTATTTGCAGTCGGTGAGTGGAAATGTCTAGTCGGCATCTAAAAGTGTAAAAAGCTTGAGTGCCCGAGTCGTTACCCACTTGTTTAGTTCACCTTTCTTGCCAAATCCCCCCCAGGTTTTACCTATATAATTATGCTCCAGCCGCCACCTACCCTGGCTGTCTTGCTTACTCTTTATAAAATCAATGACTCCACGCAACCGCTTGTCATGGCCATATCCGGTCAGCGTCAATACTTCGGCCAGTTGCAGCAAATCGGTGCAATAAAACGTCGGGAATCCCAGCTGCCACCAACTCCGATTCGGTGTGGTATTAAAGGCAGTCGGGTACGCTGCCGTTAAGGGGTCTACCGAAAATAAAAAATCCGCTCCTGCCTTAACTGCTGACTTAATATCTTGGCTCCACGTACTTCGTGGTAGTGTTCCCAACGCCAGCATTACTTTCACACAACCCCACGCGCACGGCTTTTTGCCATTCGCCCCGCACGCAAAGTTAGGCCCGCTCTTAGCTGAATAGTACCGCTCTATTTTTCCAATCTCACTTCGGGCCATCCATTCATACGTCTCATCCAAGCGTTTGTCCTTAAAACCCAAAATGGTTAAAGCCGCACACATATTTCCTTGCAAGCAATCAAATGTCCCCGATCGCGTACCGTTGTGGG
>CAYXRB010000013.1:0-10773 GCA_964467565.1 uncultured Pseudomonadales bacterium | reverse complement strand
TTGAACCATCAGGCGAGAGCGCCTGGTCTATGTAGTACCTACAGCCTTTTGCTATCCGCTCATCATCATCTACCGATGCCCCCAGTTGTGATAATAGAATTAATGACCACACCGTTGAATAGTATTTAGGCGAATACCCACCCCCCGGTTTGTTCCAATACCCCTCTGGCTTCATGTGACTCAAGATCTTACCAATTTGCCCGGTCGAGTATGCCACTTTTCGAGCCTTTACTAAATCTGGGTGATCGTTAGGCAAACCCACCAAATCCTTAAGCGCCAAATACCGCGCCCCACTCTCATCCTCTTCCAAAAGCCACTGCAAAGACGCTAATGCGAGTACCACAAGCCTAGTATATACCTCGGTTCAATCGATGCCGTGCTTTGCCCATCCAGTTACTTTCTCAACGCCTGATTTATCCAGAAATCCTAGTCTTGGTGTGTTTTAAATTAATTTCTTTTATCCACCTTCATCGCAATACTCTCCTTTAACACCCAGCTCAACCCGTCTCTCACCCACGGTTGAGGATCATTTGGTGCAAACGCGTTCACAAATGTACCCCCTACTACATCATATCCAAAATATTTACACCAATACCTGCATCGGGGCGCATGCCATGACTGGGCCACCAGCCGCACCTTACTCTGCTTTTCATTCACGTTTGCAAACCGCTCCACCACACCTCTCGTAGTCATGTACGTCTCCCCAGGCGTTAAATTAATTGCTCGCACACCCTTTGTAAGCCGCACTAACCCGGCCACCTCCCACTGGGCGAAAATCAAATCGTTATCTACCTCCAATGTATCTAAAACTTCTGCCAACTTCCTATTTACCCCCTCACTCTCTCCAAAAGAGAGCGCCAACACCACCCCCGCTTCATGTACGTCCCCAAAAGATTGTAAGTAAAACTCCCCCTGTTCCAAATAATCCATGAGTGTGTCCACCATCGAAAAAGCCCACAATTTCTCTATAAGTTTTCTTGAAAAAATTTTCCCCAACACAACTTCCCACTCTTTTTTGCTGCTTTTAGTACCTGCTCTCTCTACCAATACACGCTCAAACTCCTTCCGCTCTTCAAAAGTACTCAACGCTACAATACCACCAATTTCGTTAAGTAGTACTTGTATCTCAATTCCATCCAATTTTGACATTTTCGATTTTTATGGTTTATATGTGTTAATGATACCTCATGGTTTGTATTAAACTCACCCTGTTGTTTCCTCAAGTCCCCTTTCATAATTCATACCACTTGAACCTTCACTCCACAGCTACGGTTGAGCCTCCACCACTCTCGGGCTATGCTAACTGCAATAGCCTAAGTTGCCACCAAAGGGATCATGGGTAAATATTATTCAGCGTCTGTAGCAAATCATTCTCGAGTCTTCAATTTTCTGCGCCTATTTCGTTCAATTCAAAAAAAATTCTTGCCCACCGGAATTGTCATGCTGGGTATTTTGTTTACCCCTTCCCCCACCCCGGCTACGGCCCAAGTATCAAACCTAATCTCCAACCCATCATTCGAATCAGACTTCTCAAATTGGAACCACCGAGTACGACCCGAAACCGCCCCCTCAACGGCCCAAATCATTAGTGGTACCCCATGCCACACTAGTAAATGCGCTCAACTCGTTCCCCAAGACGCCGAGTGGCAGGCACTGGTTCAATTACTTACCGGTTTACCAGCCAATTCGTACTACCACCTTAGTGTGTGGTTTAAAGCCACAGCCCAAGATGAAGCCTATTTTGCCCTCCACGACCTGGACTGGAAGGACTCTACCGGTAATATTGTCGGGAAAACCTTTTCAAAAAAAATCCAAGGCAATGGTGACTGGCTCAAGGCTAATTTTCACCTTTATCTACCCGTCACAGACGACAGTGGCGAGGACATCTCTACTCATCGCTGGTATGTATATTTGTACGCTCACGCCGCCAGCCAAATCTATTACGACGACGTCGAGCTGAAACTCATCCCGACCCCACTCCCCTCTAACGTCAGCCACATCGATGAGACACTTTGGGAAGTTCGCTGCCAAAAATTCAGTGATGGCTACCCTTTAAATTCCTGCCCCGCCGGTCTAGTCACCTCCAATACCCAAGATTTTCACAGCGGTGCGTCTGCTTTAGTCGTCAGTTCTTTGGGCCACCAACAGGTTTCCCTCAACCAAACCATTCCGGTTAAACCTCTCCAAAAATATCGCGTCACTGCCTCGGTGCAATTAAAAAACTGGAAGACGTTCAATTATCTAAGCTTAGATTACCCCAGCCTTTTCACTCAAGACAATCCGGACTTAAGGGACCACGTCGACGACACCAAGGGGATTTGGAGCGGCATCTATTCTCTAACAGTCAACGGGCAGAATATTGTCTCTCCCCGCTGGTGGAAAACACCTATGGTTTCACCCGATAATTTACCCTGGTTTACCGAAACCTACTACTTTGAAACCAACTCTACTACTCACGTCGCCGACCTATCGCTGCAGCTTCAAGGTCTTGAGGGTCAAGTCTATATCGACAACCTCCACCTTGAAGAAGTCACTAGCACCATCGATGATCACTATTTTTCTATCCCTATCGAAACCGAATACGCCGGCATGAAGCTTACCGCTGTCAACAGTAACCCCTTAACGGTTACCACCAACGCTGCCGTCTTTAGTTTTGCCCCCAATACCCTTACCATAAGCAAAAGTAATACCCCGCTTACCGTACTCAATTTTGCCAACCCCATTTTAAATGGACTAAACCAGCAACAACTTGCTGGGTCGATCCTACTCGAAAACGATTACGCAAAAATCAGTATCGGTGCCGATTCGGTCCTGCTATTTAAGCTCAAGTCTTCCCAAGACGTTGATGTTACCGGCACATCTCAGCCTTACAGCCTACTCGAAGCCGGCGTTCTCTTTGCCACCGACCACCAAAAAGGCATCCTTTTTTCCCCCATAAGAACTCCGTACGAAATTGAGAGTATGCCTTATCAACAAAATCCCGCTGACCTTTCGTACTCATACTCCGACCCATCCCTAGAAAGTGCAGGTCTTAAAAATTGGCAAGTCATCAGTGACCTGACCAATCCGAATTGGAATATTCGCTATCACTTTACCACCGGAGATGGTTTCCTCTTACAAGCCTTCCCGCCCAAAGACTTTAACCTCGAAGCCTTCTGTCAACAGCGGGTGAATGTCGCCACCCTGTATCGCCACCAGTACCCGCAGGCCGATCTTGCCTACAACATCCAAAGTTTTTCCCAACGTCATAACGTTGCTCTCTTGTGGCCCAATGACTATGCCTATTCTGCCAATCAACTCGACCCTCCCACCCAGTACTGTGAAGATAGCCTCGGGTCTCCCGTTGATTGCCAGGATCCTACGGTCCATACGCGTGTTCTCTTACAGTTTATCGGCGACATCAATACCAATTTTGATATCTACCAACCATCCCAGTTCCAAACCGCCGTCAGTGCTTTTCAAGCTCAAGGTGTCAAGGTCATCATTTACCTTACTCCCGAGTACTATTACACCGCCAACGTGGATCAATTTATCCAGCATCTACAGCACCTTGTTAACACCTACAATCTCGACGGGGTCTATCTCGACGGCCTCTACGCCCGAGACGCGCTCAAATCGCTCGAACTCGTCAGAAAAGTCCGCAACGTTTTAGGCGACAAAGTCTATGTCCAGCACAACTCCTGGACCAGGGGTTTAATCTACGCCACGCACCGCTTTCGCATCCCCTTCCAAGACGCCTACGCCGATGTAGTTTGGGTCGGTGAAGGCATTAAATCTGCAGATCAAGATATTTGGAAAGTAAATTATTGTGGTCAAAACGTATCCAACACCGCCAGCATTCTCTTACCCGAGCTTCGTCCGGTTAATTATTCGCTCGACCGTCAGAGCAGCCTCAACCTAGCCCTTTCACCTCTGCAACAGATCAATTCCACCCTTGCCTGCCAAGGGGCTATCCGCACCACCAATTCGTACTCTAGCCCCTCGCTCTTCGAAGACAAAAGGTTGCAGTACCACCAAGCGTATGATTCGGTTGCCGCTTACCAAGCCCTTGATACTTTGTGTGCTCCAATTACCTGTGGTAATAACCAGTGCAACCTCGGCGAATCAATTGTCACCTGCTCCCAAGACTGCGCCCAGGAGTCGCCAGACAAACTGATTAGTAAAGGTGACAGTGCTGCCTGCCTTTCTCAAAATCCTGTCGTCCAATGGGTGGTAGAGGGTACACTGTTTTTCTCCTTACACTTTACCTTCGACGATTCCCTTGCCAGCGACCACAGCGGTACCCAGCACAATCTGTCCCAATTTACCGGCATAAGCGCCCCCGCCACCACTCTGGTCACTTCTGAGGGAAGAAGTGCCCACCGTTTTGATGGTACGTCCATTCTAACCGGGCCCAAGGATGCAAACCTCAATCTAAACGGTTCCGACTTTTCCGCCCTCGCCCGCTTCAAGCCCGGCACCAGCCAATCGTCTGGGTATCAAGCTCTCTTCGCTTATGGCCCCAGGGCCCATTTTAGTGTTGGCCTGCTCAATCAAAAAGCCTACGCGGTCATCAGAAACGCTCAAGACCAAGCCATTTCCCTACAAGGCACTTCCACCCTACCGCTTGATCAGTGGCACTCAATCGCCCTGGTATATGCCTCCTCCACCCTCAGCCTGTACGTCAATGGGGTCAAGGAAGGCGAAACCCAAATCAACCCAGCTCCCTTTCCGGCCTATGATCCGTATGCGATTGGCAGTAACGGCCAGGATCAGCATTTTTACGGCCTAATCGACGATCTAATCCTAAGCCCCCAGGCTCTCACTTCTACCCAAATTAACCAGTACCATCAATCCTCAATTACCACTATCAATAACCCTGCTGATCAAATCTTTTGCATCACCAATTCCCAGCAAGGCTATCAACTCCCCAAGGTTATTAATGTTGATCTCAACCAAGACAACGTCTTTGACTTTCGGGATAGTGCCCCCCTGCTCCAACTCTATGATTTAGACAACCCCTTTGGGTTAACCGACAACCCGCTCATCAATCTCTTTGACTACCACCAGCTCATACGTGCATTCTCAATCTAACCCGCCTTTAAATTATCAATTGTTCCCCATGTCACTGCCATCATCAAAAAACCCTATTCCACTCCCCAGCGCCATGCCCAGGCAGTCATATTAAAACCACCTCGCGCCAGTTTTAATGCTTTCTCAAGTTCATACTGGCTTATGGTTTCATCTAAAGGCTCCCGGTCAGGGATCACGCCCGTATAGTATTTCTCTAGCAATGGTAGCGCGCGGCTATCACCCAGTTCCCCCAGTGCCCAAATCGCATGATTCCGGGCTCTAAAACCCTGGTGCTCGTCATCCAGTTGCGCCATCAGCGCGGTTACACAATCGCCGCCGTACTGCCACTTGGCATTTTGGCAAAGGTTTTTAGCTTCATGCCCAATCCAAACATTTGCAATAAATATAAACAACAGGAGCAAACCCACCCCTATCGCCCCCGCGTATATTAATTGCAGTTTCAGTTCCTTCACCCTCATTTTTCTCCTCCCCTTTCCTCGTCGATAAAAATGTCCTCTATCGCCGCATTAAACAGGCGCGCCATTTTAAGGGCAAGTCCCAGCGAGGGTAAGTATTTATTGCTTTCAATTGCATTCACGGTTTGTCTGCTAACGCCAATTTTATCTGCTAGTTGCTCTTGGGTTAATCCGTACAGAGCACGGTACACTTTTAGCTTATTCCTCATTGCCCCCACCCCCGTACTTCTTGTTAAAAAAGTGGTAGGCAACAGCGTACATCCCAATTAATAACAGGGTTAAGTAAGCAAACACCATGCCCACCGACTCAATAAAAAGCCATTCGCCTTTACTAAAAACCGTAAACCCTCCCTTGGATGGCAGCAGCATTAAAAACGAGGCAATTCCGAGCATGGGCGCAAAAACGGCATATGTGGCTCTAGCTGCTTTTTCTTGTATGGTTACCTCACGCTCATCGGTTTTTATCTTTACTCTCGAACGCATCAGTACCATAAACAGCATTCCCGTTATCACCCCTGCCGCTGCCAGCACATAACTGTCACGCGCTACCGCCAAGCTCACAATCATCGCCACAAAAAAGGCTATCGCTGCTCGGAGTTGTTTGTATTTCTTTCTCACCATAACTCTCAAAATGTAACATATTATTTACATTTTGTAAACTATTATAGTCAAATATCTCACTCACTCTATATCCAGAAAAAAATGTTTGAGAATTTTCAAAAACCAACTTCACCCGCCAAAACCTTTAAGCCGTCTTCTGCCGTTACCACCGGGGATTCATACCGCTCTATCCCCTTAAACAAATACACCTCAATCGCCGCCCCCGCACTCTCACTCTCCTTCTTCCCCCAAATCCACCAATCGATCATTGGCACCTCGTCCTCATTCCATAGCAATAGCACCTGCTTTGAGCCGTGGTCTAAAAGTGCTTGGTTTTTAGCATAGACCGAGTGAATATAGTCTGCAATTTCTTGCTTATGCAAAATTTCAAAGACACGGTTACCCACCAACAGATAAACTCGAACTTCCCTCTTCTCAATCTTTAAATCAAACGCCTTGTGAAACGCCATACATCAATTCTACCAAACAACAATAAGGTATCTCTTCACTTCCCATGCACTACATTTACAAAGGATTATAAATTTTTGACTATATTCACAGCTCTTTACTAAAGACAACAAAGTCCGTGCCATGATAGTGATTTGGCAGTTCACCAATTACTCGATAGCCCAAAGTCTTATAAAAACCCACAGAATCCCACCCTTTTCCCGTATAACCCCATACCTTATGCGCCTGCTGCTTTATGCCAAAAACTCCTATTGCGTTTACCGGCAACCGACCAATACCGTCGCCTCGCTTATTATGCTCAACAATAATATCGTTAATTAAAACAACTCCACTCTCAAATTTTCCCATTGCCACTCCAACTATTTGACCGTCTTCTTCAGCCTTTAAAATAAAAGGTGTTTGCTGCCACTCAACCCCACCGTAATGCTTTTTATCTTCATAAGACCACTTCCAAAAAGTGCTCATCTTCATCAAGGGTCGTATCAATAATGGTAATCATCTACAAAAAATATCTTTGCCTTTTTCAAAATATACAATGATAAGCCGCAGAAACTTTTTCTACATTCATTATAATTTGTAACACGCATCATCATGATACATTTATTGGAGTGTAATTTTAAAAAACAGTCTCTCTGTTTTGAAGGTATACTAGGTATCTGGTTAATATCCTATGACCCACATTCCCCCTTCTGCCGTAATCGCCCACTTCATTCGTCACGGCGATACTCTCTACAAAGGAACGGGGTTTGATTTAACCCCCACCGGTGTTAAGCAAATTGAACAAACCGCCACCGCCATCGCTAGTACCCTCAATCCCGATTCCGGTGTTGTAACCATCTGGAGTTCACCCGCACCCAGGGCTCTCAGCTCAGCAGAAGTTGTTAAAAAAGTGTTAGCTAAAAATGGCATTAAGTCGGCACAGATAGAGGTGGTTAACGAATTACGCCCCTTTGACCTAAAAGACAAGCGAAAATTAGAGGCACTCTTCCCCCATGCAGATTCACTGGGGGTTACCCATGATCAAACCTTTGCCCTGGGTGATGAGTTTTCCGGCTCTTCAGCAGATGTTGAAAGCCGTGCTCATGTCCAAAACCGGGCAGTAACCGTATTCGAAAAGTTAAAAAGTATGGCGCTCAAGCATTCTTCTCATCAGCAACCTGTCCACCTTATTGCCCTCACTCATTTTGAGACTCTTTACAGGCTTATCGAAGACAATTGGGCCCAAGCGTCGGTAAAAGACGGTCATAACATTCACAAAGGCGAAAGCGTTACCTTAACATTTCGGGTCAACGCCCGGTCTGGTAAGGTATCCGTTTCGGGCGAATTCCGGGGCATGCATCAAGACAACATCATGTTCCAATCCACACTGTGATTTTTAAACTATTATTTACCCTTCAACTTCCACTTGAAAACCGCCACCGCCATCGCTAGTACCCTCAATCCCGATTTCGGTGTCATAACCATCTGGAGTTCACCCGCAGCCAGGGCTATCAGCTCAGCTAAGCTTGTGAAAAAAGTGTTAAATTCCACCCCCGAGGTTATTTGCTCCAGCCACATCAAAAAAATAGCCACAAGAATGAATATTGACTAGAAAGACTTAATTGACCCTCTGCTCCGAACATGGGAGTTTATTAAAACCCACTAAAAATGCTTGGCTATTTGCGCGGAACTAAGATTTACCCGACTATAATTTGTCTTCAATTACACACGGCGAATATATTTTTTGCTTTCAAATAATCTTTTTTATCTCTTAAAGCGTAACAAAACTTTCTTTCACCAGAAATAAAACAAATAGTTTGGTTAAATTTCCCTCCAAACCTAACCACAAGATTGTTCTTGTTGATACTAAAGTTAGTTGGATATAAATTAATAACTTTCTTTAATTGATCAGACGCTAGTAAACTCTTTAATTTTTCTTCAAGATTTTTCTTTGACAGTAACCACTGCCACATTCCAATATATGAACCACCAATCAGCTTGTCTGCGCCTTGTACTGGAATGACGATAAAAATCACTTGCCGGTCTGTTACCAATAAAGCGTTTTCAGGATTATTTATGTTTCCTACGCCTAAAAATTCAAAACCTCTTAATCCAAACCCTGTTCTCATTATTCCTACTATGTAATCGATTACTTTTTCATCATTCTCGAAAGTAATTGAGTTACCAGTATTTAATTCCTGGTTGAGGTTTACGGTACGCACCCTTTTAAAGGTAGCAAAATCTAAAGCAATGAAACCAATTATTATCAGAATTAACCCACCACCAATATAATATGGAAGCCCATTAAGCATCCACACCACCAGAAGAATAATTGCTAATATCGAAAAACTAATTGTCTTTACAGTTACCAAGCCAGAAACTAGTGATGCTCCTGATTGTAAATAACTTACGATTTTGTCTGGACTAACTTCTTGATTTTTGACAAGTTCAACTGTTTTATTGATGTCCATACATGAATTGAGTATACCGTAAATGTATTCCACCCCCGAGGTGGTTGGCTAATAAACTATTACTTAGTAAAGCTAGCTCGATACTTTTGTCCTTCTTGGAAAGCTAATTTTACTGCTTCATCAGGAGACTCCGTCCCAATAACTTTGCGTCGGAGTCTGCTATCAAAATAAGCACCAGCCAACTTGTCGGACCAACCACCGTAGCCCTTTAGTGCAATCATCGGAATATCGGCTTGGTAAGCAATTGCTAATTCAGTCAAGGTCCCTGATCCACCACTTATTGAAATAATTGCGTCACAAGCAAGCACTAGGACTAGCTCTCTTCCCCCACCTCGCTCCAATCCACTCGGTATAATGACATCAGCAAAATCTCTTTCCCAAATATCTTTGCCCTTACCATATGTAATTCCCACCGTAAGTCCATTTGCCCTTTTTGCTCCTCTACAAGCAGCTGTCGATAGCGAATCACAATCTTTTTCTGCTCCAAAGAAGAGGATGCCGCCATTTCGTGCGATCAGCTCACCAAGTTTTTCGGCCTCCTGCTCCACATCATCAGCGTACTTCAGATCAGCTGCTGAGCCCATTACTCCAATTTGGAGTTTACTTTTAACTTTCATAAATCCTTATTTCTTTCTAATCCTAAGATTGCATCTCTCAAAGACTGAGTAATTGAACTGTTCTGAGGCAGTCCAAATACTGGTTTACTTAACAGTTGTGGAGGTATGTTTTGACGAGTGAGCTGTTCTGTTTTTGTCCACAGGTTGAGTGCTTGTGCTAAAACAAACAAAGAAAATTCAACTGCTTTTTCCTCTGGGATAGAAGCCCATTCGACGGGCTTTCCAAAAGGATATAGGTAAGGGACACCTTCAATAACTCCTGTTCCATTAACCACACTTCTCCCTGAATATGGGCATCCTACTACAAAGTCACGTTGACAAATTTCATCCACCACTTGGTCATAAACAAGGAGCGAATCAACATTGATACTATTTTGTTCTAGTAGTTGTTGACCTTCCCGTATAGTAATCCCAGAGAAGACTGTATCAACCGTTACTCCTCCTCGTCTAAACTTCTCGACCAGTCCAAGTATAGTATTTCCCTCAAAGATAACATCATCAACTAGATTAATAACCTTACCCTTGAGTCTTGCGCTAAGCTGTCCGATTTGTTGGTCAATAGTAATCTCTAATCTGCGACTACCAAGCCCTGCATTGTTAAGTCGATTATCGACTGTTCTGGTTGCATCGATAAAACCAATAAGATTAGCTTGCTTAACATTCACGTATGCTCGATCTAAAGAAACAACAGGAAAATCTGACTTTCTAACTAAACCGTTTAAGCCTTTTCGAAGAAAGTCTTCGGGCACAACATCAACTTCAGAAAAATACTGTCGAAGAGTTAGCTCTAAATCTCCAAGCATTGATTGAAAATATTTATCATTTGGCAATGTAATTCTGTTTTTGCAAGCCCATGATTTTAATAGTCCCTGAGTATCAGCAGAGACAACATAAGGTTTTCTTTCTTGAGATACCATATATAGCCTTTCTTTGTAAAAAACGTAGTCCGTTCGTTTCTATAGGAACGAAAAACCCCGCGTATTTAGCGGGGTGGGACTGTGTTATGTTTACTTTTTTTTAAGACGTTAAATCACCCCGCTGGTTGCGTGGTAATGATGGGTAACTGAATTGGTATTCCTATTTATCAACATGAAAGAGATTATAAATGTA
>CAYXRB010000012.1:27541-38158 GCA_964467565.1 uncultured Pseudomonadales bacterium | reverse complement strand
GCGGAAGGGGAATGGACTAGTGGACAGAGTGGGGTTTGGGGACTTACCCCCAGACGGAGCAGGTAAACGTGCAGAATCAACGGGACATTGCCGACTGGCCCTGTTTTTCTAAGTTTGTGGCCAGTTTTCCGTTGGGACAGATTCCGGCAGGTAAAGTGGTAGTTGAGGCAGCGGTAACTTTACACCAATTTGGCAACGCGGGCGGGGGGGAATGGGGAGAACCGCCACCATCGTACATGAGCGCCAGCTTGCTAGAGGCAGCGATTGATGAAGAGACGGTGTCATGGAACAGTACACCGGGGGTGGCGGAAACGGGGCCGGTGGTGTTGGTACAACCGATGAGCGGCCCGGTAGTGTGGCCGGGAGTAGCGTGGCAGTGGGACGTGAGCAGGTTACTGGCCAGTGCGTATACCCAGGGCAAGAACAGTCTGGATTTGGTGTGGTATTCGGCTGATGCGGCGTACCATACGGGTAAGTACTTTACCAGTTCGGAAACCGGGGATTGGAATGTAGCCGGCCGTCCGGCACTGCTGGTGAGGTTTGCTGACGAATTAGATGACTGGCAACTAGTAGATTTTAACGTTAACGGACGGGTTGATATTTTTGATCTTTCGTACTTGATTGAAGGTTGGGGTGGGTTGGGGTGTGAGTGGATTGTGGACGTGACGGGCGATTGCGTGGTGGACGTGCGAGACTGGTGGCGGGGGTTGGAGTTTTTTGGCCGGCCGTATTAAGCGTATGTTTGTACTTATTTTTATAATCCCTGTGAGAAGACTATCGAAGGATGACGCGTGAGATGGATGTATACGTGGCTGGCTTAGGTTCCTCATATCTTGATAAAAGCACGTGTTCGCTTATTTAGAATTTTGGGTAAACGGTGTGTAGAGGAGTAAAATAGAGATGTATGAAGGTCTACTTTACTGCCTCGATTGTGGGAAAACGTCACTACTTAACCGAATATAAACGGATAGTGGCAGAGCTTGAGAAGCGAGGGTGTGAGGTGTTGGCGCAACATATTTTGGACCACACCGAATCACAGATACGGATGGAAACAAAAGACGAGCGGAAGGCATTTCATAGGCAGCTTGAGCGGTGGATTTGTGGGAGTGATTGTATGGTGGTGGAAGCAAGCTTCCCCAGTATAAGCGTGGGGTATGAAATATCTTTAGGACTCCAACGTAATAAGCCAGTGTTGGTCTTGTATTCCGAAGGTGATCCGCCTTCGTTGCTATCGAGGCATGATGAGGAAAAGTTGGTATGTGAAAGGTATTCCACCGATAAATTACCCGAGATTATTGCAGGTTTTTTAGGGTATGTAACCGGCGGGGCAGACTTACGGTTTACTTTTTACCTCACCGCAATTCAGATGGCGCATTTGGAACAGAAAGCACGAGCGAAACGAGTGCCTAAAGCAGTGTACCTGCGGGGGTTAATCGATGAGGACCGACAACACCGCTAAGGTTTGCTAGTTTTTTATTCAGGTGTCAATTATTCTGCTTTGATAAATTTGTTAAAAACCCAGCTTTCAGCTGTTGTATGGTGGGGGCAGCAGGACCCCCAGGGTAACCATAACCTCGACCTCCTGGAACGGCAGTACTGGGTGGGGGTTGTCTATCTGGTTTTGGTTGATCTATATTTGCTGGTTCTGAATTTTGGGAGGTTGCGGCATTTACTGGCGGTTGGTTACGCACGATTTCTTGCGTATACTCAGCAACTTGGGATAACTGTTGCAGTAGTGGTTCTAGCGAGGGTGGGCTCGATGCAGAAAATTCAATAAATAACTTATTTATAATATTTACCGTGTCTCTAGGGGACAACGGATTGTAGGGAAAGGCTTTACTTAAGTACATTTGTAGCACATTATAATCTGGAGGCTGATGATTTTGTCTTCTTTCGTTGATATACAAACAAACACCCATGACGTAGAGGAAGCGTTTTTCGTTGGGCATGACAGTTGATGGGTGATTATTTTCAGGAACGATCGGTTTGATGGGTTGTGGTTTTCTATCTTTGGTAGTTTCAGATGTGGTTATCGAGGCTTGTAGTGTTTTCAACTTTTTTTGTATAAGCGCTAATGTATTCAATGCTGCCTCCTGACCACGTGCGATCCCAGCACGGAGAGCTCGATCCTTTTGAGCCTCATCCAGAAGGTTTTTAATTACGTCTAATTGATTTAATAGATCATTGGGATTGGGGGTGGTATCTTTTGGGCTAGCGGGTGAAATTATTTCTTGAGAAGTAGAATCAGAATAACGAAGTGTTATTTCGGGGATGTCGGCAGCGATTGCAAATAATGTATCTGCTGCTGAACCCCCTGGGGGTGCCTTGCGTATACGGTCGGTAATATCTTGATGCGTATCGTGATTAACTAATCCGGGGTACTGACGATAGATTTCGGCTAGTGCAAGAGTAAGAGTCTGATCGGTATTAGTTAGGTCGCAGTTCTGCAATTCAGCTAATTGCGGAATGAGGTAATCTAGCTCAGGGTCGTAAGGTGTACTAGGTACACTTTTTCTTTCAAATTCGAACATAGGTTTAAGCTTACTTTCTATTGATTACTTTAATTGGTAAAAAGAAGTCGAATAATGGACCAGCCAAGTGCAACTTGTTTATATTTAAAATGCGGATCTTGTAATCCGAAGTGATCTGGTCGTATATGAATCAAATACATACCAAGTGTATTTTAGCTGTTAGGGCGGTTTTAGGTAGATTCATCACCGTGATGCATCAGCTTGAGTGTGGGTGTTTAGTTATACTAAGAAGTTAAGGGAAGGGAGGTGAGGGAGATGGTTCAAGGAAGAGAAGGAGGAAATTTACCTGGTGCTGTAGATCAGACTGCTGAGACTAAAACCGAGCAGGGTCCAATAGCTTCGAGTGTGAGTGTAACGACTGATACGAATCGTGAAGAACAAGCTGCTTTAGAAGGTGAACAAGCGGGGCGTGTGATTGAAGCATCGGGAGGAAATCCACCCAGTTCTTTGCGGTAGTGAAAAAATAAGGGGTAACTTGAACATATGGGGATTTTAACTGCCCCAGTATTGTTTGGTGAGGATGATTGTGGCGAGAAGACTAACGATTAGCGTGACTTGAGCATTGAGTTGGTTTAGGAACCAGACCGAGTCGTTTTTTACGATTTTATAGAGCCAGTATTTTTGGGGTGGTTCGCGGTTAATGGGGGAGAACTGCTGATTGAGCCAGTAGATGGTTTCGCCAAAGCTGCGAACGACCCAGAAAATAGAAAAGACTAGCCCTAAGAGGATGAGGTTGGGGTAGAAGATAGAGAGGAGAGAAACTGCGAGCCAGAAAGGGCCAACTATAAGGGCGTCGGCAAAAACAAAAATGCCAATCGGATAGAAGGGTTTGGCAAGGCTGTTGGTTTGGTTAGAGGTGGATTTTTTAAAACCAATGGCACTGGCAATGAGGGCGTACACAAAAAGCAGTGCGGGGATGGCAGACGAGATCATAATTTGAAAGGCTGAGGGTGTGGTATACTCAAGTGTATGTACCACACCAGATATGCTTTACCGCTTGAATTGACTCAATAGTTTAAGGAGCAATTCTGGTAAAATGCTCCCGTTGCAAGGGAGTTTTTTTTAAGAAACTAAGGCAAGATAATTGGTATGACCTACTCAGGATTTAATCACACAATTGTAGAGGAAAAGTGGAGAAAGCGGTGGTTAGAGGGTAAATACTATCAGCCCACACAACGCTTTGCTGCTAATACAGCTTCGAGTGACAAGTCTACGGTGGCTTCCGATCAAAGTAAACCTCCCTTTTACAATCTGATGATGTTCCCGTACCCGAGTGCCGAGGGTTTGCATGTGGGGAATATGTACGCCTTTACCGGGGCGGACGTGTACGGACGGTACATGCGCATGCGGGGGTATGACGTGTTTGAGCCGATTGGCTTAGACGGGTTTGGAATCCACTCGGAGAACTATGCCTTAAAAATTGGTAAGCACCCTAAAGAACAGGCAAAAGTAAGTGAGAGACGATTTTACGACCAATTATTAAAGATTGGCGATGGGTTTGCATGGGATTACCGATTGGAAACCTACGATGAAGACTACTATAAGTGGACCCAATGGCTGTTTGTGGAGATGTTTAAGCGGGGATTGGCGTATAGAAAGAACGCGCGGGTGAATTGGTGCCCTAACTGCAAAACGGTATTGGCAGACGAACAGGTTTTGCAGAAAAGCCAAGAACCCCCACTACGCCAAGGATTCGAGGGGCAGGCAGAATCAAAAATCTCAAAAAGTTCAAAAAAAGAAAATTTACAAACGGACAAAGAAATTACCGTAGCAGTATGTGAGCGGTGTGATACGGAAGTGACCTATAAAGATTTAGCGCAGTGGTTTTTTACCATAACTGACTATGCTGATAGGTTGCTGGAGGATATCGATGGGTTGGAGTGGCCGGAGAAGATTAAGACGGCACAGCGACAGTGGATAGGACGATCAAAAGGTCTTTTGATCGGATTCAAGATTTCCACCGACGTTAAAGCTATGTCGGACAAGCAAAATTCGAAATTCGAAAATAAACACATAGCGGTGTGGACGAAGTTTTGGGAGACAGTTTTTGGCACTACCTACCTAGTAGTTGCGCCCGAACACCCCATAGTAGACGAGCTCCTAAATTCGAAGTACGAAATTCTAAATGCGAAAAAAATGGAAGAAATAAGGGAATATGTGGAGAAGGCGAAGGCGAAAACAGAACAGCAGCGCAAGGCAGAAGAAAAGGTTAAAACGGGAGTGGATACGGGCGTAAAAGTAATTAACCCGGTGAACGGAAAACCAGTGCCTTTATGGGTTGCCGATTATGCCTTGATGGATGTGGGGACCGGAGCAGTGATGGGAGTGCCGATGCATGATTCTAGAGATTGGCAATTTGCGAAAAAATTCAACTTGCCTTTGATTGAAGTGGTGGAGCCAGTAGAAAAATCCAAATTCCAAAATCCAAATTCTAAACAAACTCTACATTCTCAATCACAAAGCACAAATTTTGAACAGCCTTACGAAGGTGAAGGTATGCTAGTGAATTCGGCACAGTTTTCGGGAATGAATTCGTGGGGAGAGGGTAAAGAAAAAATGGCTGAGTGGATGATTGAGGAAGGTTATGCGAGTTGGCATGACCACTATCACTTGCGCGACTGGCTAATTAGCCGGCAAAGGTATTGGGGACCGCCCATACCTATGATCCACTGTGTAGAATGCGAGAAAAAGGGTAGATCTTGGTTCAACGCAAACCCTGTCCAAGATAGCCAAAATTCCAAATTCCACAAAACAAATTCCAAACAAATTTCAAATTCTACTGATCAAAATACAAATAAACCACAGTGGGAAAGTGCAGGGTGGTATCCGGTCGAAGATTTGCCGGTAAAATTACCTGATTTAGACGATTGGAAACCGAAGGGTGAGGGGAGAGGGCCTCTTGAAAACGCCAGTGACGACTGGTTGTTTACCAAATGCCCAAGTTGCGGAGGTAAAGCCAAACGAGAAACCGATGTTTCTGATACATTTTTAGATAGTTCGTGGTACTTTTTAGCGTACCCGAATCTAAAGACTGCCCAATGGCAGCAATTTCCCAACGGAAACAGATCTTACCTAATGGGTGGAGCAGATATTACCGATACTGAGTTGGAAGCTTTGGGGATTCGGGTTGTGGAGCGGACTGAGAAGGGGGATAGAAAAATTGAAATACCCAAGCGAGCTTTGGCTGATTATGAAAAGCTGGTAACCGCTAAGTTGGGCAATGGTTACTGGAATGAATATATAGGTGAGAAGGTAGTGTTTATTTTTAAAACCAATGATGGTGAAGTTGAGAGGATTGTATTAAACACTCAAACTCATGATCGAATTAACGAGCTAGCACACGAATTTAATGGACAGGGTTGGACGGATAAGAAAACGGTCTGGGATTGGTTGGCAGACGAGCCGTTTTACACTCAATTAATACGGCAGCACCAGGCAACGGGAGTAGGGGTGCCGGTTCCTTGGGATAATGAAATAATCAAGCAGTGGTTGCCGGTGAATGCATATATTGGCGGGGCCGAGCACGCGGTGTTGCACTTACTGTATGCACGGTTTGTGTGGAAAGCGTTGTGTGACTGGGGATACTTACCTTTCTTAGCAGTGGCCGAGAATGGAAACAACGGAGAGATCCCCGATCGCCTGGCTTCCAACAGTCGCCAGGCAGTCGAGGATGACAAACCTGGTACGGAAAGTTTACCAGGTTTGTCAAATAACAAGGTCTATAGGCCGGAGCCGTTCCCGTTTTTGTATGGCCACGGCTTGATCATTAAAGACGGGGCCAAGATGAGTAAAAGCCGGGGGAATGTAGTCAACCCGGATGAGTATATTAAAAAGTACGGGGCGGATGCGCTGCGGGTATACCTAATGTTTTTGGGACCGTTCAATCAAGGCGGGGACTTTAGTGACAGCGGGATGCAAGGGGCACGGCGGTTTTTGGACCGGGTGTGGCGGATGATGACGGATGGCCACTACTTAGGTTCGACTACTCCTAAAGTGCTGACGTCGCTACTTAACGAAACAGTAGCAAAAGTGGATACGGACATGAGGGAATTTAAATTTAACACAGCGATTGCGAAAATAATGGAATTTGTGAATGCCTGGAGGGAGAGCGGACCGATTAGGCGTGAAGATATGCAGGTGGTAATAAAGATGCTGGCACCGTTGGCGCCGTATATGGCAGAGGAACTGTGGCAACGGTTACAGGCGACACGCGACAAGCCACAAGCGAATGACAAAAACCACACGGTTCACTATCAGCAGTATCCAGAGTCTGATGATACAGCTATCGCAGCCAAGGACTTGGTGGTGATGGTGCAGGTAGATGGTAAAGTTCGCTCAATGTTAACCTTTAAGCCTGGTACTTTATTAACCGAAGCCCAGGTTTTGACAGCGGCGACTAACGATGTTAAGGCTTTCAAGTGGCTTGATGGAAAAGAAGTGGTAAAAACTGTGTTTGTGCCGCCGTTACTTAAACGTCAAGGGATGCTGGCTATAGTAACAGGATAGATTCGGCGTAACCGGTGTTATTGGTGAGGATAATACAAGGGTGAACCGGCGTGATCGTTTTCTCTTGTTGCATTGTAAGCATTTATCATTGGTTTGGATTATGACAGTAAAATCTTTTTATTGCACATACGCAACTCAGACAAAGAGTGAAAGGTATTTTCGATCATAAGGATGTGATCAGAATAGATCAGAATAGTAACGATTTTGGAATACATGACGACCTATGAGATTCCAGAGGTGAGAGGGGTTTATCAGACTTCAACACTGACTGATGGAATTGGTTGACCCTGACGAGCGTTGCTTGACTAAGCCCAACAGTTTTGGCTAGGCTAAATTATGGATTGGCGGGAGTTGATTCGAGAAAATGCTCTAGGTTTAGGGGTAGTGGGTGTGGGAGTATTAATGGTGATGGTCGGTATTTGGCAAGCAGTGGCGACACCGCCGGCCACCCAAGAAGAATTGCCGCTGATAGGACATGAGGAAGGACTAGAAGAAACAGGAGACTTTGGCGTAGTGATAGTTGAGTTAGCGGGAGCTGTGGAAAAACCTGGAGTGTATGAGCTGGAGTCGGGCAAGAGGCTGTATGATCTACTCGAGCAAGCGGGTGGGATGACCCAGGAAGCTGATCATGAGTGGGTAGCCAAAACATTAAATCAAGCCGAGCGGTTAAAAGACGGGCAGAAGGTGTATATTCCCTCGCGCCAAGAGGGTAGTGAGGCGATCGAAAATCACAAAGAACCGGTGACAATTAGAGACGAGGGTGAGGTGAGTGGAAGTAAAATAATAAATGTAAATACTGCGACCCAAGCAGAGCTGGAAGATCTATGGGGGATTGGTGAGGCGAGGGCGAAAGATATTATCGAGAACAGGCCGTACGCGTCTTTAGAAGAGTTGCAGACTAAAGCAAAGGTCCCGGCGAATGTGATAGAACGAAACGAAGGGAAGATGAGTATCTATTAATAAAATGGTTAGTCGAGTGATTTTTAGAGTTCTTTACCGGATATAATCGAGGTGATGTACAAGGTTGAGACATTAAACACTGTGGCGGTGGCATTAATGCCGGGTATGAGCAACAACACCCGCCGATTGGAGCGACTCACTAAACGGTGGCGAATGAGCGGGTTTTTGCCACTGGTGTTGCCGATGCTCTGGGAGGATGAAAGCAAACTATACGAAGAGGAATACAAGCGAATTAGCGAGGAGTGTGCCAATTATTGCAGTGGGTGAATCGGCGGGAGGATCGGTAGCGGTACGGCTATTGATGGATTTTCCGGAAATGATTTTGGGGGCTTGGAATGTATGTGGGGTGCTGTGGTTTACTCCGCACCAGGCAGAACGTTACCAGAAAAGCCCAAGACATGGTAGTTTTTATGCATCGGTAAACGCGGTGATGAGGGCGGTTGAGGCAAGGGGTGATGAGCAACTCATGCACAGAGTGGTGACAACGCACTCAAGGTTTGACGGCTTGGTCCCGGCTGCCCTAACCCAATTGGATGGCGCCCAAAACCAAGAGACCTGGGTGCCATTTCACCCCCTAGCCATACGCCTTGCTTTAGCAACCGGTGCAAAAGGGGTATTACGAAAGATAGCGAATGGTGAGACAAAATAGGTGGGTATGTTGCCAAGAGTTAGGGTTATTTGTCACACTAAGTAGATGAGATTGATTTCCTGGGGAGTGATATTGAGCCTGATAGTGGTAGCGCGCGTGGCAGGCTGGTGGATTGAGGATGGTAGGATTTGGGTAGATGATCACGTGTTGGAGTTTGAGCTAACTGTGCCGGAGAGTGTGTATCAAACATATTCTGAGACGGTATTAAGACATCAAAATAGGACGGTGCGGTGCAGTCTAAAGGTAGAGGGATGTTATGAGTTACTAGACAGAGTGTATGAGCGCGTGAGGGTGAGAGGAAGGGTAAGAGTGCTTGAGGATGGGAAGCAGGAGCTGGAGGTGCACAGAGTGCGGTTGAGTGATTCCCGTTCGGCTTGGGTACTGATACGACGAGAGATAAGAACCTTTAGAGAACGATTAGTTTCTCTCTATAAGTCATCTTTGAGCGAACCATATGCGGGTCTGCTAAGTGGAATCGTGCTGGGCAAGCAGGAAAGAATGGATGAGGAATTTTATGAAATGCTTTCGAGAACAGGCGTGATGCACGTTGTGGCGGCTTCGGGATTTAACGTGGCGTTGGTGGCCATGGCAGCGCTGCAGCTATTTTTATTGCTACTATCCAGAAGGTGGGCGATCGTAGCGGCTATGTTTGCGATTGCAGGTTATGTATTGTTGGCTGGAGCGGGACCGGCTGTAGTTCGGGCAGGTTTAATGGGGGGGTTGGCGTTTGTGGCACAGGGATTGGGAAGGGAGTATATGGCTTCTAGAGGTTTATGGTTGGGAGCAGGGGTAATGCTGCTGCTGCAGCCTTGGTTGATGCGCGACGTGTCATTTCTACTGTCGGTGAGTGCGACGTTGGGATTGATATTTTTAGCCCCACTGTTGGTTAAAATGCTTGAGAAGGCAAGGCTAGGATTAGGGTTGAGAGGTATGCATGGAGATAAGAAGGATAATAAACCCGAGATGGGCGCAACGTACACCCTGCATATGAACGTTATGACCACTGGGGCTTCCACTTTAGCAGCGACGATAATGACCTTACCGGTGATTTTGATCTATTTTGAGTCGTTGAGCGTGGTTTCTTTGGTGGTAAACGTGTTAGTTTTGGAATTGGTGCCGCCGCTTATGATTTTAGGCGGTTTGGGGGCGCTGGTAGGCTTGATTGTGCCCACGGTAGGACAGTGGCTAATACTGCTGAGTTGGCCTCTGTTGGCTCTCTTTGTGGCGGTAGTAGAGATTTTTGGTAGGTGGTCATTAGCTCAGTTGGAATTTGGTGGTTTAGGGTGGTGGTTTGGAGCCGGGTGGTGGCTGGTAGTAGGGGGCGGGGTGATTTTGATACGAAAAAAGCTCGGGGGAATTACGGAGGGTGGGAAGTGAATAAAGTGATGAAGTGTGGAAAATTAAGGGCTAAAGAAATTATTGATTCGGGATGTTGAAGAGGGTTGCTTTTTAATTTTTTTGGCTGGTAACCGCCTGATAGTTGAGCCAAGGGACAGAGGATTTTAAGATAGACTATGGAAGGATTTTGGCGGGGCATGGGCCTGGTGATTGTTGCATTATTAGTGGCAGTGGGTTGGCAGTGGCCAGACAAGAATGTACGGTTGACGATGTGTGATGTGGGACAGGGGGACGCGGCATTGGTAACGTACGGTTTTACTCAGGTGTTCGTTGATGGTGGGCCACCAAACGGCAAATTACTAAAGTGTCTGGGGAAATCGATACCGTTTTGGGATCGGACCATAGAAGTGGTTTTTATCTCACACCCGCAAGCCGATCACATTGGGGGGTTACTAGAGCTGGTAAAGCGATTTAAGGTGAATTATGTGTTTGCGTCGAATATTGGTGAGGAAAACGTAGAGTTTGAAGGACTGGCTGATTTGTTGGCGCAAAAGAAGGTGCCGGTCAGAGTGTTGAGCCAGGGTATGGTAGTGCGAGTGGGAGAAAAATTACGCTGGAGGACGTTATGGCCCC
>CAYXRB010000012.1:24376-27531 GCA_964467565.1 uncultured Pseudomonadales bacterium | reverse complement strand
GAGGGGAGGGATAATGTATGGGAGCAAGAACGCTGGAGGAATTTAGATAGGGGTGCTGATGACACACAGATGGATGTAAATGACCAATCTCTGGTAGGGATTTTATCAATTGATACCTTGGATATGCTTTTTACCGGGGATGTGGGAACGGGAGTGGAGTATGAGTTGGTCACCTCAGGATTGTTACCTCAGGTCGAGGTAGTAAAAATGCCTCACCATGGTTCAAACACGAGTTCGTCAGTAGAGTTTATATCCCTCACCAGGCCAGAATGGGTGTTGGTGGGTGTGGGTGAGGGAAATCGGTTTGGGCACCCGGTACCCGAAGTGTTGGATAGATGGGAAGCGATGGGGAGTAGGGTAGCGCGAACCGATACCGAAGGATCGGTGAGACTGGTTTATAGTGAAGGAAAATTAGTGCGTGAAAAGTAATGTGGTGTTATCACTCTCTTTTTATTATTGATAAATAGGCATGTTTTTTTATCTTTATTGTGCGTCTCTTTTGGGGTAAAGATGATTACGACCATAATTCTGATAGTAACCATGCAATTTTTGGTATTGATTGTGCGATGCTTGAGGGGCCAAGTAGCTATGGTGATTAAATTGAGCATAAGGGTAGGGGATTGATGGGTCTAAATGTGCCTATCGCCGGAAATCTGAAGTAATGAGTGAAGTAAAGTGAATTTAGATATACCCCCTTTAGTAGAGATGACATTAGTTAAATTTTAATAATGCTATTAAAAAAGTGAAAATAGTCCTATAGCACGGATAATTAGCTAATCACTTTTCATACTAACTAACAGACTGCTAACAATTTTGGGGATGATATCTGAATCATGCCTGGAATTTTCGAGAGAGACGTATTGGTAGCAGAGCCTTTACCAGATAATGAAGCGGGGAAGGGGTTGGAGATTAGTATTTCACGCCTGGGCGTGGATGCCTATCAATTGGAGTAATCGAGTGATACCGATGAGTTTTGATAAAAAATTGCGGTGTGTTCATGATTAATTGATTAGCTCGGGCTATGGTTAACGACTATATATAGTAGGGAGAATTGAGTAGTCAGCATACTAAACCCTTTTTTATGCTGTTTTAGAACGAGCAGTAAGGCATAGGGCCGGGATAGTTAAAGATGTGAAAGTGTTAAATCGTGGTAAAAACGGGGTTTTTGGCTTAGCCGATAAATGAGGTTTGCGTCGGGGATTAATGCGGAATTTGATTTTTGGGTTTGTTATGTAGTGTATGGGGTGGTGGAAATATATCACATCGACACAATGAGTGAGTTTTGTTAACAGACTGAGATGATAACTGCTATTTGTGAATAAGTAACGTTATCACCTGTTTATATGGAATGATAATTTTTTGATTTAACACTAACAGCAAATAGGTGATAGGGATAACTACTACAGTTATAGCTGAGTATGCCTGTTAAGGATAGGTTTTTATCTAGGTTATATGATTATATATGATGATATGTCAATCTAAAAAGAGAATCTTTGAAAGAATTTAAGGAGGCTTAGTAAGGAAATTTTAGGCATACCCTGTGGATGCATATTGAACACTTTAAATAATCATCTAATATGGCTAATGTATCAATATAAATATAATTTCATATGTGTATAAAACCTTCTTTTTAAACTAATAATAGTGCAAAAAGTGACTGTTATAAACCAATTAGCAGTAAAATTTAAACAAAGTTCTTTAGGCGACAAAAGAATTTGCAGGGCGTCAACCAGATGTATAGACATAATATATCGGAAATGGTAGCGGAGTTATTATTGCTCACATCTGGGAATAATTAGACAAAGCACTTTTGCTAATGTCTCTTAATAAACAAATATAATTACACTATAGAACTATTGACAAACATAACACATAGTTGCTTAACGATATGACCTTTTAGCAATTATGTATTCCGTATGCTACAGCTTATCCAGATATTAATCTTTGTTTAACACAACAGGCTAATGACTATTATGGAGAAAAAAATTGATAATTCGGCTCGAGACGGCACATTAATTAGGACTACTATAAACAGCTTATAACAGATATTCGCTATAACCTGTAGAAATATTCCATGTACTTAATGTGATGTAGTTTTTCGAACTTTTTTGTTATAGCGACCAAAAATGAGCCGATGAGGTTTGGTTACGCATTGCAAAAGTCTGAGGTTGTGGCTAAGGTATAGTTATGAGTAGAGGAAGCGGTCGGGTAGCGGTTGATGGAAGTGGAATACCGGGTGGTGAGGTTTTTGGTTGGTTGCTTTTAACAGTTTTTGCATTTGGGTGCATTATCGTTGGGGCATGGGTGAACAAGTCGAGCGGGAGGACGTCTGTTTGGTCAATAATTCCTCCAAATGAAAACGTAGAAGTTGCATTTGAACCCGGAAGAGTTTTGCGACTTGACGTAATTCCGTATTGGTGGACTTTAACGGTACCCGTTAAGGAGCCTTGGCAGTTAACCCCAGCTGATTTAACAAACGAGAGGATCCTTTACAACCTACTCACCAAGGCAGGCTATCGATGGTTGATTTTACAGGTAGGATTAGTTTTGGGGGTGGGGGTCGCGGCAAGCATGGCACTGACTTGGTTGTACCAAAGCAGGTTACAAGCTATTGGGAGAATTCAAGCAAAAGAACTAGAGTTGGTTGAGTTATCAGGAAGTGTAGAAGTACGGCATCGCCAGGGGATAATATACTGGGCAAGGCAAGTGGGTTTGGGTCCGGTAGCGGATACCTTCGAAGAATTTGGATCGTGGTTATCGGGTATAAAGAGCGGGCGGGTAGTAAAAAGCAAATGATTTTTTATGCTAAATAAGCCGTGGTTCTAGCCATAGGAAGACTATCCTATTTGGTGCCAGGGTTTCTATCCAAGATGCTCCAGAAAAGTTTTTTTTAATCCTTCATTATGAGCTGATTGAATATTGCATAGCGGATTTGATTGACTGCTTGAGTGGTGAAGGATAGACTATCGGTTATTTGCAGGAAGAAATCTGCCAGATGAAACGTGTTTCTCAACCGTTGGCCATGTGGGACTTCCGCCTCTTCGCTGTCGCGGTTGATGAGGTCGTCTGCCTCCTCAGGTGACATGCCCTTCGCTTCCAGATGCGAACGTCGCCGAGATTCTTCCTCGTGTGCACCCACCAGAACAAAACCTGAT
>CAYXRB010000012.1:20717-24366 GCA_964467565.1 uncultured Pseudomonadales bacterium | reverse complement strand
GGAATCCATGAAGAAAGATTCGATTTGGCAATCAACATTAAACAACGGGATGAAGGTGATCGGGGTACCGATGAAGGGGATTGGGTCGGTTACGGTTTTGGCGATGGTGGGGGTAGGGTCGCGGTTTGAGAAGAGGGAAAAAGCCGGGATTAGCCACTTCTTAGAACACTTGCCGTTTAAGGGGACACAGAATTATCCGACCAGTTTAGACGTAGCGATGGCAATTGACGGGATCGGTGGGAAGCACAACGCTTTTACGAGTAAAGACTACACGGGCTACTGGGTAAAGGTGGCGGCGACACACCTTGAGCGGGGTTTGGATGTGGTATCGGATTTACTGTTAACGCCACGGTTGAGGCAAGAGGACATTGACCGGGAAAAAGGCGTTATCACTGAAGAGATAAATATGTATGAGGACAACCCGCAGTACAAAGTAGCCCAAGTGTTTGACACGCTGGTCTATGAAGGTTCGCCATTGGCTATGGACGTAGCTGGGTACAAGGACACTGTTAGCGCCATGACCCGCAGCGACTTTTTGCGCCACTACAATGCGTGGTACGACCCCACAAACGTGGTTGTGGGAGTAGTGGGGAGTATTAAACAGAATCACCAGGAATTACTGGCATTAGTCGAGGAATATTTTAAGAAAGGGAAGCCCAGGACCGGAGGAGGAAAGAAGACCTATGGTTTAAAGGACCAAACAGCTTCGCGCCTACACGCTTTTTATAAAAAAACGGAACAAGCCCATTTTTATCTGGGATTCCCCAGTATTTCTTGGAAGGATCCTGACCGGTATGTGTTGGCGGTGCTGGTGACATTATTGGGAGGTAACTCGAGCTCAAGGTTATTTAATGAAATAAGAGAGAAGCGGGGATTGGCTTACTATGCGTATGCGAGTGCCGATACGTTTGCTGATACGGGCTCAATTTACGCCCTGGAAGGAGTGAATCTAAGCCAGATTGAGGATGCCATAAAAGTAACCTTGGAAGAGTTTGATAAGGTGGCAGCAGGAACACGTTTGAATGATGAGGAAGTAATGCGGGCTAAAGAGTACATGATTGGCAAGATGACGCTCGATTTGGAAGACAGCGCGGCAGTAGCAAATTGGCACGTGCGGCGGTTGTTGTTGGAGGGGAGAGTAACGACACTTGAAGCGGTGCTAAAAAAAGTGCGGGCAGTGACGTCTGAGAATATTGTGGGGCTGGCGAAGAAATTGTTTGATAAAAACAGGATGAACTTAGCTATTGTTGGGCCGTATAAAAAACCAGAAAAGTTTGAGAAGTTGATCAGATAGTCAGATAGTCAGATGGTCCGAAAGTCAGCTAGTTTGGTAATTTAGAAAAATAGATAACCGGGCTTTTCTGACTTGAGAAACAGTATGCTGACAATATCTTCATAGCATACTGATGACTTGAGGTGGTAAGATAACTCAAGAATTATAGAGGAGAGCGTGTATGAACTTAGAACAAGCGGTGGTGTTGGTTAAACCCGATGGCGTACAAAGTGGTAAGGTAGGGGAGATTATTTCCCGATTTGAAAAAAAGGGTCTAAAACTAACAGCCTTAAAAATGACTTTTTTATCGGATGAGGTGTTGGATGAGTGGTATGCCCACCATAAAGATAAACCGTTCTTTCCTAAACTCAAGGGCTTTATGCAAAAGACCCCGGTGGTGGCCATGTTATGGGAAGGGCTTGAGTGCATTGATGCCGTACGAAAATTGACCGGCATCACCAAGGCCAGAGCCGCCGAAGCCGGATCGATCCGGGGTGACTTAGCTATGAGCCACCAGCTTAATCTCATCCATGCATCTGATTCACCAGAGAATGGTTTGAAGGAGCGTGACCTGATTTTCGAGTCTTCAGAGATATTTTCGTATCAAAAGGACATTGAACTATTTGTTTATTCTGAAGAAGAGCGAGAGTAAGCTTTATCAATCTATTTAGAATACGGCTCATAACAAGCCCTGCTTTAATACGCAGGGCTTTTTCGTGTATTAGATTAGCGGTTTGGATTGGTCGGCTACTGGGGGGTATAGAGGGTTGGAGATGTAGACAAAGGCAGATACTAGATTATGAGGAGACTACTTGGGAATTTGCCTTGGGCGTCTTAATAATTTAGATTATCTCGAAAATTGAATAGGTGGGTATTATTTGTGTTCACGAGAGCTTTAGTTATGCAGCGGATCGGTTATCTATACCAACTCATTATGCTAAAAAGTAATACTTAATGCCAGCCTGGATCCCAGGCATGAAATGATGTTAACGATTTAGAAATAACTCTCAGCTCTCATCATGTCCTTAATTCGTATAATATAGGTTTTATTAAGAATATATTAAGAACTAGTTTTTTGCTGGTGAAGGGGTTTTTGACTGCGGTAATGCTTTTACAGTTGGAGGGTATGGCTGAAAATGAGTGCTAAGACATTATGAATTTCAAAACATTGAGAAATGTGAGTAGGGGAATTGTTTTGAAATGACCAGGAATTGAATTTAATCTGGGAGAAAAAAAGGAAAGCGAGGAGAAAAGAAGAGCATGTGTGGATAGTAGTGAGTATTGAATGAGTGTTTCAAAAGCAAAAAGAGAGAATGCGAGAATTGTTTTATTTGCCGCACCATGTAATACAAAAGACCTTTCCGATATATCTATGGGATGTAAGGCAATTTTTTGCCAGGCTAAGAGGCTATAGGTGAGTCAGACGCGGGTTGTGGGTTAATTTCACGGTGTTAAAAAGTAGTAAATTTGCGTATGACAAAAGACATCTAAGGGTGGTAATTGGTAAATTGTGGTAAAGATCCATACTCTTTGTCTGGAATTTGGTAACAGCGGACACAAGCTTTAATAGCATGAGTTGGTAGACACAAGGCCTGTAGTATATTGAACTGGTACTGATAATTTTTCACACTTTTTTACCTTTGGGTATTGTTGGGTAAACCGGGAAAACGGAGAGAGCTGCGTGCCGATTGCTGATTGGTTGAATTTGGAAGGTCGTTTTAAGGGCAAGCTCTATTAATAGTAGGCAAAAGAATTCGGCTTTACTTGACTAAAACGCCGTAGAGAAAGTGTGTTCGGATGGTGGGTGTGGGTGTGTTACATAAGCTTGTTACCAGGTGTGGAAGCGGTTTGATACATTCCAGGTATGCGGGAATGAATTAACCACCATAAAATATGTTATAGGGAATTATGACTATGTCGATGCATAAGCTATATACGGGTGGGGGTACCCCGAACACGAATTTATAATTCAAAAATGTAACATTGAGATGATAAACAAAAGGAACCCATTTGAGCGAGGCTGATAGACTGGAATGATGGACGCGGTTCTATTGTTAGGCCCCTTATCAGCATTAGCGGGGCCCTGGCTGTTGTGGTTTATCGAAAAGGTGGTTCTCCTTGGGCAGAGTCATTTAAACGGCGCCATGACTGCGGCAGTGGTAGAAGAAGGATTTAAGTTTGGGCTGATCTGGTGGGGTAGTAAAAAGGTGAGTAACGGGCTTAGTGCATGGTACGCACCCTTGGTAGGGATGGGTTTTGGGGTTTCGGAGACGATTTTGTACCTGTTTAACGCGTTGCAGTTCGGTCAAGGGGATTTGTATTGGTTGAGACTAGTAACGAGCGTGCCAATGCATGTGGTAACGGTGGTGGTGATGG
>CAYXRB010000012.1:10617-20707 GCA_964467565.1 uncultured Pseudomonadales bacterium | reverse complement strand
CTAGCAAAAAGCGCTGGGGTAGATTTTTGCTCAAGAGAAAAGCTCAACGAGGATACCTATTACCAGATCAGGGAGCTTCGAGTTTTCTCTTATCGCGAAAAACCCACCCCCGCTTTAACGGGTTAGACATTGAGGACGTCGTAGCGGAGGTTGATGAAATTATTGGAGAAGACCTGGCTACTCACCAGTCGGAGAGTGCGGATAGAGAAGATGTCGGAGTCTTGCAGCGCGGGAGTGCCATGGCCCCCTACAAGAAGAGGTGAGATGATGACGGAGAGATGGTCGATAAGGCCAGCGTCGAGGAGATCGGCGTTTAGGGGGGCGATGGAGTGGATGGCTAGGCTCTTGATGTGATGGTCTTGGTGGAGCTTGGTAAAGAGGTCATTTAAGTCAATTTCTTGAGGGTAACTGATAAGGGAAAGATTAGCCGAAGGTTTGGCCTTGTTCATGGTGGTAGGTTGGGAATCGAGGCAAACGTAGAATAGTTTTTGAAGGTTACTGGCTAGGTAGCTGATACCGCTGGGGTTGAGGTCGGCGTCGGGATCAAGAACAACTAGCGAAACTGATTCTTTTTTGGGTACCGCCTGGCGAGTGTTGACGCCGACTTTTGCCATGTAACTGCCTATGGTTAGGGCGGTCATGTCGGGTTCGTTAAATTCGTAAAACTGCTGGAGAAGGCCGCGAACACCGGGGGTTTGTTTCCAGGATTTGTCGGGGTCAAAGTCGTCGCTATCGTGGCTAGTGATACGACCATCAACAGACAGGCTTAAGAAAAGGGTGGTTTGGGGGCGGGGACCGCCTAAAGGGTTGGTGCCTTTCTGGCGGGTACGATTAGTAATTGCCATAGAGGCATTATACGACGGGGATTATTTTTCGGTGGCAGTGCTACCGGCGACGGTCCCTTGGATGAGTTGGGGCTCGTTGGCTGTAGATGTGGACTTGCCCATTAAGAAACTGGTATAGACCAAGATGCTCAAGATAGTGGAACTTAAGACGAGGACGAGGAATTGGAAGAAGCGAGAGGAGTGGGTGGCTTGACGGTTCGACGGTTTAAGCGTGCGTGATTGATTTTGTTTCACCATCCAGGCTGGGGTGCGTTTCCGACCGGGTTTTGATTTTCTGTCTGTGATCCAGGGGATGGTGAGAGGAAGGGTGAGGGTGCCGGCACTAGTCTGGAGCGTACTAGGTTGATTAGCGATGCCTTGAAGGGCTTGATCACGAAGGATCTTCATGTATATGGATAAAAAGACAAAGCCGACAATAATGATAAAGATAATACCCCAGACCGAGAGGGCTTGGACGCCGCCAACAAAACCAAAGAGTGAGCTGGAATCACCAGCCCGGCGGGCAAGGTCTTTTAAGACTTCCATTTTGGCGGTGACGCCGGCAAGTTCAATCTGGACTTCGCGATAGGTGCGAATACGTTTTTCGGGGGTGGCATTGGGGTCGATTTTTAACCGGATCGTTTCGAGGGCAATTTCGATCTCGCTGTTTAACTGGGCGGCTTCCTCGAAGTAACTGGTTTTACGGGTGGCATCAAGCAGTTTATTGCTTTCGGTTTTGCGGGCATCGAGGGTGGTGGGGTCGGTTAGCCAAATGTCGTTGACCGAGAGGGTGTAGACAGAGGATTTTGAGGCGGGGATGTTAAGACTGCCTTGAACGACGATGGTTTCTAGGCTAGGATCGTAGGCCGCGCTAATGCCCTCGGAGACGCTTAGGATGTGGTGTCCTTGAGTTCTTTGGGAAGGCTATACTTGAGCTGGAGTTGTTGGCTTTGCCGTTTGCTGGGGTTAGTGACGATAATGCGGAAAATAATAGAACCTTCTTGGAGGATGACACCACGGACGGGTTGGCCGGCTTGTTTAGCCAAAAGGTTGTAGTTTATATCGGTGACGCCTTTGAGGCTTAGGGCTTGGTTTTTAAGTCTCAGATCCGGTTTGGAATCGGCTGCGGCAATGATGTCGGTGGCGTTGTCGAGGAAATTGACCTTTAAGACATCGCGTTTGAGAGTGTCGACTGCAAGAGATATTTGGGCCGGACTTTGGGCGCTCCAGGAAGCGAGAAGGGTTTCAATATTCTTGGCGTTGGCGGCTAGGGCTTGGGCTTGCTCGGTGGTTTTTTGGACAAAGCCAAAGAGAGTGGGATGCAAAGCGGCGTCTGATGGTTCACCAATGAGGCTTAGCAGTGTGGTGGTGCGTTCGCTGGCGTTAGCTAGGTGGTTTATGAGGACCGGATCGGAGGTAGAAGGAGCTTGTTCGGCAGCACGGCGGGCACTTTGGAGAGTGTCGTAGAGGGTGGCGGCGTGGGTGGTGATGGACTCGAGATTGTCTGTGGCCCAGGCTGCATTAAGCCAGGCTAAATGATGGTAGAAGGTTTGGTTGGCCGGCTGGTTTGGGTCGCCTAACAGCTCGAGAATGGCTTTGATGTCGGCGGCGAGTTCAAGGGGATCGTTTTTGGGAGAAGATAAGAGCAGATTAAGCCGGCTAGTAACCTGATTCGTTTGGGCATAGAGGCTGGTGACATTGGTTTTGGTGGTGTCAATTTTGGTTTGAAGATCGGGACTTTGGGTGTCATCTTCGATGAGGGTTTCGATGATGGGAGCGTTGACTAACAAGTCAAGGAAATCACGATTTTCTGAGACTAAGGCGTAGATTTGAGTGAGAAGATCGGGGTCGGAATAGTTGATGCCGGAGGCGTTGGTTTGGATGAGGGTTTTGAGCTCGTTGATTTGAGTGGTGGTGGCAAGGTTGGTGGTAAGGGTGCGATTTTCGGATTCCCAGATTTCACCGATAAGATTGTCTTGGTTGGTGATGGTGCGGTCATTGAAATTCCAGATATTACTAATGAGGTCGCCGAAACTGGTGAGAGAGCGGGTCGAATAGTTCCAGATATCGGAGGCAGTGAGGGTGGATGTGTTTTGAGTACTTTCGCCAAAAGTGCCGGGGGTGACGTAACTTGACGTTTGCGCGTTCCAGACAGCGTTTGAGATATCTTGTGACGTGAGAGTAGAGGTTTGGTCGAGGCGGGAAGCGGCAGAGCCGGGGCTAATAAACGCCGAGAGGGTAGCGCTCCAGACGGCAGAAGCAACTTCGGAGGTATTAACGCCGTTGGTGCTAATCGAAAACGATTTGTCGATGCACATATAGTCACCTTGGAAGGTGCAGCAGAGGTTGGAACGGTAGTAGCCCTCGGGGAGGGTATTGAAGGTATAGGCATAGAAAGCATCGGCGGTGGGGGTGAGGGGTTCGTTAACAAGCACATCGGTACCGGCGGGGTTTTTATTTAAGGTGCAGGAAGCGGTGGCGATGGGGACGTAGGAATCGTCGTATAAGAATTCGCCCACCACGCAGCTGGAGTTTAGAGCGCACGATTGGGGAGCGGCCACTACGGGAGAGGTAACAAAGTAACAAAGTAACAAAGTTAAAAAGCTGAAAACAATTTTGTGGGCAGGGGACATATTCTCATGTTACTTACATTTGTGTAATTTTGAACTCGAATTTATCTAGTTTTATTCAAAAATCACGCAAATTTTTGCGGATAGATATAGACCCATTATACTGATGTGCCACAAAAAGTGGTAAGCCAGACCAAAAACAAAAACCCTGTCGGCCTTATGGCAAGTTGCCTGGGGCAGACAGGGGTAATTGATAGTACGAGTTATCTTTTTTTAAGCGTCTTCCTTTTTGTCTTCGTCCTTGACTGCTTTTCTAAATTCTTTAACTGATTGGCCAAGTGATCGGACAAATTCGGGGATGCGTTTGCCGCCAAAAAGGATGATTAGAATGACGGCGATTAAAATAACTTCGGTAGTGCCAAAATTTCGAAACATAGCACTTCACCTCCTTAAACTTTGTTATGACTTCTTATTCTTAGCTTCGGCTTTTTCTTCTTCGGTTAAAGCTTCGCGAAATTCACGCGAGGCTTTTTTGAGTTCCCGGCCAGATTCGCCGAGACCTCTGGCAAATTCGGGTAATTTTTTAGCGCCAAATAAGATCATTAAGACTACGGCAATAATTATTATTTCGGTGGTTCCAATGTTTTGAAACATATTTTTTCACCCCCTTTATTATGTTTTAAGGGTAAATCCCTTCTACGCTTGGGGCAAGCTCCCCGCGTTGGTTAATGGTGGACCAAGGCTTGCCTAACGATTGATTTGGTCCTCTAATTTTTAACTATATATCGATATTTATGCGCTTGTAAAGCCTACAAGTCTGTTTTTTACCGTTTTAGGACTGTTCGTCATCTTTCTTAGCTTCTGATTTAGATTCCGATTCGCCTTGGAGGCCTTTCTTGAATTCGTTGCCAGCCTGTCCTAAACCCCGCGCGAATTCGGGGATTTTCTTGGCACCAAACAGAATCATGAGAACGACGAGAATTAGAATTATCTCGAAAGAACCGATGTTGCCAAACATAGACTCACCCTTTCATTTATATGGGCAAGCTGTTGAACGCACACTCCCGCTTGAAACGGGATTAACCGTTAGGTATTACGACAGTAGTGAAGAGTAATTAGTAAAGATTGAATCATGGTGTGCGTTAAGCTTGCAATTATTACTTAACTATTTCACCATACGCTGTTTGGAAGGCTTGTTCAAGAGGAGGCTGCCTTCGAAGAGGATGATGAGGGGGACGGTAAGGAGGGATAAGGAGATGATGTCGGTTGGCGGGAGCATGGCGGCAAAGATGAGGGAGCTGGCATAGACGTAGGGGCGGTAGAGCTGAAATTGCTGGAATTTAACCAGGCCTAAGCGGATAAGGATGGTGACCACCACCGGGAACTGGAAGACAAACCCGAGAGAAATACCCATAAGGAGGATTTGGGAGAAGAAGTGGGAAAGGTCCCAGATGTTCTGAACTTCGAACTGGGTGCTGGCAGTGGTGAGCATTTGGATGACGAAATTAAGAACCCAGGTGCCAAAGAAAAAGCCGATGACAAAAAGGATGGCCGAAAAGGGAAGCAGCGAGGTGATGACCTTGAATTCGGCGGGAGCGAGGGCGGGCTTTAAAAAACTGAGTAAGGCGTAGACAAAGAGCGGGGTGGTGACCAAAAGCCCGACGTAGATACCGGTTTGGATCATGAGATCGACAACCTGGTAGGGTGAGGTGAGGACGACGTTGACACCGCTTAAGTCGAACCGGTGCATGATAAAGGTGAGGATTTGCCGGTGGAAGAAACCACCTAAGATAGAGGCGGCAAGAAAGACAAAGCCGACGATGAGAAGCTTTTTCTGAGCCTCTTGAAGATAGGGCATGTACTTTTTAATGGCCTCTTGGGTTTCGGGTGAGAGGGAGGCATAAGGGTTGTCGACGAATCGGGCAATGGTTTGGGAGGGAGATTTGGTTTTATTTAGTTGAGGATTTGGCATACCGACACCATGTTACTAGATTAGGCGAAAGTATGCAGTATTTAGAGATACGAATGGAGGGACAATAGACGGTTAGGTTTTAGGCGGTTTGACAATTAGTTTGGGCGAGGGGAGGGTTGGGAATCGGTGGATCGGAGGATCGGGGAATCAGCGATGTCGGCACATCGGGGAATCAGCGAGTCGGCGGAATCGGTGGATCGGAGGGTCGGAGAGTCGGAGAGTCGGAGAGTCGGAATATCAGAGGATCAGAGGGTCGGAGCATCAGTGGGTCGGTGGATTGGTTACCCCACTTACTCGGTGGATTGGTTTCCCTGCGGATGAGGCCTGGAGAAAATTCTCATGTTAGCCCATTTTTTAACAACTTTGTCGGGGTTGGCGCGCTCGGCTTCGAGTTCATAGAAGGCTTTGGTGAAGAGTTTGTCCCAGGTGTTTACCACATGCTTCCAGTCTAAACCTTTGAGCCATTTGTAAGCGCGGGAGGTGATTTGCTTGACCTCTTGGGGGTGGTCATATACCCACAGCAACTTGGCGACGGCGTCGTCGACGTTGGTGAGGGGGCGGATGCGCTCGAGATCGGGGGAGCCGTGGTTGATCCACTCGCTACTGGTGGACCCGGCTTTAACGGGAATGCCACGGAGAACTTTTAGGGTACTTTCGGGGAGGGGGTGCGTTAGGGATTCGTTATTTAATCCAGCGCTATTGATGATTTCGGAAATGGCTGAGTGGTTGGGGACAAGGTTGACGGTTTTGGTGCCCATGGCTTCGGTGATGGGCAAACCCCAGCCTTCACCTTGAGTGCAAGAAAGGTGAACATCGGCAGCATTGTAGATGGCGTTTAAGATATTGGTGGGAAAGCCCTTGGTGGCGATAAAGCTTTGGGGATAGTTCCAGTCAAAGCCTTGTCGCAACCCGAACTGGAGGGCAGTTTCGCGCAGGGAGCCCCAGGCTTCTTGCTCTTCGGCGTGGATATAGAGGAACGAGTCGGGGCGGCGGCGCTGAAACTCTTTAAACACCTTCATGACTCTGGGCAAGTCTTTGCGGCGTTGGTTGCGGCCAACGCTAATGACCAAGAAGGTTTCTTCACGGACAGCACCCTTAAAGTAGTCGCGCTTGAATTGCTCGATAGCCTCTTTGGGAAGGGGGTAGTAGTCGTTAAAGTTGTGGCCGTGGGGGATAACTAAGGGGTCGACATTGGTAGGGTTGTCGAGGGATTTGTCGGCTTTTAAGATTTCTTTTTTGCCATAGTCGGCGTAGGCCACGGGATAGTCGACTTGGGAGATGGCGGAGAGGACCCAGTGGGGTTTGACGGGTGAGTCGACCGGGAAGTAGCCAACGGTTTTAAACCAGGTTTCGGGGGGGAGCTTAAGGTAGTGGGTTTTTTGAATGTCTTTAACGGCCGGGAGGGTGCCGATGTTAAAGAAGGGGATGGGGTTTTCTAAAACAAAGGGGTCGTTTAAGAAGAAGACGATGTCCCAGTTGGGCTGCAGGTCGAGGCCCCCGCCGCGCATGGTGTCGACGAAGCGGGAGCGGCCGTACGGGTCGGTTTCTCCCGGGGGCATGGCTTGGTACACATGATAGGGGTGTTCCTTGGGATCTTTCCAATTGCCGCGGTCGTTGATGCCAAAGATGTCGATTTCGTATTTACCGGTAAGAGCTAAGTAATAAAACAAGTTCTTCATGACAGTGGCAAAGCCACTGGGGATGGTGGGGGAATCGCCATAGGCAAAAAGGCGGATTTTGCGGGGAAGAGCGCGCTTTTTTGGCATGAAGATACTGTAGAAGTTGAGAACTTAAAAGTCAAAAGCGAAAATAGAATTATTTTTTAATAAGTAGGCGGGCTACGATCTTATTACCAGCAATTCTGGATCTTTTAGGTTGTATGTTTCAAGTTGTCTACTTAAAACTGAGTCGCCATGGTCTCTCATTGCTTGTGCAAGTCCTGTAACTAAATTATTTGCTTGCTTCATAACCTCAACAGCGTGTTGATCAACAGTTCCTTGTTGTTCTATTTTAAAAGAGCCGTAGGTGCCCATCCTCTCAACATATGAACCAAGACCACGAGTAAGGTCGGGAATTACATTGTCGATCCATTGGCCGTCTATATACGTACGCTTTGAACCTTTGGCAGGTAAGCATTCTGAAAGCCAATCTCTTAGGTGGTGCTCCATTTGCATAGGTGCACCGTTTAAAAGAGCGCCTGCAGCGTAGGCAAATACGTAAGGTATTCTTTGATGGCCATCGGGGATATTGTGGTCATTAAAAAAGCTCTCTAAATCGTAAGCACCCATAGCATAATAGCCAGCATCGGAGCTATCAAAATTATCGCTACCTCTTTTTCCGCGTACATAGTTACGGATTTCTGTCTCATTATGAACATGCTGCGTAATTCTATAACCAGCCATGTACACTTGAGTAAGTTGCTCTTGGTCAATAGGAGTGCCATGTTCTTTGGCATATAATAGTGCTACTTCATTGATTGCGGCGAGGGCAAGCCTGGCTTGTTCGGCACTGTTCACTCTGAAATTACGTCTTTCCGCTAAAGCAAGATCAATTAACTCCCCAAATACTCTGGGGGGGAGGAGGGTGTCTGGGTTTAAGCCTTTTTCTTGATAGAATCTTATTTCAGCTTGCAGGGCATCTTGTCCAGCAAGAGCTGCACTCATTTCTGGACTGGTGGTTTCAGACCCACCCCTACTCAGGGAAGTTAAGATTTCAGCAATTCTATTTGGATTTGATTCTCTTCGTAAATACTCAGGGGAGTAAAGGCGGGCAGAATCAACATTCAATTTGTGTTCCTCTAGTTCGGCTTGTGCTGCGTTGAGTTGTTCGGTTGTAGTGGCAACAGCAGCGTCTCGTTGGTCGGGTGTTCGCAGGCCTCTAAAATTCCGGACTGTACTAAACGCGTTTATACCCGTAGGCTCAACCACGTTTGATGGATTGGAGGCTATATCCAAATTAGCTTGCGCTTGCGCAACCTGAGCTTGTTTTTCGGGAGTTTGTGCTTCGAGTGTCGACGCTTCTGGTTGTTGTTGGGCTATTTGAGGTAAGGTTTCTGCACGCTGTTCGTACCTATTTTCTACAGCTTGAACCCTCTGTTGCATTAGGTCGGCAGTTGGACCACCGACTGCAGCAGGGGCATCTTGTGGGTTGACTTTATCGACATAAACTTGTGGCTCACCTAGTTGACCTTCGGTCATAAAAAACTCCTTAGCTACACACTCATGGTAGGGAATGGGAAGTAGTTTGTAAATAGAAATTGGAGAGTAGGGAGTGTGTGTTTCGTACAAATCTGAGGGTTTTGGAGTCAAAAGCGAAAAAATTTAGAGCGGTTCGGGTTGGGGGAGGTTGGAGTTTTTGGCTTCCAGCTGTTTGATCCTTAGGTTGATGAGCTCTTTTATGGTTTCCACACTGCCAGTAGCTTGGGTTGGGGTCATCCCGGCCTTAGTAAAGTGTTTTTGTAGAGTGCTTATAAGATTTGGGTCTGATTTCATTTTGAGTAGCGTATCGAGGTCGGCTTCATAAAAAACCGGAAAGGTTTTAACGAAGATTAAATCGTAGATAAGCTTCTCTAGATTTTTGTTTAGAGTAGGCTCCAAATCGCGGATTGCCTGGCCCGCTTCTTCTTGCGACATGTCGTGGGATTTTATGAACAAGAGACGGAGCTGATCAGGCGAAAATGTGGTATTGAGTGTGGTTAGATCTGCTTCGTTAATAATGTGATAGGTGTCGCCCCAGACAGTATCGAAGATGAGTTTTTTCCGGCGGTCATGGAGCAATTGATCAATTTCATTGACTACTTCGGGCTTATTAGCGGCGGCAGCCTCGAAAGCGGGGCGTAATTCGTTAAAGTCCTTTAACGAGGGGATGTCGTTAATTGCTTGACGGGCTTGCTTGAGCGCTAATGGTTCTGCTTCGGTGACAGTTTTTGGGCTAGGTGGAGCTTCCAGCGGCAAAGTTTCTTCAGTGGCTGGCTTTACCGCATCTAATTCGTTAGGGGGTATGGCAGGTAAATTGGTTGATTCTGCGGCGGAATGCTCTCCGGGAATACCCAAATTTAATTGGCTGGTAGTAGTTTCCATTAACGGTTCCAAAGTTGTGTCGACTTCATTCATATTTTTTCCTTATGGAACCATGGTACGGAAGCGGATGGCTTTAGTATATAGAAGGTGAATTTATTAGTTCGCGTGCCTCAAGTCTTGGTGGGCTTAATGTGTTTGAGGATTTCGGACGGTGGGCTAAACGCCTTACCGTGGATGTCTAGGCCCCACTTTTGTTTAAAATACTCACGGTTTTTTTGGTAATGGTATTTGCCCTCGACTTTGAGGTCGTCGTCGACGTTGATCGTGCGGGAACCGTAGTGGTAGAACTTGGCGGAGTCGGTGGCGGCTGCCTGGAAGCCTTTTTGGAGAATGCGGGTGTGGTAATCGTTGTCTTCGAAGTAACCAAACGTGAAGTGTTCGTCGAAGAGGCCGACGGTATCAATGGTTTTGGAGGACACCATAAAGCAGGAAAAGTGGGGGTGGAGGGAAAAACTTTGCGTCAGTTTGGCGCTAGAAAGAGTACGAGCATTGGACCATTCGGAGGCGGACCACAGGAGGAATTGGGGATTTTTATGGGCAAAGGTAACCAAATTATCGATGCACTGGGGGTGGAAGATGATGTCGTTGTTGATGATGAGACAATTGTCACTAGGGGTTGGGGTGCGTTTGGGATTAGGGTGCGTT
>CAYXRB010000012.1:9902-10593 GCA_964467565.1 uncultured Pseudomonadales bacterium | reverse complement strand
GAGGATGTTGCCCTTGGGATTGGTTAACAGTGAACAGTGAGCAGTGAGCAGTGAGCGCAAGTCTTCATCGAATTCGGGGGCGCAGTGGTTGACCACCACTAGCACTTCGTAGTCGTGGGTGGTTTTGATCGAGTCGAGAGTTTGGCGGGTAAAGTCGAGGTGGAGTTCGTTACTGATATACACTGGTATTACAAAAGTTAATCTCATAGTTCTACAGTTGTTCAACGATAGCAGTAATTGTACATTAGGTGGATGAGAAGGCAGAGTATCGGCACGTCGGCTAATCAGCAGGTCAGTAAATCGGAGAATCAGAAAAAAACACAGAAGGCTCAGAATATAGATTACAAAGCAGAGTGGAAGCGGGTGTTGGAATTGGCGCGGACGGTGAATGACCACTACAGCATGTGGGAGGAGCAGCAAGAGTTGGTATTTAGATATGCTATGCAAGTACCCGAGCATGGGGTGATGGTGGAACTGGGGGTAGCGTATGGCAAGACGAGCGTGGTGATGGCTAGTGCGGCAAAGCTTAGGCACCTGGATTACCACAGCGTGGATAATTTTAGTTTGGTGGGGACGGCAGAGGAATACCGGGGAAGGCTACACGCTTTAGGATTGCCGTTTACCCTGCACGAAGGAAAGACGCACGAAGTGCCATGGAATACACCGATTGATTTGTTATTGATTGATGCGG
>CAYXRB010000012.1:4787-9805 GCA_964467565.1 uncultured Pseudomonadales bacterium | reverse complement strand
GCGGGGCACGATGAGGGCAACGTGAAGCCGGATATGGAAAAGTGGTTGCCGTTTGTAAAGCCGGGAGGGGTGGTATTGTTCCATGACTATGAACAAGGAAATATCGATAGGGCCCACCCACATTGGCCGGTAAAATTTTATGCTGATAAGCACACGGGAGATTGGGAAGATTTGGCACATGTGAAGCAGCTTAAGGTGCGGCGGAGACCGAGGGGGGATTAGTGTAGCAACTTTCTTAATTCGGGTCGTTGGCGTACGTCTTAGTTTTACCGCTTTTTTCGGGTCGCTCGTTCGACATTTACTCATCATTGGGAAAGCGGGCACTCGCTTAACAGCTGCTTGTTTGGCACTACTCAACCTTTAGAGTCAAAATTTAGCAGCTGAATCCCTCAAAAGCGATAAAACTCTGCTTCACATGGATGGTTGGGAATCGGGGTGGAAGCGGTGGAGGAGGTACTCGATGTAGTTGTGGGGGGTACCCAGGTCGAAGAAGGAAGAGTTAGGGAACTTAATACCGTAGAGAAGTTTGAGGCGGGTGAGGGGAAGAAAGAGGGAGTCGAATATTAATTCATCTTTGTTAGATTGTTTCATGGTTACATGGTTGAAGGCGTGTGGGTGGAGTTTGCCGCAGCCCATGGTCCACTTAGATAAGGGGGGATTGCGCTTAACGGTGTAGTGGGTAACAAGTTTACCCGTGGTGGTAACGGAGTCGAGACGCTCGGGGTAATTTGATGCAAAGAGGCCAATGACGTTATCGTGAGGATCTTTTTTGAGTCTGACAAAGACATCGGAGGGTTGATAGTACGTATCACTTAAGGCAAAAAGGATGGGGGTTTTCACTTTTTTGGAGGCTTTTCGCAGGGTGTCGATGGGGCCTTTGGTGCGAGTTATAAGAGTCGGAATGTGGTGGTGTTTGAAGAATTTTATAAGGTCTTTTTTGGCGGGGTTTACAACGGCAATGAGATCGGAGGTAGCCAGGCGGAGGCAATCTATGGAGTGTTGAATAACGGGGCGGCCGTCGAAGAGGGGGAGAAGCTCTTTGGCAAAGTGAAGCTCTTTAAGGCGGGTTTGGGAACCGGCACAGGGGAGGACACCGACGAGTGACATATGATTAAAGTACTATAGGTACTAGAAGTTCGAAAGGTACTAAAAGCAAAAGTATCAATGTAAAGAGGAAACGAAGTAACAAAGTAAAGAAGTAACAAGGTAACGAAGCATATCAACTTAACCTAATTGATGCTTGGTCATTTAACTATAACCCCGCGAGGGGCATTTTTGATATGCAACTCGGCGCCGGGAGAGGGATGGCCGTCGCTGTTTTGGGCGCCGCAGTGGTAGGCCATGTGAGGAAACACTGAACCGACCCAAAAGCCAGCAGCAGTGACCTTATTGACAAAGCGGACGTCGTCGATGCCATAAGCTTCGCCTTCAGCAAGCGGGCCATACGTATTCCAAGTTTCTTTAGTCAAAAACCAGGAACTACCAACTTGTTGGTCGGATTGTTCGAGCTTGGCGTTATGACGTTGGTGGGTGGCTATAGCACCGTGGAAGGGGTGGCGAAAGGCGCCAATGATCTTGGCTTCGGGAAATTCGTAGGCGGTGTCGATAATGGCGTCGACCCAGCCTTCGTAGAAGTAGATATCGTTGTCGCTTAGGTACAAGAAGTCGTGCGAGGCAGCAGCAACGCCGATGTTTTTGCCCTTGCCCACACCGACATTGTGACTTAAGCGGACGATTTTAAAGTTTGAGTAACTGTCGAGGAGAGCACGGGTGCGATTACCTGAGGCATTGTCGACAATGATGACTTCGGTTTCGACCGGAGACGTTTTAAGGCTTTCTTGCAACGAATCGAGGGTTTGTTTGGTTAAGTCGTAGCGGTTGTAGACGAGGACGATTATCGATAACATAACAACAAGGTACTACAGGAACTAGAAGTACTAAAGGTACTAGAAATAAGAACCAATAATCGCATAAATTCCAAAATCCAATCAAGAACCAATAGGTACAGAAGGATCAAAAACCAATGTTAAATGACAAAGAACAAATGACAAATGTCAAATCAGATACAAAATTCCAATAACCCCTATTTAGGCGGGTTTGCGGCGGATTAATAAATAGGGGATGTAGGCGACTTCTTCCCAGCTGGATGAAAACATGTTGGCATAGTGTTTGACCGGAAAATGGGGGTCTGTGTAGTCGACTTTTGGATTGTACTCGTGGAAGAGAGCAAGGCCGCCGGGTTTAATACGAGGCAGCCAAGCTTCAACGTCTTGGCGCATATTGTAGTGGTCGTGGCCAGCGTCAAAGAGGACCAGATCAACCAGCTTTTTGGGTTCCCACTGCATTTGGTGGGTGTTGTCTTTTAACACGGTAAAAGGGGTTTGAAGACCACTTAAATTCTTCATCACTTCTTCGAGGTTGCCTTCGGTAGAAAAATTGTCGATACCGGTATAGCTGCATCCAGCGAGTGAACACGCATAGATAAGTACTGCAGCGGTGTGGCCGTGGGTAACACCAAGCTCTATTACCGTTGCCTTTTTTGGCAGGGTTAAAACGGCGTAGAAGGCCAATTCTTGTTCGGTTGGTTTCATGGCGTAGTGATCGGAAATGTGGTGTTGGAGGGACCGGGCATATTCCCAGTGTTCTTGGGGAGTTTTTGGTTTAGGGTTGAGGGATTTGGGCTTAGGGATTAGGGTAGCATCCGGGATTTGACTTTGATTTTTACGGGGGCGGCCTCTGGGACGCTTGGGAAGTTGAACAGTACTTTCTGGCATAGGTAAAAATCAAATGACAAAGTACAACTTTCAAATCAATGACAAATGACAAAACCACTATAACACAGCAATTGATAAGGGCGAGTATAACGCGATAATTTATATTTTGAATTTGACTTGATGTTGGTTATTTAAGCTTTGAATTTTGAACGATGGTGTCGCCTTTAAAGTTCCAACCGCCAAAGTTACCCTGTCTAAAACTAAAGTCGGATTCGACGTAGAGAGGCAGGCTGTTTTTCCATTTTTTGGCAAAATATTTGGAATTTTCGTCGTGGGTGAAAGAGTCAGCACCTTCCTTTTGATTTAGCTTTTGGTTGATCCAGGTTTGGTACTCAGCCCGGTTGGCAGTCACTCCTGATTGATGGTGGCAGGGGACATTGAGCACAATATTTTTATAGCCTAAAGAGAGGGAGGTGAGAGGGAGGTCACGGTCATAAAGGTGGTGGTATTGGTAGTTAGCATCGAGGCCGCCAGCTTTTTTGATCATGGCCATATCAAAGACCATGGCAAAGCCATCGAGGATAGCACAAGCTCGGGACTGCTCGCGTAGTTTAAGCCCATGCTTATCGCCTTCGAGCATATTGCTAATACCGGCCATTTGGCCTGGATATTCGGGGTCTTGAATGCGCTCGCCAATGGGGCCAACGCCTTGAGCGCCAAAAAAGCCGAGGGCACCAAGTTTGGAAATAGTTTTGAATTGTTTAATGACCCGCTGGTCCCAATGTTTCTCGAAGACATAGACGTCATTGTGCAGTACGGTGACAAGGTCGGTTTCAACGAGCGAAAAGATTTGGTTGTAGGTGGCGACCATACCGATATTTTCTTCATTTCTAATGTAGCGTAGGCGTTTGGGCATGAGAGTTTTTGCGAAAAAGTCTTCGACAGGGTCTGACGAACCATTATCGATGATAAGCCACTCGGTGGAAGGGTGGGTGTTGGCTTTTAATACCCCCATGATACCTTTGACATCGTGGAGCTGATTGAAAAAGGGAAGAGCGAGGGTTAGTTTCATAAATGCGAAATTCGAAAATCGAAACAAATTTTGAAAATTTAATATTTAAAATTTTGATATTGTTTCGGATTTCGTGCTTAATTATTCGGATTTATTTCTTAAGAGAGGCTAGGGTGGCTTTGCGTTTGGCTTCGGCAAGGGTCCGGCCGGCGCTGCCCTGAATGTTATGGGAAGCAAGCAGTTCATCCCAGACCGCATCGGGGATGGAAACATCGAGGCCGGTCATAAGCTTGTCATGTTCGGCTTGGGTTAAACCACCCGTGCCAAAGACCAAGGTTGAGGAGGCTGACTGGATGATAAGGATTTGCACTCCGGGAGTGTAGGCAATGGGTTGGCCGCCAAGGCCACCGGTAATGTTACCACCGGTGATAGTGGCGGTGTAGTTGCCTTCCCAAAAGCGTATTTGCCAATTAGGGTACAAATAGAGGGTGATCCCGGTAATGACGCCACCACCCAAGTCAGTTTTGCCACTGGCTTCGGCTATCTGGGGATAGACCATGCCAATATTATCAAACTCGGCAGCGCGGATGGCATTGATTAATAATTGAATGTCGAGGGTGGTTTGGGGAGAAGTGATATCGATAATTTGGGTATAGTAGTTAAAGGTGATGGCCATACCTTGCTATTCTAGCAAGAATAACCAATAACCAAGATACAAGATCCAAACAATACCCAATGATTAAATGACAATTATTTGGATTTGGAATTTGTTTGTATCTTGGGATTTGGTGATTGGAAACCTACATCTAGGTGACAATGGTGTCGGTGGTGCGGATGGCAGCGACGGTGTACCCACTACTGGTGACCGAACCGGTGATTTGGAAGGGAAGGATGGAGTCACCCGAGCCGTTGTAGCGGCGGACGCGGGTCAGAACGGTTTGATCGGAGGAGTAAATGACAGTGACCGAAACGCTAATGTTGCCTGAGACTTCGTCGTAATACGGCACGTAGGCGGTGTCTTCTCCCGAGGAATAGGTGCGGTCTAAAACGGTGGTGCCCGAGAGGGTAAAGGCTTTGGTGCTGTTTGACCAGCTGGTGTAGGCGTAGCGGGTTTCGCGAAGCGTGCTGGTGTCGGAGGTATCAACGATGCGGATATAGCCACTGTTGGGGGTGTCTGAGGGAATGGATTCGGAGACGTAAAAGAGGGCGTCGCTGGCTTCATTGTCGCCGGCACTGGGAGCGAGGGCGGTGAATTGAGTTTTGTTGATAGTCGTGCCGCTACTAGTCCGGAA
>CAYXRB010000012.1:0-4777 GCA_964467565.1 uncultured Pseudomonadales bacterium | reverse complement strand
TTTATCGCCCGATATAACAGAAGAAACGGTGATGGTGATAAAGTTGGGCGGCGTACGAGTACTGCCGTTAGCATCGATGAGCTGGAAGTTCTGCCTGTCGGCAGTAGCCATGTTTTCGAGCCAGACGCCGCGGGCACCGAACAATTTACCACCAGCCAGGGTACCAAACGGAGAGGCTTTAACGGGTGAATAAGAAGACTGGGCAGCAATGTATTCTTCACCGTCTTCTTCGATAACACTACTACCCGAAACACGATACATGGTTTGGTAGTTGGTTTGGGTGGTATTGGCGTCTTCGCGGGTGATGTATTTAAACCATTCGTAGACTTGGGCCATGGTGCGGGAAGCGCAATCGACAATGACGTTGTAAGGGAAGGCGGTGCCCTGTTCAAAGGCTTTGGTGGTAGAGGCGGTAACAGTTTGGTTGGTGGGGTTGCCGGCGGTGGCGAGATCAGATTGAGTTGGGCCGGATTGGTCTAATTGTTCACTGACGTCAAAATCAATGCCGTTCCAGTTGCCTAAAGTGAGAACACCGGCTGCGTTTCCACCGGCAAAGGTCCCTGAGGTAATAGTCCAGCTAATGATCACTGCTTCGGCTCCCGATGAAGCACCGGTGATAGTGGCACCAGCGGTGGGGGTGGTAGTGCCACCAGATGTGTAATCGAGGGTTAAGTTAACAAACATGATCTTGATGTCGTTATACCCACGGACGACGGCGGAAACGGCAGAGATTGTAGCCGAGGCGTCCCCATCATCGAGTAAGCCATCGGAGGATTCCTGGATGGTGTTGGAGCCGGTGAAGTCACCGGAACCTAAGATAACGTTACCGATATAGAGGTAACTATTACCGACATCAATGGCCAGGATTTCGCCATAGGCACCGGTAGTGGTATCGCGGGCGAATTGGCCTACAGTCCAGGTTCCCGAACCACCAGAGTAGGTGATGCGGATTTCACCGGTGGTGGGGGTGCCTGAGGCGTTGTTATTAAGGTCGGTAGAGGTAGCTAAAGGAATAGCCTGGCGACCACCGTTTTGGAGGTTTTCGATAAAGAAGTGGTCGTACAGATCACCGTAGTGGCGGACGAAAATGGTTAAAGCGCCGGTACCACCGCCAATGAGGGTACTGGCTTCGCGGACTTTGATAAGCACGTCGATGTGGGCATTCACATCGCCACGACCCCACCATTCTTCGATGGAAACGGAATTTTGGAAGACGTAGGTCTTGGGTTTGGGATCGGTGGCAATGGTACCTAGGGTGTAGATATTAACGTAGAGGTCTTCACCGGTTTCGGAGGCGGCCGACAGGTCACCCTCGCCGGTGCCACTGTCGACAGAAACGAGATTAGTGGTGGGAGTAGTGCCGTCGAAGAGATCATCGGCGGCGTCCATACGGATCCACCACTTGCGGGTGTCGTTGTTGTAGTGGAGGAGGGTGCCGGTGTCGCCGGTGCCGGCTTGGGTAACGCCTTTGCCGATGTCGGTAACCACGGCACTCTCGTAGCCGGTCGATACAAAGGAGAGGACGCGGATTTCGCTGTCGTAACCGGAAGTGGTGATGGCACCGCCCGAGAGGTATTTGGTGGATTCGTCGTCGATAAACCAGCCATTGATAAGGGTGAACTCGGTGGGCGTCTGGGCAGACATGGGCACGGTATCGTCCATCTGCACTAACTCATCGAAGGTATCTTGGAGGAAGGAATAAAGGGCGCGGGTGGTATAAACAGTGGTTTTGGTTGTAGGGGCGCCGTCAACGTCGCCGCGCTTTTGAGAGCCAACGTATATTTCGTCGTCATTTACCCAGCTACCGTTTACATAGACAACGTCTAAAACACCGTCGGTACCGTTGTCGGTAACGCGAACAATAATGGCTGTTTTAGTGGGATTAGAGGAGAGGTTGCCAATGGTTTGACCGGCGGTAAAGCCACCGTTGACCTCGCCATCGTAGGTGATTTCGTGGGTGGCGTGGGCAATAAGCCTATTTTGATAATCGACGTACCAGTCGTTAGCGATGGCCATACCTTGATTAAATCCTAAATCCGAAAAACGAAATTCGAATCTTTAATTCGAAATTCGAAATTCGAAATAAATTCACTCTACAATTTTTTAATACCTATTAATTATTACGGTGTTAAAGGCTGAGGTTCAAGACTACTTTTTACCTCCGGCCCTCTTCGCTAAAGCTTCGAGGGGCTGTTAGCTGCTGCTATCGACCTTTACCTCCAGCTTTGATGGCGGCGAGTTTGTCAGCGGCGACGTTGGGTTTGGGGGCATCTTGGGCGTCTTCTTGCCTTTGGCCTTGCACAATATCGCGCAAACGGTTGCCTAAAAGTTTTTTGCTGGCTTCTTGGAGGGTTTGAGTGGATTCTTGCAAAGTTTCAACAACCGGCCGCTCGTCGGCTTTTTGGGCGATTTGTTTGATTTTGCCCACAATGGAATGGTCTTGGGGTGGGTAGATGCCTTGACGGATGGCGGTACTTAGGGGAATGACAAAGTTTTGAGCGATTAAAACCATGGCGTCGTTGGCAGGAATGCGGACCATTTCATTTTTTTTGGCTTTGATATCACCGTCGCGGAAGTCTTTTAAGGCTACGTACTGTTTTAAGGCAGTGACTTTGGGTTTGGGGGGTTCGATGACTACGTGGCGAACGTTCGAATTATTGCCATTCAAAGGACCGGACTGATTATCCATATGAGAGCACTATAGCCGGATTAAACGATGAGTGTCAATCGGCGGTATCAGCGGAATCGGCGTAATCAGCAAACTCGGTTAGCTATGTTAATTAGTGAATCAGTAGACGTATTCAATTCGAAACATTCGGAGGGGAGGCGGTATCAGCGGAATCGGTGAGATCGGAGGGTCAGAGAAACTGCGCTATCGGTGTATCGATTAATCAGCAGGATCGGTGTATTAGCACAATCGGTGGGTCGGCGGGATCGGCGAGTCAGTGGATCGGTAAAGCTGAAGAGTTAACTAGTTGGTTTACAGATACTCTGGCAGCTGATTCACTGAAAAACTGATCTGTTGCTGATGCCGATAGGCTGAAACACTGATACTGCTGTAGCTACTGATAAATGGAGTCGGGAGTGCGAACAGCAGTGACAGTAAGACCGTTGGTGGTGATTTGGCCTTTGACTTTGAAGGGCTGGACGCCAGCGGCACGGACGACTGTTAAGACAAAGCGATCGACTAGGTAAATAAGTGATTCGGAAACGCTTGTGCTGGTGGCTTCTTCGTCGACATACGGGACGTAGGCGGTGTCGGTGCCGTCGTAAGTGGTGGTGAGGGTGGGGGAAACGCCAGAAAACGTTGAGCCCGACCACGAGGTGTAGGTGTAGCGGTGTTCGCTGTTTAAGGAATTATCAACCACCCGAATGGTGCCTGATGTGGGGGTGTCGGCGGCGATAGAACCCTGAATAACGAAGGTGTTATTGCCAGCCGTATTACTGGAGGCATGTGAGGTGTATTGCGAGCGGTCGATGGTTTCATTGTCGCCCGTGGTTTTAAAGACACTGACGCGGTCGCCTGATTCGACGCTATTAATGGTAATGGCAATAGTTTGGGGTGGGACTTGCCGAACACCTTCGGAGTCGATGAGTTCGTAGTTGTTGGCGTCTGTGGGTGGAACATTGTCGAGCCAGACGCCGCGGGCTCCAAAGAATTGGCCGCCAGCGAAGGTGCCAAACGGGGATTGCTTCACCGCGTCGATAGTTTCGGCGCCGCTGGGGATATTGGCAACGGCGCGAACGGTGAGCCCGGAGCGAAGGTTTTCGTTGTCGGCAAACGTACCCGAGATATCGCGGAGAATAAGTGCGCCGGTAGAACCGGCATCGTGATTCGACACAACAATACCAGTAGCGCCCGAGGTTTGACCGTTGATGGTTTCCCCTTCGGCAAAAGCAGTTGACTGGGCATCGTAGGGAAGGCGAATATCGCCGACAGCGTAATACTGTTCACCGTCGTGGCCATTGTGGTCGGTGGTTTCGCCATAGCGAGTAATATATTTTAAATATTCGTAGAGGTCTTGAAGAGAGTTTTGGTTGACGTCGATGGTGCAATCGTAGGGGCGGGCGCCGTTGCCATTGTTTAAATCTTGCGAATAGGTATTAAAGGAAACAGTGATGGGGTTTGACAAATTGGCAGGACCAACATTAGAAGGGTTAACGGCAGTGGCGGTAGAACCAGAGGTTTGACCAGTAAAACCACCAGTGCCGGCACTAAAATCGTTTAACGCACCCATGGGGTAATACTGCAAGGTAAGGTTGGGGGCAGTGCCGGTGTTGGCGGTGACAACGCCTTGGATAGTGGCGTCGGAATCATCTTGGATGACTTCGCCAACGGTGAAATCGGCTGAGGCGGTGGTAAGGGACATTTGCCTGAAACCTGAAGTGTTGTTGTTGTCGGCGAAGGTGGCCAGGGGAATGGGAGTGCGTGAAGCGTCGGATAAGTCGGCCACAAAATGATCGTAAAGCCGAGTGTATTGGCGGGCAAAGAAGGTGATGATACCGTCATCGATGAGAGAACCGGCTTCTTGGACAAGTGTAAGAAGGTCGAGATGGCCGACGGACCACCAGGCAGTGACGCGAGTATTATTTTGAATAAGATAAATTTGGGTGTTGGGTTGGATGCTACCGATGGTGAAGGGGTTGGCCCAAGCGTTTTCGCCGGTGGCGGCGGCCCCTGTGAGGGTGCCAGTGCCAGTGCCTGAGGTGATGGTAACAGAGCCTGAAGCAAAGTTGTCATCGAGGGCGTCTTGGCGGACCCACCACTTGCGGGCAG
>CAYXRB010000011.1:30637-38638 GCA_964467565.1 uncultured Pseudomonadales bacterium | reverse complement strand
CTCCAAGCGTTGTTTTCCCCCCTTGCTTCCTATTCTCGGTGGTGGTTTCTTTGTTTTTGACTTTGACATAATCCTCCCAATAACCACACCATGACATCTTCCTAAAAGGACATCATTAAACCATCGTAAGAATTCAATCTGATTTTCTAGGATTCAAAATTGCCAAGCGGGGATCGGTAAATGATCCATCTTCTTGAATCACTTTACCATCTAGTATCACCATACCTCCCCCACTCCCGTCTGCATTGCGATGCATCAAAATCGTCAGGTCCCAATGTGGCGATCCCCGTTCTATGTTCCCATTGTTAACATTCACCTCCTCACCATCGTAGTGAGTAAATGTGTAACAGTGCCCAATTGCCATATGAAAGCTCCCACCCACCTTTTCGTTTAATAAAGCGTTAAAAAACCTCCGGTTTAACCCTGGATTAGTCCCCAAAGCAACTTCACCAAAGCGACGTGCCGCTTCCGTTTGGTTTAAAATTGCCTGCAACCCATCATTACCTTCCTCAGCTATAGCCTCGACAATCACACCTTGTTTAATTCGTAATAAGATGTTTCTCATTAAAAATCCTTCATACAAATACAAACCTGGTGCAAAAATCTGGCCTTCTACTGAATCCAATACCGGTGCCGAAAATACTTCAGATCCAGGCATATTCTTACTTATGGTAGAGTTAGCAAAAGTCATTCCCTTAATACTCATTGTAACCCGTGTTCGTTTACCCAAATCCGGATCAGAATCATTTGCTATCAACTCTAAAGTCTCGCCTTTATTTAACATTTCAACAAGAATCTGTTGTGCTTTTCGTATTTCCTCCCATGGTTGATTGCACGCTTCTAAAAATACTTCTAAATATTCTTCATACCTCAATCCTTCTTTTTTGGCCTCATACTCAGTTGGCCATTCAATCAATGTCCAAGCCAGCGTACCATCATTTCTTCGCTCATGGGCTTTACCATACTCCCTGCCATAAGCTGCCCGTAACTCTGGAGATAAAGCTTGCAATGCTTCAGGATTTTCAGGCCCTCTCACAATCAACACGATGTCCGCTTTATCCATCTTGGTTCTTTCATTTAAAAAGAATTCCGTAACTTGATCTGCCTCGCAATCAGCAAGGCCGCGGGCATCTTCAGTCAAATCTCGCATAAAAAAGTCTACCTCCGCCCCTCTAGCCAAGCATCGCTGATATAAATCTTGTACTAATTGAATTCCTCCTGCGTTGTCAAACCATAAAAGCACCTGTTGTCCTTCTTGGACGTTAGCCGATACTTCAACCATCGCACTAGCAATATTCCATACCGCCTCAACAAACTTTGGGTCTCGGTTACCCTCAAATTTTTCTACAAATTGCCGAAGATTTTCTTGATTTGCCATGCCATTTTCATAATTAATGATTTTAGTATATCAGTCCAGTCTTGTATTCTACCAACCTAATCACGATTTGGAAACCAAATCACTTGACAATGCCATCTATTCGGAATACTTTTATTTTTATCTTTATGCTCAAACGCAACCCAAAAACCAGGAATCTGAGTATCTAGATAATTTCTAATCTCTTCTTCGGATAACTCATGTGTCCCCCACAAACACAAATGAACTACATTTGTTAACCCAAATTCTTCAAAAACAGCGTTATAGGGGTAAATATTTTCTATTAAAGCGATCTCTTGGCCGTTTTAAAGCACTGTCGATATCAGCAGCTCTCTCTTCGTGGGTTTTGGGCACAAACTCCCTCTCAAAGCGAGTTTGATTCTGACCAGAACGTATATAAACACCACAGCGCAAATTCTCTTCAATTAAAAGCATCATCACAAACCAGTCGAGTGGCTGACCTGACTCATCATACTGCAAGGCACTTTCATCGCTAACCAACCACCACGCCAGTTCCATGCCACCGGGTTTCATGCCGCTTATTGTGCCACACACTCGCCCAAGCCTCACGTGGAATTATTCTTTATAACCCTTGTAAGTTCTCACCCAAAAAATCTAAAGTTCTGTCCCAAGCCGCTTCAGTTTCGTCTGGTGCATATGCTTGCCCGGTCGGATTGGCAAACGCATGCCCCACCCCCTCAAACACATGAATTTCATTCACTACCTCTGCCTGGTCGAGTGCATGTTCAAATTGCCGCACCTCTGCCACGGGTATGGTTTGGTCCTCATCACCAAATATCCCCAGCACCGGCCAATTAATTACCTTTAATTGCTGCGAATTAGTTACTAAATTACCGTAATAAATCACCGTCGCGTCCAGTGGCTCCCCCGACAAAGCCAGCTGCAGCGATTGCCCACCCCCAAAACACCATCCTAATGACCCAATCTTAGTCGAACCAACGGATCGTAAATACGCCACCGCCCCGCGCAGGTTTTGTAATGCCGCCTGCTGATCCAATCCGCTTACCAATTCTCTTGCCTGAGCTGCTTCGGCTGTAACCTGGCCGTTATACAAATCCACCGCCAAAACAGTGTAGCCAAACGCTGCCAATTGCTGTGCCGTATCTCTTATGTTGTCATTTAACCCCCACCACTCATGGATCATCACGACACCGGGGAATTCATCCTTATCCAGAGGCTTCGCCAAGAACCCTTCAACCTCATTAAAATATTTCACTTCTTGAGTTACTACCGGCAAGTCTTCTGGTACCACCTTTTGCAGCAGTCCAGAGTTAGTACTCACTGCATCGATCGTCTCATTCTCTGGTGAATCTGGAACCTTGCTTGGCGTTTGGCGTACATAAACAGAGCCCACCGCCACGGTCACTCCCAACAACATGATAAGTAAAATCTTATTCATTAAAACTCGTAGCATTCAGCATGATAAGCCAGGCAATCTTAATGGTATTGCTCATTCATAAAGTCTACAATAGCCTCGGCTAAAGCTTGTGCCGGTACTTGGGGGTTATTAACTAAAACTGTTGCATCTGTTGGATTGGTTAAAAATCCGGTTTCAACAATTACCGCCGGAGTCATCGGGTGTAACGCGTGGTCATACCGCCACCACGAGAACGCGTAGTACCCGCGCATATTCCGGGTAATCAAAGGGTCTTGGGGAAAACCAACCTGGTCCAGGTATTTCCGTTCGATCATGTCCGATAGTTCTCTCGATTTTCCGCTAAAGTCCCTCCATGGTGGGGCCACTTTAAATCCTCTGATAGTACTGTCTAAATTTCCATCTGCGTGGATCGACACAAAGGCATCGGCCCAGTAGCGGGGTGGGATCGTCGCCGGTAACAAGTCCACCAGCAACCCCTTTTCCTCTAAGACTGCCTTTGTTAACTTAGCTATCTCTAACACCACCTCCCACTCCATTACATCTTCGTTGCTCGTGCCAACGCTTGTACCTCTTAGTTTATGCAACTCATCCGGCAACTCTTCGTTCTTCCAATGGCCTACTTGCAGGCCCACTCTCAATGGCCCCTCTGGCCGCTTCCAATTGGCAAAGAAACTATACAAGCCTGTATCTTCTGGTACACTAGTTTCCGTTTCACCATACGGTGGCGAACCATACGAAACCGAGGGTTCATTTTTTACAAACATCCAGTACCCTACTCCCACAAATCCCGCCAAAGCCCCCATCAGTAACCACACTGTTACATTTTTTAGCATTTACGCATCGTACCCTATGAATAGCAGTCGATTAAGCCTCAAAATCATACTTATTTTGATCACCGTAAGCTTTCCGGCTTTCCTAATTGTTTTAAAAAAACCAAATCAAATCGCCCAATCTGCCCTCATCAATCCTCCCTCACCCACAGTCACGCCTGCAATAATTTCTCCTACTCCCCTACCGATTACCAAACTTCTGCATAACGACTACCACGTTTACCAGACCTTTAATAACTGCGGCCCTGCCGCACTCTCCATGGCCTTATCCTACTATGGCCATTCTGTGAGCCAACAAGTATTAGGCCAAAAATTGCGCCCCTTTCAAAATCCTCAAGGCGATAACGACGACAAATCTACTACGCTGGAAGAATTGGCCATAGCAGCTCAAAACTATAACCTTATCCCCTACCATCGCCCCGCCGGCGACACGCAAATAGTCAAAAGGCTTCTTGCGCTCGACTTGCCCGTTATTACCCGCACCCTTCTTAAAACCAACGAAGATATCGGCCACTATCGCGTTATTAAAGGCTACGATGATTCTCGCCAGATCTTTATTCAAGACGATTCATTACAAGGAAATAATCTTGAATACTCATACACCGACTTCGATCGGTTATGGCAAACCTACAATTACGAGTTTCTCGTTTTAGCCCCCACCCAAAAACTAGAGCAGGTTGAATCAACCTTGGGTGAACTCGTTGATCCCATCAAAGCTTGGCAAAAAGCCAAAACCATTTCTACAAAGCGATTAGAGCAAAATCCAGACAATTTTATTGCCCAATTCAACCGCTCCGTTGCCTCGTATCATCTAGGCGAATTTCAACAATCAATTGCCGATTTCGAAGCAGTCCAGAGCAAACTCCCTATGCGTCATTTGTGGTATCAAATCGAGCCCATCCAAGCCTATTTTGAACTAAAAGAATACCAAAAAGTTCTAAGCCTCACCCGTCAAATTTTAGACAACCATAACCGCGCCTTTTCCGAACTCTACTTAATTCGAGGTCAAACCTATCAAAACTTAAACCAACCCAACCAAGCCAGGTTTGAATATAACCAAGCCATCCTCTATAACGCCAATTTCACGGCCAAAATTCCACAAATCTAAACCGTTAAAAAGTATATTCTCTCTGCGAGCACGCCCGTATAATCCCACTCGGGTCATTCCCAGCGAGCTCCATAAGATAATTACGTTGTGTTTGTCGTCCTTTAATTGACAACCAATATTGAATAATCAATCTATTCAACGCGCATTCACCGGCATCTCTCCAAAAAGGACATTCTGCTTCACTACAAAATGCTGGTCGGTTATTTTCTCTATCCGACATTAATTGCCTTTATCAAACTGTCAATTTCTTCGAACGTTTTTGCCCGTACCATTTTTTCGCGCAGTTCCGATGCCCCCACAAAACCTTGTACATATATCTTAAAGTACCGGCGCAAAGGCTCTACCCGTGCCCGCTCACCCCACCGTTCCCGCCACAATTTAATGTGGTAATTAAGTAAATCGAATTTTTGCTTTATTATTTTTATATTTGAATTTTGAAAATTGAAATTTGTTTGGATTTTGGATTTTGGATTTTGATTTTTTGCAAAAACTTGTACGTTTTTAAACACTCCCCTCCCTATCATTACCCCATCAACATCAAAATCTTTTTGGTATTCACCAGCCATCTCTCGATCTAAAACATCACCATTGCCGATTATTTTTGTTGTCAACTGTTTCTGATTACGCAGCTTAACTACCTTGCCAATTTCATCCCAGTGGCACGGCACCTTACTCAATTCTTTCGCTGTCCGCCCATGCACAATCAATGCATCTAAACCTTGTTCTAATAAAAACCCGCACCACTCTTCCGTCACAATCGTATTTATCCCAATCCGCGTCTTCACGCTTAATGCTACCGTTCTGCTGGTAGCTTTTGTTTTACTTTCGATCCCCTCTTTCGTTGCGTAGATTACTTCTGCCGCAAAATTTGGGTCGTTAATACACGCCGACCCCGACCGCTTCTTCATTATGTCCCGCACCGGGCAACCCATATTAATATCAATCCCGTCAAATCCCAAGCTCACTAACTTTTGTGCGGCCGTGTAAAACAACTCGGGTGTGTATCCCCAAATCTGGGCCACAATCGGATGTTCATTATCTTTAAATTCTAACCGCTCGAACGCGGATCGATTTTTGGGATGAATCATACCTTCTACACTCGTAAATTCGGTAAACAATACATCCGGTTTTCCCGCTTTTACCACTACCTGCCTAAACACGGCATCAGTTGCCCCATCCATTGGCGCTAGGCATAAAAACGGTTTCGGCAAAGTATCCCAAAAAGTCATCCGCCAATTATCTCACAAGCCCTGCACCTGGCCATACTTTCTCTATCCGAAAGCAACTCTTCCAGACGATGAGTTTCTTGTTAGTGCAAAGTTTATTTTTTTAATTCTTCTACCAGAGCCATCGTCGTTGGTATTCCTGCATCAATTTCATTCGCACCTATCAACCCATCTGGATCACCAAACAAATCTAACGATTTCTTTAAATCTGCAAGATATGCTTCTAAACATTCTAATTATCAATACTTCACCCTCTACCTAACTAAGCCAACACTACTTCCCAAGCATTCTTCCCACTTCCTTCAAACTGGCAATAGGTACAATGTTTTCATATTTATTCAATTCAGCACGAGGGTACATGACATTAGATGTGTTGTATAACATCATAAAAAGTGTCATATGAGGGAAATGAGAAGCTAAAAAAACTACAGTTCTTGGATCATCGTCAACATGAAATACAGTAGGATATTTTTTCTGTAAATCTCTTATTCCAGCAGCCTTACTTACCGCCGTTGGTAAGCCTTGTGGAGTGAAATATATATCGTCAAAAAAATCAATTACGCCACCCCTTAATAATGTTTCCCTGGTCATCTCAACCCATGCAGGCTTGTTTACACGACCGGTATTACCATAAATACCAACTCCTTTTTCTTGTGCAACCTCAAGAAATGGTCTAACCCCGGTTTGTACATTCCTTCTGGCATGAACTGCATAAGAAATTCTCTCGCCTAAACCCTTAAGCGGCACGTCCACTATCTCTCTGTTTACTTCAAGATCATTCGGCACTTCATATCTTGGAGTTCTATGTTGTGCACGTAGCCGCGCCAATAAAACGCCCATATACCTAGTGAAGGACTCTCTACCGACAACCACGTCATCTAGGTCTAATGAATAGACAATTCGACTGTGCTGCCCTTCAATACTCATTGTGATAATTTTCTGAAACCACGCATTTAATCTTTAACCTCAACCCCGCCAAAAATGGCTGTGCCGGTAATAATCAGCTTTGGTAATTTCGATTCCCGCGCCGTTACCTTATTACTAAACCCGCCCATTACACTAGTTCCCCTTACTTCTACCACCGCTTTTTTAGGCGCTATCACTTCGATTCCGCCAAACACTGCCGTCACCTCTAACTTTGACCCGTCCATCACTACCACATCACTCAGGTCCAATTTCCCCCCACCAAAAATGCACTCCACCGTTCCACCGGCAAATTCTTTACTATTCACTTTCATTTCCAAAGGCCCAAATAGCACCGTTTCCTTCAATTTACTGTCATTGCGCTCTTCCTTAAACATCTTCGAAGATGGTTTTCTGCCAATTACCATATTCAAACCAAACCAAATTAGCAAAGACGGCCACAGAATTTCCCAAACGTTTGTATTAAAAACCCTGCTCATTTGAAACAACGATCCAATTAAAATCCAAAAAAAGGCCGACGATAAATTGCCCCTAATCACCTCCAACACACCAATGAATATCAGGGCAAACGGCCAATACAACAGTACCATCAGACCTATCTCATTGGGCACCAAACCAAACTCCCGCATCAACCACCATACCCCAAAGAGAATCAAAATTCCCCCGAAACCATTTATTTGTCTCATGATCCCTCCTTAAGCTCTACTGTGAGACTATTGTAATCCCATTGTCTAGTTTCGTACCATAATCTACCATATAAATGTTAAGCGTTTAGGTTTTATTTTTTAGTTTTTCCAGCTAAGGTGGGTGCAAATGCCAAAATATCGCGACTACTTTAATCAAATGATTTCCGAACATAAGGCTGCTTTTGATGCCTTCAAACCCATTCACGACCAATATGTTCTCGATCCTGCCAAATACCAAAAAGAATTTAACCACCAAGGTGAAGCCATCTTACGTCTTATCGAAGAATATGAAAACCGTCTCTGCTCTCACTCCGAACGCGGTGAATTTGGCAAATTCTCTCATCGCACCGCCGATGCATTCCGCGCCGAGGTTCGCAAATTACTGCCTAAATACGAAGACATCGGTCTAGAGGTAGAATACGTCAAACCCAATCCCTCTCCACAAACCTCTCG
>CAYXRB010000011.1:21819-30627 GCA_964467565.1 uncultured Pseudomonadales bacterium | reverse complement strand
GCTAAAGATTCTTTAGACGAAATGTTCGCCCACCTTAAAAAAACCACCTTTTAATCTCAATTAAACCCTAGTTCAACATCACAGATTCGACATTGCGAGGAGATCCATCGACGAAGCAATCTCTAACGTTTCTTCGCCACCGCACCCTGCACAGTATCTTCTAGCACATACCCAGCCTTTTCAATTTCTTGCCTAAGTTTATCTGCCTCAGCAAAATTCCCCGCCTGCCTCATTTTTTCTCGAAGTGTGATTTTTTCTTGTACTGCTTGTTCTACTTCTACTTCTTGTTCAACTTGTGCTAATTCCAATCCCAACACCTGGTCAAACTCCCTTGCCAAATCATATTTGTCTTCACTGGGAATATTGCTTTTGAGTAATGACCATGTCACCGCCAATGCCTGAGGCATGTTTAAATCTTCTTCAAGTGCAGCTCTAAACTGGTTCCGAAACGCATCTACTTTCTCAAGCTTCTCGTCAGAAAGCATAGTCCTCTCAGTTTGTTGCCCAGATCGTAAATACAATTCCCTCAAACCCTTTAATGATTCTTTAGCGGCAGCCAAAGCTTCCCAAGTAAAATTCAACGGTTTTCGGTAATGTCCGGTCAAATAAAAATAGCGCAAGTCAAACGCATCAAAACCCCTATCTTCTATGTCTGTAATTGTGTAGGCGTTCCCAAGGCTCTTTCCCATCCGCCCGCCATCGACCTGCAAAAAGGCTCCATGCAGCCAATATTTCACAAAAGGTTTTTTTCCGGTTGCGGCTTCGGCTTGGGCAATTTCATTTGGATGATGCGTGCTGCGCAAATCCTCGCCACCTATATGGATGTCAAACTGATCGCCTAAATATTTAGTACTCATTGCCGAACATTCAATGTGCCACCCTGGGAAACCCACTCCCCATGGGCTATCCCATTCCATCTGCCGCTTTTCACTTTTTGGAGAAAACTTCCACAAAGCAAAATCTCTTGGATCTCGCTTTTGTTTGTTTTCTTCCACCCGCGCTCCCGCTTTGATTTCATCCAAAGTCGAGAGCTCACCATACGCATTTCCTGCCTTTTCGTAAGCCCGTGTGTCAAAGTAAATGCCGTCGTCAATCTTGTACGCAAACCCGGCCTTTTCTATTGCCTGTACCATCGCGATTTGTTCAGGTATATGGTCCGTCGCTTTGCAAAACACTTGGGGTTTTAATAATCCCAACTTTTCAAATCCTCGCAAGAAGTCATCGGTATAATACTTGGCCAGCTCCCACGCAGTTTTACCCTCTAGCTTTGCTGCTTTTTCCAACCTATCTTCCCCAGTATCCGCGTCCCCCATGTTATCTCCGGTTAAGTGTCCCACATCGGTAATATTCATCACATATTTTGTCTTGAAGCCCAAATAACCAAGCGTTCGTACCACCAAGTCGCCAAGCACATACGTTCGCCAATTCCCAATCGTCACAAAGCTATATACCGTCGGTCCGCACGTGTACACTCCCACTGAGGCCGCCGACTTGTCCGCCGTAGCCTCAGCAAAGGTGGAAGTATCATGCGAAGGCTGGTCTTCGTTATTATCATCCAGTGGAGCGAATTCCTCAATCTGACGTATTAAAGAGTTGTAGAGTTTCATAGTCTGTATTGTAATCTATTTCAATCTATCCTGTAGGGTAAATAGGTGAATCTGTAAAGGGTATTCTTATGCACCCTCTCAAGACATTCATATCGACTACGCAGTATATTTCTAACCAGTTTATCCCTCAACAATGCTTGACTTTTATACGCCATCACCGCTCGTAATTTGCAAAATAATTCATACCACGACAGAGATAATATTGCTCCACCCTCTTTCTTAACCCACCACAATTCCCAATCTCCCTTTCCTTCCTGGAAAATTTCAAAAATCACTTTTGACACCGCTATATGGTCAGGGTGACCGGTCATTCCGGTCGCGTCATAAGTAACAATTATATCTGGCTTTTCCTCAGTAAACCGTTGCCAAAGGCGCCTTTTTAACTGTTGCTGATAATATACTTCCTTAAGCCTGCCATCGGGAAAATCCCATACCTCTCCCCCAAAACCACCCATTAACTCTAACGCCGTATAAAATTCTGCTACCCGTATTTCCCTCACACTCCGTCCTTTCCCGTTCACAAATACTCTTCCCCGCTCGCCGGCTGTTACCGATAGTATTTCCACCAAATATCCATATGCTCTCATTCTTTTCATCAAACCTCCCACCATCACCACTTCATCATCAGGATGAGGGAAAATTATCATAACTTTTTTAGTCATAAAAAAACCTCCGTAGCGGAGGCTTTAAAAATGTATATTATTATTTACTTCTTTAATTTCAAAAACCTCCCGCTCTCCTAGTGGCTACACAACAACAGGTGGTTTTATCAATTAAACTCATAGGCCTATTGTACATAAAGAGGTACTGACTGTAACCCTCAATTGCTTTGTGATTTGAAAATTAGTAATTAAAAATTGTTTGGTTCTTGATTATTGATAATTGGAAATTGCTAATTCGCTTTAGCGTTTTAGCCAGCTCCCCATGCCTTACTTTCCTTACTTCCCTGTGCCTGTGCTGCCGGACCTTGGAGCTGATCACTTTTAGCTTTCTCATGCTGCAATTGCACAATTTCATGTTGTTTTTGCGCTTGGTCTTGTTGCTCATCCTGTTGCTTTTTTTGCTCATCCTCTTGTTTTTGTTTCATAAAGTAATCCCGTTCTTCTTGCAGCCTTTGTTGATGTAATCGTACCAGCGCTTGCGACTTTTGCTGGTCATCTTGTTGTTTTTGCGCTAGTTTCTGCATTGCCGCTTGTTTTGCCGCCGGATCATCGCCTGCCTGGGACATTGTTTCAATGCTTGAATCCTCAACCCCACCAGTGTTTGGCTTAGAAGAACCCAAAATACTTTCTAAAATTTTTTTTGGTTCATTCACCACCGCTTTTGCCGTATCTCCTGCCGCATCAGCTACTTGCTCAAAGGCATCATCTCTAAGTTGCCCAAGCACAGAGGAACCGGTTGGTTTAGGTAAATTCCCCGCCATACGTACCACTATAACAGAATCAACCTTGAAATGTTGTTATCTCCTAAAACCCGGATTTATTATCCCCAAATTCCCTATGCCTTGTTATATTCCTTGTTCGCGCGCATATCTACTTCAATTAGCCTTCTCAAATACACCGCTCTCGGAACTCGCTTCTTTTTGGAAATAGTATCCAAGTAAGTACTAATTTCTGGTGAGACAAAAAAATTAAAACGCACATCCATCTGGGCATCCGCTTCTTCCAAACTATATTCTAAAACGCTGCGTACGTCGTCTACTGCATACTCAAGCAAAATCAACTTATCCGATACAATTCCCTGTGATATACCCGGCGCTCTGTTCTTCTGGTATAAAGCAACAATTGGTATTCCTTTGTCTAGAGCTAATGACACCTCATGACCGATGTTAATTGTCGACGGGTATGACACCTCACACACCATTGCTTCGGAAGATACTAATGCATTATTCATTTTCTTATAGTAAACATGTAATTCCGAAGGTTTCTGCAACTCAATGTCTTTAATCGAAGGATTAAGAATATGATCTGCAATAACTTTATGACCCAAGCTTTTAAGCTGCTCTACAATCTTGCTATAAACCTGTTTATCAATATCCTTGTTGTGCAAAGAACCGGTAAAATATATCTTCATAAATAATATTAAGAAATCAGAGCAGACAGATTAATATTTTCCGCTTGCGGTATTTGGTTTAAAAAAACTTTGGACCGATTCATCACTTCATTCTTCGTTAAGTTCATTAGAGTTTCGGTGGCATAACCTTCTACCACGAATGATGCAATAGTACTCCCAATAAAAGCAGCAGTGGCCATAGAACTGCTGTCAAGGTTACCCAACCGAGTAAGCACACCCGCTAGAGTTCCACCAAATGCATCCCCCGCACCGCTGGGGTCGATAACATGTGTTAAAGGATAACTTGGAATTGAAAGTGTTCCCATGGCACCATAAATAGATAAACCATATTCCCCTTTTTTAATCACCAAGACTTTAGGGCCCAAGGCTAATAATCTATCGATAATTTGAAATAAAGGTTTATCATTTTCCACTAAATAACCGGCTTCAGAATGACTCAAACAAATTACATCGACTTTTTTTATAACCTCTAATAACACTTCTTTTTTTTCTATCATCCATATGTCCATACTATCAAGAATTTTTATTACTGATTTTGGTATTACATTAACTAATTGCAGTTGTATCTCTGGATCGATGTTTGAAATAAATACAGCACCACAATCTTGCGCTTCATCTACTACTATGTCAGGGTTAAATTCAGCGAATGCATTTATCTGCTGGCTAGTAACTTTAATTTCCGACAAGTCATTAGAATATCTGGCTTTCCAACGAAAAGATGGCTTTTTGGACCGTTGTAAAAAATTTAAATTAACCCCCCTGTTTTTTAACTTTGTTAAAAAATCATTCGGAAAGTCCCTGCCAAGTACACCCCCAAGGACTGTTGGAACAAACAGCGAAGATGCTAATGAACCGTAAATTGCTGAGCCCCCCACCACTTTTGTCAATTGAGTATCTGGCAGTGATATATCATCAATTGCAATCCCGCCTATTACCATTGATTTCATAAATCTCACTTTTGTTCTAAGAAATTGGCCATAATCTTAACACCAAGGCACTTGCTTATCAATTTAAGTTATCGTCAAGTCTTTATTCTTTTTCATGTCTTCCTCAATCAACCTACGTAAATACACCGCCCTTGGCACCCGCTTCTCTTTTGCTACCCAACTAAGATAGTTTTGATGAACAGGTGAAATAAAGAAATTAAATCTAGTGTCAGTTTGTTCAAGCGCATAATTTATGCCTGCTCTTACAATATCTTCCAAGTCGTTCTCGTTATAAGGGCTTAAGTAAAGCTTGTCTTCATTTAAACCATGTAAAAAAATGGGATCATAACCTTCGTGATAAAGTGCAATTACTGGCTTGCCTTTTTCCAAGGCAACACTCAATTCATGCCCTACATTCACAGTAGAAGGAAACGAAATTTCAACTACGACGATCTCTGCAGACGAAATATTTTTCAACGCCTTCTTATACCAACGCTCTCTTTCCGATTGAGAAGTCCTGTCAATCGAAGTCACGGTCATCTTCAGCAAATTCCCAGATTCAACATCGTGACCTTCTTTTAATAAAGCTTTAGAAATACGCTCGTAGTATTTATCAAAAAGATTCTTTTGGGCAATAGAAGCGGTAAAATATACTTTCATAAATTTAAGCTAGGATACCATGAGTTAAATGGTGTTCTGTGATAGCATTAATTGTGAAGTGATGATAAATGGTCTCCATACCTTCAACTTTTAAGTTGCCAAGATGCCTATAACTTACACCATCTGCTTGGACCACACTCACATCACCGTTTGGCATAACAAAAACATATCGTCCACTCCTGTCCACTGTACTAAGTTCTTCAACTTTAAGCTGAGGGTAACTTGCCTGCATTTCTCGAAAAACACGATAAAAATCTGCCTCTTCAATTGAATATTCAACACCTGCTTGAGAACCATATGCTCCTGTCGGCGTAAATTGATATAACTTCCATCTATTTGGCATAATGTCTGGATTCAACCCTCCTAGCAACTGACCAATATTACGTATATCATCGAAATTAACTCGACTAACAACCGTTCTTACAGTCAAATTAATTTCTGGTTTCCTATGCTTAACTATCTGCATTGCCTGCATTGCCTGATAAAAATGTTTCTTACCTGGAGGCCTCATTCTTGCATTTAGTACATCAGTTGAGCCATCTAAGGGAATCCCCACCTCATCTAAGTAAGGCAATACCGCTTCAAGCGCTTCATGAAACATCCCATTAGTCGATAGTGTGGTGTGATAACCTAAGCCCTTAGCGTAAGCAATCAATGTTGGTGTCTGGGGAATAATTAAGGGCTCACCACCAGTAAAAACACTGTTTAATACTCCCCTTTGCCTAAAATCCAGTAGGGTGCGGCGCCACCAAGCCTCGTCAATTTCTGACCTTTCATGCAAGGGACCCCAACAAAACGCACACCTTAGATTGCAGTCACCCGATAAATTAATATCAATTGTTTGAGGGGTTTCAGGATGAGGATGTGGCATTTTTATCTCATTAATAAATATTGATTAATTACTTGCTCACTGGGTGGAAATATATTTTCTGGTAAATTGTTCAAATCGAATAATCCTAATTCTAAAAAACTCATATCCCTAGGTACAACTTGACTCAAGTTAACATCATTTACTAACAACAAAAATACGGCTTGCCTCTGTTTGTTGCCTTTATCAAAAGTAGTATCTATCTCAAAGCCTTGACTAAGTTGATGTGGGTCAGATAATTCTAATCCTATAACCTCCTCATCTAATTCTCTCTTACCGGCTGTTCTCGAATCTTCACGGGGTCTAATATGTCCACCTATTAATCCCCACATATTAGCACCACTCTTATGTAGACCTCGTTTCCCCATTAATACTCTGTTATCTGAAGTCAAAACCAGCAACTGCACACCTTGAGGTTTTTTTGGAATCCCCGCTAATTCCAAAAATTTATTTACCCCCAACCTAAACTCAACTCCGCAAATCATATTTAAAACTCTCTTCTGCCCTCCAACGCCCGGGATAACGTTATCTCGTCGGCGTATTCCAAATCCCCACCCACCGGTAAACCGCGCCCTATACGCGTCAGCTTAATGCCATTTACTTGTTTACTTTCTAAAAACTTAACAATGTACATGGCGGTGGCTTCACCTTCCATGGTGGGGTTGGTGGCCAGGATTAATTCGTCGATTTTACCATCCTCAACTCGGGGTAGCAAATCATAAATATACAATTCGTCTGGGCCTATATTATTCAACGGGGCAATAACGCCATGCAATACATGGTATAGGCCGTTATACCCTCCCGACCTCTCAATCGCCAACACATCCAGCGGCTGCTCTACCACACAAATCGTTCGTAAATCTCTAGTAGTATCGCGACAGATTAAACACGGGTCCTGCTCGTCGATCTGCTTACACGTACTGCAAATTTTTGTGTTTCTCTTTAGCTCGGCAAACGCATTCGCAAACGCATCCAGTTCCGATTGTGGGTTGTGCAATAAGTAAAACACCAGTCGCTGGGCTGTTTTCGGCCCCACACCAGGTAATTTCTCTAAATGCTCAACCAAGTTCCGCACCGCTCTGGGAAGTTTCATACGAGCCAGTATATCAATTAAACCCTTCAACACTATAACAATTTAACCAATGATAAATATTAAGATATCAATTACTACTCCGCTTAACCCAAAAACCAAACCGCCAATCATCTAACTGTCTTTGTAAATCTTATCCTCCAGTGCATCTTTATCTTTTTGGTCAAACCCACCTACCACCGTAATTGGCGCTTTAATCGCCGGGTACGGCTCATACCCTTCTAAGGTAAAGTCCTCAAAAGTAAAGTCGTCAATGTTTTTGATTATAGGATTCAGCTTCATGGTAGGTAAAGCTCGTGGCTCGCGTGTCAGTTGTTCCTTCACCTGCTCAATGTGGTTTGCATATATATGCGCGTCCCCAAACGTATGCACAAACATTCCCGGTTTGTACCCGGTAACCTGTGCCAACATCAATGTCAGTAGTGCATACGAAGCAATGTTAAAGGGCACACCCAAAAACATATCCGCCGACCGCTGATAGAGCTGTAACGAGAGCGTTTTATTACCCTCGTCGACATTGACATGAAAAAACGTATGGCATGGCGCAATCACCATCGATTCCCCCGGTCGGGCCATTTCGTAAATATATTCCGGGTTCCACGCGCTCACGATGTAATGCTTCTTTTGCGGTTTTAACTTGATTTTTTCGATCACCCACGCTAGTTGATCAATGTGCTTCCCGTCCTTAGCCGGCCACCGACGCCATTGGTAACCGTACACCGGCCCAATCTCCCCCCACTTTTCTGCAAATTCATCATCATCCCCAATTCGATCTTGAAACTCTTTTAATGAGTAATCTCTTAAATTCTTGTTCCTTGTCACTTGTTCCTTGTAACTTTTAAAAGCCCAAATATGCACGCCATTGCGCGTTAAATAGGTCACGTTCGTCGATCCACTTATAAACCATAGCAACTCATGGATTACACCCTTTAAAAACACTTTTTTAGTTGTAAGTAATGGAAACCCCTGCGATAAATCAAACCGCATTTGCGCCCCAAACCGGCTTATTAAATGCTCCCCTGTTGAATGAGACACTTTTTCCACCCCGTTGTCTAAAATATCTTTAAGCAAATCCAAATATTGCAGTTCGGGATGGGTTGTTTTCATAGCAGACACTCCTCATTAATTCGCAAAAGGCATACGGTAAAATATGTACTACAAATTACTCACAACAACAATGTGCTAATACTCAACCCATTAACATAAAACAACTTTACTTTGCAGCATTGGGGTTAAAAGGAGCTTCCACTTTGGCCCCCAACACCTGTAAGTACTGGGCGTCAACGTTATCTCGAAGCTGTGCTGCTTTTAAGATTGAGTAAACCGCCGCCCCGCCAATCAAAGCCAGGATCATAGACTGAACAAATAATACCCTATGGTAAGTGACCACGACTCCACCTGATCGACTAACCGCCTTGCGGCCCTGTTTTTTTGCTGTTTTCTTTGTTTTTTTAGCCATATTTACTCCTTTAAATTAGTATGCCTAAAAATGAATCGCCAAGTCAAGGGCATATCTAAATGCCTTTACAAGCAGCCTGATTCAAATTACCATGCCGCTATGGAATGCTTTATTATTGCCGCCCT
>CAYXRB010000011.1:20209-21809 GCA_964467565.1 uncultured Pseudomonadales bacterium | reverse complement strand
GGTTTTTTAGCCGACAAAACCGACCAAAACTCTATGGATTGGACGAGTAAGGCAGATAAAGCCTACTTTGTAAGTAGAACTAAGGCAGCGGGTACAGTTGTCTTTGGCTCGACTACGTATGCTACCATTGGCAAACCCCTAAAAGACCGGCTCAACATCGTCTACACTTCACACCCCGAGAAAGTCAGCAACTCCCTTCCCCTTAATACTAAATCCCAAATCCTTAATACTCAGATTCCCTATACCACCAATCTCAAACCACGCGCCCTTGTCCAACATCTTACCAAACTTGGTAAAGACGCCATTGCCATTTGTGGCGGGTCTTCAATTTATTCCCAGTTTTTAGAAGCAAACGTGGTTGACACGATCTACATCACCGTCGAGCCGGTTATCTTTGGCAGCGGTATCAATCTCTTTACCAAAAAAATACACCGCAACTTAAAACTAGTCAGCTCCACCCACCTCTCTCCCCAATCACTCCTCCTCGAGTATTCAGTAGTTTAATTCTGGTAACTTGTTCCTTGTTACTTGTATCTTAATATTCTATAACTAACCCATGATCTAACATCTTCCTCTACCGTTTTTGTGTTTTTCCTGCTCCCTGTTGTTTGTCATAATTCTTTATTCATCATTCATTATTCTGGAGTTTCCTATGAAATATCTACCCACTGTCGACAAGCAAATAAAAAAACTCATCGATGCCGAAACTAAGCGCCAACAAGACACCTTAATGCTCATCCCCTCAGAAAATTACGCCTCCAAAGCTGTCGAGGAAGCGGTCGGCTCGAGCCTTGGGAATAAATACGCCGAAGGGTACCCCGCCAAGCGATATTACCAGGGTATGGCTGTGGTCGACGCTATCGAATCCTTGGCCCAAGAGCGTGCCAAAAAACTTTTCGGTGTGCCTCAAGTAAACGTGCAACCGTATTCCGGTTCTCCCGCAAATGCCGCAGTCTATTTCGCTGTCTTAAAACCGGGTGACAAAATCATGGGCCTTACTCTTTCCCATGGCGGCCACTTAACTCATGGGCATCCCAAAATTACTTTCTCAGGTAAATACTTTTCCTCAGTCCAATATCCCGTTAACCAGGATGGATTTATCGACTATGTTCAGATCGAAAAACTTATAAGGAAAGAAAAACCACAACTTATTATTGCCGGCACTACGGCTTATCCACGCCTGCTCGACTTTAAAAAATTTGCATATATTGCCGATGGTATTGGTGCCTATCTTATGGCCGATATCTCTCACATCGCAGGCCTTGTGGTGGGCGGTGCTCACCCGTCACCCGTTCCCTATGCCCATATCGTTACCACCACTACCCACAAAACCCTGCGCGGGCCCCGCGGCGCCTTAATTCTCACCACTGCCAAGGGCTTAAAAAAGGACCCGCAACTTGCCGATAAAATCAATAAAGCTGTCTTCCCTGGTCTTCAGGGTGGACCGCATATCAACACCATTGCCGGTATCGCCGTAGCCCTAAAAGAAGATGGTACTGCCCGATTTAAAAAATACGCTCAGCAAGTGGTTAAGAACGCCCACGCCTTAGCTTCAGGTTTAATTGACAAGGGCATCCCTATCGTTACCGGTGGCACCGAC
>CAYXRB010000011.1:19833-20199 GCA_964467565.1 uncultured Pseudomonadales bacterium | reverse complement strand
TGTCTTAAATTACAACACGGTCCCCTTCGATCCCAACCCGCCGTTTAATCCTTCCGGTATCCGTTTGGGTACTCCGGGCATTACTTCCAGAGGAATGAAGGTTAAGGAAATGGCTACCCTGGCCGGTTTGATTGCCGATGTAATCTTAAATCGCCGCCCAATAACCCCAATCAGGTCCGACGTCCTTAAGCTGTGCGCTCGCTTTCCGGTACCAAAAGCCTACTAATCTCGCTCCAGCTGGGTAGTCGTATCACCTGTTTGTGCAGGCCAGAGTTCGATACCTGAGTGTCGTTTAACCATATCCGTCTACCGGTAAATTCCCTATGCCCAAAAAAGGCTGCTTTATTATCGTCCACCAGTCCCGCC
>CAYXRB010000011.1:13720-19728 GCA_964467565.1 uncultured Pseudomonadales bacterium | reverse complement strand
ATTTAAGGCATCTTGAGCACCTTCGCGCACAGGCAAAGACAGTAAAAAATTAAGATCTCTATAAATCGTTCCTAAGGCAATTTGCGCGTCCTCATATTGCCACTCTGGTACTACGCTGCCAAATTCATATTTTTGTTTCAATTCTGCTGGTTCCCACTTCGTCACAAACCCCAACTCATACATATGTTCAATTGCCTTCAGGCTTGTTTCCGCTAATACGTCGTCGATATCAACCACCCAACCATCGTCACTATCCCGCAGAATTTTTTCAGCTCCCGTTAACCCATCCCTCTTCATAGCGTCTTTTTTTTACTATCCTGCAGTAATTTTTTATACACACGCTCGTAACCCTCCACCATCGCATCCACCGAATATTTCTCTTCAACCCGTTTCCTACACGCCCTGCGTGATAGGTTGTCGACTTTAGCCATACACTCAAGCATTTCTTCTTTCGTATCCACTAAATACCCATTAACCCCGTTCTCAACCAGTTCTGGCATCGAGCCGCGTCGGTTCACGATAACTGGTGTCCCACAGGCGTTTGCTTCCGGAACAACCAACCCGAAAGGCTCTTCCCAATTGAGCCACGAAAGTAAGGCTTTTGCCCCTTTGAGTAATCTATTTTTACCCTCGTGTCCAACTTCACCCACAAATTCAATTTGTTTATTATCAATGTATGGCTTTACTTTCTTATCAAAGTACTGCTGATCGACCGAATCGACTTTCGCGGCAATTTTTAATTGGTGTTGTGATGTACGTACCAATTGAATAATATCCGCCAATCCTTTTTCCGGTGATGTCCGGCCAATAAAAGCAAAGTAGTCATTGGTGGTCTTGTACGACGGTTTAAACCTTTCTACTTCAATGCCGTTGTATACGGTAGCCACCCAGTTTAGGTGTGGTAAAGCCGAGCGTTGATTATTGCTAATCGATACGTACGCTTCATGAGCATGAGCCGAATAAGTAGTCGCCTCATTGCGCGAAGTTAACGGCCCGTGCAAAGTACTCACTATTGGTTTGTCAGCTAGTTTTGAGTACATCACAACCCGCCAAGAATAGTGGTTGTGGACTATATCAAGATCAAGCGTTTTAAGCGCTTCCAAAGCCTTGGCTATGCCCACATATTTCCAGTAATCCCTCCACGCATCTATCTCGTCGGGCGGGTACATTTTCCGTATCGACTTGGGCAGGATCGGGATTAATTGAGCCTCCGTTCTTGAGTCCCCCGCTGCGAGTAAATACACGGTATGCCCGCGTCGTACTAATCCGTTTGCCAAATTAGCCACAACTAATTCCGTCCCCCCATACTTGCTTGGTGGTACCGGTTCCTCAAGTGGTGCCACTAATGCAATTTTCATCCGTTTGCCCCGCTTAATTGAAATCCTTTTAAGGCGGCATAGTCCCGCACCATTCTTCTAAATCCTACCGAAGACCAGAGTTGCACTATGCTCATCTGCCCCTCGTATTCATTTTGGTCCGTGTACAATCGCGCTTGGTCGGATGCTTTGTCATAATAATACAGCTCTGGCACCGCCTGCATCTGCAAACGTTGCTGCACATGTCACCAATGCGGCTTGTTTTATTTCATCCATTACTGGAGTCGGCCAGGTTTCTACCGCTCCCCGTAAATACTGTTTTACCAGTCCCGCTACCGCGAAGGCAGTTTGCTTAGGCCAAATCACTTTACCGTGGTACATCTTTTCATTAAAATCTTCTTCGTCATTTGCCACCAAAACCGGTCCGGCAGGGGTGAAAAAGTAGTCTTCACTTACCAATTTTCTGGCAAAACTTACCACCTCTTCTATCGACGGTGAATTATAAAACAAATCATACGCTTCATCGGTGTGTGCTATGGGTAAGGGAATTTGTTTTTTACCGTGCAAACCCAGTGAATAACCGATAACATTGTTGGGGTGGTATAGTCTAAATCGGTCTTTTTGCCTGTTCCATTTCTCGATCAGAGGTATCACTGCCTCGGGTTTAACATCAAAGTACTCCGCATTCTCTCGAATAATTTTTAATGCTTCAGGGTAAAGCACGCAATTCACATCATAGGGTCCCAACGGCGATTTTTGCCTCGGGAACGCATGATAACTATCGCGCCAATTACCAATAAAATGGTACTTATCCGGTTCATGCACCAGTTGCTTAAAAGTTATCAAGTCCCGTTCTTGCGCATTGATCAACACAAAACGGGCAATTAATCTTAAGCGCTTCTTAATATCGTCGTTCACTAAAAAGGCAGGGCTCAAACTTCTAAATCCCAAAATATATTTAGGCTCTATATCAATCATTTTTCTATCTATGTGCAGTAAGGTATCCGTTATTCTATATTTGTATTGGCCAACCAAATGCTCATGCCAACCCTCTCCGGTATCCGAAACAAATTCCATCGACTCTTTATACATGTAATCCACTATTTCTTGTGATAAATCTCCCTTGCCCAAATCAGCTGACTCCAACCAATCTCGGGGCATAATTGTGCCGTACTCAAAGCCGCTTGTTTTTTTTGTTTTAATCAAGTATTCAACCTGCAAACCAGCGGTCGCATACAATTCCCTCACCGGTGCCGAAAAAATTTCCTCTGGAAGCGGTGCTTCTGGTGAAAACACGCTCACGTCCAACACCTCTCCCACTTTTACGCTGCCCATCGTTTCAATCCACAGACGGACTGGTCGTTTCCCCTTAATAACAATCATTTTATCGTCTAACATTATCTTGCTCTCGCTATCGACACCTATCAGAGCACCATATTCCTGAGCTTTTCCAAACTCATCCGTGTACACGTTTTTACACAAAATATATTCTCTTCCTTCCTTTTTAATTTTCTCCACAATTTCCGGCAATACTTCCTGAATTCTCTGTTCAACTAACTGGTTATACGAAGGTGTCGGAGAAACCGGTTCAATATAACTTCTCAAGGTCCTCATATCGGTAACTAATGGTAGGCTCAGATGTAAAGTTTTGGTATTCACGGTTAGCTGTAGGTGTAATTGCTCATCCACTATCTCAGAGGTTTCGATGTCAATGTGTTGATCTTGCGGAAAGGCCAAACCCAACAATAAATGGTTCTGAGGGCCGGCTATGCGCAGTTGGTTTCGCAAATCAATATCAAAGTAGTAGTCACCTTTTAAATAGTATTTCATTTTTGTGTCAGTTCTTTCGAATAAATTCCTCTTTATTACTCGGAATATGTAGGTTCTTTTGTAAAAAATAATTATCTGTTAGTAAAGCATCAAGTCGTTTAAAATTATTTAAGACCACACTTTTATACACCTGCAAAAAGGCAGCCGCTTTACTCCCCCACCCAAACTCTGCATGCATTAACTCAGCCGCAGCTGTTGCCACTCGCTTCATTTGCTCGGGCTTCTTCAAAATACTGTGTATCAATCCCGCAGTTTGAGAGTAGTCTTGCATATCACTCAAAAAGCCTGTCTCGTTATTGGTTATCAAACTACTCGATCCGCCCAAAAGGTGCGCCACCACCGGAGTCCCACACGCCATTGCTTCCACTGTCGTCAAACCAAATGGTTCACGCTCCGATGTCATCAAAAAAAGATCAGCCATTGCATAAATATCGCCGACTCTTTCGTGAGGTACGGCCGGGTGAAAATAAACCTGAGCCTCTAACCCCAGTTGAGCGGTCAAATCACGTAAAAAACGACCGTAATTTTTCTCTTCCAACCCAATTTGATTCTCACTCCCACCAAGAATCACCAAAACGACACGTTCATTTCGCAAGGTATTAAGCGTATGGAGAATCTTAATTGCATGATGGTAACCCTTACTCCGCGCCATTCTCCCCAAACACAACAGGACTGTCGTGGTAGGCCCAATTTTAAGCTTCTGGCGCCAAAAACCGGCCTTCGACTGGGTCAATTGTTGTAAATCCAGACCGGGTGCTATTACATCGGTGCTATTGCGAACAATCGAATACATTTGCAGTAAATTTAACCGTTCCTCTTGGCTCGAAATTATCACCCTATCCGCCACATAGGCTGCGTAATTCTCCCACACAATTCTTGGCAAAAATTTATACTCCATTTCGTTCACAAACCCATCAAAACGCCGTCGCTTCACCGCTCCTAGGGAATGCGGGGTCCACACAAATGGCACGTCTATATAATTGTATTTGAGCATAAGCGCTGCCTTCCCCCCGTCCCAGTAGTGTCCGTGGACCAACATCGGCCCCCGATCATTATTGGTTTCATCCAAAATCTGTTTTACCTTTTGTACAAAGGGGGTCAAATCTGCCTCGATAATCTCTTTGGGTTTAAAATTTATCCCGTCCGTTACTATTCGATAGATCGTATACCCCTGTGTAACCTTAGAAACATCAGGCCGCTTACCGGTCTGTCGCACAAATGTGTCTACATTTATCCCCAGCTTAACCAATTCAATCGCCAGTTGGTGTTCGTATACACATTGTCCACCGGAATCTGGTTCACCGATATCTGCTTCAGGATCACTATGGGGTGACATGAAAAGCACCCGCATGGTCGTTTAAATCGCCACTTTAGCCTGTATAGTAGTTTTTTTAGCCAAACGTTCTATGCTCCGGTACAAAGATTTGTACACTTCATACTGGCTCATCATTTTCTCCTGCGCCGATTGCTTCGCCTTAGATAATACCGGCTTAATCTTCACCATTTTTGAATTCATACGCTCCTTTCAAAAGTAGCAGTCTTATAAAACTATATAAACAATCTAACCCAGCCGCTTGGAAACTGTATGCAATCTACGTATAAAGTGTGTAAGAAAACCTCAGCCAATCTTTAACAAAAAAGGTAATGGCACAACCACGGGTACAATCAATCACGAAAATTATATTCGTTTAGTTTTTCGATTTTATACTTTATTTTTTTGGATTTTGGTTCTTGCAAGATTATTGTTGAATTATTTTTAACTTCCTAAGTTCCTTCTTGCCAACTCGTTAAGTACTTTTTCTGTTCATTGGATAACCGGTCAATCGCCACTCCCAACGATTTTAGTTTCAACTTGGCCACCATTTTGTCCAATTTTTTGGGTAATGTGTAGACCTTTGGCTGCAATCGGCCTTTATTATTCACCAACCACTCAGCCGCTAATGCCTGGTTCGCAAAACTCATATCCATCACCTCTGCGGGATGACCTTCAGCCGCCGCCAAGTTTACCAGTCTCCCTTCACCGATCACATACAAAGGTTTGCCATCAAGCACAAACTCCTCCACGTGCCTTCGCACCATCTTGGTTTTTCTTGATTCTTTCTTCAACGCTTCGTATTCCAGTTCCACGTTAAAATGCCCCGAATTAGCCATAATTGCCCCAGGTTTCATCAGCCTCATGTGATCTAACGTAATCACTGCCTTGTCCCCCGTGGCACTCACAAACACATCACCCACTTTTGCTGCGTTTTTCATGGGCAGCACTCTGTACCCATCCATGTACGCCTCCAAGGCTTTTATCGGGTCTACTTCGGTTACGATTACATTCGCGCCCATACCCTTCGCCCGCATCGCAATCCCGCGCGAACACAAGCCATACCCTGCCACCACTACTGTTTTTCCGGCTAATAACAAATTTGTTGCCCGCACAATGCCGTCAATAGTGCTCTGTCCGGTCCCATACCGGTTATCAAATAAGTGTTTGGTGTCGCTCTCGTTCACCGCCACCACCGGGATCTTTAATGCACCATCTTTTGCCATTGCCTTAAGCCGAATCACCCCAGTGGTAGTCTCTTCACTACTACCATAAAACTCCCAATCTTCAGTAATTTGGAATTTGTGTTTTGATTTTTGTTTAGATTTTGGATTTTGGTTTTTTGCGATTATTTTATGTAATTCGTTTGCTAAATCCGCTCCATCATCCATCGTGATTTGTGGCTTAGCATTAAGGACCGAGTCTATATGCTTGTAATACGTTTTACTATCTTCACCGTGAATCGAGTACGTCTCGATTCCATATTCACTCACTAAAGCAGCCGCAACATCGTCTTGGGTACTCAGTGGGTTACTGGCACACAACAACAC
>CAYXRB010000011.1:5372-13710 GCA_964467565.1 uncultured Pseudomonadales bacterium | reverse complement strand
GCTCCCCCGGCTTTTAGCGCCAACATTAAATTCGCGGTCTCGGTGGTCACATGCAAACACGCCCCCAACGTTAATCCCTTAAAAGGCTTTTCTTCCTTAAATCGCTCTTCAATCAATTTTAGAACTCCCATATTCCGCGCCGCCCACTCAATCCGCTGTTTACCTTCCTCTGCCAGTTTCAAATCTTTAACATCAGATGCAACTTTATTGGCCATACAAAATCTCCAAAAATAAGGATGTAACAATCTTCTTAAACTATCAGAAAGTCTTCAACAACTCAACTATATGCATCATATCCGTATCAGGTTTGCTTCGTATACTATTCAGTTACTTGTTGCGCTAAAGCCGCAACCTCTGGAATTGGGATTATCAACCCTTGCATTTCAGCCTTTGCCAATTTATCCATAGTTTGTTGATTCGGATTTGCCAGATAATTTAGTACTATGAATGCTGCTTGTTGTTGAGAATTTAATTTTCTCCAATCTTCAACCGGCAAGCCAAAAATATTTTTTTCTTCCATACAAACACCTCCACATGAACAAATTTTAATAATCGGGTTGATGGTGTCATTCAACCTTTAATAACTCAGGACCCTTTTTTAACCTTTGATAAAATTTCTTTCTCGTAAAAGCGTGGGTCTGTGTTCCGTATAACTCCACCGTATATGCCGCTGCTGTCGCCGCCATTTCACCGCAAGTCATCAAATCCTTACCCTCCGTAAACCCCGCCAAAAAGCCCGCTCTATACGCATCGCCGGCTCCGGTCGGGTCAGCAGTACTCTCTACCTCTGCCGCCGGTATCCGTATCGCCTTTTTTTGGTGGAATATTTCTGATCCTTGTGCACCCAGGGTCCTAATGACTACAGTATTCTTTTTCTTTACCCATTCAGACAATTTGCTCTTAGTCTTATGTTCCATCAAGGCAATCTCGTAGTCATTACCTATAATTACTGTCGCGTACTGTAATCCCAACCTTAAATCGGCCGTCGCAATATTCGGAATAAAGAAAGCCGGGTCAAACATAAAGTGCGCTCCCAACTCCACCGCCTCGTGCATATGCTTCACAAAACTAGCTGGTTCCGACGGCAACAAGGCAATAAAATCATCTGTATGCGCAATACTCTTAAGCGAAATATCTTTCATTTGTGCTAGTGGCCCCGGGTAAAAACTCCACAACTGGTTATTATCCCTATCGGTCATTACGTTTCCGGTTGCCATCAACAGTTCATCATCAAGTGTAATTCCGCTTACATCCACACCGGCATTAGCCAAATGTTGTAAATAATCGTTTCCGTCTTTTCCCATTACCGCCAACAGTTTTGGGTTCATTCCCAAAAGCCCCAACGTATAGGCACAATTCCCCCCTGTTCCACCAAACTCCTTGCGCAAACTCTCTACCGTAAACGACACGTTTAAAGAATGAATCTTATCGGGCATGATCCAGTCACTAAATGTACCCGGCAAGACCATTATGTGGTCAAACGCCAGTGAACCCAACACCACCACTCGCTGATATTTTTTGGTCATTAGGTTAATTAAGTCAATTAGAACATTTTACCCCTGTCCTCCACCGCCAAACAACCCACCCATTTGCTGCAATTTCTTGGCTGCTAATTCCTGGGATTTCTTAATTGCCGTATTGATAGCAGACACCGCTACATCACTGGTAATGCCCTGCACACTAAATTCCTTAATTTTTTGGTCTCCGGTTATCACCACGTGTACATCGCCTTCATCTACCACAATTTCTTCTTGTGCCAGTTGCTGCTGCATCTGCACCGCTTGTTGGCGCAACTTATTCATATCGCCTAAACCTTTTAACGGATTAAATGCCATATAGGTTTCTCCAGAACAAAGAATATCTGTGCTATCTTAACCTAATCTCGCTAAAATTTCTAATCTAGCTTGAACCATCCTTTTTAGGAACCTCCAAAGATTTCTTCTGCTGCTTTTGCCAATTCCTCATCCTCCACACTGCCGGTCACGTTCGTCACTGCTGCCTTTGTTTCTTCTAATGCTTTTCGAGCCCGTTTTCCTAATGCAAATTTTAGCTTTACCCTCTCTCCGCACAAGCCTTCCAATACGGTCTCTACTATTCGCTTATGCCTTTCCTGCTCCAACTGCTCCTTATGAAAGTTGTAAAATACCTCAATTGTTAACCAGCCATTATCCACAACCGTTGGTCGAGCTGCCTTTAACAGCGCTTCTAAACTGTGGTTCTTGGGCTTTACTTGTTTTAACATGTCGCCCCACTTACCCGTCACCACCTCCAAACTAAGTAATGACGGTTTGGTCGCTAACTCAGCCCCCTCAATTCCTTCGCTCTCGGCAGCAATAGTTGTTATCGACATGCCCGGCTTTATTGCCCCTGGTGTTAAATCAGGCCCATCGGGTAATATTTCTTTTCTTTTTTCAACCAAGTCTTGAGATTCATCTAATTCATCTAGTCGGTCTTCTCCATTCTTACCGTTTCTCCTTAACTTTTTAATTTCCACTGTACTCTCACCTCTCCCTGTTCCGCACCACTCTGCTACCACCAGCTCTAATGGCAGTTGAGCCACTGGCGAGTATTTTATTAAAGGTACCGCATTCTGTAATTTTTCCAGTAACTTACCAATATTTTCGGCCACGCTGTCGTTTTCCAATAATTTTTTAATAAATGTTTCGCGCAAACGTTCCACCACTCGAGCCCCAAATACGCCAAAATCAATTCCGGCCTGTTCTTTTTGTCCCAAGATTGTTATCGCCTGTTTCGCATCTTTGGCCATTAATACTTCCACAAATGCTGTCGAGTCATACATCCCTGCGTATTGAGTCGCATCATTTACCAGAGCAGTAGTAATTTGGTCACCAAATGCCGCTGCCTGTTCCAATATTTTTAACGCGTCCCGAAAACTACCCTCGCTCCGCTTGGCAATTAAATCCATTGCGTCGTCATCGACGTTTAAACCTTCTCCTTTAATCGCCTTATTCAAACAACTTCTAATCTCATCATTAGTTGGCTTTTGCAAAGCGATTTGCGTACATCTAGACATCACGGTTGCCGGTACCTTTTGGGCTTCAGTGGTACACAAAGCAAACACCACATGGGTCGGGGGCTCTTCTAATGTCTTTAAAAGAGCGTTAAACGCCTCCGAGGTTAACATGTGCACTTCGTCGATTATGAAAACGCTACGTACCCCTCCCGAAGGTGCTAAACCAACCCGCTCTTGCAATTGACGCACATCATCAATCCCTCTATTACTCGCCGCATCCAATTCCACCACACACATCGACACCCCCGACGTAATATCCAAACAACTCCGACACTCACCGCACGGTTCATTTAAAACCTCTAATTTTTTATCTAGCTTATCTTTCACTTTGCCCTCGGTTGCTGTATTGTGCTGAGCGAATCGGGATTGATGTGAAAATCCGGATCGCCGAACCACCTTGTCCGTATTTTTGTCGCAGTTCAAAATCTTTGCCAAAATTCTAGCACTACTGGTTTTTCCGGTTCCCTTAGGCCCGGTCAGTAGGTAGGCGTGAGCATAATTACCCGTTTCCAACACAGCCGTCAAATACTTTTTCACCACTTCCTGGTCTAAATCAGCAACGGTCTGCGGTCGATATTTTCGGTAATAAGACATAAAGTTTAAATCTTCAGCCCAAAGTTAAATCGGTGTTAAGACTAGCAATATCCACCAAGGTACAAACTCCATTCTCTCAGCAGTGATTCGTATAGCTCGCGATCTTTGGCGGTAAAAACAAACCCATTAAAACAAAATCTGTAGTGACGATCAATCACCAGCTTGCGAGTAAATATTACGCGTTAACTATAAAACTACCTCACTTTAACTAAACCTGGCACCTTCATGTAATTTCAGGTAGTCTTAACCTTCGACAACTATAATTTGAATTTCTATTCATGGTGATGGCCCAATAAATGTTCCAATCCGTGTTCCACTAAAAAATCAATTTCTTCATCCACCAGCGTTTGCTTCACTCGAGCTTGCTCAACAGCTACCGGAAAACATACGACCACGTCTCCCAAAACTAACTGCCCCGGAGGAGTAAAAAAAGACCTTTCTTTCTGATTCTTAGACAAAGGGTCTAAGTAGGGAAAACTTAACACATCCGTTGGCTCGTCAACACCATGGTACCGTTTATTAATTGCCTGCATCTTTCGAGTTCCCACCACCGCCAAAGAAACCGTCACTTTACCTGTATAGCCGTTCTTGTCCAGTGTTCGACCCACCACCAGACGCAACCGTTTTCTATCCACCGGATAACGGCTATCTGTCGTAATTTCCACGCTACTCATACTGGTATTCAGGCAAGATTAAAGTGCAGCCAGATATTTCTCACGACGTTTTTGACGCTCCCATTCTTTTTTCCGTTCTTTACGGACTTGAGATGGTTTAGTATAAAACTCGCGACGTTTAAGTTCTTTTAAAATTTGGTCTTGTAAAACTTGCTTCTTAAATCTACGAATGACGCTCGCAGATGGCTCATCTTTCTTGGCCTTTATGATAGTCGGCACGGCTAAAAACGTTACACCTCCCTCTTATAATTGGGTACATTTTAAGTAACTATGCACGGGTAGTGTACCATACTTTGACAACTATTCGCGGCCCTATCTGTTAGAATTTGTACCCAATCTTCCGCAAAAATTCTTCCCGCTCAGCTTTTTGTGTCTCATTTTCCACCCCTTTGGGCGTGCCCCCATCCACAACCCCCAATATGCCTTTTCCCTGCGCTGTTTCTGCAACTACTACCTGAACGGGGTTGGCAGTTGCACAAAACAACCGCACAATTTCAGGCAATTCCTTAAGTCTTGGCAAAATATTGATCGGGAACATATCTTTCATCACCAACACTAATGAATGGCCCGCAGCGATCAACTGCGCCATTCGTACAGCTTCTTTTTCCAGTTCACTATCCGTACCGGCCTTTCTTATAAGTTGTGGGCCGCTGGCTTCGCAAAACGCCAAACCAAATTTTGCCCCCGGTACGTTGGTGACCATCAACTCGTGTACATCTTCTACCGTTTTAATAAAATGAGACATTCCCACTACAATGTTGTGCTCGGGCTTATTGTGTAAATCAACTACAGCGATGTTGAGATTATTCATAAATCGTCAATCTTAAATATTAATTCCAATAAGACAAATAGCAACCCTAAGTAATTTCTTTAACAATTTGCACAATTTGTTCCAAAGTCATTTTAGTTGGTTTCTGGCCGGGGTGTTTATCCGAGCCGTTTAAAAGCATTGTTTTAGAGGGATGAAAATACCAATAACCGATTGTATCTGCCCGAACTAACCGTTCATATACAGGTGTTAAATCAATATTTTTTTCCGGCACAGCCTTAATTCTCACTCGCCCGTCTTCTTCATTCTTTCGTACCACTAACAAAAACCCCTTTTTTAGTGCCAATTTCATCACCTCGTCATTTTTATTTTCTATAGCCAATGACTTACCCCATTTAGTTTCAAACGGTTGACCCAATTTTACAATGTCATCTTCCGCGCTCACTTTAAGTCCCATTCGCACCAATATTCCATCTAAGCAGACGCACCCAAACTCTACTAATTCACGATCGTTAAATTGCCTTCCACTGCGTAGTCCCTTTAAAATCTCTTCAAACATAAACATGTATCGGTCATTATCTGCCTCCGGCCACCAGCAATCCGCAAAATGGTCTCCGTCATTAATAAACTCCACTATCCGTCGCAAGGCTTCATTCGCCGAATGTTCCGGGTGTTTTTTTAAAATATAGTTGTAAACCCTCAGCGTCGCACTATCACGCTTTTGGTTCTGCTGCTGGTGATGGTCAAATGGTCCCAATCCCGTATCCACATGCACTACTTCATCCCGCTTCACGCCTTTGGCGGTAATCGTTTCTTCATCAACCTCATCCCCTGCCGCCACAAAATACAGTTGCGCTGCCTTAAATCTCTCTTTATCAAACCGTAAGAACAACCAACATGCCCCGATTGCGTCCGGATCGGGATTTTGATGTGTAACCAAAAGCTTTATCATGGCTTAAATTCCCATTGTTGCTTGTTTAGGACTTAGAATTTAGACTTTAGATTTTTATAATTTATTCTGATTTGTCTTATTGATTGGTTTTTGGATCTTTTGAGCTCACAGTGGTTTGATTTAGTTATAAAATCAGGCAGATGCGGGACTTACCTTCTTTGTTGTAAGCGATTAATCACGTCAATCAAACTTAAAAGTTCACTCTCCCCTTCAATCCGCCTCTTCCACTCAATTTTCTCGCCATTCCTTGGTGACACCACCAACCTCACCGGGCACCCTATCAGATCGGCGTCGGCAAATTTTTGTCCCGGGCCAACCTCTCGATCATCCCACAAAACTTCGATCCCTGCTTGGCTTAATTCTTGGTACGCACGTTGTGCATATTCCTCCGCCCCTATAACCGATACCATCTGAACAGTAAACGGAGCTATCGTTTCTGGCCATGTAATACCCGTTTCATCATGGTACTGCTCTACTACCGCGGCCATTGTTCTGCCCAACCCGATACCATAGCATCCCATATAATACGGTTTTCTTGTTCCGTCCTTATCCGTAAACGTCGCATCGTTCATCAACTTGGTATAGTGGTATCCCAGCTGGAATATATTCCCCACTTCTATTCCGTGTTTTTCGGTTAACGAACCGTGACCGCCAAGCGCCATATCTCCACCACGTGCCTTGGCAATGTCACCGACTACATGAGGTGTATAGTCACGGTTGATGTTTATGTTAAGACTGTCAACATGCTTTTTATTAGCTCCACCATACATATTTCTCACTGTTTTAAGAGAGTTATCGGCAATAATCGTCACCTTTTCCTCTAACCCCATCGGTGCGATAAAACCTGGGTAGCTGCCAATTTTAATCACATCTTCATCTGTTGCCGGTTCCAAAAACGCTGCCCCCGACACGTGCAGTAATTTCGACTCATTCACGTCTAAATCACCACGGATAATGGCCAAATATAGCTTGCCCTGCTTGTCCTTATAGAGTACGTCCTTTAACTGCTGCCACATCGGCAATCCATGAAATTTCTGGCCTTCCTCCATTGTTTTACCCCGTACCGCTTCAACTACCTCCAAAGGCTTTAGTTCTTCATTGGCATTCATCGCCGCAAGCTCGAACACTGCCACATCGGCGTGCGCCACATACTCATGGTCTGCGCTCACAAAAAAAGTGCTCTCGCCCTGCGGGTGTTCCACCACCAATTCATGGCAATACTCCCCCCCTATATACCCGTTGTCTGCCTCTACCACGTGCGTCTGCAGTCCCACTCGCTTAAATATTTTTTTGTAAGCATGCTTCATTGCCTCATAATTTTTCTTAAATGCTTCTTCGCCTGTATCAAAGCTATACGCGTCTTTCATAATAAATTCGCGAACGCGCAGCAAACCCCCTCTGGCCCGCAACTCATCCCTAAATTTGGTACTAAACTGGTAAATCGTAAACGGTAAGTCTTTGTGGCTTATTTGAAATTGCCTAACCACATCCACAAACATTTCCTCTGCTGTCCCACCCAGCGCAAAGGTACGCCCGCTCCGGTCGGTCACATTCAACAGTTCAAATCCGGTGGTGTTGGTCCGGTTCGTTTCCTGCCACAGTTCAATGGGGTGCAGTACCGGTGATAACATCTCTTGCGCACCCAATCCATCCATTTCTTCTTTCACGATTCGTTTTATTTTTTCATGCACTCGCCAACCCAAAGGTAAAAAGAAATATCGGCCAGCAGTACTCTCACGAATAAAACCACCCCGTACCAATAACTGGTGACTTATCATTTCCGAACCCTTTTGAGAACCAAAATGCGTCTTGCCGAATAGTTGGGAATACCTCATGCGTCTGATTGTATCAAAAGCTCCCAGGGCTGTAACGGCTTAGTTTTAGCAAATTCTTGACATTACACATCAAATACATACAATGAGTTGCGTATGACCGCTGCCAAAAATGCCTTACGACATGTCTATTATCAACACGGGCTTTTTTCATTCCTTCTGTTTTTTTCTCCACTCATACCAGGTATTGTTGAGTCACATACCAAACTTTATCTAAAATTAGCCCACTCTTTAACCGGTGACGTTCACAGCACCAAAGAAGCGATCAAACAAATGTTTGGCACCAGGGGTCTTAAGGCCTATGACGCATTCATTAAAACTCATCCCGCCCTTATTCGGCCAAGTCTTATCATGCATACCATTTACGAAGAATCCAATCTTGATAATGGGTTGGAGCTCATCGAATCACTCTTTACCGACCCGCTCCAGCGTCAATACGCCCACGCCGGTCATCAAGGTCGAGAACAGATACTATAGCTGCCT
>CAYXRB010000011.1:4545-5362 GCA_964467565.1 uncultured Pseudomonadales bacterium | reverse complement strand
CACCGTTTTTTTCACGCCTTTAAATCTCCTAAATATCAAGCGTTCCGCTCAAAACTGATTCTCTTAATGCAAACCAACTCAACCATTGAACAAGGTATCGAGCCGAAAATTGCCACTGCCGAAACCTGCTGGCATTTATTACAAACGACACACTCAATCGAAAATGCTCGGCGCCAGAATCGGGAAACGGTTAAATATAACCACCTCGAAGCTTCAATCAAAGCCCAACTAGCCGGCAAGGCCACCGCCCTCGACCCCACCTTCACCCGGCTCTACGATGTAACACGTTTTCACCAACACCTCTTAACCCAAGAAGACGTCGATGCCTTAAAACACATCGTTAACTCGCTCCAGCAAGACAAGTCCCCCGATGTCAAAGAAACAGCCTTCGTCCACGCCCGCAACCTCCACGGCCTCTCACTCGCTCTCTCCTAAAACTCAATTTTCTTTTAACCAAAAAACTCTCCACGCAGTCATCATCAGTTTTATTCGATTACAACTAAAAGCCTTGCTTTATATCTTTAGAAAATATTCTTAAACCAATCTTGTACCCGGGGATCGTTGAGTACCGTACCCACGTCTCGCACCGAAATAAGTACCAATAAACTAATTAGAGCTAAAAATCCTACCACATTCACTTTTCGCTCCAGTTCCGGCTTCACTTTTCGTTTAGTTATCGCCTCCCATACCAAAAACACCAACCTACCACCGTCTAACGCCGGTATAGGTAAAACGTTCACTATAGCCAAATTTATCGACAGAATCGCGGTAAAGTTCAATCGCTCCAACCACCCCGCGCTGAGTAATCCCTCTTTTT
>CAYXRB010000011.1:0-4535 GCA_964467565.1 uncultured Pseudomonadales bacterium | reverse complement strand
TGGGCAACATACGCAATTCCCACCGGGCCTGCGACATCCTTAGGTACTTGTCCCTGGGCAACCAATCGCCATACCATATCTCCTAACGCTTGCAATAAAACAATTCCAAACTCCACCGCCGTCTTTATGCCATATGCCATACCTCTAAACGGCATTTCAAACCAAGGGTACCGTTTTAGCTCATAGTCAGCAATACTCACCCCAATCGCCCCTTGGCCTTCGGGGATCTCATCACTTGTGCGCACATACACCTCTACTTGGCTCTCGTCTTTAAATAATAGAGTCACGTTCTGGCCACCCAAATCTTTCATTTCCTCAATAAAATCATTCGACGAGGTTACTTCTCTAGTAACCCCATTCACTTCCACCCCAACTACAGCGTCTTCCGGTTTTATTCCGGCAGCCTCTGCCGGTGATCCCGGAGCGGTTTCTTTAATGACCGCGTATGGATATTGCGTTGGTATGCCAATGTATGAATAGATGCCGCTAAAGGCGACAACCCCAAATAGAAAATTAACCAACGCTCCCGCTGCCACCACCAACACCCTCTGCCATATGGGCTTTGCGAAAAATTCTGATCCCGACTGTTTCTTTACTGCCTCACTCCCGTCTTCCCCATGAATTCTGACAAACCCGCCAAACGGCAACCAGTTTAGCGTGTATTCAGTGCCCTTCGAGTCTTTAGCCAAGGTCTTAACCTTGGGCGGATATCCCAAACCAAACTCTTCCACCTTCATACCAAAACGACGCGCCGCCAAAAAGTGCCCCAATTCGTGGATTATTACCAAAAATGACAGAATAATCACAAAAACCAAAATATCCATACCGGGTAATCTTAAGTTAATGATTGCAAATTACCAATATCCAAAATCCTGCCATACCTACTAATACAGCGTCTTAAACCCCAATACCTATCTCCTATACCCTAACCTAGATAACCATTAACTCTTTTTCTTTTTGCTCAAACATCGCCTCTAGTTTTTCAACATACGAATCAAAAATCTTCTGCAACTCTTCAACCCATGCATGAATATCGTCTTCAGAAACCCCCGCATCCCCTTTCTTATTTTCAATATTTTTCTTCTGCTCGGTCCTTACTTCGCGCAACATTTCCTTACCCCCTTCTATCTTTTGTTTGGTAAGTTTTACCAAATCCCTCCTTCGCTCTTCGGTTAGGGGTGGAATATTAATCCGAATTAATTCGCCGTCAATTACAGGGTTTAGATGTAAATCACTGGCATTTAAACCGGCGGCAATCGCCTTAAGCACCGATTTATCCCAAGGAGAGATTGTCAACATATGGGTATCGGGCGCAGTAATGGATGCCAACTCCACTAGTGGCAGTCTGGTACCTGGATATGCTTCCACCAACACTTGCTCTACCAAATCAGGTTTTGCCCGGCCGGTTTTTACCGACTGCAAGTCGCCTTCCACCATCCCAATCACCTCATCTAACTGCTGCTTAAAGTCATCAAACATACAAAAATCTCCCCCTGCTAAATATTTCTAAAGCCATTTTATCATTGGTTAAGAAGCGTCGTGTAATATACAACTATGCAATCATTTTTCACAGATCTCTATAAAAGCGTTACAGACACTTCCTCATATTCGCGCTTATCCCATAAAAGTCTTAAATTAAGCCTTAGCTATTTCTTGTTTTGGCTAGCTATTGCCAGCCTTATCACCACCACCAACCTAATCTTCACCTATCTATCACCGTTGCGCGAGTCCTTGGCCTTGCTATCCCATTCACTTTCCCAAGAACCGCTCCGCTCCTATACCCTCACCATCCAAGGCAATACTGCCCAAGTTTCACCACCCCAAGAACTCACCCTTCCCAATTCGCAGCCTAATGCGCTTTTTACCACCCCAAATCTAATCAGCCTCACACCCTATGCCTCCACTTCCGGTGCCCTCTCAGCCATTCATATCGGGCCTGATGCGGTCACCGTCAGGGTAGCTCCGCTTGGTACTCCCTTACAAGTCCCCTGGAATGCCGTTACCACATCCAACACCACCATCACCCCTAATGCAATTCTGGAAAATATTAATGTGTTGTCCCGTTACCTCACTCAATCTCTGCCAACGGTAATCGTGGCGGTATTCATAAGTTTATGGCTTAATTTTACCCTCACCAACCTCCTGCTAATAGGGGTCTATCTCCTATTGTATTTGGCCATCAACACGCTCGTTCCCTCATCTATAAAACCTAAAAATCTCTTAATTTTATCGCTTCACACCAGTACTATCACACAACTCTTAACAGTCATACTTACTATCATCTACACCAATCTACCCGACGGCTTTATGTCCTGGACATTTATTATCATTACGGCAATTGCCCTCTACTCAACCCACAAACACCCATCTGGCCCCAGCCATTCTAAAGACCTAAACGCTTAAACTCGATTAACTGAATGTTCTCTCCCACTTTACCCGCAGTTTGCTTAATTAAATCACCGATTTTCATACTGCTATCACGAATATAATCTTGGCCCACAAATTCGTCCACCGTCTTCGGGTCCATACTGGTCACTTGCATCGCCAATTCTTTGGCTAAATTCTTAAAGTCGTCAGTCCTGGCTACAAAGTCAGTTTCGCACGCCAGCTTTATCAATGCCCCGCTCTTACCGTCATGGTGAATATATGCATAAATTAGACCCTGGCTAGTTTCCCGGTCAGCCTTTTCCTCCGCACGAGCTAATCCTCGCTTCTGAATGATTTTTGCGGCTTCTTCCAGCATTTGTTTCGATTTTCGAGTTTCGAGTTTCGAGTTTGAAAGCACTTCTTCAAGTGCTTTCTTTGCGTCCATTACCCCCGCCCCTGTCTTCTCACGCAACTGCTTGATTAAATCCATTGTCACTGCCATATTTCTCCTTTTTTATCCGCTCATTACTCAAGGATAATTTTAATCTATTTTGTACTTTTTTTGCTTTTGGGCTTTTCTGCTTTTTTTGCTGTTGGCTTGGATAAGCTTTTTGGTTCTTTTTTGACAGTTGGTACTTGTGCCTTGGCGCTGCTTCCCACTTCTTGTGGTTTTTCCACTTGCCCAGGAGTCGTTCCCAGAGATGGAGAAGCTGCTGTTTGTGTTACCTTTGCAGTTTGAGTACCAGTAGGTGTTTGGGTCGTCGAACTGGGTGCTTGGCCTTTATTCCTCAAGGCTTTACCTTGAGCATATGCGTCGGCAACTTTAGTAACCGCTAATTTAATCGCTCGCACCGCGTCATCGTTAATCGGGATGGGGTAATCCGCCAAAGTCGGATCGGCATTTCCATACTCCTTAATTGCATCTTCTAAATGTTTATTTGCTTCTTTTACCGCTGGATTTTCGCGATGGGTGTCTACAATAAACAACGCGTCGGGTAACTTGGTTAAATTAACCAGTCCCCCAAAAAACCGTTCCAATTTGGCAATTTCCCTATCTACCAACACCAATTCTCTCTTGGTATAGTGGTTCAACTCTCCGGCGGCGCGTTTACTTTTTAAGTCTTTTAACTTCTTAATCCGGCCTTCCATCATTTCCCAATTAGTCAGCCTTCCCCCTAGCCACCGTTCGGTCACATACGGTGCCCCTACTCGTAGAGCTTCTTCTTTTACAATAGCTTGTGCCTGGCGTTTTCCACCCAAAAAGATCACTTCCTTGCCTTCTTTAACCAGATTAAGTACAAACTCCATGGCAAGCTTGAGTTGCTCTGCCGTTTGCGCCAAATCAAAAATGTGGACCCCGTCCCGAGTGGTAAAAATGTACTTCTGCATTTTGGGATTCCAACGCCTGGCTTGATGGCCAAAGTGGGCCCCCGCTTCCAACAGGTCCTTTAAATCAACACTAGCAGTAGTTTCTTCTGCCATATACTAACTCCTTTATCCATCCGAAGGTCTTGCCCCACGAAGCCTTGGCGAAGTGGGGTTAGCGAAGGATGGCCTCCACACGGCATAACTGAAAAAAATTTCAGCAGGAATGTATCCGTGTGTGCGAAATAATATCTCTTGAATTCTACCCGAGAATCCCCCAAATGCAAATGAAATTTTGCATGAGTAATTTAATGAGACGAATTTACTTTCGCTCAACCTCTAACTTGACCAAGTATGTCCTCAACACCCCGCAAAACATCACCAGGCTTTGTTTCACCGCCGGCCCTCATATCAGCAAAAGGTGCTACAGTTAAATCCGCTGTTCCATCAGGATTATTGCGCAATTCTACTCCTGCAGGCAAGGTAGGACTATTCCTAACAATTTCAGCCGCCTCTGCCGCAGATAATTTTACAACATGAGAAGGACCTGGAAATTCTTGAGCCATATTATCTCCAATTTTTATAAATCATTGTTATTATACCAGTACCAATAGATTCTCCAACAAACTCACCACCGTCATGGGCCCCACCCCGCCGGGAACAGGGGTAATAAAACTCGACTTTGGCTGTACACTCTCGAACTCCACATCTCCCCTGGGCGAGCCCACATCTATCACCACCACCCCCTCTTTCACCATCTCCCCCGTAATCAAATTCGGCACGCCGGTGGCACTCACCACCAC
>CAYXRB010000010.1:35894-39314 GCA_964467565.1 uncultured Pseudomonadales bacterium | reverse complement strand
AAATTGTTGCCCCCACCCCCACCCCCACTAGCAACATCATCATCGGCTCTAAAAGTTCGGTCGATTTTTTAACCGCTTCTCCTACCTCTTCTTCGTAAAAATCAGCCAAATCGGCTAAAGCTGTATCCAGTGTCCCTGATTTCTCTCCTGCCGCCAACATTTGTGTCAATAAAGCCGGAAAAACGCCCTCTTTAGCAAAAGAGTCGGCTATCGATTTACCATGGGATACCTCTTGAGGTACTTGCGTGATTAGCCGTGCGTATTTTGGGTGGTTCATCGAAGCTAATGCGATTTCTAAAGCATCGGTTATTGGCACTGCCGAAGCTACGAGCGTTGAAAAGATCCGGCAGAATCTGGCTACATCAATTTGTTGCAATAAGCTGTTAACTATCGGCATCGGTGTAATAATGCGCAGTATCAATTTTTTCCCCATAGGTTTACTTAAAAATAGAAACAACCCGATCATGGCAATTACCAACAAAGCAATAATGGGATATCTAAACGAAGCCAGAGCAATCGAAGTGGAGAAAAGCAGCCTGGTAGGCAGGGGAAGGGGTATTGTCATCGTTAAAAACACTTTGCCAATTTGTGGTAATACAAAAAAGAACATTAAAAATGCGATTCCTAACATGGCAATAAATACTATAGATGGGTACATCATTGCCGATTTAATCTTTGACGATAGTGAGTACTCAGCGCGTAATTGTCTCTCCAAATAACTAAAAGAATCGGCTAGTGTCCCGGAAACTTCCCCTGACTTTATCATCGTTAGAAAAAATTTTTCAAATGACTTAGGGTAGTTGTGTAAGGCAGTGCTTAATGGCTGACCACGTTCAAGGTTATACACTATATCATCAAGGATTTGGCGCATCAAAGGATTCTTTGTTTCTTTCTTGAGCGCGGGTATCCCGCTTGTGAGTGATAAACCGGATTTAAGCATGGTCCCGATGTAGCGACAAAAAGCAATTTTTTCTACCATCGGCAAGGTTCCGGTAACCGATACCCCTGACCCGGCCGCTTTAATCGTTATAGGTTCAAAACCCTTCTTTTTTAGTATCGCCGCAGCCTCATCGGCAGATGGTGCAGACACAGTGCCCGTGCTCACAACCTTTTGTTCATTCGCTGCTTTATAGTGGAATACCGGCATAAATTTACTCGTTTGTCACCCGAGTTACCTCGGCAATCGTAGTGATGCCTGCGCTCACCTTATTTAATCCGTCAATTAGTAGTGAGACCATTCCAGATTTAACAGCGGCTTCTCTTAACACGTCTTCAGAGACGTTTTTTATTATCAAGCTCCGTATTGTTGGAGTAACCTCTAGTATTTCATAGGTACCGACCCGGCCTTTGTAACCGGAGTTATTGCATTCGTTACATCCCTTACCTTCAAAAAAATCAGTTATTTTCAATTTACCGCCACTCGCTTCCTCAACAAAAGCCAGAATTTCTGAAGTAGGTTCAACTTTATGGATACAGTTGGTACAAATTTTTCGCAACAATCTTTGCGCAATTACCACGTTTAATGTTGAAGCGAGCAAAAAACCTTCGACGCCCATGTCCAAAAACCGAGGAATCGCTCCGGTCGCCGAATTGGTGTGGAGCGTTGATAAAACCAAATGTCCGGTGAGGGCTGAGTGGATGGCAATTTCTGCTGTTTCGCTATCACGAATTTCACCAATCATTATCACATCCGGATCATGACGCAACAGGGATCGTAACCCGTTCGCAAAGGTTAATCCGGCCGCTGGATTAACTTGAGTCTGGTTGACTCTTCGAATACTGTACTCCACCGGATCTTCGATTGTGCAAATGTTTACTTCGGGGGTATTGAGCATATTCAACACGCTATAGAGTGTCGTCGTCTTACCCGAACCGGTTGGACCAGTGGCCAATACCATACCGTGTGATTGCTTAATGCTTTTCTTAATCATCTCCAGGCTGCTACCAGCAATCCCCAATTCCTCTAAACTCAAAGGCCTGGCTGATTCGGGTAATAACCGCATCACCACATTTTCACCAAAAAACGTAGGCAAAACTGAGACCCGCAACGAAATTTCTTGTTCATATATCTTAAATTTAAACCGGCCGTCTTGAGGTATCCTATGTTCATCAATCTTAAGCCCCCCTAATATTTTAATTCTTGTCACTAAAGCCGGTTGTATCGATATTGGTAGACTGGCAATATCTATGAGCAAGCCATCAACACGAAAGCGTACCATCAGCGTTTCTTCTAGAGAATTCAGGTGGACATCAGATGCCCCTTCTGCGCTCGCATATTCCAAGATCGTATCCATAATTTTAATTACCGGCAATTCTTCGGCTACTTCTTTGGATGAAGTTGATGTTAATTTTGCCTGTTGTACATTTTGATCAATAATCTCTTTAAAGACGCTTTTTATATTGCGCTTATACTGGCCTATTGTTTTCGTAAAATCAGCCGGGGTAATGTAATAAGGCACAACTTGTTTGCCACACTTTCGTTTTACAAATTCGAGGGCTTCGATGTCTTGGGGATTTTCCATTCCCAGCGCTAATGCTTCTTGGTCCAATCCAAAGGGGATTACGTGGTAGGCTAACGCTGCCTGTTCGGGCACTAATTCCAGCACATTCATCGGAATAATTTTATTTCTTAAACTAGTGAACTTAACCTTATAGTACTCAGCTATCAGTTTCCCTAACGCATCCTCACTAATTAAACCTTGGAACACTAAAATATCGGTAATTGGCTGGCTTAAATTTTCTGCCGTTTTTAGAGCTTTGCTAAAATCAGCTACCGATACAAAGCCAGATTTAAGCAGTATTTCTTGAAGCGTTTGGGGCAGGAGCATAAAATTAGGTCTTTATCACTTTTATCTGGTTCCTAAAATGCTGGTAATAGCCATCACCAATTGTGTTGGGGTTGTTTCTACTTTATTTAAATATGTCGTTACTCCCAAAGTCTTCAGACGGTCAATCTGCTCCTGACTTGCCACCGAAGAAAACACAATCACCGGTATATTCTGCGTTTCTGGTTTACTTTTTAACTGCTCAATAAAACTAAAGCCATTAAGTTTGGGCATAAGTAAGTCAAGCACTATTACATCAGGTTTAAATTGGGTTATTGTTCCCAAACCCAGAGTACCATCACTTGCAGTTTCAACCGCGTGCCCATCGGCCAAAAGCTTTGTGCTGTATAGCTTAAGTAATACTAAATCATCATCCACGAGCAATATTTTTGCCATAGAACCAACCCATCTACACTAACTAGTATATCAACCGGTAGCCTTTGCCCACCAGCAGAACGACACCCCATCCTAACACAGTAAATAGCCTAATTAGTCAACCAATTTGTACCATTTTATTTTTTCACTTTTTCTTTACTCAATCGCGTATACCAGTCGGTAATCACCTTGTTCGCCACATCTTTCGCCCCCAAACCAA
>CAYXRB010000010.1:28683-35878 GCA_964467565.1 uncultured Pseudomonadales bacterium | reverse complement strand
TGGCCACGACTCCCATGTAAATGGTATTAATAAAGCTCTGCGCAATTCCTAATTCCGCAATTGCCACTAAAGAGGCAAAAACGACCACTATATAACTTGCTGCCTTACCCATCAACCGCCCGGTAGCAATATCTACATTACCAACCACCCCTTTAACAAAACTCTCCACATATCCTGCCAAAAGCACCCCAATGGCTAAAATAAAGGTTGCCGAGAAAATACGTGGAATGTATCCCAAAAGCTCAATTAAAAAATCACCCAAAGCGGTAAGTCCAATAATATTTACCGACATAATAATAAATAAGTAGAGTACCACCAACCGCACTACCTCACCCACCACATCCTCAATTTTTAGTTTTATCTCGGCTTTTGTTAAAAAGGCATCCAGCGCCGTATTTTTTGTCAGTTTTGCCAAATCAATTGCCCGCAAGATTCCCTTACTAATAGACTTTGCCCAACTGGCCATTATCATTCCCACCAACAACAGGATAAGTGCAAAAAATAATCGCGGCACAAACTCAATTACATTAGCGAGCACGGCATTCCAAATGCCAATAAAAGTTTCCTGGACAGAGAGTATTGAATTATTCATATATTTCCCCCTTATTAGTATCGTACCAATGTGTGGTTGGGCATGCAAATACCCTGAAATCTGTTAAAATTTGCCTGTAGCTTGGAGACAGGGCAATCGCCCCTCACCTTTTTTGAATCTTAAGAAGTACTTCTGAAATCTCTACTACAGCAACTTAAGAAATAGAAAAGGTGAGGGGAGGAAAGTCCAGACAGCTGGAAGCAGGGTGCCGCGCCATATTTTCGTAATATGACGTGGGAGGAGTAATCCACAGTTAGAGCAACAGTGACGAATCCCTCACCATTTCTGCTGATATTAAGACAAAAATGATCGGACTTGAGTATTTCGTCTTAAGAGTAGAAATGGTGAGGGGGTGAAACGGGCAATCCTCCCCGCTGCAACTCTAAAATCCAAACCGTTTGTAGGACGCTTCCCCAAGGTTTGGGGTTGAGGCATTAGACAGATGATTGCCTAAAACAGAATCTGGCTTACTCGTCTCCAAGCTACCAAAAATTAATTAATCCCGACCCTTAATGTACAAGAAGCCGAACCTAACCATGTATGGGGATTGCCCTCCCAACACCAGCCTAAGTGAGGTTGTTTTTGAGCGTTTATCCAAATCGCCGGCACACTTTTACTCCCATGTTTAGCCGAAGCCAAAAGCGAAAAACAATTATTTCTTTGTAAGAATTCGGGGTAATGCGTCACCAGTGCAACCCCCTCATCGATTGTCAAAGGTAACCTTTCTTCGCGCCTAAATTGCTTCCTCGCTTCATTAGGAGACATATTTAAAGTCTTTTTACCCCGATCAATGTCAGTTATTAAATAAATATCATCCTTGGGAATGTTCATATACTCAATTGCCGTAAAATCTTCGGGCTTGTGAGGAAAAAGCTTCGTTACCCCCCTTTTGCCGTTTTTGTCTACTAAACTCATTGCAATTTCGGTTGGTACCAAGTTACTTTTCACTACCAATACAAATGGCACATACCCCTGTTCAAAATCAGCGTCTTTCAACTCTAAATTGTTAAGGCGTAGCAAAAGCGGGGATAAATATTTCTTAAATGCATCATCAGACTGATGAAACAATCGAGCATACCCTTTTGCTAATAGTGTTTGCACCTGGATATTAAATTCAACCTTAACCAGATCGTTTTCCATACTCTCCCGGAAAATTATTGAATAAATACTGCACTATCTACTCACAATAAAAATCTTACTTTAATTTCTTAAAGTGGTACCACTCAGTTAAAGTCGACTGTATCACAATATATAAAGGAATAGCCAAAATCGCTCCACTCACCCCGCCTAACTTAAAACCGGTCAGCATCGTCACTATAGTAACGATCGGATTAATTCCGGTAGCAACCCTCATTACTTGAGGCACGATAAGGTGGTTTTCAAGTTGTTGGACTAAAATATACAAAGCTAAAGTTGCCAATGATAAAGGCCACCCACCCACCAAAAAGGCAATTATTATCGCTGGAATCGCCGAAATTGTTGGTCCCACATTCGGAAGTACCTCCAGTAAGCCAGCCAGTAGTGCTAGTGGCAGGGCATAGGGGATTCTAAGTAGTACCAATCCCACAAATGTCATTGCCCCAATAATCGACATGAGCATCAGTTGTCCCCTTACCCATCCGCCAATTTTATGCTCAATTCGTTCTACAAATCGCTCAGCTTTTAATTCTGCTTCAGTCTCGAATAAAAATTTTAAGTGCTGATGTAGATTTTTCCTCTCAAGCAACAAATAGAAAGTAATCGCAAACAACGAGACAAAATAGAGTACCGAAGAAAACGCCGAACCTATCACCCCTAAAATTCTTGGTAATGAGTAAAGTTGGCTGGCAAGAAGTTGCACGTTCTCAAGAGTATAGTCAAAATTATTAAGATCATCCTTTAGCGATTGGGGCAAACTAAATTGATCTATCAGTTGGCTCGTTTCGTTTATCAAAGGAGGTACCACCATCATCACAATCAAAGACATTACCACAAAAAAACCAACATACGCCATTCCTATTGCTGCTGCTCTTGATATCTTCAGTTTTTCCAAACGCGAAACCACCGGATTAAATCCGGACATAAATAAGATCGATATAAATAGCAGGAATAAGATTTCACGTATTTGGTACACAAAGTAGGTTGCCAAAACCATCATTATTGCCACCAGAACATTTTTTGGGGTAATTTCAATACGTACCTGTCTATCCATATGTTTTAGCGTACCAGTTTTCAACCTTGCGCTCAACTCGAGCTTGCCAATCGCTCTTGGTTACATCGTACCAATAAACCTCGGGGTTTTTTTTAAACCATACCCATTGTCGTTTTGCATAATCAACTTCTCGCTTCACCCAAGAACTGATTGCGTCATCAAGATGTATGTCCCCGTTAAAATAAGCCCTCATTTCCCTTGCCCCCGTTGCCGACATCGCCGGCCAACCAGTATCCAAGCTCATCAATTCATTTTTGAGCCCGGGATTACTACTCCGTTGCTCTACTCTTGATTGAATTTTTTGTTCTAATATTTCCCAAGGCATAGTCAAACCTAGCCAAAGTGAATTATCACCAGATAACAACGGGTGAGTCGAGAAATGATTTTCCAAATTAGCTACTTCTATTGCCCGTATAAGCCGTCTGGGGTTCCATTTATCCGATTCATTCATCGTTGTCCATTTAGTTTTGTCCCTTTGCTGTAATTCAAGTTGTAATGCCGCTACGGTAGCATTTTTTAATTTTTCCCTTATTTTTGTATCCCGGGGAATGAACAGGGTTGCGGGGGGATTAAACAGTGTTTTTATATACAATCCCGTGCCACCCACGATTATTGGCAGTCTCTCCTCCTCACACACTTTCTTTAGAATCCTTCGGGCAAACTTAAAATACAGAGCGGCGCTAAAATCTTCTCTGGAATTTACCAAATCATAACCCCATATCCGAGTTTCTCCATCTGTATAAGTCACCAGTCCCGACTGGACCTTTTTAACAAAACCTGGCGGGATATCTTTTCCGCTAAGTATTGTTAATTCCCTGTATACTTGCCTCGAATCAGCCGAGAGTAATTCTCCGTTAAACCGACCAGCCAGGTTTAAGGCCAATTCAGTTTTACCCGTTGCCGTTAAACCACACACCACTACACACGGTAAATTCATACTCTCAACTCTTTAATGCAATTGAAGTGTTAACTCGAGCTGAATTAAAAATTTTATCCCGCACCACTAACGGGCGATGGCTTAAATGCTTTTTGTTAATCAACTTTTCCAGTATTTGCCAACGCCTTTTTTTTATCGCCGGCTTCACGTCATCGGGATAAATCCGCCATGCTGCGGTAGCCGGGCGGGGTGAGTATTGGGCAACAAACGCAACGTGCCAGTCAACTGTAGATGCAACCTCGACCGTTTCCATAAAATCATCATCGGTTTCGGTCGGGAATCCCACAATTATGTCTGTACCCAAAACCACGTCAGGAATCTTTGCTCTAATTTTTTGTACTAAATGTAAGTAATCTTCTTTAGTATAGCCCCGATTCATCATTTTGAGTATTTTATTTGAACCTGACTGTATTGGCAGATGTATATATCGATCTATCTTTTTATTAGAGGCTATTTCATCTATGAGTTCATCATGAAAATCCCATGGGTTACTGGTTATAAATCTAATCTTAGTGATGTGCTTAATCTTAGATATTTCGCGCAGCAATTGCACAAATGGCGGTGTTCCATTTGGCTTTAAATACTGACTCTGATTAGATGGCAAATCTTCGCGGCTAAATTGTTTATCGGTCCGTAGCATTAGTTTTCTAAACCCGATGCCTACTTTTTCTAAACCCCACGAATTAACATTCATACCCAATAAAGTAATTTCATTATAGCCTTTCGCTGCCAGGTCCGCGACTTCGCTCACGATCGCCTCCATTGGCCTCGATTGTTCTCTACCTCTAGAAAAGGGCACAATACAATACGTGCAAAAACTATTACATCCCACCGAAATCGGTACCCATGCATGCTTTTTGTCCCTGCGTACTGCAGCCGAATTAAAACCCACTTCGTTAATCGGTAGAATCTCATCAACCATCGGCATCATTTCCAATAATTTCTGGTTGCCATGGTGGGTCATGCAACCGGTTAAGATGATTTTAGGCCTCTTCTTTTTTGATTCCTTAAAATACTTGACTACATTCAGAAGCAATCCTTTTGCCCGATCTTCTGCTCGTTGCCGCACTGCACACGTATTTACCACCAATTCATCGCATGTTCGCCAACTTTTAGCCTCAGTGTACCCTCGTGCCTCATAATCGCCGGCAATCCGCTCCGAATCCGATGTATTTGACTGGCAACCGAAGGTCTTTATGAAGTACCGCATATGCTAATATCCAAAGTGTTTCTTGACCGCCTAAGCTTTAACAACGGCGGGATATTGAATGATTTTATTTAAAAAAATGAATAATGAGTGCATCAATCAGCCTTCGTCCATACTACGGTAGTGAGTGATGATAGTAAGTTTATCAATTTAAAATTTCCTCTCCTGTCCCGGTATTGTAGCAAACCCTCAAAATAGTTCTCGAATATTTAACTCGAAGCTGATGAATATGATTTTACCGCTAGATTCCAGATCCAAAGAGAAAAAAGTAAGAACCCGATGCTGGAGACAAGCACCAAAAATACGTGATTCCAATTTAACATCCCCAATAATGCCTTGGCTGGAACCGTAAATGCCAATGCGATCGGTATCACAAAAGTTAACAAAGTCCTTAAATTGGGGGCATAAATATCCACGGGAAATCGTGCCATAGACGATAAGTCGCGATAGATCATGATGGTGTGGTCCACCTCAGTCGTTACTACCCCAAGCGAAGCCACCATAATATGAATGGCTGTAATCACTACCATCGCGACCAACATCAGCAATCCAAACATAATCACGTTTAGTATCGAGATCCCGTGCGTGTAATACACCAGAAAAATGATAACTATCAACAAAACGGGCAAATCTAATACTTCGGTTTGGCGGGTCAGGGCTTGAAACAAAGCATTCATGGGTTTTACCAATCGAAAGTCAAATTCACCAGACACTACCTGTTCCCTAAACCAGTATATGCCTCTAAAAAAAGTTTGGCCGGCTATATCAAATATATTAAATACCAAAAAGAATACTATCATTTCTCTTTGGTCAAAACCGCCAATACTCCCCACCCGCTCGGTTAATAACAGCATAAATCCCAAAAACATAAAGAATCTGATCAACTTTCCAATTAAAAAAAGTAATGCTCCCATCCGATTTTCTAGTGCTTGTTGAATCGTTAGTTTCGAGGTGGTCAGCCACACTGAAAGATATTTACCTAAAGTTTTTTTCATCCTTACAAACCTTAAATTTAACTACCATAAGCTCCATAGACTTTTAATCCTTTGTTATACATACGTTTAGCCAAAGATCGCAACACCACCATCCACAAGGCCATCAATAATAAACTTTCTACAATTTTGCCATAATCAAGTCGTCCCAAATATATTTGCATCGGTGTAAATAAAAAGTAGGCAGTCGGCAACCGCGAAATAATTTCAAATATCGGTTTCGGTAAAATGTCTAAAGGGAATAATGCACCAGCTAAAAATTCAGTGAGCACAAAAATCACAAAGCGTTGTGGCCACCCGTTGCCTTCGCTCATCCAGAAGACTGTTGTCGAAATAATAAAGCTAAAAAAGGAATAAAGTAGCGCAGCCATAATCAGAGTAATCAGGGCTATGACTCCATCTAATGGACTAGCGGGTCCAATAATTGGCGGTCTAAGTAGCACTAAAAAAATAAATACTTCTACCATACTAAATAAAACGTTTAACAATTTATCCGCTACATCGCGTGTTAGCCAATAGCCAAAGATATTTATCGGCCTCACCAAAAAATTATTCAGTTCCCCACTACTAATCGTCCTTTGCATTTCTATACTGCGTGAGCTAAATACAACAGCTCGAATAAATGACGTGCCTACTACATATGTCAGTAAGGTTGTCGCGTCATACCCAAACACATTCGGTTGGCGTTGCAGCACTGCTAACCACAAAAAGTACACCGTCAAAAGTTGAAGTACCATTCGTACCCGCCACATCATAAAATTTACACGGTACACAAATCCCGATGACCAAGATATTTCAAACAATGCTAGGTATTTCTTCATTATTCTTTGCCGCCAAAGGCTTCGCGAATAATGGCTTCAATCGGCGGCTCTTCAATCGTAATGTCTGCAATCGGGAACTCGGTTAACAGCTTGGCTGCTTGTTGTGCCGCATCTTTTCTGGGAACATTTATACGTGCCGACGGCAACTCAAATTCACGCACATCACCAATTTTATTAAGAGCCGATTTATTGACTTCTCCGTTAAACACTATCGTTAACAGTTTATTTCTCGCGTATTTATCAATCACATCCTGTAGCATCCCATCAAACATAACCTTACCATGATCGATAATAATCACTCTTTTACACAACTCTTTTACATCCCCCATGTAGTGGCTGGTTAAAATGATTGTTGATTTAAACTCGCGGTTGTACTCTTTAATAAAATCACGAATAACTTTTTGCATTACCACATCCAATCCAATTGTTGGTTCATATAGAAAAGGCACCTTCGG
>CAYXRB010000010.1:5836-28673 GCA_964467565.1 uncultured Pseudomonadales bacterium | reverse complement strand
AGAAGTGCGGCAATCAACTCACACTTCATCCGTTGACCCAGCGATAATTTTCGCACCTGAATTTTCAAAACATCCTTAACCTCTAGTAATTCCACTAAAGTATTCAACGTCTTCTTATATTCATCCTCAGGTACTTCATAAATTTCTTTATTTAAATTAAACGTTTCTAACGCCGGCAAGTCCCACCACAGTTGATTTTTTTGTCCCATCACCAGCGAAAACTGCTTCTGAAAATCAGCCTTTCTGTCCCACGGCGTATACCCCAGAACTTGTACTTCACCACTCGTAGGATAAAGAAGGCCAGATAAACACTTAAGTGTTGTAGTTTTGCCAGCCCCGTTTGGTCCTATAAATCCTACCAATTCACCTTGGTCAATTAAAAACGAGATTTCATCTACCGCTTTCACATCTTTGTATTTACGCGCAAACAAGGATCGAATCGAACCGGACAGCCCTGGTTCTTTTTCATGAACTTGGTAGTATTTTTTTAGGTTATTTACTCGGATTGTTGCCATATCAGAGTATTCTAACAACAATAATTACGTTATGAGCTGGCACTTTGGTAACTTAATAAGCCCTTTTTCCAAACTTGTCTAGAAATCCAAAACAATCCCAATGCCACCGGCATCGCCAGAAAGCCTGTCCAACTAAAGCGGCCCAGTAAAATCCCCACCGGGATAGTGGTAATAAACAATATAGGGACCAAACTTAATACGTACCGGATCGGAGCCGGAAATAAGTCTATGGGATACCGTATAACGCTGGTAATACTGTTAAAGATGTAAAACATCTCTGGAGATACAGACCAAAATGATATTAATGACCCTAAAAACATTAAACAGTAGTATATGATTATCGATGCAAAAAAGGTGTATATAAAAAGTAGCCACTGCCACCATCGAATATCTAAATTTGCATGGATTAAAATCCACAAACCATTCCAGAAAACAGGACTCTAAACGAATTGGTAATGTAAATAATCCATACCGATGCTAGCCACTGCGCGTCCATTGGCCGTGTTAAATCATAATCCAGCGTACCCAATTGCACTTTTCGGTAAAATGACTCTAAACCTGAGCCGGCAATAAACATAACAAGAGCTACCACTACGCTCGCCAGAGTATAGACCAACAACATGCCCCAGCGGGACCAACCCCAAACTACAACGGTATTTTGGTAAAGGACTTCGATTGTTATCCAGCCGATAGCAATTTCAAAGATCGAACGTACTATGCGTAATAAAAAATCAACACGGTAGTGGGCAACCGAAGCAAAAGACATGCTAATTAATGTAATCAGGTAGCGCCAATAGCGTTTCATAAGGTATTAATCAATCATAAGTAATCAACATCAAATCCATTTTAATATGGAGGTATTTATACATAAATTAATTACCTACTGCGGTGTAGTGCTTTATCAACCCGCGGTATGTGAATAATGCTAACCCTAGAAAGCCCAAAAAATACGCCATCATGAGGAACAAGTAGCTCACCACCTGAGGGGCTTCAACTCGCCCCATAAGAATATCGATCGGAAATCCGATTGTCCCGTAAAATGGAGACCAGCGCGCCAGAGTTTGTAACCATAATGGCATTAAAAGTAGGGGTATATGCATCCCCGACAGTAAGTCCCTAATCATCATAAAAAAGAGGAATGTGCCATACGATTCCTCCAACCAGAATGTTAAAAAACCCATAATGCAGTCCAATAACAGGTTTATGCCATAACCTAATATCAAGGCAACGCCTAGGGTGGTAAAAGTTATTAGCGATAAATTAATTGCTAAAAAACTCCGTGCCAAATAAAAAGCCGGTAATATAAATGGCAACATGCTCAACAGTCTCACCGTCCGCAATGCCAGGTCTAATGCTAACCGGTCAATCGGGATTGAAAAAGGCTTGACGATATATTTTGAAAAAGTCCCATCCTTAATCATCCTTGCCAAACCTTCGCCCGACCAAGACTGAGTTAATCTAACCACAACCATTGTTAGAAGGTAATAAGTTACCACCACACTATCGGACACGTCGTTTCGCACCGAGGCAACGGCTAACCAAATACCCATCAAAATTAATGGGCTAATAAAACCGTTTATTATCCAAATGAGTGAACCCAATCGGTATTGGGTTTGTGTTTGCCAGTAGACTTTAGCAAAAGACCAAAATACTCGCCAATGTCGCTTCATTTTACTCTACCCAACCTTTCTTGCAAAAAACCTTAACGTGAGCAAGTAATGTACTAACTTCACTACGTTATCTAAAAATCACATAAGGTAATTTTAAACCCAAAACCCCGCTGTAAAGCGGGGTAAGTCTTCGGCAATTAATATGATTTTTTACCAAACGGTTTTTTTAAAGGGTTTGCCCACTCTAAAATTAACCACGTTGTGGCCTTTAATCGTTTGGCGTTTGTCTTCTTTACCAAACGGAACGACTTGTTTGTCGGCAACTTTAGATAAGTAAAAGGTGCCAAATCCAGAGAGGACAACTTTTTCACCTTTTTTAAGTCCTTTTTTAACTTCCTCCAAAAAGACTTCGATCGACTCTTTGGCCGCTTTTTTTGTTAAATGGCCTTTTTTGGCCACTACATCAATCAGATGCGATTTGGTCATAGTGGGCAGCTCCTTTATACATCTAAATAAATGATGGATATATCCAATCTATAGTTCTTTAGAGTACTGGGTCAAGTGGCAAATTTAAAGATACGACAAGCAAAATTCATTCCATACCGATAAATTTCTTGGCTTTTTCTACCTTGGGCTTCACCACCCATTGGCAATACGCAGCATCGGGGTTCTTAGCAAAATAGTCATGGTGGTAATTTTCTGCTTCATAAAACGGCATATCACTCACCACTTCAGTCACTATCGGCTCGGTATATTCGACCTGTTTTTTCTTCAGATATTCATTAACTTCCACTTTCCCAGCCTCCGTTGCCACTCCAATAAAAGATCGATACTGAGTCCCCACATCGTTACCTTGTTTGTTCAAGCTTGTGGGGTCATGTGTTTTTAAAAACAAATCCAGAAGACTCTCTAACGTTACTACTCTTGGATCGTACTCAACTCTTACCACCTCAGCATGCCCAGTATTCCCTTCACACACTGCTTCATAAGTTGGATTTTGGGTTCTACCTCCGGCATATCCAGGAAGAACACTCTTCACACCGTTAACCAGTTTAAATACTGCCTCGGTACACCAAAAGCAGCCACCACCTAATAAAATAGTTTTTTGCTCACTCATACTGCATGTCATTCCGGTAAGGGCTTGGCTTTGTCCGGAATCTACTCCTCTCATTTGTCTTAGCAGTGCTAGATTCCTGCCTGCACGCAGGAATGATAAACAAGACTACTACTCATCTTTTGGTTTGAATTCTAAAGAAATCGAATTAACGCAGTGACGGGTATTTTTAAGGGTTAACCCCTCTCCTTCAAATACATGCCCCAAGTGTGCTCCACAATTCTCACAAGTTATTTCTACCCTCTCACCATCCTCATCTAAGGTTTTGTGCACTGCTCCGGGTATTTCATCATCAAAGCTCGGCCACCCGCAACGGGCATCAAATTTATCTTCCGATTTGTACAACGGTGCATCACATCGCTTGCACACATAGGTTCCACCCTCCCAATATTGTTCGTATTTACCACTAAAAGGCAGCTCCGTTCCTTTATGAACAATTACTTCTTCTTCTTGACGAGTTAGTATATTCCAATTGTTCGGTGTTTTCTTCTTCATGTAATTAAAAAGTTATTTCTGTTAATGTGATTTTCTCAAAGACTTCTTATTTTTTTTCAAAATCGGCTTAGGAGTGGTTGAAAATTTTAACACCGAGTAAAGTAGACTGTAACCGATTATTCCTGTTAATGCCAATAGTACCCCCACAATCGTCAGCCAACTTTTAGCCAGAATCCCGACAAAAATAAACGCAAAACCAATGAAAATACGTAGTGCCCTATCGGTTTCACCCACATTTTGGGGTATCATACAATCTCCTCTTTGCTATCTTATTAACTCCTTCCAGTGTACTATGAAAACTATCAGTAAGCCTCTTGTATGTCAGTAAAACATCACCTCAAACCACCCGTCATCTTTCTTACCCAACAGGGTATAGACGAAGCCCGTACTGAACACGAGCGGTTGGAAAAGTATCGTGAAGAGGTCTTAATCCGGCTTCAACTCGCCCGTGAGATGGGCGATTTGTCCGAAAACGGCGCGTATAAAGCAGCGCGCTCCGAGCTCGGGGATACGGACAGACGCTTGCGTAAATTGAAATATTTGCTCAGATTCGGTCAGGTGCCCACCGTGGCATCCGGTGGAGTTGTTGGTTTCGGTTCCACTGTCAGTATCAATCACAACGGTCAGGTAAGCACGTTTCAAATAGTATCAGAACACGAATCCGATCCAATTCAAAAAAAACTTTCTGATACCAGCCCGATTGGTTCTGCTCTTATGGGTAAAAGAGTAGGGGATACGGTAGTGGTAAATGCACCCGCGGGTCCAATGACGTATGTAATCGAATCGATTGAATAAATCAGATATAATATCACCGGTTCAATTTTAAGAAGATTTTTTGTACTCTTAAACTCCGCAATTTTCCGATTTCTGTTCAGCTTCGACTATCCGCTCCCTACTCACCGACTGCTTTAAAGCGTCTTCAACCGCAATTCCATCACCTTCGATCATAACCACACTGTCATACGCCACAATTGGCTGATCTAATATGTTATGTACCGATTGGTTATTAATGTATCCAGCCACTGACGCATTCATTTCCACCCCAATATTTGTAAATAAATCTCCCCATTGTGCTTCATCTCTATGCACGTGCACCACGTCGCCGATACCATCATGTAAGTGCGCTTTTTCTATCTGTATTTCTTCTGGTGTTAATTCATCCTCATGACCCTCACCACAAGGTTTTACTTCCATATACTTCAAATCACTAAAGTCCTGTTTTATGCCATTTTTGAACACCAAAAAACCTGCATGATAATGAACCCCCAGCTTCTCGTCCCCATGTAATAGACGATTTTTTTGCCACCACAGTCCTCCAACGACTGCCAAGAACAATAATAAAACGGTGATTATTTTCATCTGATTAATGTATCACAGCAAAGTGTATCGTTTTCGGTACCAATAGTCGTACACCACTGGTATAAAAAATAGCATTATTATTCCCGACATCGATAAGCCTGCTATAATCGCTCCTCCCAAACCTCTCCATAAAGGATCAGAAAGGGTTATCGGAATTAAACCTATAATATTGGTTAAAGAAGAAAAGAATATTGGCTCTAGTCTACTACTCGAGCCATCGGTCACTGCCTGGGTAAAGGGAATTCCGATGTCCAAATTTCGATTAATTTTGTCAATTATCAATATTGCATTCTTAACCACAATACCAAAGAGTGCCAGGACTCCAATCAGAGCTGGGAACGAGAGGGGGGTTCCAATTAACCCAAAAACAACAAATACTCCAGATACAGCCAAAGGTATTACCAACATAACCAGTAGTGCTTTCTTAAAAGATCCCAGTTGTAACACCATTGTGGCCAAAATTAGTAAGGCAGATACACCCATGGCCTGTAAAATTGAGTTTACCGATCGAGTATTCTCTTCATTTATGCCGCCTGTTTGCCAACTATAACCTGAAGCCAAATTAAGTTCTTCGATGGCAAAATCTTCCAATTCTTTACCCATTTCTACAATGTTGTAACCAGGGAGTACTGCTGCCGATATTGCTATTGATCGCTGACCGTTTAAGCGGGTTATTTGTGTGGGATTTTCTTGTAAACTAAAATTACCCAACGCGCCCAACGGAACCATGTGTCGGTCTTGATTTTGAATATAAATACTATTCAAAGAATCCGCCGGTAGAATCTCTCTACCAATCCTCAGACGAACAGGACATTCATCAATACATTCAGGTGTTGGTACAGCTATGCGGTCAAGTTCCCAACCAGAGGTAAATAATCGCATCGCTAACCCAATTTGATCAATAGTAACATTTTTATCCATTAATGCGAACCAGTCAGGAGTAAAGCGCATTTTTCCTGCACCCGCAACAATCGAAATTTCCACATTTGTAGTTCCAGTTTTATTCACAAGATAACGCTTTACTTCTTCAGCCTTAATCTGCAGCTCACCCAAATCTTCTCCAAACAATGTTAATTGCAGATCAGCCCCCGAGGGTGGTCCGGCAGACATTTCTACTACCCTCACTTCACCCTCTTGAAAATCGGCAAGTTTTGACCTCAATTCTTGGGCTATGGCGAAAGAAGTTTGACTTCTATCCTCAGCTAATGTCAGAGAATAACGAATCCGGTTCGTGTTTTGATTAGACAAACTTCTTGATGACATATCTACATCAGCTCCGATATCCATAAGCACATAGTCTGCATCGGGAATAGATCGTAATTGATCAAGAACTGACAGTCCCTGATTTTGGGTAATTTCTAGCGGGGTTCCTACTGGTAATTCAATCGATACAAACACCGAATCGGCATCTGTTTTGGGAAAAAACTCATTCTTTACAACACCAAGTGGAACAAGCAGATAAGAAAATATTGCCAATCCTACAACTCCCAAAAGAACTTGCCTCTTTCTTCTTTTTGAAGCTAAAATTCTTTCCAATAAATTGTGATAAACCCTGATCGGGCCTTTCGCACTTACAAAACCCTGGGATAAACCTTTTCGATAATGCGGTTTTTTCAAGCTCCGTCCTAGAAATCGGACAAAGCGGAACGACTTTAATTCTGCCGCTACCTTTTTTTTATTAAACACTGCTATGCCAAGAACCCAAACTAATGCCAAAATGATAGGGATAAAAAGTTGGGAATTATGCCATAAGCTTAGGCCCAAAGCTAAAACAATAAGCACCATTCCCCATCCTATAAACCGAGCAAACCGAACAAAAGTACCGGCTGGCAATACTGCCATCATAAATGGGATTGTCACTAAAAGAGCAATAATAGTAGAACCTAATAATGCAATAGTCACTACAAATGAAATTACTTTTGTAAATTCACCAATGATTCCGGTAGCCAAGAGTAGTGGTAAAAAAGACCAAATATTAATTAAGTTACCGGTCAGGGTTGGAGTTAGAAAATCGCGCCATACCAGCATTGCAGTTTGTTTGGGAGTAAATTTTTTTGAAGCATAATAATCGGTCATTGCCGCAATCATCACAATCGTGTCGTCAACAATCATCCCAAGGCCCAAAAGCAGTGCAAATAACGACAAAAAAGAAAGCTGAATATCGGCTGCGTACATGGCGGCAAAAGACGCAAAAAAAGATAAGGGGATCACAAATGATGCGATTACCGCTTGCCTTAGGCCCAAAAACAGTAACAGGGTTAAGAATACTAAACTAATCGATTGACCAAAATCTTCTAACAATCCATTAAATTGATCATCGATATCTTTGTCAAAATCATTAAGGATTACCATTTGATAACTCTTACCCGATTCATCAATAATCTTTTGCGTTTCACTTTTTGCCTCAAACGCTGCCGATTCCAAATCAGCACTTAGAGTTTTGTACACCGAAAAAGTTACACTCCGTTTTTCTTTTGTATCAGCTGTAGCAAAAAAACTCTGTGGTTGATTTGGGCTCGAACGTATGGTTATGTCTGCCACATCTCCCAAAATTAAACGTTTTCCACCAGAATTAATCGGCAGTTTTCGAAGGGTAGTTAAGACCTCTTCAGACCCTTCAATATTCAGCGGCAATCTCAATCGACCAGTTGTTATTTCTCCAACGGGATATGATCGTAAAGAGTTCTTAAGAGTCTGTGAGAGTTGGACCGGATTAATCCCGTACAACGCAAGTTGAGCCGGAGATAACAGCACCTCCACTTCAGACTGTTCCAAGCCGGATACTGCAACGGTATCTATTTCGGGTAATTTTTCTAATCTTTCTTTTAGATTCCGGGAAAATTGCATCAGCGATCCCGTATCGTCATACGACACCAAAGCAAAAATCACCACCGGCACATCTTCAAAATCCAGAGCTGTTACCAGTGGTTTCTGAGCGTCTGTGGGTAAATTTTGTACTCCCGAAACCGCGTCCAATACATCTGCTTTAGCTTCGTCTCTATCGATATTTGAATCAAACTCAACAACAATACTCGAGAAATTGTCTTGCGAATTTGAAGTCAATTGAGCGATTCCTTCGACTCCCTCGATCGCTTCTTCCAGGGGTAATGTAATCAGCTCTTCCACATCTGCGGGTCCTGCCCCTGGATACACCGTACTTACAAAAATAATCGGTATTTCTATTTGGGGATTTATCCTGCGCGGTAAATTAACCAATCCAAAAATGCCGGTAATTAAAATCCCGAGTACTATTAACACCATTACCCTGGCATTTGTAATTAGGGGCCATGCCCAATTTTTCAATAATGAGGCATCAAACTTAAGTCGTTTAAGGTATGCCGACTGTTCTTCCATGCTACTCCAAACGCACCAGATCGCCCTCGTTGACGTTTCGGTTTAAAATTACTTGATCTCCAGATAACAATCCGTCTTTCACCTCGACCATAGAACCAAACACCTCACCTAATTGAATTGATCTCTGTTCGGCTTTCCCGTCAATAAAAAGGTGCACATGGGCAGAGTTTTGCAGTTGAAAAACTGCGTCAATAGGTAGACTAGGATAACTGGAGCTGGCATCTGCTAAACTTATGGGCAATTCAACCCGAACATACCCCCCATCAACTAAATCATTTTCTTTATCGAGAACTATAGTGGCATAGTACATGCCGTCATCAGCCGCTTCGGAGGCTATAAAACTCACCGGTACTAAGAAAGTTAATCCATCATCGGTAAAAATCGTACACATTTCCGAAAGTGACACTTTTGTCGCTATTGTTTTGGGGAGTGCCACGCTTAGTTTGGTAGCGACCTCTGTGCCGGTAATAGTCAATAATACTTGGCCAGGATTGACAGAATCATATTTTTTTACATTTATCCGTTCAACGACACCGGCAATTGGCGCAGTTGGCGACATCACCGCTGCACTCACACCTGCCACATGTGAACCTAAGCGCGCGATTTCCTCTTGAAGTATTAAAGTTTTTTCTTGTGTATCTAATTGCTGCAAAGTTAATTCTCTCTGCAAATCACTCAATTGCGCTGGGGCATTTTGATCACTACCTTGGTAATCGGCATTTCTTAAGGATGAATTTAGCTGAGTATTCGCTGCCCTCAGTTGGCTTTGCAATTGCCTGGTAGAAAATATTTGTGTTTCCGTTTGTTCATTTTGAGGTAGTGCTTCTAAAGCCTGTAAATTATTTTCTATTGTATCCAGAAGTTGGTTATTAATATCAACAACTCCTCTGGTCTCTGCTGCCGAATCTCTGGCAATTTCCCGTAAATCACTCGCATTTTGGGAAACTTGCTGTGCAATTTCCCGCTGTATTTTCAAAGTTTCTTCCTGCTCAAGCCGTGTTAATTTTGCTAACTCGTATTGTTTTCGTGCAACTGCCGCTTGAGCCCCTTGAACACTACCCGTGTTATAGGTAGCACCTATTTGTACCAAACGACTTCCTTTTTTTACCCAATCACCTTCTGTTACCCCGATCCAATTAATTACACCAGGACTTTGGGCTTGCACGGTTACCACTCCGGCTTTATCCACTCGGGCCATGAAAGTTAAAGCAGGGGCTTCACCAATCGAATATACTTCTATATTTTTAGGTTGTACCGTTTTTTGCTCATCTGGAGTTTCTCGTCGTAACCACCATCCAACTGTCAATAATAGTATTAATAAACCTATAGAGAATAAAAAAACTGATCGCCAATTATTTCGAAAAAATCCCCTTAAATAGGTAATTATCTTGTGAAAAGACGCCATAGCAGAGCATTCTAAATTAACCTATAGAAATATTCAAGACACACCCGGTTACACGAAATTTTTTAAAGGAAGACGGTGGGGTCCGAGTATCTTCCTATAAATGAGCGCTTTAAACTCTCAATACAAAGTTCGCCACACCAGCGCGTTCAAAGTCGATTAGACGTGCTTTAGCGTTGGAAATTCCGGTCATTACCACGGAATCCGCCGCGACTGCCGCCACGTGAGCCACCGCCACCAAATCCACCACGATTTTCTCGAGGTTCTTGAGGACGGGCTTCGTTAACAACAATCTGCCGGCCATCTAACGTAGCGCCGTTCATTTGAGAAACAGCTGCTTGGGCTTCTTCTTCGGTCGACATTTCGACGAAACCAAAACCCTTAGACCTGCCGGTAGCTCTATCGGTTATCACTGTAGCCGAAACAACGGTACCGAATTGCGAAAACGCGTCGGATAACGACTGATCGGTTGTTGCCCAGGCTAAGCTACCAACAAATAACTTTTTTGCCATTTAAAAGGAATTCACCCCCTTAACCATATAACTACATTGACAAGCGCGATAATCAGTTTCACACACTGCTGGCTATCAACTTGAGTTGTATTATAACTTACGCACTGTAAAAAACCTAACAAGTCAAGGTCGACACTCAAACCGCGAACACCATCCGCTTGTAAACTTGTCTGGTTGTTTCCACATCTCGCATACAATATTCACAAATCTCATCGATTTTTCCCGCCTTATAAAAATCAAATACTTGTGAACCATCAATTCCTTGCTTTGGTGTTGGAATTCCTAAAGCCAGAGCTAAATGTTCTAAACCCACGCTTCCCATGCTCCACTTACCCCACTCCCGCATCGTATCGTAAATCGGATAACTCCGGTACCGCGCAAATGATAAACACTTACTTCCCATTCCATCCATACGCCAACTAGGTCGAATCTTAAGCTTAACTGACCGCTGCCAAATAAAGCGTAGGTCAAAATCCATCACATTGTGGCCAACGAATTGATCAACGGCATTAGCGACTGTCCAAAAATCTATTAACATCTTTGCTTCATTATCAGGCTCACAAATCACCTTAACGTCATCATTATCAATAGCATAAGCAATGCACAGTATTCGGCCAAAAGATCCATCAAACGTTGAGTTGTTAATAAATTCAGTCAATTTATCAATTGAATTACTTTCATGAGCTACTTCATCTGACATTTCTTTTTTCTTCAGCCACTTTTCAGCCTTTTTTTGGAACAGGTACTTCAACGTTTCATGCTCATCTTCGGGCGCAGGAATCGTCTCAATATCTAAAAAAAGTTTTGCCATGCGCCTACTCTAGCCTATCCAATGCTCTCACACAACCGTGCATATCCATTTTTCAGTTTAGTTTCAGTACTGGCACTATAATAGACTCATGAAAATCTTGGTTATAGAAGATGAACACCGTATAGCTAATTCCATCAAAAAGGGGCTTGAGCTTGAGCGATTCGTTGTTGATGTTGTCTTCGATGGGATTGAAGGCTTAGATATTGCCTTATCAGAAGAATACACGGTTATTATTTTGGATGTAATGCTCCCAGGACTCGATGGAATCAGTATTCTCAAAAAACTCCGTCAGCAGTCAAATCATACGCCCGTATTGTTGCTTACCGCTAAAAGCCAAATCGACGACAAAGTTGCTGGCTTAAATGCAGGGGCTGACGACTACCTCACCAAACCCTTCTCCTTTGCCGAACTCACTGCTCGCATCAGGGCATTAATCAGGCGTCCCAAGCAAGCACAATCAGATACACTCACTTTTGCTGGTATAATCCTCGATCGCCGTCAATTCACCGTTACTCGAAACACAAAACCCATCAATTTATCGCACAAAGAATTTATGTTGCTCGATTATCTAATGAGTAACGCCAACCAAATCTTAAGCAAAGATCAAATAATTAATCATGTGTGGGACTACAATGCCGACATATTACCCAACACTGTCGAAGTCTACATTAAAAACCTACGCGCCAAAATCGACCAGCCGTTTAAAGATAAGCCCTCACTTATCCACACAGTCCGCGGCTTCGGCTATAAATTGAGCCAGTAAGATTAACAAATTTCACATTGAAATTTAAAATTATCCTGTATGTTCCATTCAGCTCGGCTCAAGCTCACCATTTGGTACATTTTAATTACCGGATTCATAAGCTTAATTTTTAGTTCCATTATTTTTTATAGTGTGAGCCGCGAAGTCGAACGCTTTGATTTAGAGCAACGTATTCGTTTTGAACGGCAGTTACGTAATCTAGCCTTAAGACCAGGGTTCAATCACATGTCACCCCAACCGATTGTTGTTCCCGATCCTGATTTAGTCTCACAAACCAAAAGAAGGTTATTTTTAGTTCTGCTGGGAGTGAATGCGCTGGTCATTTCCGGTTCAGGCTTTATCGGGTACAGCCTCACCAACCTCACACTTCGCCCTATTCATCTCATGGTTCAGGATCAGAAACGGTTTATTTCTGATGCATCTCACGAACTCAAAACCCCGATAACCTCATTAAAAACAGCCTTTGAGGTATATTTAAAACAATCGCATCCAAAATCTTCCGAAACTAGGACATTAATCACTCAAAGCCTCGAAGAAACCGATAGGCTAAGTAGTATTGTCGACTCACTCCTCCAAATAAACACGGGTTATTTAAAAAATTCAAAACTGTCACAAGTCACAGATTTGCACAAGAGTTTTCAAATAGCCATCAAGCGGGTAAAAGCGTTAGCGAATGCCAAAAAAATCAAAATTAATGGGTTTGTCACAACCTCCCAACTTCTCATCGACCAAGAAAATCTGGTTCGAATCATTGTAATTCTGTTGGATAATGCCATCAAATACAGCTCACCCTCAACGTCTATAACAGTAAAACATAAGCAGGTAGATGCAATGTCGCTTTTAACATTCCAAGATCATGGTATTGGTATCGATAAGAAAGATCTTCCACATATTTTCAAACGCTTCTACCGCGCCGATACTTCCCGGGGGAATAATGCTACTAAAGGTCATGGATTAGGACTTTCAATAGCTTCACAATTAGCCACAGCGCACAGCGGCACAATATCTGTAACCAGCTCGCCAGGAAATGGTTCTATCTTTACTCTAAGCCTACCCATAGCTTCACACAAATAATTTATTGATTTTCCATGAAGTCCAAGTATAGTGACTCAATATGTCAAAAATCATTGCGCTCGCTGTCCTCATAGCTATCCTTGGTGTTGCTAGTATTTCTTTTGTAAGTCATCCTTCAACACCCAAGCCTCAATCAGACCCGTTAAATTCTCAAGAAGATAACGAAAATAGTGGCGGTTTAATCAACCAACTCCACCCGCTCTCAATCCAGTCACTTCGCGAAGGCGACTACCCCGGCAGCGACATTGTTATCGAACAAACGCTCACCCCCGGATCTAATTATCAGCGATACATTGCTTCGTATAAATCCGAAGGCTTAAAAATCTACGCCCTCCTCACCGTACCCAACGGTACCAAGCCGCCTAGCTACATTCCCCCCGCCCAGTACCGCACCACCGAAAAATATATTGCCTACACCGACGGCTTTTCGCGCAATGGCTACATCGTTTTCCGTTCCGATTACCGCGGCCACGGTAATTCCGAAGGCAGTGCCAGTGGTGGCTATGGCAGCAACAACTACACCATAGACATCTTAAACGCCGTTGCTTCTATAAAAAAATACCCCGATGCCGACCCCAACCGTTTGGGTATGTGGGGGCATTCCATGGGTGGGCACATTACCCTGCGCAACATGGTTGTTAGTCCCGACGTTAAAGCCGGTGTTATTTGGGCGGGCGTGGTAGCCTCGTACCCAGACTTGCTGAACAATTGGCGCCGTCGTAACCCTACTCCCACGGGCATCATTTCACCCTTCCCCGGAAGCCGACGCTGGCGCGACGAATTAGTCCAAAACTTTGGCTCCCCAGAATCTAACCCAGAGTTTTGGAATTCAATCTCTGCCAATTCATACCTCTCAGACATCTCTGGTCCCATCCAGCTTCATCACGGCACCGCCGATTCCTCGGTACCCGTTGCCTTCTCGCTAAAGCTAGAAGAGCAAATTCTGGCAGCCGGTAAAACTGTTGAACTCTATACCTACGAAGGCGACGACCATAATATTTCTCAAAACTTTTCTTCGGCTATGCAGCGCTCCATTGAATTCTTCGATAAATACGTCAAGAATATTTAAGCAACTTTTTAAGCATCTTTTCAGCTTCTTTCTTTATACTTGCATTAATTAAGAAAGGAGGTGAGACACATGAATAAAAAGGTTTTGATCACTGCCGCTATTATTAGCGGTATCGGCCTAACTGGACTCGGCTTAAATCAGGTCATGGCCCAAGAAACTGACAACCCCATGCAAACCTTAGTGCAAAAAATTGCCCAGCGCTTTTCTCTCAATGAGTCAGACGTTCAATCTGTCTTTGATGATCACCGCTCCCAAATGCACGAGCAGATGCAAGTCCGATTTGAAGAAAAATTAAACCAGGCGGTTGCAGACGGCGTCATCACCCAAGACCAGAAACAATTAATTCTGGATAAGCATCAAGAATTACAAAATCAACGCGAAGCTGATAGTCAAGCTTGGCAGTCATTAAACCCCGACGACAGACGCACCCAAATGCAACAAAAACACCAAGAACTGCTTGAGTGGGCTAACGTAAATGATATCGACCTCAAATTTCTCATGGGCTTTGGCTTCAAAGGCGGCCACATGCATATGATGGGTCGTTCTAATCGCCCACCAGAATTATAAAAAAAATAATTCTACTCAGTCACGACCACCTCACCACTCCACCGATCGGGGAGTGGTTTGAGGCGTATCAGAAAAATCCTGAACCTTGAATGATCAGCTTATAGCCGTAAAGCTGCGACTCTACTTTCAAGTTCCATTTGGTGTGCATCTGCCAATTTTTGATAACTACTCCGTTTAAAGGCAAATTTACTAATAATTCGAGAAGCATATTTGCTCCCTAAAAAATGAGGCATTAACACAAAAGTAGCACCTTCTTTATATAACACTTGCGCTTCAGCTAAAGTATGTCCCAATAAAATCGTTATAGTTGATGCACTCAAATTATTCACTCGCCTTTGAATTAACAAATTTGTCGCCACATCCGGAATTGTCGATACACACAATTTTATTTCTTCAAAATCTATTTCTTCTAGTAGTTCTGGGTCACCCGCATCGCCAAATTTAAACTGCACCCCATCGGCCACTAATCTCTCAATCGATTTCGGATTAAAGTCGATTACTAAAAATGGGCGGTTTAATTTTTTAAACACCTTAACAAAATCCAAGCCGACCCTGTCATAACCAAACAACACCAGTTGTACTTTTTTCTCATTCTTACCTTCTATGCTCGACCTGGATTTTATAAGCTCAAGTAATTTCAACAACTTTTCTACCTTTGGATAAATAGCTTCCGCATACAAAATTAAATAGGTCGATCCGGCAATCGTCACCAAACCTACTAAAGTGACCAAAGACATAATTTCTCTGGGTAAATGCCCCACCTGGAGACCTATGGCTGCTAAGATAAGTGAAAACTCGCTAATTTGGGCTACGGTTAAACCCGCCATAAATCCTGTTTTGCGGCTATACCCTAACCAATTCATTAGAGCAATGACAATTATTGGGTTGCCTATTAACACGAATGCCGATAACAATAATGCGGGCAGAATCATACTGCCAATATTAGTCAGAACTAGTTGTGAACCCAGTAAAATAAAAAACAATAACACAAATAAATCACGCAATGGGCGTAAACGTGCTGCCATTTCATCAGCATAAGGAGTCGAAGCCAAAGCCACCCCTGCCACTAAAGCTCCGATTTCTACGGAAAAACCAAGTGCGGCCAACATCACTGCCAAACCCAGTGACCACGCCGCCGAAAACAAAAAGAGCAATTCTTGGGAGTGGGCCATGTATTTGACTAACCCCGGTAATACATACTTGGTTAAAAACAACAACACTACCAACGCCACAGCTCCTTTCGCTGCAGTAGCCGCCAAAATTACACCCAAGTGTCCACCAGATGAATTCGCTACCACCCCCACCCCTATTAAAATCAACGTTGCGGCGATGTCTTGCACCAACAAAAAGCCAACCGCAATTCTCGCGTAAAGTTTTTCTAAATCTCCCTTATCAGATAAGAGTTTTAATATAATAATGGTACTGCTAAATGTTAAGGCAATCGCTACATACAAAGCCGCTACTCTATCAATTCCGAGTAGTAACGCTAATCCAAAACCAACAACCGACGTAAAACAGATTTGCCCCAATCCAGTCACTAGTGACACTTTCCCCACCTCACCAATTACTTTTGGGTTTAAGTGTAAACCCACAATAAAGAGTAAGAAAATTATGCCAAATTTAGAAAATAGCTCTAAATGCTCTGGCGAATGTATAACATTTAATACATACGGACCTGCGATAATTCCGGTCAAAATATAGCTAACTATCAGCGGTTGTTTTAATAGCCGCATGATTACAGCCATTACACAAGCTAATACCAGCAACAAACTTAACTCGGTTATCATTTCCATATCTTCTTCACTGTACCTAATCCCTTGTCCTAAGTCACGAATAATTAGAAAAATTTCTTTGCTGTACAGAATATCTCATCAATTTTTTTGAATCTTTAAGAACTAAGCCTGGTATGCCCTTGGATGAATTCTTGCAATGACAAATCCTATCTCTCTGGCAAGATGCCAAAGGCACCTACCCTTGGGCGTATCTCGAATCTTTAGCAAACCTGGACAATTTTATGCTACACTCGCCTACGTTTATGAAAAACACTCAGCCAAATACCAATCGCATATTTGCCATCGATTTTATCCGGTTGGTAGCGATTATCGCAGTCCTACTGATTCACACCACCGCCCGCACCCTTGAGTCTACCAATTTAAATATCGATCTTGCCCCTTTTGCATTCTTTTTAAATCAAATCAGCCGCTTTGCCGTCCCTTTGTTTTTTCTTGTTTCGGGGTACGTATTACACCTAAGCGCCAAACCAAACGCCTCCGTCGTGCAGTTTTATTCACGTCGCATTCAACGTCTCATAATTCCTTACCTATTTTGGAGTCTTTTATACGTTATCTTCGTATACCCTGGCCAAGAGCGGACACTTTCGCAAATTCTTTTACTTGGATGGGCATCGTATCAATTATATTTCATTCCTAGCTTATTGCTTCTCTATGCCATTTTTCCACTTCTCTCACGCTTCGTGCATAAAATCTCTCTTATTCATCTCATTGTTTTTGGTCTCGCTTGGTTATCCATGCAAGGGTATTTTTACTATTTAGGCCAAGACATCCTCACTCAACCAATTCTGGTAGCTATTCTCAATTTCTTTTTATTCGTTGTGGGCATTACCGCGGCAGCCCAACGCCCTCAATTCAAGGCTTTTATCAATAAATGGGGGGGAATTTTTATCCTTTTGACTCTTATGATCGGGATATTGATCTATCTTGAAGGAAAATTCTGGTACCAGCTCACCAATAACTATCTCTTCTTCTATTCACAATGGCGGCCAAGTATGACTATCTATACACTAATCATGTTTATCTCCCTTTACCAAATCACAAAAAACATCCATTACAATCGCTTCGTTCATCGTTTAGCCCAATTATCATTCTTTGTCTATTTCATTCATGTAGCTGTGCTCGAATTTTATTGGAAGCTTGGTCTAAACAATCTAGCAACTCATTCGTACTCTTTTTATTTCGATATGTTGTATTTCAGCTTAGTTACAATCACTTCATTTAGTATCGGTTACTTCATTCACAAAACACCAAAACTTAGCCGTTTGACCGGCTAAGTTTTAAAAAGTTTTTACTATGGTCTGCTAAACTTTATAGCTGCGCGTGGGTATCGGATGCCTCTTCATTAATGCCCTCTGCCAATAATCCGCCTTCAGCAATAGAGGTGAGCTTTTTGTCGGCACTTTTCTCTTCGTCTAAAGACTCTTGCAACATATCGGCTACGTCATCTAAATCCATTTCCTTTGCCCAAGAAATAGCACTTGAGTAACCTGCAATTTCATAGTGTTCCACCTTTTGGGCGGCCGCAATAATCGCTGCATCCTTAACCGCCGGATTCCCTTCGTCTTCGAGTACCTTCTCACCCTCTTTAATTACCCCCCTCATCCCCACACATTCCTTACCTGTTAACGATTCGTTCATTATCGTCGCTACTTCTTTTAAGCGGTCAAGCTGAATTCTTGACTCCTCCAAATGCATTTCTAAAGCCCCGGTCAATTTTGTATCTTGAGTGTTATTGGCCATTTTTGGCAAAGCCTCAATAATCTGCTCCTCAGCGCTATAAAGATCCTGTAATTCATGTACTAGTAAGTCACGCAGTGTGTTTAGGTGCATAACTCCTCCTTTGCTAAATACTATCGCGCCTACTGTAGTATGGGGGTGTAAGAGGGCTTTAGTATTTTCGGTGTGAAGTTGGTAATTACCAATAGTACAATAGGCCTTGCTTTGCCGGATGGTGAAATGGCATCACACCTGACTCTGAATCAGGCATTCTAGGTTCGAATCCTAGTCCGGCAGCCAAGCTTGACGCACTGGTTCTGGAAGAGAACTAATAACGGAAATATCAATCTTTTTATTAGGTTCTAACGCACTCATATCTTTAAGAATTTTCTGCTTACCTTTTTCAATTAAGAACCACGATTTTTCACCATCTACCAGCAATTTTTTATTTAGTATAGTTAGGTTCGAACCAAGAGCTTTAAAAATCCTAGTCTTGGCCATTACATCTCCATGTTTAAATTGATACCTGGCATAGCAGGCGAATTCAAAAGTTTTAACCGATAATTCATGCCAACGGTCTACCCTCTCATCAATTTGTCCTAGCTGCCGTTCAATACTTTCTCTCTCACTCTGGATTGATTCACGTTGTCGATTGTACTCATCATCGCTTAGTACTTTGCCATCAGTATTCCCTACAGAGATTTTTAGCTTCACTAGATTATCAAGTCGACTAATGCAATCAGCCTTTGCTCGAAGTAGGTTTTGATGGATTTTCTCCCGGTCTTGCACCTCAAAATCATGCAGTTCATTTAAGTGTTTAATAGCCCAGGTCTTTAAGTTTTCGCTGATTTCGAATTTACTAAGTAACGTATCAGCCTGCTCCTCTAATTTTTCTCTAGTAATACTACCTTGAGAGCAGTTTTTGTGAACTCTCTTTGTACAATGATAGTATACATAATTGAGGAGTTTGGGATTTTTCATTTCCTCAATAAATGTACTACATCCAGGGCATTGTTCGGTTAGCTTGCCTTTGTGGAACTTAAGCTTGCATTTAGGGCAAATTATCTGCCATTTTTCTTCACATGTAATCGACCCGCCACATTCACCACATCTCAATAGATTCTTATAGGGAAAATTATGGCTAGTGAAATGAGGTCGACCTTTTCTCCCTAATATTACTTGGAGTTTATTAAATTCTTCTTCTGTAAGCATCGGTTTATGCGAGCCCATTGTTTCCCCTTCGCTTCTTATCATTTTGCCCATGTAATAAGGGTCGGCTAATAGCTTGTAAAAAGCGCTTTTACTTAATGGCTTATTGCCGAGAATTCGGGTTTTTCTTGTTCTATAGCCCCATTCCACATTAAGTGTATTAAGCGCTTCCATTGGTGTTTTACTGCCTGACAAAATTAAACGAATTGCCTTATCGATTAAGTTAAACCTATCTAGGTCTACGCCAATATATTTTTCTTTCGTCGCAGGGTGTAATAAGTTGACGTAACCTGGCTTGGCCATGCCTATCCATTGTCCTTTTTCGAAAAATTTGTGTCTGTTCCCTCGTTTAACGTTTTCACTTTTATCATCAGAGTCCTTTTTTGCCATGCTAAATTCGATATTTAAAATAAACTTATCGTCTGAGCTGTTGCTATATGATTTACCAGGAGTACATAGCTCTAAAAGCTTATTTTCATCCATAAGGGTGATAAATTCACCCCCATCTGAAGAGTTACGAGCTATTCTATTTGGTTGCCATGACAACACAGCATTTGCCTCGCCATTACTAATTCGCCTTAGCATCTCTGAAAATATAGGTCGACCTTTTTTAAATGCTGTTTGTGCTTCTTTTAAAACCTCAACAACATCCAGATTACGAATCCCTGCATATCTGAGTAACTCTGCCTCTTGTGCTGGTAGAGACATAATCTGCTCAGATGCTTCTTCACTACTCTTACGACAATAAATGAAGTATCTTAATTTTTTATTCATCTTGAAGATATATCTACTTACTAGAATAGTGACCTGTAACTATATTAGTAACTGTAACTTTATAGTTACTATATAGTAACTAACTAAAATGGTACCTCGTCGGGGTCTACACCCTCACCATTTAATTGATAGTAATAGACATTTGCTGATATCCCACCGTTCATTTCTAGCAATTTATCGATTGCTACAGCCTGAATATCATTCCACAAGGTTTTGTTTTCGACGATAAATGATTTCCAGTAACGTACCCCACCCTTATATGCAGGTGCATCTAAAATAAAAACGGGCTTATCTGTCGCAGAGAATTTCACCGTTTTGATTCTAAAACCTCTACCTTTAATGAAGGGGTTTCCTACCTCATCAGTAAAAGTAAGTTGTAAGTAGGCTACCGTGCCGTCACTTTTTGGAGTATCGATGATGGACAAGTCAAAGAGTATTTCACCTAAAGTAGTTGCAGCAATTAAAGGTGGTTTCATATTAATGTTTATTTCGTTTTTTTAAGTTTCGCTGCCTGGTAGGTTTGTAATTATATTTTTTTAGCCCAGGGTCTGTAGGGATAGAGGGGGCAAGACGTTATTTGGCAGTCTACCTTCTTGCTTTGCATGCAGTCGTAACACTTAAGCTTTACGGCATCCTCATATGCCCTAATCTTTCGAATAAGGTTATTTTTTTGTTGCGAGCGAAAGTTTTCTTTTGGCATATACTGTTGGGACAGGCTTGTAAATTATTTTCATGAACTCAAGTAGCTCTATTCCTTTTTTATTTGCTTCTTGTTCGCCTATTAAGACTCCAAACTCTTGTTCATAAATAGCGATAAGACTAGTGATGGCTTCGTGACTCAGCTTCATTGTTTACTTTCGGTATATAGCCTACTTTTCAACTGTCTCTGAGAATTGAAAAAATCACGTGGAGAAACAAGCAATTGGTTATCCCAATATGCCTCAACATTTTTTTCGAGTTGTATAGTTGGCTGGAATTCGAAAAAAACCCTCTTAGGGTCTTTTCTGTCTAAACCTACAAGACGATAACCAAGCGTGATTAAGGTGGTTGCTAAACAATAATCGGAAGTTGCAAAGGTTTTTGAAATGCTCATATTCATGAGCACAAGATAATAATTTTAGTACCTAAAATCTGGAGTCACTTTTAGGGTAAAAAATTTAAGATACAAACTACTGAATTATTACAAATCCGGTACCATTATATGAGATGATTCGGGTTAAATTTTTCCCTATTCCGAGTGACTTACCAAGTTTTTTAACAATCTCATTAATTCTCGTGAATCGTTCTTTTTCTACAACTTCTAGAGTATGAGAATCGTGAGGATTAGTAGATTCTTGTCGAGGCTTTCCATCAATTAATAATTCAATTGCAGAAATACTTAATTCATGCGAGGGTGTTGTCAGTAATGCTTTAAGTAATTTAAATGGAACTGAATTCTTATTAAGGTTGCAAAAATTATCCTTATAAAAGCCCGTTCCAGTAACCAGATTAAGGGAGAAATATCCAAAGTGTACTATCTGGCTTAATTGTCCAATCCACTCTAATAAAATATCCAGCCTTTTCAGATTTAAATTAAAAATCTCAACACCCCAAAACTCACCATCCTCATCGGGGGGGACATCAGAATTTTCAAATGTATCAATTGAGTAATCTCTTATTACTTTCATGTCTTTTAACTCATCTAAAAATGGCCCGTCAAACACGTTTACGCTATTGTCGAAGTGGTTTTTGGGCATCCACTGATTTTGAGCATAGTATTCAATATTTCGATAAAACTCGGTATGTGTACTTGCTAAAAATATAATTTTTCTTTCTGAATACCTGACCTCACTTATTTTCTTGAGCAAATTTAATGCTTCAGGTTTCCCTAAAAGTTGTCTCAATCGAAACGACAGCCCAATTTTCATTCTCATATTTAAAAAGTATTATATATCTGGTGAAAATTTGTTTAGGTTATAACTACTTTGGGACGACTACCCCAACAAAGAATTACCTCCTCTACCCCTGCCATTCCAGATTATAGGCTCAAATAAATCAATGAAAATGCACTTAATGAAAAATACGCCCAGGCTTTGAACAGTCGTTATTAATAAAAATTGTCGTATTTCTATTCTTGTACGACATAATTTATAACGATATATAACTTACAACGTTGTACAAGACTTTACGCCCATACATATGAAGGCGAATGCGTGAGGACTACACCTCGTAACGATTCGTATGTAAAACTTAATTCATCCGCCTCATTTACCACTTAAAAATATTCGCAATATATTTGCGGACCGAGTTAATAAATGAACCCAATCTCTGAAAAAAACCTAGGTTTTCACTTTCGTCAGTAATTGTTGTACCTGAAGTAGGGGTAACACTAGGTTCCGATGACATGGTTGCTTCCAGAGCTTCTAACTCTTTTTGTTTTATATATAAATCTTTCAACAACTCAACCTGTTCTTGTGTGTATAGCGTGGTATTTTCAGGCGTATAGCTATTAATTAAATAGTCATTGTAGATTGGAGTTGGTGCAGGGGTAGCAGTAATAACTACCTCTTTAACCACTACTTTTTCCACCATTGTGCTTGTTGGTGCGGGTTGTATCTGCTTGGCCTTTTGTTCATCCCAGTATCTAAAACATCGCTCTTCAAAATCTCTTTTTTGTTCTAAATATTTTTGATAGCAAGAGCTCCAGAAAGGTGGGTCTCC
>CAYXRB010000010.1:0-5826 GCA_964467565.1 uncultured Pseudomonadales bacterium | reverse complement strand
ACGTAGGATTTTCTTCATGTGCAATCATGGGTGGCAACGCGCAATTTTCTTGGGCAAGTGTGTTGCTTGGTAATACGAGCAGGAAGAGAGCAATAACCAGCATTTTTATTGTCATACTCATCCTTATAAAAAAAGAGGAACAACCTTAGCCTGCCTGATGCCTTTTTAAAGTATCTAAAAAACTAAGATTCCAGGCTGAGATTTGCGCATATTATACGCCATTGTTTATGGTCAGGTTTATAATGTAAGAATCATTTAAACAAAATAAGGTAGAACAAAAGCGACAACTCATGAAGATTGGCTTTCGTATCCCATCACTAAAGAAAAGAATTTCGGCCAGGACCTCTTTAAAACGAGTAGTACGGCATAGCTTAGGCTTAAAAGCCCCCAAGGGTTTTGGTGTCTTTACGAATCCCAAAAAAGCGCTTTACAACAAGGTCTATAGAAAGATTACAGTTGTGCTTGAGGATATTGGCGAGCCTGGAAAATGAGTAATGAAATAAAGTTTAATAAATAATAATTTAGATTTAAATACACAGGTCGAAAAACCTTAAGGTAGAGCAGAAACCTAATGAACTCAGTTTTTGTTTAAAAAGTCGAGCAAGAGATATATTTTTTAACTTATGAGTATGAAATCAGCGGACAAAACACGTTTTGTTGCAGAGTCACGAAAACTATTGAGTGAACTTCAAGTTGAGAAATTAATATCACATCCCCATGACTTAGATAATATTGCCAAAATTAATAGATTAATCGCAATATTCACAAACTTTTCTTCAAATGACGGTGAAGAGCTGAAGAGATTATTTCTGGAATACCAGAGGTGGGTAAGAAAAAGTACTAGAATTGGACATATAAGAAATCGGGTAATAGATATGCTCCAATTTATTGGAGAAGTAATTGAGAAGATGGATATCTACATAATTAAGGATGAAACTAGTGAGCAAGCTAGAACAGCTTCCCCTCAACAACAAAAGTTTGATGTAGCATTTTCATTTGCGGGGGAACAAAGGGAATATGTGGAGAAAGTTGCAGCTTATGTAGAGAACGAAGGGCAATTAAGCGTGTTTTACGACTTTAATTATGATTTGGATATGTGGGGGACAAACCTTGTTGATTATTTTAAAGATGTATTTGAAAAAAAAGCGAACTCTTGTGTGATGTTCATATCCAAAGACTATGCGGAAAAGACATGGCCTAATTTTGAAAGACAAATAATACAGGCGAAGTCCCTCTTTCAGGAGGGATATTTGTTGCCTGTCAGATTTGATGACACTTCCATCAAAGGTGAGATACCGACAGTGAAATACTTGAATATTCAAAACATGAGTCCAGAAGAACTTGGAGAAAAAATTATCAAAAAAGTGGTTGGAAGCGAGAAATACACTGTGAAAAAAGAGACGAGGGTTGTAACTGTGACAAGTAGTACAAACATCACCACCCCAGAAGAAATCCCTCTTTTATACATAAAGCCAAATGTAGGTGGACATGGTGGTCCTAAAGGAAATTTCCTGCATTTCTTCGTTAAAAATATGTCTAATCAAGTGTCGCTGGATGTTAATTGGGGGATTAGGGGCTTTAACTACGAATGGAGACCTGATGATGGTTTTTTCGAGCTTGAACCTGAGCAAGAGAAAGAGTTGACGTTTCCACTATCTAGTGAAGTTGTATTTTTAAATGAAGTTCCTGAACTTAATGTTTTTGTTGAATACAAAGACTTAGAAAACCGTCAGTTTTTTGTTAGGAGAGAGCTTAAACAAGAAAAAGTTCCTTCTGGTGCATTTTATACTTTCAAAGCAGCAGCATTTCATAAACCTAACTTATTGAGAGATGACGGGTTAAAGTTTTTATACATGCTAGACAGTGTGGGAGAAAGATTAGAAGGAGCATTCGAAATAAGAATACCTAATGGTGGAGTTAAAAAAGCCAAAATTGGAATTAGCAGAACTTTATTGTCGGCGTGGGGTATGACAGATATGAGCATGATAAAACAGGCTATCATCGAACTTGGCCACAGACAAATGAGAAAAATGGCACGAGAAGGCAACATAAAAGACTTTCTTTTTGTCACAACTAGTTATCCTCAGGTGTTTCAAAATGGGTTTGAAGGATATAAAGCTTTACGAGACTCAATATAGTGATATGGCCTTAACTCACAATCAAATTAATAGATTTTGGTATAACCAGCCACGATATACAGATTTCAAAAAAAAGGGATTTTCAAAACAGATATTTACTTCGATAGACGCTGATGATTTTTTGAAACTTGGAGCATATTTAATCAAAGCCGCTGAAAAGCACTCCAATACACACATTCCTTGGAATGACAGTAGAAGACATGAAATCTTGTCACATGCTAGATTAGAAAATGCCTTTGTATCACTTGGTTCGGAATACTTATTTAAAGGAGTATTTCTGTATAGGGGATTCTCAATCAACAAACCTCTACCAACGTACAAATCAACTCACCCAATAAAGATTAGAGGCAATAAAACAAAACTTGTAAATAATGAAGTACAAGATTTGTCATACATCGTTGACCATATAGACAGCATCATTGATTTTTCAGCTTTTAACAGTACTCAAGTAGATGATGAAATGAAAGCAAAAGACTCGTTGAAGGGAGAGCGATTTACAGGAATAACTAAAATGACAATACCATATCCTACCGCTAACCAATTACTAGACTATATTCACTTCAAGCGCAATTACTCATTACATAGACCCTTTATCATTCCTGAGTTTAATGGAATTACTAGACAAATATTTAATTTTTTAGATTACGTAGCACAAAAGGGAGTCGGAAAAAGTTTAGAAGAATTAGCAGTATTAAGTGAAGATATATGAACCGTAAAAAATACCACACCATTATTTTAATGCCATATTTACCCCTGGATGGAGCTTTAAAGTTTAGCAACCTTATTATTTGGCCTTACCATAAAAAGAAAAATGATTTCATCAAGGATAAGGCTCTAAGAGAGCATCTAGACAAATTGGTAGGGTCGTATCAGTTCCAAAAAGGTGGACCTATCCAAAACCCAGCAGTTGTTTCTGTAACTGACGTTAATTTTCAAAATCCAACACGATTAAGTATTGCAAAGATAGAAGCTCTGAAAAACATATTACTTTTAACAGGGATTTTAGAAATGAACCAATGGAGCTTCGTAACAAGCGATAATTTTGAGGTGTATTACCAGAGATTCAATGTTGGCGATGAGCATATCTCAATGCAGGGTGGTGTAATACATAAAATAATAGCCGGTGGTTATAAAGTCGGTGAGGTAGCCTTTCTAAAGCCTGAATACGTAAACATACCTTTGGGTTTTAGGTTATCCGACAGCGTTATTAAAGCGCTAGAAGACTGTTTAATAAATTCGTCAACTGATGAGGGGAAAAGTCAGGTAATTCAAGGACTTAGCCCTTTCTTTAATGCTTATAGAAACAGTCATGAACAGTCAGCTCAATCACGAATATTATTATTGATAATGGCTTTCGAATTGCTATTTGGAGCATCAAGTCGGCCCAATTTTCGAAATAATATCTTAAAGTATGCGACTTTGGGATATAAAAGAAAGTTCAAAACTTATAAATATCCTATAGTAAATTATGGGAGAGTTACGGGTCATGAGCAGTTAACAATGCACCAAATATGGGCAGAGGAGTTTTATAAGCTCAGGCATAAAATAATTCACGGTGATACTGTCTATAGCGATGACTTTATATTTAAGGAGTTAAGCAGTCTTATTAAGCCTAGAGAGCCCCACTTTTATATAGCTGTTAATTTTTTTGTAGTCTGTGTACTAAACAAGTTAAGAGAACTGGGGTTTGATATCCTTCATCTTGCAATAGACCCCGAAGCCAAGGAACCATATAGTGGGAAAAAAATATCCGGCATTAATAATGAACAATTTAAGATAGTGAGGGTTAATCCTTTTCAGACTTAATTTCTCCCTAATATAATTTGAGCAATAGATGTGTGTTGTAGGGCAATAAAAATGTTCTGACTTCGTCCACGGTTCGCAGCACTCCCGGCAAGCACTGTACTTTCAACCTAAAAAAATTGAGTAGATGATATTAATCTGATAATAAAGTCGCTCTATATTCAAACTTGAACCCGATCAAGCCTTCGTTTAAACATCATCTTTGAACCAAAAAAAACACTATAGGGTTGATTTTGTGGAAATGTAGTGCTATAATCCGCGCTTAATATTGTAATTCACACTCAACTTTAACTCGATCCTCACAGCCCCGGTATATAGTTTCCTGCCTCTAGCTAACTAGGTATCTATGTCAAAACAACCATTTAACGGTTTTCGCCTGGCATCCAGGCTTATTTCCCTAGCATTTGTTTCCTGGCTGGCTATTGTCAATCCAGAGATCAAATTTCCTGCTAACTCTGGTAAAAATAGTACAGATCTGGTGCTATCTGGTGAGATTCTTCTCCAGCCTGGACAATCCAGATACATCCAGGCTACTTACTCTGGTAATACTATAACGGAGCTATTAGGATTTAAATTTGCCCAAAAACCCCAGGCTAAGCCAGTTTTTGCTTCTCGAGTCATATCTCGCCCTCAGACGGCCATTCAAGCATCTATAACCCCTCCTTCACCTGCTCCTGTGGTTGCCTCTAACTATGACGAACTGTTTACAAAATACTCCACCATGTATGGCGTTGATGAACGCAAACTAAAAGCCATCGCTAATTGTGAATCCCATTACAACCCTGGTGTACAAAGTAAAAATGGCCTCTACGGTGGTATGTATCAGTATTCTGCTTCAACCTGGTCATCAACCCGTGCTGCAATGGGTGCTGATCCCAACCCCGGACTGCGGTTTGACGCAGAAGCAGCCATCATGACCTCTGCTTGGAAAATTGCGCATGGCGGTATTGGTGCCTGGCCAGTGTGTGGTAAAAAATAGATTAAATCTTCCGTACTTATTGTGTCCTTAACATATACCACTGTGGGGTATGTTGGGTAAATCGTGAAAATCAATGTTATAAGTACAATATTTAATTGCTCTTAAATTTTCACCGCCATTAAATATCGAACAAATAATGTATTATGAACATAATAATTAGTCATTATAGTTACTGAATAAAGTAACCGTTTGACGTCTGTGTTAAACTAAACAAAAGTTAATTAAATGCTTTGATCCGAAAGGTTGGAATCGGGGAGCAGCACAAAAGTATGTGCCGGAGGCGAAACCGTACATAAAGTCTGCAACGTGTGTCGGAATATAATTTCGGAGCACGTCATGAATGAGACTGACTCATTGGTATGACGTTCCCTTCAAATTGAAGGGTTTTTTATTATCTTGAGTCAGCAAAATAAGGTGGCACCACGAGACTTATAGGCTCGTCCTTAGTTAACACTTAATTGTGTTATTTAAGGACGAGTTTTTTTATGAAATCAAACATACGTTCCATCGGTGTAATTGGCGGCATGGATAACGACGCCGCCGGTGTTCTCCGTCCAGTCGATGTGCTCGTTCGCCACGAAGCCGGTGAGACTATCATGGTTCACCTGGTCGCCGCCGCCACTCTCGTGCGCCGTAGCGTGTGCTGGCAGATCCGATGCCTCAGCAACACTCAACGCCCCGGTGCCGGTTGTAACCTTGAGCAATCCAGTCGCAAGCCCGGTGCTTACGTGGTCGATAGCAGTCTGCAGATAGTGCCTGTCAGCAGAGTAGTTCAGCAGTGCATTATGGTCTACACCTGCTGGCAACACTGCCGCCGATACCTGCTGCCCAGCGAGCGTTAGGTCAACACTCGTGCTGTCCGCCACCGTCACCGCCGCATGTGCTAATCCAGCCGCCGCATCCCAC